>JBFXGJ010000004.1:0-128347 GCA_050178135.1 Methanoregulaceae archaeon | reverse complement strand
TGAGAGGATCGCCGCGGGCGGCGATGGCCGCATACTCCTGGTGAAGAATAAAGGTCCCGAACGTGCTCATGGAGAAAGATCGATCGAACAAGAGATAAAGGTAAGCTGGGGTTTGTAGCTATTCTCTATTGTAGGATTTTCGGCATGTGCGCAACCCTGGGACTGAATGCCAGATAATATCCGATCGTTACAAGCAGGGGATCGATAATGATTCTGAAGAGCACGTCCATCAGATAACCGGAAAACAACAGGGGCATAAAAACTAGGAACGTTGCCCAGTTAACGCCAAAGATCAGGAATCCAAACTTCGCTGCTCTACGTTCCAGGAACAACGTGTTTCCGATATTCCCCAGTAGAATACATGCTGCCCCGATACAGGCACCCATAAAGAATGTCCAGAAAAATGTGGAAACCGGGTTTGTGTGGTAACCTGATCGGATCGCTCCCATGTAATATGCAGCGTATCGTCCAGTCAGGAATATCGCCGTGATTATGGAAAGGACCGTCATTTTCTGTCCAAAAGTCCACGGCTGTACCGCAGCATCGTTTCCCCGATCATCGAATAGCAGACTCAACAGGATCCCCATCAAAAAAACAGGAAGAGCATCACTGAGGCCAACCACAAGTTCGTTCTTTACCGGATTGCCAAACAGGGCTACCCCCTCCAGCATGGCAAAGAGCCAGATCAGAGCAATAGCAGAACCGTAACGCAGCCCCTTGTGTATCCCCTCTCCTGGGATTGTTTTTCTGATGAGGTAATACACACACGCAGCACTGGAAAAAGAGAGGAGCGCCCAGAGAGAGACGGTACTTTCCATCCCGAGCAACTCTGCCACTATGCTGTAATTCGGGTTCTCAGGCATCGTACTGTATGCGCTTGTAACAAGGTGCAGGACAATATCACAGACAACGCACACCACAATAATGGCGACAAATTTAACCCATTTGCCGCTTTTCATACCAAAATGACTCCCTTTCCAGGCCAGCTGCATCTGCTCACACGGCGCGCACAGCGGCACACTGCTGTACCATGAAGTCTCTGCCCCTTCAGGAGCCGGGGCTGACGGGCCGCTTCCCGGACCGACAGATCCCGTTCAAATACCCTGATCCCGAGCAACCGTGTCGAGAACATGACCGGCGACCGTTCGAGGATACTGCCCGTCCGAACCCCCCACGCCCTTCGACAACAATAGTACCGTGGACGCCGGATGCGACCGGTATGAGTGCCGCCACAACGAGGACAGCTCGTGCAGGATTGCAAGAGGTCGCGAGCCCGAAGATCGGTCTCGACGGCCTCGTCAGGGGTATATCGACCCGGGGAAATGAGGGATACCGCGGTACCACCTTCTCATGCTTTTTGGGATGGTGGCACTATTTAAGGAATCACCTTAAATTATTGACGTCTCTACAACCTCGGACCGCACCGTCATGAAGACCGGTCCGCGGACGTCCACCTTCTTCTTCGTGTCCGTGATCGAGCGCATCGCGTGCTCCGCCACCCGGAGGTTGATGTCGCTCGGGAGCTTCGCCATCTTCACCTGGACGGTCGTCGCCTCCCCGCAGCGGCTCGCCTCCTCAATCCGGGCCGCACCAAGCGCGGCCACCGCGTCGAGGACCCGGATGCCCGTCGGCACGCCGTGCTCGCGGACGTCTCTGAACTTCTCCGTGTCGGGCACCCCGAGCACCGAGCCGTCGCGGACGAAGACCTCGTTCAGGCACGCCGGCCCGAGGAGCCGGGACGTCGACTCGGGCTCCTCGACGAAGACCCGGACGCGGGTGCCGGCGACCTCGCCGGCCCATGCCTCGAACGATACCGGGCCCTGCGCGTCCGCGTGCTTGGCCGCAACGGTGGCGATCGCCGCCGCCATCCGGCGCCCCTCGACCGTCGCCGGCTCCTCGCGGAGGCCGACCGCACCGGCGAGCACCGCGTCCGAGAGCGGCTGGGGAAAGAACTGGGGAAAGACCATCGCCCGCACGTCGTCCGCCTGGCCGAGAACCATCGCGAGCCGCTCCACCCCGAGGCCCAGGTTCATCACCGGCACCCCGATGCCGTACTCCGCGAGGGCCGACGGCGAGTAGAGGCCGAAGGTCGCCACCTCGACCCACCCGTGAACCGGGTGGCGGGCGTAGACCTCGGTCTGCGAGTCGGGCATGTAGTACTTCGAGCGCTTCTCGTCGGGCTGGAACCGGAAGTCCGTGAAGCCGAAAGCCGACAGGAGGGCGGTGGCCACCGCCTTCCCCTCCTCGTTCGTGACGTCCTCGCCGGCGACGACACACGACGCCGAGTGGTAGGTCATCAGCCGCGTCGGCCCCTCCTCCTGCTCCCGCCGGAAACAGCGGTCGACCGAGAAGAGCCGGAGCGGGAGGGGCGAGCGGTCCCAGACGGCCCCGAGCGTCATGAACCACCCCGAGGTCATGTGGCTCCGGAGGGTCGAGCGGCTCGACTCCGGGGAGAGGGCGCGAAACTCCGGGAAGACCTCGTCCAGCACCCGCACCACGACGCCGTCGTCCGTCCCGAGCACCTCCGCGAGCACGTGGGCCAGTTCGTCCCCGTCGACCGTCCCCTTCTTGTACCCGTGCAGGGTCTCGCGCAGCCCCTCCTCGGTCGCCGTGTCCATCTCCTTCCCGAGGATCGCGTTGATCCGGTCCAGGCGTTCGCGGGCGATCCCGACGTTGGGCCGGGGCAGCCCGCCGAGGTAGAAGACCCGGTCCAGCACCGCCATCGCCTCGGGCCCGAACTGCCGGTAGACCTCCGCCTCCTCGACGATGATCGGGACGGCGTACTCGGTGAAACCGATCGAGAGGTAGGCCTCGCGCAGGCGATGGATCGTCTCGAAGACCGGGTGGCGGGCGGCGCGGGGGTACGCGAGCCTCGGGTACCGGCCGGCCGAACCCGGCGGTGTCAGCACCTCCGGGCCCGCGTACCAGGCGCCCTCGAAGTCGCTCCTCGAACGGTCTCTCCACTCCTCGACGTTGAACCTCATTCCATCCGCTCCAGCACCACCACGCGGCTCGCACGGTTCTCGTCCCGCACCTGGTACCCGGCGTGCCGCGCCACCTGCTCGGCAAACGCCCTGACCCGTTCGTGGGGCGGCATGTGCGCCGCCGAAAGGCGCATTCTACTGTACCCGAGATGCATATAGCCTTTAACCTCGACGTAGACCGGGCTCGAATCGGCAATCAGCGCCCCGTACCCCGCCGGGTCATGATCGTTCAGGCCGGCGACGAGCGTCACCCGCACCGCCGAGCGGCGAGAACCGAGCAGGGCCAGGCTCTCCTGGACCAGGTCCCAGGTGCCGGTCTCCACCGGGCGGCAGACGCGAAGATAGGTCGCCTCGTCCGGGGCGTCGAGCGAGACGTAGGTCTGGTACGGGCGCGAAGCCTGGACGACCCAGGGGCGCGTCCCGTTCGTCACCAGAAAAGTGGTCATCCCCGCCTCGGTGCAGAGCTCCAGGAACCGGGGGAGATGCGAGTAGAGCGTCGGCTCGCCGGCGAGCGAGACGGCCACCTGCCGGGGGTTCGCCGCCTCCTCGAACCGCTCGGGGGCGACGTGGACCTTGTACCCCGCGAGGGCCTGCTTCTGGAGGCGCGAAAGGGCGAAAAAGAGCACCTCGGGCGGGAGTTCCACCTCCTCGGTCACCTCGTGCTCGAACGAGCGCCAGCAGAAGATGCAGCGCTGGTTGCAGCGGAGCGTGGGCGTCATCTGGACGCAGCGGTACGACTCGATCCCGTAGAACTGCTGCTTGTAGCAGGTGTCCCCCCCGCCGAGGGCGCGGCGACACCAGAGGCAGGGCTTCACCGCCGCCGTCGAGCGGCGGTCGACAAAGAGGTAGCCCTGCCGGGAGAGCGCCTCCCGGGCCGGCTCACATGGAACGGAGGGCATCGATCCCGAGGGTCTCGAGGGCCTCTTTCAGCGTGTTCTGCGCCGCACGCACGAGCGTGAGGCGGGCGTCCCGCGTCGCGCCCTCGGCCCGGAGGACCGGCTCGAAGTGGTAGAACGTATTGAAGAGGTCCGCGAGCTCCCGCGCGTAGGTCGCCACCAGGTGGGGCCGGAGTTCGTCGACCGCCTGGGCGACGACCGACGGGAACTTCGCGATCTGGCGGACCAGGGCCTGTTCGTAGGACGACGCCGCCGCGAAGGTCTCCGTATATTCGCCCGCTTTCTCCAGGATCGAGCAGGCCCGGGCATGGGCGTACTGGATATACGGCCCGGACTGCCGTTCGAAGTCGAGCGCGTTCGTCCAGTCGAAGACCGTCGACTTCTCCGGCGAGATCCGGATGATGTCGTACCGGATCGCGGCGAGCGCGACCGACTGTGCGATCGCCCGCCGCTCCTCCTCGGGGAGCTCGGGCCGGCGCACGGTCACCTCGTCGAAGGCCCGCCGGCGGGTCTCCGCGACCAGGTCGTCGGCCGCGATGAACGTGCCGGCGCGGGTCGACATCGACCCCTCGGGAAGGGAGACGAACTCGAAGTGGACGATCTCGGGTGGGAGCTCGCCGATCAGCCGGAGCGTCGCCTGGAGCTGGGCGCCGATCAGCTTGTGGTCCGCCCCGAGCACGTCGATCACCCGGTTGAAGTTACGCCCCTTCCAGAGGTGATAGGCAAGGTCGCGGGCCGCGTAGACCGACGTCCCGTCCGAGCGGCGCAGCACGTAGCGGTTCTCGATCCCCGCGGCGGAGAGGTCGAGATAGAAGACCTCGTCCTGGTGCGCCACGGGCAGTCGGGCGAGCTTGGCGAGCACCCGCTCCATGTCCCCGTTCCTGAGGAAGTCGGACTCCCAGACGAACCGGTCGTGCGGCGTCCCGAGGTCGGCGAGGGTCGCGCGGAACCCGTCTAGGCAGCGCCCGACGACACCACGGAAGGCGCGGACCGTCGCGGGGTCGAGGGCCTCGACCTTCTGCATCAGCCCGTCGACCTCGACGGTGATCGCCGGGTCCGCCTCGATCCGCCGGTTCGCCTCGACGTACACACGGGCGATGTAGTGATCGGGCTTCTCGCCGTCCTCGGGCTCGATCCCCAGGTGCTCCATGCCCCAGACCACGATCGCGATCTGCCGGCCCATGTCGTTGACGTAGTAATGGACCTCGGTCGTATACCCGCCCTTCCTGAAGGCGCGGGCCAGGGTGTCGCCGATGATCGAGTTCCGGATGTGACCGACGTGGAGCGGGCCGTTCGGGTTCGCCGAGGTGTGCTCCAGGACGACCCGTGTTCCCTGCGGGCTGCTGGCCCCGTACCCGGGCGCGAGCGCGGCACGGATGACACCGCCGAAGTACTCGGGGCCGAACCGGAAGTTCAGGTACGGGCCGGTTGCCGCCACCGTGATCCCGTGGGGGGCGAGCGCCGCCGCGAGTCCTGACACGAGGTCTGCGGCGATCGCCGCCGGCGGGGCGCGTCGCTTCTTCGCGAGGGCGAACGCCACGGTCGAGGCGAGGTCTGCGTGTTCTCCCCCGTCGGTGATGAGGACGTCCTCCTCACCGGTTACTCTCTGCAGTGCCGATCTGATCAGCTCGGTGGTCTCGGTGTACATCAGTATCCTGTCCTGTACCGGAGAATGGCGGCGATGCCGCCGAAGGCGGTCATCAGGATCGAGCCCTCCTCGAAGTCATCGGAGATGATCTCGACCCGGGCGCTCGACTGGTCTGCGAACCCGGTGAGCTCGTCGATGATGTCGGACTCCTCGGCGATCGAGAGCGGGGCCGAACAGTCCGGGCAGGAGCCCGCATCGAGGTCGCTCGTCACCTCGCCGGGCTTCGATTTCACCGTCCGCTCGGTCGTGTGGCCGCAGGCCTCGCACCGGATCTTCTGCCGGACTTCGCGAAGGCCGGACGAGAGAAGGAGGATATCGACCGCCCCGATCTCGAGGTTGCGCCGGACCGACTCCTCGCCGTACGCGGCGAGCCCGTCGTCCTTGACGAGTTCCTTCAGGAACCGGGCCATGCTCTCCTTCTCCTTCATCACCTCGACGCCCCGGAGCGCGTCCTGGGCGTTGTCGACCAGTTCGGCCAGGCCGGACTCGTTGGTGTAGGCGACGTCGAAGAGCCCGATGATCCGCTTCTGGACCTCGTGGTGCAGGTAGGCGCCGGCCTCGAACTCCTCCTTGGTCGGCGAGGGGCCGCCGATCAGGACGCCCTTGAACCGCTCGAAGAAGTCCTTCTCAGCCATGAACGCGGCGCTCGCCCGTTCGCCGACCTTGACATAGAACTCGTTGATCGCGATCTCGCGGAGGCGGGCGAACCGAACCGATGACTGCCCGCCCTTGCGCTGCTTGCCCGGCACCGTCGACGTCGCGCCCCCGATCGGTTCGATCCGGTTGCCGCGCAGGAATCCCCAGTACGACTCCCGCCGATCGAGGACGAGCAGGCCGAAGACGAACTTCTCCTCGAGCATCTGCTTGAGGGGCTCGAGCTCGAAGGTCGAGGAGCACCGGTACATGTAGAGGTTGACCACCTCGGGCGGCTCCACGATCTGGCACTCGAGCTCGGACTTGTCCCCGCCCAGCTGGATCGTGCCGCAGAAGACCGCCATCCCTCGCTCAGGCGGCCGCTTATAATATTTGAGCCGGGAGAGGATCGAGGAGATCGCGGACTGGACGTTGGTCCGCGTCTGTTTCGACTTGATGTTCGAGCACTGGCCGAACTCGTCGCGCAGCTGGGCCGTCACATCGTAGATCTGCTTGTCGGGCGGGATGTAGAGCGTGATCAGCTCGGTACCCGCGCCCTGCTTGGCCTCGAGCCGTTCGAGCGCCTTCTTGAACTCGTACCGGCGGCGCGCCTCGTCCATCTCGACCTGTTCTGTCATCCGGCCCTCCTGGGTGTCGGTATATATTGCCCGTTACCGGCCATAAACCTGTGTCAGCCGGCCGATCAGGTCGGCGTCGACCACCGGGTCGATCCCGTGCTGGCCGGAGAACGGGACGAAGGTCCGCGGGTCGCGGGCGGCCTCGAAGAGCGCCTCGCCGTCCGCGAACGGGATGACGGGGTCCGCCCCGGCATGGTAGACCAGGACGGGGCGCGGGCTGATCACGCCGATCATCGAGGCAGGGTCGAGGGAGGCGATGAACTGCCGGGGGCCCGCGTCGAGGCCTGAGAGGTCGCCGTATCCCGACGTCGAGACCCCGGCGTACCCCGCGAACGCCGGCTCGATCGCCGCTGCCACCGCTGCGTACCGCCCGCCGTTCGACGAGCCGACCGCCCAGGTCGTGGCAGGGCCGAACTCCTCCGCCAGGAGGGCGCGGGCCCGGAGAATGTCCGCGATGACCCGGTACGACTGGGGAAACCCACCCCGCTCGAACTCCCGGTACTCGGCCCCGAGGTCGGTCCGCGCCCCCGGCGTCTCGAACCCGTTCCCCCGGACGTCGAGGTAGAGGAAGGCGATGCCGGCGTCCGCGTACCGCCTGAACCGGTCGCGATGCCCCGAGACCGGCTCGTTCGCTCCCGGGACGTAGACGATGCCGACCGCCGCCGGGCGGGCCGGCGCGCCGATATAGGCCGTTACGGGGACGCCGCCGCTCGAGAAGACGGCGCGCGAGAGCGAGAAGTTCCCATCCCGCTCCAGGACCTCGATGGACCGGTCCCCTCCCCCGGCGAGCGAGAGGGAGAGGCGACCATCGTCGGCGACCCGGCACCGGTCCTCTGCGGGCGTTTCGGTACAGCCCGCAGTGATCGCGAGCAGGGCGAGAAGAGCGAGGACAACGAGCGCTCCCTGCCACCGGCAGGTCATGGACCGGAACCGGGCGCCACGAGGGCGCGGAGGACCAGGCAGAGGGTCTTCGCGTCGGCGATCCGCCCGTCCAGCGCCATTGCACGCACCTCGTCGACGGGCACCCGCACCACCTCGATCTGCTCGTCCTCGTCGGGGTCGAACGCGGCGGAGGGGGAGAGCCCGCGCCCGAGATAGAGGTGGATCACCTCGTCCGAGAAGCCCGGCGTTGTCAGGACAGCCCCGAGCGGGACCAGTTCCGCCGCCGCCACCCGCGCCTCCTCGATCAGCTCCCGGGCCGCGCAGGTCTTCGGGTCTTCGCCCGGCTCGAGTGTACCGGCGGGGGCCTCGAGGACCCAGGCGTCGACCGCGGCCCGGTACTGGCGGATCAGCACCACCTCGTCACCGTCGACCGGCAGGATCGCCACCGCACCCCCGGGGTGGACCACCACGTACTCCTTCGTCCCCGACGGGAGCTCGAGCGATCGCCGCTCGATCCAGAGTCGGCGTCCTCGCCAGATCTCCATCAGGACCGCCCCCGGTACGGAATCGGGTCCTGGAGACCGAGCTCCGCAAAGGCCGCCTGCCGGAAATGGCAGGAGCCGCAGGCGCCGCAGGCCTCCTCCTCGCCCTGGTAACAGGACCAGGTGAGGTCGTACGGCACCCCGAGATCGGTGCCGATCCGGAGGATGTCGGTCTTCGAGAGGCCGACGAACGGGGTCTCCAGGCGGATCGACGTGGTGTCCGCCGTCCCCAGGTCGATTACGCGCTGGAACGCCTCGATGAACTGGGGCCGGCAGTCGGGGTAGCCCGAGTAGTCGAGGGCCTGGACCCCGATGAAGACCGCCTCCGCGTCGCGGGACTCGGCGTAGCTCGTCGCGATCGCGAGCAGGTTACCGTTCCGGAACGGCACGTAGGTGTTCGGCAGCTCGGGCTTCGCCGGGTCGAACTGCTCGACCGCGACCGAGGGATCGGTCAGGCTCGAGCGTCCGAAGAGGCGGAGGTATTCGACCGAGACGGGGAGGAACTCGAGGACACCGAGGCGTTCGGCGACCGCGCGGGCCGCCCGGAGCTCACGGGCCTCGGTCCTCTGGCCGTAGTTCAGGTGGAGCGCGAGAATATCGTACCCCCGGCTCCGTGCAAGGTAGGCGAGCGTGGACGAGTCCATGCCGCCGGAGAGCAGGCAGACCGCCTTCATCATCGGACTCCAATCAGCTTGTGGAGCTGGAGCGAGAACCGGACGGGCAGGTTCCGCTCCAGGATGGCATCGACCAGCGGGGCGAGCTCGGCCCCTTGGACGGGCGAGACGAAGACCTCTGCCTGTGTCGGGTGCTCCGCCAGGACGCGCTCGGCATAGGCGAGATCGACGAGGTCGGCGACGACGAACTTGACCGCGTCCCCCGGTCCGAGAGCGGCGAGCAGCGACAGGTCGCTCGTTTCGCCCGACGAGGGGCATTTCACGTCCATCGTGATCGCCGCGTGGGCATGGGACGGACCGAACGGGATCGTCCCGTTCGTCTCGATCTCGCAGGAGAACCCCTCACGGGAGAGCGCTACCAGGACCGGCACGAGGGCATCCTGCTGGAGCAGGGGCTCGCCGCCGGTCACGCAGACCAGCCGGCACGGGCCGGCGATCGCCCGGACGACCTCGACTACGTCCGCTGCGCCACGCTCCTCCCCTCCGTCACGAGCGTACGGGGTGTCGCACCACCGGCAGGCGAGGTTACAGCCGGCCAGGCGGAGAAAGACCGTCGGCCGGCCCTGGTTCCTCCCCTCGCCCTGGAGCGAACGGAAGACCTCGACAACTCTCATCGGTCAAGTTCGGCGTAGGCGTTCTTCGACTCCCAGACCCGGATCCGGGTCACGCGCGCGGTCACCTCGGCAGCGCGGCACGCCGCGTCCAGGTCGTCGGCGATGATGCACGCCAGGAGCTCGCTTGTCGGGTCGCCCTCGGTCACCACCACCGGGTGGAACGCCTCGATCGCCGTGACCATCGGGTCCGCCGCGTTCAGGATGATCTGGTGGTCGAACCGCTGGACGACCTCCTTGATCCGCGCGTAATCGAGCAGGATGCACGAAGCGGGGTCGGGAACCCCCTCGATCCAGACCTCCACCTTCCAGCGATGGCCGTGAAGGTTATGGCACTTGCCCTCGTACTGAAGAAGGCGATGCGAGGCATCGAACTCCACCTCCTTGTAGATCCGGACGGTCATCACCCAACAGGTGGTGCTGTGAGAAATATATTATTACCCGGCCGGATCGAATAATATACGCAAGCGGGAACCGGGCGTACGAATGAATATATTCGTTCCCGTCGCAGTATTGATCTCACGATCGGTGACAGCCGTTCTCGATATCTGTATACATTGAGGGTATCCCATGGGACAGGGCAAATTCGCAGCCAGGAAATTGAAGCGGGACTCGAACAAGTTCCGCTGGAGCGACGTGAACTATGCGCGGCGTCTCCTCGGACTCGACATCAAGAGCGACCCGCTCGAGGGCGCACCGCAGGCGCGGGGCATCGTGCTTGAGAAGGTCGGTGTCGAGGCCAAGCAGCCGAACTCGGCCATTCGCAAGTGCGTGCGCGTCCAGCTGATCAAGAACGGCCGCCAGGTGACGGCGTTCGCGGCCGGTGACGGCGCCATCAACTTCATCGACGAGCACGACGAGGTCGTGGTCGAGGGCATCGGCGGTCGTCTCGGCCGTTCGATGGGCGATATTCCCGGCGTGCGGTTCGTGGTCACGCAGGTCAACAACGTCTCGCTCCACGAGATGGTGATCGGGCGGAAGGAGAAGCCGAGGCGTTAATCATGGAAGCAGAGACCACCGAGCCGGTTTCGACCGGCACGACCAAGCTCCTCTTCAACCTCTACGATGTCGGCGAGGTGAAGATCGAGGACCCCGCTCTCGAGCGGTACGTGAACCTTCACTCGATGATCGTGCCGCACTCCTGCGGCAAGCTGAACGGCGCGGACTTCACGAAGAGCCAGATGCTGATCGTCGAACGGCTGATCAACCGCCTGATGCAGTCCGAGCACAACACGGGCAAGAAGCAGCTCGCGATCCGGATAGTCAAGGACGCCTTCGAGATCGTCGCCCGGAAGACCAAGGAGAACCCGGTCCAGGTGCTCGTCAAGGCCGTTGCGAATGCGGGGCCCCGCGAGGAGACGGTCCGCCTGAAGTACGGCGGGATCAACGTCCCGAAGTCGGTCGACACGGCCCCGCAGCGGCGCGTCGACTCGGCACTCAAGTTCATCACCGAGGGCGTGCAGAAGGCGAGCCGCGGCAAGAAGTCGGTCGCAGCAGCACTCGCCGACGAGCTGATCGCCGCCTCGAAGGGCGACGTCAAGGCCTACTCGGTCGGCAAGAAAGAAGAGCGCGAGCGGATCGCGAAGTCCGCCAGATAATCTCCCCCCTTTTTCTGGTGCATACATGTCACGCGGCAAGAAGATGGTAGACCGGGTCACAGAGCTCATGGACAAGCCTGAGCTGATCCGCAATATCGGGATCGTTGCACACATCGATCACGGCAAGACCACGCTCTCGGACAACCTGCTCTCTGGTGCGGGGATGATCTCCGAGGAGCTCGCCGGGCGTCAGCTCTTCATGGACTCCGACGAGGAGGAGCAGGCCCGTGGGATCACGATCGACGCCTCCAACGTCTCGATGGTCCACGAGTACGAGGACAAAGAGTACCTGATCAACATGATCGACACGCCCGGTCACGTCGACTTCGGTGGCGACGTGACGCGCGCGATGCGCGCGGTCGACGGAGCGGTCGTGGTGGTCGATGCGGTCGAGGGGACCATGCCCCAGACCGAGACGGTGCTCCGGCAGGCCCTGAAGGAGCAGGTCGTGCCCGTCCTCTTCATCAACAAGGTCGACCGGCTGATCAACGAGCTGAAGGTGGACGAGCAGGAGATGCAGATCCGCCTCGGCAAGGTGATCGACAAGGTCAACAAGCTGATCAAGGGCATGAACGAGGAGATGTACAACGCCGGCTGGAAGCTCGATGCGGCGAAGGGCACGGTCGCCTTCGGCTCGGCGCTCTACAACTGGGCCGTCTCAGCTCCGTTCATGAAGACCTCGGGCGTCTCGTTCAAGGACGTCTACCAGATGTGCCGGGCCGGCGAAATGAAGGCGCTCGCCAAGAAGTCGCCTCTCCACGCGGTCCTGCTCGACATGGTGGTGCGCCACCTGCCGAACCCGATCGATGCGCAGAAGCGGCGGATCCCCGTGATCTGGCACGGCGACAAGGAGTCGCCCGAGGGCAAGGCGATGTACGCCTGCGACCCGAACGGCCCGATCACGATGATGGTCACGGACATCTCGTTCGACGCGAATGCGGGCGAGATCGCGACCGGCCGACTCTTCTCGGGCACGATGAAGCGCGGCGTCGAGGTCTACATCATGGGCGCGGCCCAGCGCTCCAACCGGATCCAGCAGGCCGGGATCTTCATGGGTCCGACCCGTATCCAGGTCGAGGAACTCCCCGCCGGCAACATCGCGGCGGTCACGGGCCTGAAGGACGCGATCGTCGGCTCGACGGTGACGAGCCTCCGCGAGATCACGCCGTTCGAGTCCCTCAAGCACTACTCCGAGCCGGTCATGACCGTCGCGGTCGAGGCGAAGAGCATGAAGGACCTGCCCAAGCTCGTCGAGGTGCTCCGCCAGGTCGCGAAGGAAGACCCGACCCTCAACGTCACGATCAACGAGGAGACCGGCGAGCATCTGATCGCCGGCATGGGCGAGCTCCACCTCGAGATCATCACGGGCCGGATCAAGCGCGACAAGGGCGTCGAGATCGTCACCTCGCCGCCGATCGTCGTCTACCGCGAGACCCCGACGGGAGTCGCGACGAGCGTCGAAGGCAAGTCGCCGAACCGCCACAACCGGTTCTACGTGGACCTCGAGCCCCTGCCCCAGAACATCGTCGAGATGATCAAGGCGGGCGACATCAGCATGAACCAGCCCATGCTCGAGCGGCGTGACACCCTGGTTGCAGCCGGCTTCGATAAGGACGAGGCCAAGTCCGTCAAGGACATCTACGGCACCAACATGTTCGTCGACATGACCAAGGGTATCCAGTACCTCAACGAGACGATGGAACTGGTCCTCGAGGGCGTGCACGAGGCGCTCGCCGGCGGTCCTCTCGCCGACGAGAAGGTCCAGAACATGAAGATCCGGCTCGTGGACGTCAAGCTCCACGAGGACGCGATCCACCGCGGCCCCGCCCAGGTGATCCCGGCTTCGCGCTCGGCGATCAAGGCGGGCCTCCTGCTCGCCGGAGACTCGCTCCTCGAACCGATGCAGAAGATCTCGATCACGGTCCCGACCGACCAGATGGGCGCGGCCACCTCGCAGCTCCAGGGCCGGCGCGGACAGGTCTTCGACATCACCTCCGAGGGCGACACGGTCACCGTCGTGGGCAAGGCGCCCGTCGCCGAGCTCTTTGGCTTTGCCGGCGATATCCGCTCTGCCACCGAGGGACGAGCGATGTGGTCCCAGGAGTTCGCCGGGTTCGAGATCGTGCCCGCGAGCATGGTGAAGGACGTCGTGATGGCGATCCGGAAGCGCAAGGGGCTCAAGGAGCAGCTCCCGCGCCCCGAAGATTACCTCGCGTAAATCCCGTCCCACCCCTTTTTTTCGTCGTTCCACCCTCTGCGGTGCTCGGGCCCACAGTGCTGACCCCGGAGCGGAGCCGCTCGGCTCACTGATCGTGATAGGGGGCCAGGTCGCCAGTCCAGGACGCACAAGAGCGCTCTGACGATCAGGAGTCGAGCCCGTCGCGGTCGATCATCCACCAGAGGACGAACGGCGCTGCCAGGTAGACGATCCCGGCGAGGGTTATCTCCAGCACCGAGAGGGCGAGGGCGAGTGCCGAGAGCACGGGGATGATGAGGTACTCCCGGTTCACGAGCCGGATCACCCGGGGATGGGAGAGACGCGGGTTCCGGAGGGCGGGGGTACGGACCGCGTAGCGGAAGAGCGACCAGGTCATCACCCCGAGGAGCAGGAGGTTGACCTGGGCGAAGACGCCCCCGATCGGACTGTCGAGGGCCGTGTCCAGCTGGCTCGTGACGGGAAGGAAGACCACGAAGAGGAGCGCGAAGAAGACCCGGACCACGAACCCCATGTCGACCGCGACGATGTTACGGTAGACCCGAAAGACCATCACCCACGAGACGCCGAGCACCAGGAAGACGAAGAGATAGATCGCGAGGTCGACGAGGTACCGGCCAGCGGTCGTGAGGATCACCTCATCGGTCATTGTCGCGATGTCGGGGACCGCCAGGTTCCGGATCAGCAGGGTCATCGTGAACCCGAAGAAGGCGTTGGTGAGCCGCTCGACGTTGGTCTTGTTGACCGGCCCCTCCCCGTCGCCGTCCATCATCCAGAGGCTATTGGAAAGAGGACCACTTCTAGGTTACCGGTCGCGCGAAGAAGAGAGAGAAAAGGGGGTGGATCAGGAGGTGATTACGGGGGTGGTCGTGGCAGACGCGATGCCCAGCAGCCCGAAGATGGCAGCACCGATGACCACGGCAAGGATCACCGCGATGATGATCACGATCACGACCGAGATCACCCAGGCGATGACCGCCTTCCCGGTGTCCATGTCGTGGAGTTCCCGGATGCCGAAGATCTCGACGATCAGGCCCCAGATCCCGGCGAGGAAACCGATGACGGGGATCCATCCCAGCAGGTAGTACGGCGTGAGGCCGTAGACCGTCGCCTTGAAGGTCGAGATGAACCCGCCCTGGCCGCCCATGATGATAACGCCGATGTGGAGGATGATCGCCCCGATGATGAGTCCGATGATGCCGGCAATCACGGCGATGATGAAGGCTCCGATCATCCCGCCGAGACCTCCCGCTCCCGCGATGTCGGCGCCGGGCATGCCGACCGATCGGAACCCAAGGAGGCCGACGATGCCAGAGAGGACGGCGTTGATCAGCAGCAGCACGGCGAAGTAGGTGGCGGCATCCCCGAAGGTTTCGCCCCGGACTTCGCGGAACGTCTCGACGGGGCGCATGACGAACCCCGTGATCTTCTCGGTAAGAGAGAGAGTCATACACTCTGCATGGCCACTCCATCTTTTTAAGGGTTCCCAAATAATCCAGCGAATACCCGCGGAACCTGGTAATAACCAGGGATTGGCGGGAGAATACCATCTCCAGGATCGGCACAGAGAGAAACAGAAAAAGGGAAGGCTCAGGCCACCGGGGCCGTCACGCCGGGGACGCTCGCCATCCCGGCGATGCCGGTGAGGAACGCAATCCCGAGGAATGCGAAGATCGCGACCACGATCAGGAAGAGCACGAGTGCGACAACGACCGCGATGATCGCCTTCGCCGTGTCCACCTCGTGGAGCTCCCGCACGCCCAGGAAGAGGAGCACGAGGGACCAGAGCCCGAAGATAAAGCCGATTACCGGGATCCAGCCGAGCAGCAGGCTCGGAGTCTGGGAGTAGACGGCCGATTTGAATGAGTCGGCGAAGTCACCCCGTCCGCCGGCCACCTTCGCGCCGACGTGCAGGAAGACCGACCAGAGGAGCAGGCCGATGATACCGCCGATGAACGCGATGATCAGGGCGCCGACGAACGCACCGACACTGCCCGACATCCCCAGGTTGAAACCGGTCGAACTCGTATCGGCCGCGCTGATCCCGAGGAACGCGATGACCGCATGGAGTACCGCGCTGATCACCAGGAGCACGAAATAGTAGATGCCGGCGTCGGTGAGGGACTCGTCCCGTGCCGCCCGAAACGTCTCCACCGGACGGACGAGGAATCCGACCAGTTTGTCGGTGAGAGATGGTGACATACCACCGAAAAGACGTTAATCGTATAGAAATGTTACCCGGGTTCGGTGCCAAGGCGGGCCGATCCCTTGATATGACCGCACCCCCATCCATTGACCATGGAGCAGCGTTCAGTGCTGAAGGGCGTCCCCGGGATGCTCAGGCCGTTTCGTGAGTATATCGAGGGCCTCGGGCTCTCGGCCGGGGACCAGGTCGTCTACTGCGGCGTGCCGGGCACCTGCACGCCGTTCGTCGAGCTACTCGCCTTCGCCATCCGGTCCTTCCCGGTGCAGCAGGTCTTCGTGCCCGGAGTCGACGAGACGAAGGCGAGACGTCTCGAACTCGTCCCGTACCTGGGCATGCAGGGCGGAGACGCCCCCGAGGACCTGCACCCGAACGTGATCGTGGTGATGGGAGGGCTCTCGATGGACAACAGCGGCGTCTCGCACGAGAACGTAACGGCGTTTCTGGACCAGTACCCGACGGCGATGATCGTGGGCATCTGCTTCCAGCAGATGTTCGAGAAGGCCGGATGGTGCACCCACATCCCCTTCGACCTGATGATCGACGCGACCATCGACCCGGTGGTCGTCTGGAGCGAGTAGAGACCAGGGAGGCGCACGTCTGGAGGGCCCGTTGGGCTCCTGTTCGCGGAGGGGACCGGAAGACCCGTCAAAAACATTCACCGCCATTTTTATAATATGATAACATAGTGCGATCCTTATACGTGACCGGAGCCGGCCCGATCGTCACCAGGTGTCGGAGACCGGGTTGAGGCGAAGATGATCACCTTTGAACGGCTCAGAAAGGAGTACGACGGCGTCGCCGCCGTGGACGACCTCTCGCTCGAGATACCCCGGGGCGAGGTCTTCGGACTCCTCGGCCCGAATGGGGCGGGGAAGACCACGACCATCCTGATGCTCGTCGGCCTGGTACAGCCCACGTCGGGAAGGTGCCTGGTCGACGGTGTCGACGTGGCCCTCGAACCGATCGCTGTGAAGCGGCGGATGGGGTTCATGCCCGACGATGTCGGCTTCTACGAGAACATGACCGCCGAGCAGAACCTCGAGTTCTTCGCAGCCCTGTACGACCTCCCCCGGTCATCCCGCACGGAGCGGATCACCGCTGTCCTGGACCGCGTGAACCTTGCAGGGCTCGAAAAGAAGGTCGGTGGATACTCCCGCGGCATGGTCCAGCGACTCGGGATCGCAAAGGTGCTGTTAAACGACCCCGATGTCCTGGTCCTGGACGAGCCAACGGCGAACCTCGACCCGGTCTGCGTCGCCGAGTATCGCGAGATCGTCCGGTCGCTCCGTGCCGAGGGGAGGACGGTCGTGGTCTCGTCCCACATCCTCCCCGAGGTCTCGAAGGTCTGTACCTCGTTCGCCATCCTGGTTCGGGGGCGGCTCATCACGACCGGCTCCGTCTCGGACCTGCCGGTCCAGCTCGCGCAGTCTGCACCCGTCATGGCGATCCGGGTCGAGACCAGGGCGCCGCTCCCCGAACTCGATCACCCCGCGATCCTCGCATCCGAGTTCGACGACGACCGTCGGCGCGCGAGGCTCGAGGTGACCGGGGACATCCGGGACTGGCTGGTCGACCGTCTCGCCGCTACCGGGGTGCCGATCCGGGGAATGGCGATCGAGGAGCCGTCCCTCGAAGAGGTCTTCATGAGGTACTACCATGCAACGTAAGACGGGGGGCCGGTCGAGATGAACCTCTCGAGGTTGCGCGTGATCGCCGGAAAGGAGTTCCGGGACCACCTGACGTCACGACGTTTTCTCCTGATCGCGGTTCTCCTCCTCCTCGTCGTCTCGATCGGGCTGATCGGAGGGATGCTGACGTACAGGATGGCGATCGACCGGTATGCCGGCACCATGGGAACGGTCGGGGAGAGTGCCGCGGACCTGGGATCGACCGCTGGCGGCTCGCTCCTCGACGTCTTCAACTCGGTCGGGGAGCAGATCCTCCTCCTAGGCGCGATCCTCGGGATCGCGATGGGCTTCGACCTCGTCACCAGGGAGAAGGAGGGCGGCTCGCTCAAGCTCCTCCTCTCGCACCCTGTCTACCGGGACGAGGTGATCAACGGCAAGGGGCTCGGGGGAATCGGGGCGATCGCCGGGCTCGTCTTCGTGACGTTCGCCATCATCCTCGCGGTGTTACTCGCCTTCGGCGTGGTTCCCGACGGGTACGAGACCTTCGCGCTCGGCGTGCTCGCGCTCGCAGCGTTCCTCCTGGTCGTCTCCTACTTCTCGGTGGCCCTCCTCATCTCCACCGCCAGTCGAACCGGTGGGACGGCGCTCGTCGCATCCCTGGTCGTCTTCATTGTCCTCTCGTCCCTCCTCCCGGTCTTCGTGGACCCGAGCGTTGCCGGAGTCGTCATCGGCCCTCCGCCCGAGCCGCCTGTACCCCGAGCCCTCTCTCCGACAGAGACGGCAGACGCCCCATCGATCGAGGGAACCGAGCCGTCAATGGTCACCGGTGCCGGAGACGGGACCGAACCCACCGGGATCGGGATCGAGGAGAGCCTCAAGTACGAGAGGGAGCTGCAGCAGTACGAAGAGAGGAGGCTCTCCCTCGAGGGTGCGATAAGCCTCTTCTCTCCGAGCCTGAACTTCCAGCAGGTGATGCGCAAGTTGACGGTCCCCGTCGTGGCGAGCGTGGCAAGCTCCGGAACAGAGGACGTATCCCCCGGCAGTGACCAGCCAGGGCCAGAATCGACAACCGCCCCGGTCCCCAACGTCCTGGAGTCGATCCTTCCCAACCTGGTCGCCCTCCTGGTCATCCCGGCACTCTTCTTCGGCCTGGCATACGCACGCTTCATGAGAATCGATATCAGGTAGTGAGCCATGACACGCCCCCCCTCTCCCCGCCTCTTCACCGTGCTCCTGCTCCTCGGCGTGCTGATGCTCTGCGCCGCCATCACGGCCTCAGGGCTGCCGATGGTCGCCGGCGAAACGAACAGCACCTTCGCCGACCCGGGTGACGACGGGGAGACGTCCCCGGAGACCACCGACACGCCCCTCCCGGATGACGGGAACTCGAGCCCGGAGGGTGCCGCGAACCAGGGCCTCCGGGTCCAGTCCGACTTCCCTGCCCGGACGATCGAGGCCGGAGAGACGGCCATCTTCGTCCTCAACGTCGAGAACCGCGGGGCAGAAGAGAAGGTCCGTCGCCTGCGTGCCACTCTCCCCTCCCGAACCGCCGGCTGGGAGTATCGGTTCACGGATGAGGACCGGCGAGAGGTCTCGATGATCGACATCCCCCAGGGAGGCCAGCGGAGTGTCCGGTTCGAGGTGGAGACGGCCGCGGAGACGGAGCCGGGACAGTATCCAATGAGTGTCCACGTCGGTGAGAGATCGTACCCACTGTACGTCACGATCAGCCGGTCGCACGCGGGAGACCGGGCGCGGCTTCGCCTCGTGGTGAACGACAAGGACGGTAACGCCGTCCGTCGCGCGGAGATCGATCTCCTCTCTCCCGGGAGGGCGACTGCGGTTGACCGGGTGATGACGGCCGCCGATGGGACGGTCGATCTCGAGGTGACGCCGGGCACCTACGACGTGCGAGTCGGTCGCGAGGGCTACGCCGTTGTTACGCGTGCCGGCGTCCGGTTGAAGGGAGGCGTGGTCACCGACCTCGGCACGGTCACCCTGGAGCCCAGGCCCTACGCGGCAGAGGTGAGGCTCGAGACCTCCTCCGTGATAGGGACGGCGGGGCGGAACGCACAGTTCGAGATGGAGCTCCGGAACATCGGGAGGACCGAGGACGTCTACCGCCTGGGTTCGGAGGACGTGCCGCAGGACTGGTACGTGCGGTTCCGGGACCGTGACGGGAACAGCGCCGAGCTCGATGAGGTCGCCCTGGCGCCGGGCGAAGGTCGGCGGCTCACGATCGAGGCGATCCCGAGTCGGAACGCCGTGCCGGGGACCTACAACCTGACGGCAACCGTCCTCGGCGGCGGGGGGACGTACGCCCGCAACCTCACCGTCCGGATGCAGGGTGCAACGGAGATGCGGGTCACCGCCGAACGCTACCAGTACGACATAACGCGCGGGGATGCGCTCGAGTTCAACATCACCGTGCGAAACGGTGGAACCACCGGTGCGCTGACGAACCTGAACGCCAGCATCAGCGCCCCCCAGGGCTGGTCGGCCGTCCTCACCCCCCAGGGGATCGGGTCGGTCCCGCCGGGTGACACCGCCGCGATCCGGGCACGGGTGATACCGCCGGCATCGATACCGGCGAGCGAATACCGGTTCAGCGTCCGGGTGGTCGCCGACCAGGCCGAGAAGACCGACGAGTACCGCGTGATCGTCCACGAGCAGTCCCTGGTTCCCCTCCTCGGGGTGCTCATGCTGGCGGTGATCGCCGGCGGAACCTGGTTCCTCTTCCGGCGCTACCGCCGGCGTTAGGTGGACCGACGACCCTCGCGGCAGGGGGGGGCGTCACCCCCCTGGAGGACACCGGTCGAGCTGTCGAGAAGAACCGGTGCCGGGACCGCATTCTGGAAGAGGTCAGACCATGGGATTCGGCACCGTGGTTGGCGAACAGGAGAGCCCGGGCGGCACGGGTGAAAAGGAAAAAAGGGGTTAACGGACCCGGATATAATTGGAGCGCTGCATCCAGGCGGACCACCCGTTCGTGAACTTCACCGTCAGCTTGACGGTCTTGTACCCGGTGGTGGCGTACTTGTGGTAGACGGTCTTGCCGTACGCGCTCTTCCCGTCCCCGAAGGTCCAGTAATAGGTCTTCGGCGTGGCGCCCCCCGCGGAGCCGATGAACTTGAAGTTCGTCGACCTGGTGCCGACGGTGGGCGAGGCGTAGAACGAAGCCCAGACCGACGACCCAACGACGTACGTCTTGATGCTCGAGTAGTACCCCGTGTTCACCGAGCGGTAGCGGTACGTGCCGGCAGTGGGCTCTTTGACCGACCAGCCGATATAGCCGTTCGAGTTGGTGTACCCGCTCCCGATCGTCGACCAGGAGCCCCCGTTCCTCGAGTGCTGGAGGGTGACGTACTGGTACCGATCGGGCGTGCGAACGCCGTTGCGCACTTCATACCAGTACCAACCGCCGATCGAGAACCACTGTCCGACCGCCGCCTGGGTCATCGGCGAGCCGATCGCGTTGGTGAGCGGTGCCGACTGCTGGTTCACGACGGGAGCAGGGGCCCCGACGATCCCGATGCCGGCAGACTCGGCGATCGCCGGGTTGGACTGCACGACGGTGTCGGCGCTCGCAACCCCGACGGCCAGTAGACCGATGAATAGAGCCGCGATAGAAAGAATTATTTTTTTCATGGTATATGCTCAATGAGCAATTGCAAGGATAAATTATTCTATAAAAATTTTTTTGAAAAATGGTTCGCCGGCATTCCCACGACACCGGTTCGGGGTCGCTTGTATCATTGAGACGGACGTCCGAATTCCGCTTCAAACACGCGCCTCCCGTGTCAACGCCACCCATTCGGGCGTCCCCGGGCGGAATGAAGAAGAGCGAGAGTCCAATCGCACGATTGCGTGCTGATCGTGTCGGCGGGGAGGGGCCGCTCTTGAAGGATCTCGATCCGTCGACACCCCGGTTTCGACACCATCCGTCTCGATGGAGGAGCACCCTTTCGTCGTGAAAGGGGTCCGGTACCTCGTTCGTCCCAATGAGATGAGTGGGTGCATGAACACCGTCTCCCGCGCCTGGCCCGATGTGATCCACGACCGCACAGGGTCGGAGGGTTGCGACCAGGGTGGATGAAGCCCAACGGGTAGACGGTGAACCGGTTCCACCAGGAAAGGCCATGCACCGAATGACGCAGCGGACCGGATCATCACCCGGCGCAGGGTGTCTCTTCCTTCTATGCCTCCCGCCGCGACAGCAGGCACAACCATCACCACACCGGGGAGCCGGCAGCGGCTCTCGGCGGGCATGCAGGTTCGGCCGCCGGTTCGCTGTGTCAGGAGAACACCCGGGGTTGTCAATCGAAACCGATTAAACGCCCCGCAGGTCAATCGATACAGGGGGTGAGAGCGATCATCAGCGTCAACAGGGGGGCCATGACCATCGTCGGGATGATGATGGAACACCAGGCAGAGCTCGGAGTCCGGGTCGAGGAGCACAGGAACGGTGCGACCCTCATCGACTGCGGTGTCCATGCGCGAGGCAGCATCCAGGCGGGCGCCCACTTCGTCGAGGTCTGCCTGGGCGGGCTCGCAACGACAGCGATCACCATGGAGAGGGTGGGTGAGATACACGTCCCGTTCCTGCACCTCGTGGTGAACCATCCAGCCGTCGCGTGCCTCGGTTCGCAGAAGGCGGGTTGGGTGCTGAAGGTCGGCGACTACTCGGGTATGGCTTCAGGCCCTGCGCGGGCCCTGGCACAGAAACCGAAGGAGACCTACCGGAAGATCGCCTATCAGGACACCGCAACGGTCGGGGTGCTGGCACTCGAATCGGAGGCTCTTCCCGGAGAGGACGTCACCGGCCAGATCGCAACGACCTGCGGGATCGAACCGGACGACCTGTACGTCCTCGTCGCACCGACACGCAGCATCGTCGGCTCCGTCCAGGTACCCGGGCGGATCGTCACTGCGACCCTCCACAGGCTCGAAGAAGGGGGATATGATACCCGTCGGGTCCTTCACGCCACGAGCCGGGTGCCGATCGCGCCCGTGAAAAAGACCGTCCTCGAGGCAATGGGAACGACCAACGACTGTATCATCTACGGTGGATCGGTCTGCCTCATCGTGGCGGAAGAGGACCCGGTCTTTGCGCACCTCCACTCCCGGACCTCCCCCGACTACGGGAGACCATTTGCCCGGGTACTGGCCGACGCAGGGCACGACCTCGTGAAGGTGGAATCGCACCTCGGGTTCTCGCCGGCAGAGGTGACGGTCAACGTCCTGTCAACCGGGACGGTGCACCACTTCGGCTCCCCGGACCCTGCCGTGCTGCTCGAGTCGTTCGGTGTTCGCGAAGGGACGCGGCAGTGAGCTGCCCGTCAGGACGGGGTCGTCTTCTCGCGATACCGCAGGAGCGCCCTGTCCACGAATGCCGTCATCTGCACCGCGCCCACCACGCAGGCCTGCGCGCACTTCCCGCACCCGATGCATGTGTCCGGATGGGTGATCCATGCCTTGTCGACCTTCTTTCCGAGGTCGACGAGTTCGATAGAGCCTGTCGGGCAGACCTCGACGCAGTCCCCGCACCCCTCGCATGAGAAGGGGATGATCCAGGGATACTGCTTCGGCGTCTTCCTTCCCGAGGTTTCCCCGTCGGTCTCTGCTCCTGTTTCACCCACGGTTCAGGCCTTCTTTCTCGGTACGTCCTTCCAGCGCCGGCTCTCCCACGCGTCGAGTTCCGCCGGCGGCATGCCATCCAGCCTCAGCCCTGCCTCGTAACCCGGTTTCGTGCAGTAGAGTTCGGTAAGGCGTACCCGGAGAACGGCTGCAGCGTCGAACCTCTTCTCCTCCTTCGCCGAACCGGCGATATCGTTGAAGACCTCGCCCGAGCGGATGAGGTCCCCAATCCCCTTGAACTGGTATGCCGCTCGGATGCCTCCCTGTCGGGAGATCCCGAACGCCACCCGGGGATTTTCGTCCAGCACGGGCGCGATGATCCGTGCCTCGTCTTCTGCGAGCGCGAAGACCACCTCGTCATCGGCAGTCACCCGCGCGTACCGACCCAGCACCACGGAGGGCACACCCGTGCGGGTAGCAACGCAGAGGTGGCAGCCCATCACCTCGACCCAGGCCTTCATCCTGTCTGTCAGGGTCACCGTCATGCTGATCGCCCTCCGAAGAGGTCATCGCCGGCATGCCCCGGCTCGATCGAGTATCCCTCCTCGACGTGCACGACGACGATGCCCCGCTGGGCAGCCTTCGGGAAGACGATGTCCGGCGGCACCTCGTCCGGGGGCTCGGAGCGGTTCCAGTCACCCCATTCGTTCAGGATGTCCGTCGCGTTCGCGCCGTACCAGTCGAAGTCGCGCGGGAATCCATACTCGATGTCGACGGCCTTCCCACGGAAGACCCACCACCGCCCCTCGTCCAGCGGGTGGCAGATGGCGACGGCCACGTTCGGGTTCTCCTTGATGTTCGCCTTCGTCTTGAGCAGGAACATGTCGGCGATCAGGATCTTGTCGTCCATGTAGGTGGCGACGAACCGCATCGCGGCGATGTTCGGGTTTCCGTCCCTGCTGGACGTGCAGAGGTAGACCAGGCTCCCGCCCTTGCCGGGAACCCGCAACCCCTCCTTCATCTCCTGTGAAAACTTCACCATTTTTCTCACCTCGCCTGGTCACTTCACCGGGTAGCCGAACGCGGCGGTGCCGGCAGGCCCCAGGTCCTCTCCCAGCGCTCGCTTGACGAGCTGGGTGATGTAGATCGGCTCGAGACCGAGTTTCTTGCAGCTCCCCCGCATCACGGCGATGCAGGCAGGGCAGATGAAGACGAGCTCCGCCGCCCCCGCGCCGGCGGCGTCACGGATGTTCCGCTCCTGGATCCCGAGCGCTCGCTCGTGCTCGGTGTGGAAGATGCCGCACCCGCAGCAGAGACGGTTCTCGCCGGTGTAGGTCCGCTTCTCCTCGACGGAGGTGACCCCGATCATCTCGAAGATCTCCCGGAGCCAGTCGGACCAGATCTCGCGGTCCCCGCCCCGTGGCGCATATCGCGTCGTGCAGCCCCCCTGGATCGCGACGCTGATGTTGAGCGGATTGACGATCCGGGCTGGGTGGTCGCGGAGCCAGTTCCGGATGTACTCGAGGATGTGGACCGGCCGGAAGGGTACCTCCACCCGCTGCTGCATCGCGAGCGTCGTCGCGGTGTCGTAGCAGGCGTCGTGGGAGAAGACGATCTCGTCGACCCCGAACTCCTCCGCCGCCTTCGTGAGGTTCGCGATGAACTGCGGAAGGTGCGTGACCGGACGTGATGCCCTGCCGAGGTGGGTCTCGGTGAACCCGCAGGCGTACGGCCCGCCGCCGATGATGGTCGCGTCCTCGAACACCTGTCCCGTGAGGAACTCAACCTGGGGTACGACCTCGTAGATGCCCCCGGCGGAGATGAGCGGTCCCCCGGGTGTGCCCCGCCGGAGGACCGTGGCGGGCTTCGTCAGCCAGTCGCTCGACGGCTTGGCGTCGATGGGGATGCCGAGCACGTCCGTCTCTTCCTGGCGCCTCGCGATCAGGTCCCAGGGGTTCGCGCCCGTCGGGCAGAAGTCGTTGCACGCCGCACAGGTGATGCACGCCTTCAGGATCGGGTGCGCCTCACCCCTGATCAGGGACTGCACAGCCTGCTTGGCAGCGCCCTCGTCGTACGCCACGTAGGGACAGCGGACCAGGCAGTCTCCCCGGCATCGGGAGAAGTCGCATTTTGAGAGATCAAATGCCATCACGCACCACGCATCTATCTTAGGCCATTCCCCTTATGTAACCTCGGGTTTGCGGCTGCTCGGCCTCTTGTCGCGGTCGCCGGCAGCAATGACAGGGGCCTTCGAGGCACGGGAAAACGCCGGGCCAGGCGCGTGGATGTGTCCACGCCGGAAAAAAACCCGGATGCCAACCGGCATCAGAAGAGCCGTTGCAGGAGCACCATCGTGGCGATGAGCACCCTGCAGGCGGCGAGCATCGAGGATCTCGCGAAACTCGCCCAGGGGCCTGGTCCGGGAGTCCAGGGAGCGAGGGGAAAACATCTCCTGCGACCCGTTGCGGGTCACGTGGGCCGTGCGAAGATCACGTATATCGGGTC
Source organism: Methanoregulaceae archaeon (assembly GCA_050178135.1). Classification (GTDB taxonomy): domain Archaea; phylum Halobacteriota; class Methanomicrobia; order Methanomicrobiales; family Methanospirillaceae; genus UBA288. The sequence goes on along the minus strand of JBFXGJ010000004.1, from coordinate 103,110 downwards.
CTGGAGGGACCAGGCGACGACCGAGTCCCAGAACGCGACCCCCACAACCAGGGCTGTGCAAAGAAGAGGGGGCCGCTCTTCGCCGGCCCGCTCGAGACCGCGCCGTACCGGAAGCTCGGCTGAGGCACCCTTCCTGGGGACTGAAAGCCCTTCTTTTCCCCCAACCGACCCCGCGGGGTGATTCCCGGGCGGGTCGGCGCCTCCGTTCGAGTTCGATGACGGAGTCAGCGCCGGGGGCGCCGTCTCCCTGGCGGGGATCCTTTCGGCAGGGAACCTCATCGAACGAACCGGGTAGCGATCGATCCGGCCGGTGCGCAGAGGACCGAAAATAGAGAACGGTTACGGAGCCGCCGACAGGGACGCGTCCGTCCCCGTGATCTCTCCCAGGTAGGTCCCCGAGCCGACCCACCAGGTGTCGTCGACGGGGAGGACGTACCCGATCTTCAGCTCGTCCCGGTTCTCGTTCTCGGGGTTCGGCCAGATGAAGACGATGTAGCCGCCGCCGGAACGTGCGGTCTCGGCAAGCGCCCGGATGTTCTCCATCCCGAACGGGTCGCGCCGCTCGATCAGGCTGGTCCCGACCTTCCCGGGCAGGTGGGGATGGGCAAGGAGTGTGCCGTTGTAGTCGTAAGCGTAGATGTAGTGCCCGCCGCCGTCCACGAAGGGCCCGGACCGGTTCGAGATCTCGCTGAATGCCGCTGTCGCCCCCGCCGCGCGCCCGTACGCGGCGCAGCGCTCGACAAGCCCGACCATCTCCGCGACCGGGTCCGGGCCGGTGCCGTTGTGCGCCATGTCTCCGAGGTACGCCCCCGAGCCGACCCACATCCCCCCTCCAGCCGGAGCCACGTACCCGAGCTTCGGCTCGTACGCCTCCGGCGCCGTCTCATTGATTGTCCCGTTCCGCGGCGCCGGGTACAGGTACGCGATGAAACCACCGCCGTTCGCAGCGGTCGCGTTGCCGACCCGGACGAAGGGCAGCCCGCGGACGTCGGTCCAGTTCGTTCGGTCCGTCCCGACCAGATCAGGCTGGTACGGGTGCGCGAGGAGCGTCCCGTTCACATCGTAGGCGTAGACGTACCGGTCGCCGTCGACGAACCGGCCCGTTCGGTTGTTGAACTCTCTGAGCGCGGCCTCCTGTCCGTGCACGTGGACGAACTCGTAAGCCCTCTCGACGAAGGCCACGAGTTCCTCGGGCGAGGCATTCGACCCGGCGGCCGGAGCCGCCGTGGCCGTCGGCGCCGCCACCGACTGGTTCCCCGGAGGGGCCGCGGGGTTCGTGCAGCCGGCAGCGAGAGCCGCTGCCAGCAGAAGGGCGAGAGTGAGAAGACATATCGAGAATCGCATGAACAGTAATCGGTCCAGCACTCTATATAGATTCGAGAGAAACGGGGGTGAAGCCCGCTGGCATCGGCCGCCGGCGCAGGGACGACGGAGAACGTGAGGTGCCCCGTCTCCGATGTCTCCCCGAGCAGGATGAGGGCGCCCGGATCGAACCGAATCACATCCCCGTCGCTCGTCTCCACCTCGACCGTTCCCTGGAGAAGGGCCAGAAACTGAGGGGCAGGAGACGGGTGCATGAAGACCGACCACGAGCGATACGCTCATGTGATTTCCGCCCCCTTTTAATTTGGGCCGTGGTAGTCTAGTCCGGTAAGGCGGCAGCCTTGAAAGCTGCTGGTGCCCCGCACCTCGGGAGTTCAAATCTCTCCCACGGCGCTCCTTCTCGTAGTTCAAAGCCTATGGGCCACATGGTCTGACAGGGAGGCCATTCCCCCCCTTTTTTACCCTACCCAGTTCCGCACCACCATCCCCCGATCGTTTCGTCGGGCGCCGGCCGAAGATCGGCTGACCGAGGATGACCGGCGTGTCATCGAAGAGTTCCTGTCCGAGCGACAGGCGGCACGGCACCTGGCCTGCAACCGGGTTCGGAAGAGTCGGTGCGATTGCAAAACCAGGAGCCTATTCGTCCCGGGCCACTCGTGGACGGAGTTCGGACGGCACCTCTGCGGGGAGGGCGCCGAGCGGGAGGGATGAGAACGACGCAGCTTCCCGACCTGACTGCCTTCTCCCGCTGCCAGGAGGAGATCGGGCCGGCTGGCGAGGTGGCTGTTCGTGAGCCTGCAGTCCGGCGGCTCCATCCAGATCGTGAGCACGAAGAGCGAGCGGGACCGGTTCATGCGGTACTGCAACCGGGAGCGGATCCGGTGCGGCCTGGTCCGCGTGGACGAGACGGGGAACGTCGTCGAACTCCCGGTGATCGAGGTCGAGTGATGGCCTTACATTCCATTCCGGGAGAGAGACCGATCCCGCCACGTGCGGGCGGAAGGGAATGAAAAAGACTCTCTCCCGGGCTGACCCTCTGAACGCCGGCGCTCACACCGCGACGTACGCGGCCGACGCCTGCGGATCGGGCAGCGGCAGGCCGTCCTCGCGGAGGCCCTCGAGATGGAACGCGATCGCCTCGCGCATCCGCTCCTCCGCCTCCTCGCGGGTGGCCCCCGTCGCGACGCAGCCCGGGAGGTCTGGGGAGTATGCGGAGAAGTTGGCGTCGGCCTTCTCGATGACCACAAGGTACCGGTGCATATCAGTTCTCCTTTAGTCCTGCCTGTTTTAAGATACTATTCACGGTCCCCGGAGCGAGTTCGTCGCCAGGATGGCCGGCGACGGTGATCCGCCCCGGTTTCTCCGGGTGTTTGTACTGCCGGTGGCTCCCTTTCGTTGCCACGAGAGACCACCCGTTATCCTCAATCAACCGGAGTACGTCCCTGACGCGCATGGTCCCCTCGACTCATCTTCTCTCGGCCGTTCGTCAGGATGAACCTATCCTCGCTCCCTTTCACGGGGTGGCGACTCCTGACGGAGCCTGAGATAAAGGGGCCGCTCGCGGATGAGCTCGGACGGTGTTGTGATGCGATCACGGTCATAGGCCATCGCCACGCTCGGGGCCGAGAGGCGGTTGCGGCGGTCGGGCTCGACCAGGAGCGTATAGTTGAAAGCCAACCGGCGGACGTTGTTGGTCAGCGGGATCGCGACGACCAGGCCGTTCGCCTCCCCGACAATGACACACGGCCGGCGCCCCTGCTGCTCGTGCCCCCGCCGATCGAAAAGGTCGACGAGCCTGACCTCGCCGGGGTATCTTCCATCCTTCGCCAGTCTTCAATCATTTCTGATGGGCTACCGTATCCTCCGTGTATCCCTTCTCCATGCATCCCGCGCGGTCCGCCTGACCGCGGATCGCCGGCGAGCGATGACGGCTGGCAGCCATCCGTCGCCATTGCCCCTGTGGATAACGCGCCACCACGTCCCATACCGGCGAGGCCGGCGTCTCACAGCACTGGACGCCCACCACCCATCCCCGGCTCATACGCGCAAACGGGGGCGTGGTTGTCGATGAATGCCAGGCCTTGTTCTCAACGGCCGGCACCACCATATCGGCTGTACCGAGCCCTGCAAACCTTCGGTGGATGAAAGGCGATCCCAGCGGGATTCGTATCAGGCTCCTGAGTAGAGCTGGGCACAAGATGGAACTCGACATCGGTGTCTCCAGTCCATAATACTCACTTCTCGATTTTTTCGGCACGGTCGCCATGTCTGGATCGTGATGCCACTCCACCGCCACCAATGATAATCGTATAAATATAATAAAAAAAGTAAATTAATTAATTGGTACTACACGATGATGCGGCATGGGAGCTATCGTCGATACACACGGCCCCTTTCCACCCGACTCGTATTCTGGCCGAAGAGATGACCTGAAAAATCTCACCTCCATGATAGCGGTGCGGGGAGTTCTGGCCGTATCGCCCTGATCGAAGGCATAACCGGATCGGGGAAGAGTTCGCTTGTCAACAAAGTGACATCTGAAGTGAACAATAACCACGGCTGAAGGAAAGACCTGGCTGGCGCTTGAGATTGATTTCTTCGAGACGTCCGGGGCTGTCTATTCCGTCTTTGTCAAACCGCTCATCGATATCAAGAGTCATGGGAAACACGGGTGTCTCTGCTTGCCCCCATGTCAGGAGATCGTGACACCGGACGGACCTGCACGGTTCTGTCAGGAGAAATGGACATTTTCACCGAGGTGTGCCCGCATGTCACGAACTCCTGACACAGAGCAGTCCTGTTCTACAACGATGACAGGGGGGAGAATCATGAGCGGCCGGCCTCGCCCGGCTCGCTGGGGGGGACCACCCTCTTCTCCCCAGCCATCAGGAGGTGGCTATCATCATGCGCGCGATAACGCACCGTCGGGCTCATCTCGGCGCATTCGCCGACGATTGCCGCGCATGGTGCGAACGTGACGGCAGTGATGGAAAGCACGGCGATCGCAACCGTCATGGGCGGAACGGCTGTGCACCACCTGGAGAAGAGACCTTCGCGGCCACTCTCCGCGGTCACGACGCGAAAGGCGAGATCTACAACCTCTCATACCCTCGGACCGCGATCACGGTTACCCGCTACACCGATGACGCGATTCTTGCGAACATCGAAGCCTGGGCTGACACGGCGCCGGCGCTCGACGGAGCGCCTCTCCCCCTCGTACCTCAGTTGGATGTCGATCAGTGCCGCCGGATTTGGAGCGGCCCGCCGGATCAGCGAGGTCCTCGGGTGGGGACGTCTCCAACCCCCTATTTTTCTGAAGACTTGAACCCTATTCACGGCGTCTCTCCCACGGCGCTCCTTCTCGATTCTTCGCTGACGCATCCGGACCCGGACGGGAGCGGTCTCCGTGCCGGTCGACATGGTGCAGGACAGTGGCCGAAACAGATGCCGGTCGGACCGTGGTGAAATTTCCGAAGGCCTAGTGCTCGTTCGAACAGGGACCCTGTTCGGGCGGTTTCAACAGGGTAAACGCGATACATATTCCGACGAGCGCAAGCGCGAACACCGAGGGGAACACCCCGATATACGACCCGGTCGAAACCTTGAAGAGCCCCGCCAGCTGCGGTCCGGCGATCGCACCGGCACCATAGGCAAGAAAGACCACGCCGTAACACCTCGGGTAGTCGCAGGTGCCGTAATAGGTCCCGGTGGTGGTCGGTGCGATGGCCAGCCAGCCCCCCAAACAGCCCCACAGCACGGCGAAGGCAAGGATGTACACCGGCACGACGGGGATCCACCACATGAGAAGGGATACCACGGCGATCAGAACGAACGACCCGATGGCAGTATTCCGGGGGGTCAGCCTGTCCGTGAGCGCCCCGAAGAACGGACGTCCGAACCCGTTGAAGATCGCGAAGAATCCCATGAGGAGCGTGGCAAGGCCGGCATCGACGCCGACCTCCGCGCCGACCGGCCTGGTGGTCGAGATCGCCATGAGACCGGCCAGGCAGCCGATGAAGTAGCAGGCCCAGAGCCCGTAGAAGGATGAGGACCGAAGCATCCGGGACCGGGTGCATTCGCAGAGTTCCCCCTTGCCGGGTTGCGCATGGGGAGATACCCACCCATCAGGAACCCAGCCCGGGGCCGGGAACCGCAGGGGCAGCGCCAGCAGTGGTATGAGTATGATGACCGCGACACCGAAGACCCGGAATGCGTTCATCACGCCGAAGGACCCGACGAGATAGTCTGCCAGGTGAGCGGTAAAGAACGTGGAGAACCCGACCCCGAGGATCGTGATCCCGACCGCCAGTCCCCGCCGATCAGGGAACCAGCACGCGGCCACAGCCACCAGCACGCTGTATGCGAGCCCCTCGCCGATGCCGCCCACGACTCCGTACGTCACCGAGAGCATCGGGACCGACGTCGAGAAGGACGCGAGGATCCAGCCGAGCCCGACCAGCACGCCCCCGGCAATCGCCCCATTCCGTGCTCCGCTCGCCTCGATGATCCTCCCGGTGAACGGCATGATCAGGGCGATGGAGACCAGGTACACCGAGAACGGCAGCAGGACATCGCTGGGAGTGACCGCCAGGCCGAGACTGCCGGAGAAATACCCGGTGAGGGGCTCAACGAAGGTGCTCCAGGCGTAGATCGTCCCGAGCCAGAGGTTGATGATGAGACCGAGGACGACGAACACCCATCTCCCCTTCTCCTGGGGCATCCCGAAAACTGACGTCATCTCTCCAGAGGATCCTGGATACGGTTGCCCTTTCGAACAGAAAATGCAATGGTGTATCCCCGCGATCCGCGCGGCAGGTGCCCGAGATGAACGCCCTGAAAAAACCCGGACGTTCTACCATGATGCCCGGCACCACGCTCCCAGGTTCCCCGGACGCGCTGTCCTGCCCGTGAGAACGGATCGAGGAACGAGACGGGAGGGCATTCAACGGCACATCCCGGGAGCCGAACGGAAGCAGGGAGATGTGCACGTACAAGGACGGAGTCGCTGCGTCAACCGTGGGTGAAAAGAAGGAAGAATAGTCGTCGTTGGTGAGAAGTCGCCGGCGCACCATATCCGGGAGACAGCGGGAATCGCGGCCCGCTCCCGGCCCCGACCACCTCGGACTCGACGAAGGGGCCACGGCGAACCGGCCGGAGCCAGAGGATGCAATCGTCTCCGGGACCGACACCCTGTCGAGGATCGGGGAGGGCGCCGGTCGGCCCGATCCCCCGGTCCGCCTTCACGATACCTCGACCATCGCCCTCATCGTGTCGCCGTCCATGACTGGGCTCGCAGCACGTTCAAGAATTTGACCGTCATGGCTGTCGCTTCCAGACCCCTGATCAGGCCGGGATCGGTATCACCCCAGTCGTCCCGGTGGGCGTCCCTCCGCTACTGCCGGCGTCGATGCCCCTCACCTGGACGACGCCCGTCTGTCGCGTCCCCTTCGCCAGGCCGTTGAAGACCACGCGTGACCATGACACCCGCTCACGGCCTGCGGGAATTCCGCGGGGGTTGAACGGTCTCGGCACGAGTCCGCGTGACGTGATCCTCCTCACCGTGCGAGAACCCGCGACCCGACTCCCTCGGAGGTAGAATCCCGGGGTTTCGACGTCCCCGGGTTTCTGGGATCGCTGAAGGCGTCCCGGGACGCAGAGGGGGAAAAAGCACCCATCAGGATGATCCTTATGACAGTTGCGCCGATCCGGTCGCCCGGACCACCCGTCGCGATGCCGGACAACCATTCTTAACAGCCAGCGAGGATAGATGAGAAAGGGCGTGTTCATCGTCGTGGTTCCGGGACAATGAGGATCATCTGGAGGTACTTAAAACCGCAGAAGTGGCTGATCGCCGTCTCTCTCGTGCTAGCGGCCGCCAGCCAGCTGCTGAACCTCGTCGACCCGCTGATCTTCGGCACGATCATCGATGATTATGCCCTGAATACGGGTTCACTCACCGAGAACGCACTCATCACGGGCGTCCTCTTCTGGCTGGGCGTGGCGGTCGCGATCGCCCTCATCTCCCGGGCCACCAAGTCGTTCCAGGAGTACTTCGCTCGTCTGGCCGTCCAGAAGTTCGGCATGCAGATCTTCAACGAGGGATTGAAGCAGACCCTTCGCCTCTCCTACAACGAGTTCGAGGACCAGCGAAGCGGCGAGACGCTGTCCGTCCTGCAGAAGGTGAGGCAGGACACGCAGATCTTCATCAATTCGTTCATCAACGTGCTCTTCTCGACGGTCGTGGGGCTCGGGTTTCTCGTCGCCTACTCCTTCACCAAGAACTGGTTGCTGATCCCGGTCTTCGTGATCGGCATCCTGGTCATGGGAACGCTCACCGGCCTGTTGAGCGAGAAGATCAAGACGACTCAGCGGGCGATCAACCGGGAGACGAACCGGATGTCCGGCGTGATCACCGAGTCCCTGCGGAACATCGAGCTCGTCAAAAGCCTGGGCCTGACCTTCCCCGAGATCCGGCGACTGCGAGAGCAGAACCTGAGGATCTTCGATTTGGAGATGGAGAAGGTCAGACGGGTCCGTTCGCTGACGTTCCTGCAGGGGACCATCCTGAGTATCCTCAAGCAGTCGATCCTGTTCATCCTCCTCTGGTTGATCTTCCGCGAGGTCCTCACCACGGGAGAACTCGTCTCGATGCAGTTCATCACGACGATCATCTTCGTGCCCCTGCAGGACCTCGGGTCGATCATCGTGAGTTACCGCGAGGTCGACGCGTCCGTGAAAAACTTCCACCAGTTGATGCAGAAGCCGATCGAGCAGCGGCCGGAGAACCCGATCAGGATCGACGAGTTGAACGACATCCGGTTCGAGGAGGTGGTGTTCCGTCACCGGAGCGCGGGGTACAACGCCATCGACGGGATCTCGTTCCACGTGCATTCGGGCGAGACGATCGCGTTCGTCGGCCCCTCTGGCTCGGGCAAGTCGACCCTGGTGAAACTCATGGTGGGGCTCTACACCCCTCTCAGCGGGGAGATCTACTATAATGGCCATCCGTCGTCGCAGGTACGATACAATGCGATCCGCCGACAGATCGGCCTGGTCACGCAGGACCCCCTGCTCTTCTCGGGCACGATCCGGGAGAATCTCCTCTTCGTCAAGCAGGACGCGACCGACGAAGAGGTGCTGGACGCGCTGCACCGGGCTGCGTGCGACGACCTGCTCCGACGGTCCGCCCGGGGCATCGACTCGTACATTGGCGAAGGCGGCCTGAAACTGTCGGGAGGCGAGAAGCAGCGGATCTCGATCGCTCGGGCCCTGCTGCGCCGTCCCCACCTGCTGATATTCGATGAGGCGACCTCCGCGCTCGATTCGCTGACCGAGGAGGAGATCACGAACACGGTCCGGGACATCTCGATGAGCAAGGACCAGGTCTCGATCCTGATCGCGCACCGCCTCTCGACGATACTGCACGCGGACCTGATCCACGTGATGGAGAAGGGGACGATCGTCGAGACTGGTTCGCACGATGACCTGCTCGAACAGAAGGGCCTCTATTACGCGATGTGGCGCCAGCAGATCGGTGAGCGCCGGAACCCGGTGACCGCCGGGGACGAGGAGGACGAGGGAGACGAAGCGGACGAGGAGGACGGGCTCCTCGCCGGGATATGAACGCGGGAGCCCGACGAGGGCCCGACCCGATCGGTTGAAGACACGACATCAAGAGGAGGAGGCGATCCCAGGGCAGCGCAAGCGTTATTGTTTCATTCGACGATTCAGAAATAGTCGTGGTGATTCTGAATGAGAGAGATGATTCCAGGTGTGGCGCTCTGTCTCCTCCTGCTCTGCGCCGGCACCTCGATCGTGACGGCGGTCGACGAGTACCAGTTTGTCGGGAAGTGGGGGTCGCACGGCACAGGGAGCGGAGAGTTCAATGATCCGCGGGGCATCGCGGTCGACCTTGCCGGTAACGTCTACGTCGCCGATTCCGTCAATCACCGGGTACAGAAATTCACCTCCACCGGCACCTTCATAACGGCATGGGGCTCCATGGGGTCGGGGGATGGCCAGTTCGATAACCCCTGGGACATCGCCGTCGACAGTGAGGGCAACATCTATGTCACCGATCTCGACAACAACCGGGTCCAGAAGTTCACGTCGAGCGGCACTTTCATCAGGAAATGGGGGACCTACGGCGGAGGGGACGGGCAGCTCTTTCATCCGCGGGGGATTGCGATCGACCGTGCGGACGATGTCTACGTCGTCGACGGCGCGAACAGTCGGATCCAGAAATTCTCTTCGAACGGCGATTTCATCCTCAAGTGGGGGACGGATAGCTACGGATGGGGGCTGCTCCTGGGTATCTCCGGGATCGCCATCGACGGTGCCGACCACGTCTACGTCACTCAGATCAACAACCACCGGGTCCTGAAGTTCACCACGACCGGAGTCGACCTCGGGTCGTGGGGAAGCCCTGGCTCGGGTGATGGGGAGTTCGATGTGCCGGCGGACATCGCTGTCGACGGCACAGGCAACGTCTTCGTGACCGAGCGGAACAACCACCGGGTCCAGCGGTTCACCTCGTCCGGCACCTTCGTCGGGACGCTCGGCGGGGCCGGATCCTCGGATGGGCAGTTCTGGTACCCCTACGGGGTCGCGGTGGACGGATCGGGAACCATCTTCGTGGTCGACTCGACCAATTCACGGGTGCAGAAGTTCGCCAGGCAGGCGCACGGGCTTGCAGACATTTGGGAGACCGATCGCTCTGGGGACACGAGCGCCTCGACCCCCACTGGGGTCGCGGTCGACGGAGCGGGTAACGTCTATGTCGCCGACCACTCCAACCACCAGATAAAGACGTTTGGACCGTCGGGCGCGGTCCTATCGACGTGGGGCACCAGGGGCACCGGCACTGCGCAGTTCTCCGGGCCGATGGGCGTCGCGGTCGACGGAACAGGTAGCATCTATGTCGCGGACACCGCCAACGACCGGGTCCAGAAGTTTTCGACGACCGGGACCTTCGTTACCCAGTGGGGGACCGAAGGCACCGGCACGGCGCAGTTCGTCGAGCCACGCTGGATCGCCGTGGACGGGCAGGGGAATGTCTACGTGGTCGACAGCGGAAACGACTGTGTTCAGAAGTTCAAACCCGATGGAACCTTCGTGGCGAAGTGGAGCACCTACGCCCCCGGAGGGCAGTTCGACGGGCCGGAGGGGATCACGATCGATTCCGCGGGCTATCTCTACGTCGTGGACTACGGCAACAGCTGCGTGGTGAAGATGACGTCCGACGGCGCCTTCGTCACGAAATGGGGCACCGAGGGTGCGGGGGATGGCCAGTTTGTGAGCCCTCAGGGGATCGCGGTCGATGCTGCCAACAATGTATACGTCGTCGACTTCACGGCCCGGCGGGTGACAAAGTTCAGGTCCGATGGGACCTTCCTGCTGACGTGGAGCACCCACGCTCCGGGCGGGAGCCAGCTGATGGGACCCGAGGGGATCGCGGTTGATGGCGCCGGCAGGATCTTCGTGACGGATCCGTACAACGGCCAGGTCCTGGTCTTCTCGAACGGCGGCGTCTCCCCCACTCCAACCGCATTACCCATCGCCCTGGTTCCTGGCGGCTCTGGAATCCCACGGGACATCGACGAAAACGGGAAATACGAGGATGTGAATGGGAACAGCCGAAGGGACTTCGCCGATGTCGTGCTCTACTTCAACCAGATGGCCTGGATCGCAGCGAACGAGCCGCTCACGGCCTTCGACTACAATGACAACGGCCGGATCGATTTCGCTGACGTCGTCAGGCTCTTCAACGCACTATGAACCGGGGTTCCCCCTCCCCCGGTTCCTTCTCGCCCCGCGATGGAGGATCGGACGAGAGTCGCCCCATGCAAGAGTCGATCGGTGAATCTGTTGAATCACAAAGCCAATTAGGCCCGGTGCCCAATATATTCCAGGTTTTTCCATGCGGACGCCGATTGAGAAGGTCACGCCCGAGACCGGGCACGCAAAGTGCGTGGGGTTCGTCCACGAGGTCCGGGACCTGGGCGGGCTCACGTTCGTCCTCCTGCGCGACCGTACCGGGATCCTCCAGGTCACGGTCCCGAAGAAGAAGGTCAGCCCCGAGGTCGCCGAGGCGGTCCGCGCAGTCTCGCGCGAATCGGTCGTCATGGTGACGGGCGAGGTGAAGGCGACCGAGAAGGCGCCGGGCGGGCGCGAGCTCGTCCCGACTGCGTTCGAGACCCTCTCCCGCGCAGAGACCCCCCTCCCGCTCGACGTCTCCGAGAAGGTGCCGGCCGAGCTCGACACCCGCCTGGACGCCCGGTTCCTCGACGCCCGCCGGCCCCGCGTGGCTGCCATCTTCCAGGTCCGTTCGTCCGTCCTCCACGAGACCGCACGGTTCCTGCACAAGCACGACTTCATCCAGATCACGACCCCGAAGATCGTGGCGGCCGCGACCGAGGGCGGTACCGAGCTCTTCCCGATCGCCTACTTCGAGAAGGAGGCCTTCCTGAACCAGTCGCCACAGCTCTACAAGCAGATGATGATCGGGGCGGGGTTCGAGAAGGTCTACGAGATCGGGCCGATCTTCCGGGCCGAGGAGCACAACACCACCCGTCACCTGAACGAGGCGACCTCGATCGACGTCGAGGTCGCGCTCGCCGACCATCAGGACGTCATGGACCTCCTGGAGCAGCTCGTGGTCTCGGTCTACGAACACGTCGCTGCCACGTGCGGTGATGCGCTCGAGCGGGGCGGTTTCGAACCCTGCCGCGTCCCGAAGGGACCGTTCGCGCGTCTCCCGTACGCCGAGGCGATCGAGATCGCCGCGGCGGGGATCGACGAGCCGATCGCCTACGGCGACGACCTCTCCCCCGCCGCCGAGCGGGCGATCGGGGAGTCGATGGGCGAGCACTACTTCGTCGTCGACTGGCCGAGCTCGATCCGCCCGTATTACGCGATGCCCTACGAGGACGACCCGTCGATCTGCAAGGCCTTCGACCTCATGCACCCCCGGATGGAGCTCTCCTCGGGGGCCCAGCGCGTCCACCAGCACGACCATCTCGTCCAGCAGATCGCCGCGAGAGGCCTCTCGCCGGACTCGTTCGAGTTCTACCTCCGCCCGTTCCTGTACGGGATGCCCCCCCACGCGGGCTGGGGACTGGGGGCCGAGCGGCTCGTGATGACCATGCTCGACCTCCCGAACGTCCGCGAGGCGGTCCTCTTCCCCAGGGACCGGCACCGCCTCGTGCCATGACCCTCCCGCCGGTCCTGCTCCCGACGACCGTGGTCGGCTCGTACCCGCCGGTCGAGGGACGGGGTCTCTGGTCAATCCTCGACCGGCACCGGACGGCGCTCGAGACCGCGGTCGACGACCAGCTCCGGGCCGGGGTCGATATCATCTCTGACGGGCAGGTCCGGGCGGACATGATCGCCGCATTCGCCGGACGGCTCCCCGGGGTCCGTGACGGGCGCGTCATCGGTCGGATCGAGCCCCCTGACCGCCCGATCACGGTGGACGACGCGCGGTATGCCCGGTCAAAGGCCCCGTTCGTCAAGGGGATCCTGACCGGCCCCACCACGCTCGCGCACGCCCTCCACATCGATACCCCCGTCTACCGGGACCGGGGCGATCTCGCGTTCGACCTGGCACAGGTCCTTGCCGGCGAAGCCCGGGCGCTGGTCGAGGCGGGCGTCTGCATGATCCAGGTGGACGAGCCGATCCTCTCGACCGGGATCGCCGACCTCACACTCGCGGGCGAGGCGATCGAGGTGGTGGTGTCGAATCTTTCGGTCCCGGTCGCCCTCCATGCCTGCGGGCCGATCGCCGGGACGATCGATGCGCTGCTGAAATACCCGGTGCAGGTCCTGGACCTGGAGTTTGCCGGTCACCCGTCGAACCTCGACCTCCTGGCGCCCCGGGAGCTGAAGGAGAAGCGGATCGGGCTCGGGGTGATCGTCTCCTCATCCGACGAGGTGGAGACCGTCGAGACGGTCCGGGCCCGAATCGAGCGGGGCGTCGAGCTCTTCGGTGCCGAGCGCCTCCTTGTCGACCCCGACTGCGGCATGCGGATGCGATCGCGAGAGGCCGCCTTCGCCAAGCTCACACACATGGTCGAGGCCGTCTGCGCGGTACGGGCCGATCTCTGACCGGCCACCCAATCCCTTTTCGTCCGGCCATCGTCCCCCCCCGGGAGCGGGGGCTATAAGTGGCGACGCGGCCAGATCCCTCCATGCACCTCGACGCCGGGGGACCGCTTGAACTGGCGGCACACGCTGCGATCACCGATCGCCGCGGAAGGCTCCTGCTCCTTCGCCGCCCGGAGACGAGCGCCCGGAACCCGGGGCGATGGGAGCTACCCGGGGGGCGGCTCAACCCCGGCGAGGGGATCGCCCGGGCGCTGGTGCGCGAGACGAAGGAGGAGACGGGGCTCGACGTCGTGCCGGGCCGACTCCTGGGGGCGGGGGCCCAGGAGATCGCCGGCAGGCGGGTCGTCCACATGGTCCTGGCAATCACCGACGTCGGCGGCGATGTCACCCTCTCCGCCGAACACGATGCCCACCGATGGGTCACACCGAACGGCCTCTCGCGCCTTCCGCTCTCGGACTGGATGTCGGCCTGGCTCGACACGATCCGGGGATGAGGCGAAGATCACCATGGTGGGGTGCGGAAGTCGCCTCCCAGCACCCCGCCGTCAACGGTTCGCGTGGTCCTCGGGCCTCCGGTTGATCATCTGCCAGTAACACCCGATCTCCCGGATCACCTCGGCAAAGCGGTCGAATTCGACCGGCTTGACGATGTAACTGTTCACTCCCAGCCCGTAACTCATCGCCACGTCCCGTTCCTCCGCCGACGAGGAGAAGACCACCACCGGCGTCTCCCGGAGGGCGGTATCTTCCTTGATCCGCCGGAGGACTTCGAGCCCACTCACCTTCGGAAGTTTCAGGTCGAGCAGGATCACGCGGGGACGGACCCCCTCGGCGAAGAGGGCGTCGATCGCCTCCTGCCCGTCCCACGCGACCCGGACATGATCGCGCATGTTCGACCATTCGAAGACATGGAGGATCAGCTCCACGTCGTGCGGGTTGTCCTCGATAAGCAGGATGTCATTATCCCATGGATTCGGTTCCATCGTTCCCCTCCTGACCCAAAACGAAATAAAAGGTTGCTCCCTGGTCGGGCGCCGACTCCACCCAGATTCGGCCGTCGTGCCGTTCGACGATCCGCTGCACGATCGCGAGCCCGACCCCGGTCCCCTCGTACTCACGGGCGCTGTGCAGGCGCGAAAAGACCTTGAAGAGGGTGGGAGCATACTGGGCGTCGAACCCGACCCCGTTGTCCCGGACATAGTAGACGACCTCGCCCCTGTCCTCAAAGGCCCCGATCTCGATCCGGGCAACCTCCCGTCCCCGGGTGAACTTGAGCGCGTTTGCAATAAGGTTCGAATAGACCTGCTTGAGCAGTGCCGGGTCGGCCCGGCACCGGGGGAGGTCGCCGACCGTGATCGCCACCCGGCGGTCATGCTGCTCGCCGGAGAGGTCGTCTATCACCTCCTGAACCACCACGGACGGGTCCAGGTCCTGAACATTCAGGGCCCCTCGACCGGTCCGTGCGAAGTTGAGGAGATCGTCGATCAGGCGGGCCATCCGCCGCGCGTTCGTGCTGATCAGGTCCAGGTACCGCTTCGCCGGTTCTGAGAGGCCCTCCTGGTGTTCGTGAAGGAGGATGTAGGTGAAGCCGTCGATCGCCCTGAGCGGTGACCTGAGGTCGTGGGAGACGGTGTAGGTGAAGGACTCGAGCTCGCTGATCGCCTGGCGGAGGTCCTCGGTCCGCTGTCGCACCCGCTCCTCGAGCTCGGCGTAGAGCCGGCGGTTCTCCTCCTCTGCCTCGCGTAACCGGGTGATGTCATTCCCGACGCAGAGGATGCCGAGCGGCGTCCCGTCCTCCCCCACGACCTGCCGGTTGGTCCAGGAGATGAAAGCCCGGGAACCGTCCCGGCGCATGTTCTCGTTCAGGTTGATCGTGTGCCCGGTCACGTCCCGGCAGATCCCGTGAACGAGGTCCCCCGTTCGCCCGCCCCGGGAGTCGATCTCGGGTACGATCGTGCCGATCGCGTCCTGGCCCAGGATCTCACCCGGCCCGTACCCGAAGAACCGCTCCGCATACTCGTTCATGTACCAGATCCGCCCGTCCGGGCCGAGCCGGAGGATGATCGAGTTCGCGTCCTCGACAAGTTGCCGGTACTTCTCCTCGCTCTCGCGCAGGGCCGCCTCGTTCCTCTTCCTCGTCGTGATGTCCTGGCCGACGGCGTAATACCCGGTCACCCGGCCGTCCAGGGGGTCGCGGACCGGCATGGTCCGGTGGCTGACCCAGTGGATGTTCCCATCCCGGTCATAGACCCGGAACTCGCTCTCGTGCGGCCGGTTGGCGAGCGCGGCCTCCGTGTGCTGCTCCACCGTGCTGCGGTCGTCATTGTGGACGATCGCCATCAATCCGCCCGTGTGGGCGAGCTCCTCGAACGTCCGCCCGCAGATCGGCACGGGGTTTCCGGCAGTCCAGACCGAGTTCCAGGTCCCGTCCGGGGCGAGTTCCATGCAGAAGGCGTAGTCGGAGACCAGCGCCAGCGTCCGGCGGTACCGGTCCTCGCTCTCTGAGAGGCTCGCCTCGTGGTGCCGCAGCTGCTCGATCGTCCCCTTGAGTCGGCCGATCATCGTGTTGATCGAGGTGGTGAGGACCGAGAACTCTGCGGCAGGACTCGGTGAGATTGCGTGGTCGAGGTCTCCCTGCGCGATCGTGTCAACATCGTCGACCAGGCTCCGGATGGGGCCGGTCAGGCGGTTGGAGACAAGCCCGGCGGCGACCAGCCCGATCCCGAGCGCCCCGAGCGCGACGAGGGCATGATACCAGACTAGGGTCGCGAGAGCATCGGTGAGTGGACGTGTCGTGTAGGCCAGCTCCACGATCATCGAGATGTCGGACCCATACTGCTCGTCGTAGAGATCGATGTACCGGTACCGGACCTTTCGTCCCGCCGATTCATCCACCAGCTCGAAACCCGAGCGCGTCTCGATCGCCCGGTCCAGGTGGGCCGACAGCTCGTCGTCGGGAACGAAACTCCGGTTTCCCACCTGGTCCTTCTGGAGCGTGAAGATCCGCACCTCGTCGACGTATGGGTTCAGGGCCTTGATGTCCCTGATCGTCTCCGTGTACTTGAGCCGCTGCCGCTCCTCTTTGAAGCTGTCCCCGGCCATCCCGAGTTCCAGGATGAACCGGTGGTCAGGTGTCGGCGTGTAGGCGTACTTGCGCAGGAGTCCGGATTCAGGTTCCCGGACCACGCGATCGGGATAGAAACCGCTGGTATTCCGGATGCGGTCCAGGTACGATGCAAACTCCGGGTCCTGCCCGAAGTCGAGGTCAAGGTCGGGCGTGTAGGTGGTGTACTGGATGGTGTTCGAGGCGTTGATGATGTAGAGGTCCATCCTCCCCTTGAAGACCTCCTGCTTGATCCGTTCGAGGTTCATCAGAGACGGATCTCCGCCGGCGTCTCGGTACTCATCGAGAAGGAGGGCAAGTCCCTTCTCCATCTCGACGTTCATCGTGTCATCGAAGAGCTTGAGCCCCGAGTCGATCAAATGGATCGAGTTGTTCAGGTCGATCTCGGTCTGCTCCTCGAGGAGGTGCTGGTGGTCCCTCAGGTTCTTCTCCGCGATCCGGTAGTCCACCACCGTGATCCCGCAGACGATCCCGACGATCAGGAGCACTATGAAGATGAACAGGGTCTGCGAGAACGGACGGGAGCGGAGCGAGAGAGTCACGATGATCCCCGAGACGGCAGAACGAACCCAACCCAGAAGAGCCTGTCAGAGTAAAAAAACCTTCTGATACGTTATCCGCGGCATGTACGGCCGGAAAAAGAGTATAATTATTAATATATCAAAGCACAGCTATCCGCATGGGCCTGGAAGAGGACCGGGCGGTCGTGCGGAAGATTCGCACGCTCCTCAAGGCGCATCCCAAGGGGCTGATCATCACCGAGATCGCCCAGCGGCTGAAGGTGAACCGCAACTCGGCCGCGAAATACCTCGAGATCCTCCTCTTCACCGGACAGGTCGAGGTCCGGCAGATCGGCATGGCCAAGGTCTACTCTGCATCGCAGCGCGTCTCACTCTCGGGCCTCCTCCAGTTCGCACAGGAGCAGATCCTGGTCGTCGATGACACGGGGAGGGTCATCCAGGCAAACGACCGCCTTCTCCGGTTCTGGAAGATCACCCGCGAGGACCTCCTCGGCGAGGCCCTCGATCGAACCGACGTCGGGCTGCTGAAAGGGCTCGCTCCGTTCAACCCCGGGGTGGACGCGGAGGCAGAGAGGCGGGAGATCGCCTTCGAGCACGAAGGACGGACCGTCCACTGCCGCCTCTCGTTGATCCCGACCGTCTTCGAGGACGGCGGGAACGGCACCACCCTGATCATCGAGGACGTCACGGCCGAAAGCGAGTATGAACGGCAGCTCGCGGAGAGCGAGGAGCGGTACCGCGCCGTAGTGGAGGACCAGACCGAGATGATCGCCCGGCACCGGCCCGATGGGACGATCACCTTCGCGAACCGGGCCTGGCTAGAGTTCTTCGGGGGCGATGAGGGCGGGAGGGAAGCGGACCCTGCCTTCCGGTTGATCCAGCCAGGGGTCGGTGGAAACGATGGCGGGTCACCGGACGACACCCCGACCACCCAGGTCGTGCTCCAGGTCCGGAATGCCCGGGACGAGGAACGGTGGGTGGAGGGGACGCACCGCGCGCTCCGTGACCCCGATGGTGTGGTCGTTGAGTTCCAGTCGGTCATGCGGGACGTGACCGAGGCCCACGAGCGGCAGCGCGACCTCCTGGTCAAAGAGGCGGCGATCGCCGCCTCGATCGACGGGATGGCGATCGTCGGGGCAGATGAACGGATAGAGTACGCAAACTGGTCCTTCATCTCCATCTTCGGGTACGGCGCACCGTCGGAGGTCGTGGGTCGGGAGTACCCCCTGCTCGCGCACGGGGATCTGCCGACCGCCATGGTCTTCGAGGAGATCAGGAACACCCTCGAGCGAGATGGGCGATGGGCCGGGGAGGTCCGGTGCCTGCGCCGAGACGGGCGTCCGTTCACCGCCCAGGTCTCTGCATCGACCGTCCTGGACGGTTCGGGGGGATTTCTCTGCGTCCTCCTCTCGGTCGTGGACGTGACCGAACGGCGTCAGACCGAGGAGGCGCTGAAAAGGAGCCACGAGAAGCTGCAGGAGACGATCGAGTTCATGCCGGACGCGACCTTCATCGTGAACCGTGAGCGGCACGTGATTGCCTGGAACCGGAGCATGGAGAAGATGACCGGCATCAACCGGGAAGAGGTGATGGGGAGCCGTGACTACGGACGGGCCTTTGCCGGGTTCAACGGCGCCTTCCCGGTCCTGGTCGACCTGATCGACCTCTCCTCCGAGGAGCTGGCTCGGGCGCACCAGGGCGTCAGGCGGTTCGGCGAGGTCCTCTACTTCGAGACCTGGGTCTCCACCCTCCACGGGGGTCGGGGAGGGTATCTCTGGGGGAAGGCGTCGCTCCTTGCCGATCACGACGGGACCCTGATCGGGGCCATCCAGACCCTTCGCGACATCACGGACTGGAAGAGGGCGGAGGAATCGTACCGGCAGGCGCTCTCGCGCGACAGTACGATCCGCCGCGCCCAGGATCAGGCGTCCCCACCGGTCAATCCGGAATGATCTCGGAGAGAAGGTCCGGTCCAGGCATGACTCGCCGGACGGCGCCCCTCGGAACCGCGATCTCGAACCGGGCCCCTTTACCCGGGACCCCCGTCTCGAGGATCGAGAGGCCGGTGATCGAGAGGATCTCGCGGGCGAGGAAGAGGCCGTACCCCGTGTTCCGCCCGTACCCCTGCTCGAAGATCAGTTCTTTCATACCGACCGGGACCCCCTCGCCGTCGTCCTCGCAGACGATTGCGTACCCCTCCTTCCGTTCGTTTCCGTGGATGCGAATCCGTCCTGAACCCCCGTGCCGCCGGGAGTTCTCCACAAGGTTGAAGAAGACACGCTCCAGCAGGGGATCGGCGTAGACCTCGATCCCCCGGAGTTCCTCGCCGACCAGGGGAGCGAGCGAACCCCCTGGCGGGATCGCCCGCTCGATCGCCTCCCGCACGTTCTGCCAGGACGGGGAGTGGACCCCGATCTCCTGGTAGTCCTTGGTGAACGCGATCTGCTGCTGGATCGTATCCGCGGTCGCCTCCATCCGTGCGAGGAGTCCCGGCACCTCGGACGGGTCGTCCGTCTCCCGGAGCGACGCGATCAACCCGATCTGGGCGGTGAGCATGTTCAACACGTCGTGCCGCGTGATGCTGGAGAGCAGGTTCAGCTTCCGGTTGGCGAGTTGGAGGGCCTCCTCGACCATCTTCCGCTCGCTGATATCCACGATGACGCCGACGATGCCGCCGACGGCTCCCGAGGCGGAGAGAAGGGTCGTCTTGGAGATGAGGGCATCGTAGATGACGCCATGGGCGTCGGGGACGGGGGATTCGTATTGCTGGATCCCGGGGTCGGCGATCAGCTCGATGTCCCGCTCGTGGTAGAAGTCGGCGAACGTGGAAGAGAAGACCTCGTGGACCGTCCTTCCGATGATCGCGTCCCGGGGACGGTCGACCAGCGCCTCGAAGGCGCGGTTGCAGTCGCGGAAGACCCCGGCGCAATCACGGTAGAAGACGGGCACAGGTATCGTGTCCATCAGGGCGCGCGCGTAGGCGATCTGGCTGGAGAGCTCCATCTCCATGCGCCGCCGCTCAGAGATGTCGAGGATCACCCCGACCACGCCGGCGACAGAACCGTCCGCGCGGAGCTGGGCAGTCTTCGAGAAGAGTACCTCGTGCGTCGCCCCGGCAGTATCCGTGATGATGAACTCGTAGCGCTGCAGGGACGGCTGATCGATGATCATCGCGTCCTTCTCCTGGTAGACGTCCGCCAGCTCCTTCGGAAAGAGGTCGTGGATCCTCTTTCCCAGGATCAACTCCTTCGGAAGACCGATCAGTTCCTCGAAGGCGCGGTTGCAGTCCAGGTAGACCCCGTTCGTATCCCGGTAGAAGACGGGTGCGGAGATCGTGTCCATCAGGGCGTGTACGTAGTTCACCTGCTCGATCAGGGCTCGCTCCATCCCTTTCCGGTCCGTGATATCGAGCGCCGTCCCGATGATGCCTGCCTGGCCGTCGATCACGGTCCGGGTGCCGTGTACCTCCACCACGATCGGCCGCCCTGACCGGGTCTGGCTGCTGAACTCCGCGTGGGCCGTCTCCATCTCCCCGGTGACAAGGGCCTGCAGGAACGGAACGACCGATCGACGGTCAGCCCGGGTCACCAGGTCGTCGAACGTGAGCCCGACGAGCTCGTCGGGCGTGCAGTCGAAGATCTCGGCGAACCGGGGATTGATGTACGTCAGGCGGTCGTTGACCGCGATGTATATCCCCGCGGGAGAGCGTTCGGCCAGCACCTTGAACCGGTGCTCCGACTCTGAGAGCGCGGCCTCAAACCGCTTCCTCTCGGTCACATCCCGCCCGACCGACTGGTATTCGATCACCCGCCCGCCGGAGTCGACGACCGCCCGGTGGGACCAGTGCTGCCAGCGGACCGCTCCGTCCGCCATCACGACCCGGTGCTCCATCCTATCGACCGGGTTCGCTGCGGTCAGGCCTTCGAGGAGGGCTTCGTGCCGGGCCAGTTCCTCCGTCGGGATGTTCGGGTGAAACCGATGGCCCACGACCTGGTCGCGGGGAACCCCGTAGTACCGGCAGAAGGCCTCGTTCGCGAAGACGTGCGTCCCGTCGGGGAGCGAACGGTAGATCAGCTCGCTCTGTGCCTCCACCACCGCCCGGTACCGCTCCTCGCTCATGCGGAGGGCCTGCTCGGCCCGTTCTCGCTGGAGGAGCTGCCAGAGTCCCTCGAACAGGAGGGTGGCCTGTCGAACGTCGACCTCGGTGTAGGGAGTGGCCCGGTTCGCCACGCCGGCGATCGCGACGACATGTCCCCCGTCGATGACCGGGACTTCGAGGTAGCGCCGGATCTCGAGGTGGGAGATCGGAGGAGATGCACCGGACACTTCGTTCTGAACGACGGGTGTTTTAGTTTGGACCGACGATCCCAGGATTCCGGTGCCATCAAGAGCGGCCTCCGTCTCCAGCAGAACAGGGTGGGGACCGTCGGCGGAAGCGTCCAACCAGCAATGGAAGAGGAGGCGGGTACGGTCCTCCGTCACGGACGCGAAGTACCCGACCGTCGATCCGGTCAGGTCGATCGCTGAACGGAGCGCGAAGTCATGGAGTTCTTGGATCGGAGCGCCGCGCATCTGGGTGAGCGAGAGAAGAGCGGTGAGACGGCGTTCGTTCAGGAGGACCTCCTGCTCCATCCTCTTGCGGCGGACCGATTGCTCGATCATGTTGCCGAGCTCGGTGAACTGGACCCTGGGGTCCCCACCCTTCTGGAGGTAGAAGTCCGCACCGTGGTTCAGGGCCTGGATCGCGATCTCTTCGCGCCCCCGTCCGGTGAAGATGATGAAGGAGGTGGTGTCGCCCCGCTTCCGAAGGGCGACCAGGAGGGCGATCCCGTTCATCCCGGGCATCTCGTAGTCCGAGACGATCGCATCGAAGCGAGTCGTCGCGAGACGATCCAGGGCATCCTGTCCCGAGGAGACCGACTCGACCACGAAGTCTCCGGCCCGCACGAGGAACAAGCGCGTTATATCGGTCAGGGCCGGCTCATCGTCCACAAGGAGTACCCGGATCATCGGAGTCGACCCTAAGGAGTTGCCGCCCGAAGTGGAAATAGGTACCTCCCCGTCGCGGTTCCTTTCCGAAAGCCGAAAAGTGTCCGCCTCACGTTCTTATACATGAATCGCCCTATCGTGATAACAGCAATCATCCCCGATATTCGAGGTGCCATACCCATTGTTCAAACGGATCCTTGCGGCCGTCGACGGGACCGAGCTCGCTGAAGAGGTGCTCGAGGCGGCGATCGCAATCTCCAAGCGGTTCGATAGCGAGGTCCATGTGGTCCACGCGATCCACGGCGGAGTCTTTGCCAATCTTCTCAAGGGCGACGACGAGGACGAGGGGACCGTGATCGGTCCCGACGGTCCAGTCGAAGAGGAGGACGACGACGATGCAGAGTCGGTCGCCCGCCGGATGCGGGAGCACGCCGAGCTGCACGGGACCGGGATCATGGTCCACACCCCCGAGGGGTCGCCCGGCGAGGAGATCGTCCGCCTTGCCGAAGAGGTGAGCGCGGACCTGATCGTCCTTGGCTCCCGGGAAAAGAGCCTGGTCCGCCGCCTGCTCGTCGGCTCGGTCTCGGAGTACGTGATCGAGAACAGCCCCGTCTCGACCCTGATCGTCAAGCCCGTGCCATGAGGCGGTCTCTCGAGAAGAGGGCTGCGCCCAGGCGGATCAGGACGAGGTCGACGGCGTAGATCACGAGTCCCACGAGCAGCAATACCGGGACCGATAGGACCAGGAGACCGGTCCCCTGCCCGACCATCAGCCCGACGATCACGAGAGAGAGCATGCCGGTCAGCTGGTTCGCCTCCAGGAAGGTGTCGACCCGGGTCGAGACCAGGACCGACGCGGCGACACCGAGGATGGCAACGCCCGGCCCGATCCATGCGGCCAGAACAAAGGACGTGGGGGTCGGGAACCAGAACCCCCCCACGAGCCGTGCCGAGACCAGGTTCACGACGGCGGCGTAGGCGATGAAGTTCAGGGCTGCGGCGAGAACGGCCGGTACCGCCCCAGCGAGGACCTTGCCGGCAAAGAGATCGAGGTCGGTCGCCGGGATGTACAGCAGCCCCTCGAGGGTCCGGCGCTCCCGCTCCCCGACGAACGACTCGGCTCCGACGATGGCGGCCACCATCATCGGAATGATCAGAAAGAGCGGGGCGAGGAAGTACCCGAGCATCAGCACCACCATCCTGGTCCCGATCGGAAGGTCCTGCATCTCTTCCGGCATCAGGGCGGTGAGGGTCTCGAACGGCCCGAGGTCGCCTCCGGATGGACCGGCGTCGAACGGGAGCAGGCCGATCAGCAGGGGTATTCCGACCGAGAAGAAGGCGGAGACCCCGAGGATCGACAGGATGGCCAGCCGGTTCTGGCGGACCTCGAGGAGGTCCTTTATCGCGATCGCCCGAACCGTCCGCCAGTTCATGCGACCTCCCCCTGGAGGGCGAAGTAGACCTCCTCGAGGGTGTGCTCCCGATGTTCAGCAGACACCAGGCGTCCCCCGGATGCGACGGCGACCCGGATCGCATCTGCCACCGCCACGTCGTCGGGGGCGGTGACGCGGAGAGACCGGCCCGACACCTCCTGGACCATGACGCCGACGACAGAGGCGACCGCCCGGACGACTGCATCGCCTGGGGGCTCGAGGAACGAGAGCCTGACGGGGGAGGCGGCAAGGAGCCGCGTCCCGAGTTCCTGCACGGTCCCGAGAGCGGCAAGCCGCCCCTTCGAGAGGACCCCGACACGGTCGCAGAGCGCCTCCGCCTCGACGAGGCGGTGGGTGCAGAGGACCACCGTGCGGCCTTCCCCCCGGAACCCCGTCACCAGGTCGTGGACCTGCCGGGAGGCGACCGGGTCGAGCCCTGCCGTGGGCTCGTCGAGGAAGAGGATCTCGGGGTCATGGACGAGAGCGCGGGCGATCGCGAGCCGCTGCTTCATCCCCTTCGAGAATCCACCAACCGGTTCGTCGGCACGATCCCCGAGCGCGAACTCTTCGAGGAGGGCGTCGACACGAGGGGTCACGTCCGGCACGGAAACGCCAAAGACCTCCGCGGCGAACCGGAGGTTCTGGCGAGCGGTGAGACGTTCATACACGGCCGGCATCTCGGTCAGGACGCCGCACCGCTGGCGGACGGCCGGACCCTCGATGGTTGGGTCGAGCCCGAGGACCCGTCCCGACCCGGCAGTGGGGGAGAGCACCCCTGCCAGGAGCCGGATCAGGGTCGTCTTCCCGGCGCCGTTTGGACCAAGCAGGCCGAAGACTTCACCGGGGGCGACCTCAAAGGAGATCCCGTCCACCGCTCGCACGGTGCCGAAGGCCCGGGCAAGCGCGTCCACGGCGATCGCGGCGGTCATGGTGAGAGGTTCGATCTGACGACCGAAAAAGAGAGAGGGTTTCTGGATCAGGCCGCTGTCGCAGCGCTGGTCGAACGGTGCCGGTCGACCCAGGACTGGACCCGGTCGACCACGACGAGGGCCGCCGGCATCACCACGACCGCGCCGATCAGGCTGAACAGGACCGCGATAACGGTCGTGATGCCGAAGTTCGAGATCATCGGGAAGGTGGAGGCGCAGAGGGCCGAGAACCCGAAGGCCGTCGCGAGACCCGAGACCGTGATCGCCCGCCCGATCTTCTGGACCGAGTGCTCGATCGCGGCATAGACGTCGGGCGTCCTCTCGCGCTCCTCGAGGAACCGCTCGAGCACCAGGATCGTGTACTCGGCGGCGACCCCGATCGTCATCGACCCGAGGGTGGCCGTGAGCGGCGTGTAGTCGATCCCGAGCACGGTCATCGCGACCGCGTTCCACCCGACCACCGCGACGATCGGGATCAGGGGTGTCGCCGCGTCGATCTTGCGGTAGACACCGAGCAGGACCGCGAGGACGAGCACGAAGCCCAGCAGGGTCATCCGGTCCTTGTTGTCGGCGATGTCGCTGATCAGCTTCGTGAAGAGCGCAAACGACCCCGTGGGCTGGGCGGTGATCCCTGCTGGAGGGGTGATGAACGCGAGCTCGTCCTCGAGCTGCTTCTTGAGATCCGCCTGGGCGGGGACGCTCATCTCGGTCGAGGTGAACGCGATCTGCGCCGTTCCGTGCCCCGAGAGGTACTGGGCCTTCGTTGCCGCCGGGATGGCGGCGAGGACACCGCGGAGCTCGGCCTCGGTCCCCGGCAGTCTTCCGCCGTTGTACTGGACCACGAGGTCGGCGATACTGGCCGATCCCGTCAGGAGGGACGAGTGGTGCTCGAGGGCGTACTCCTCGAACTCCAGCATCCAGGCGAGCGAGTCCAGGCTGTCGACCGCGTCGCCGCGGACGAGGATCGGGAGCGACTCGGTCGAGCCCATCGTCCGGGTCGCCTTCTCCATCAGGACGAGCGCCGGCATGTCCTGGGGAACGAAGGTGTCCTCGTCCGTGGAGATCGGGATGTGCGGGTCGAGAGCGACGCCGACGAGGGCGACGGCGCCGACAACGGCCAGCAGGGGGAGCGGGTTCTTCGCGATCCGGACCGAGAAAGTGCCGAGGAACCGGTCGAAACCGGTCGCCTCGTGGACCTCCTGGTGCACGCCCTTCGGCGTGTAGTTGACGAGGCGGGCGAAGACCGGGATCGCTATCAGCGAGACCACGTAACAGGTCGCGATCCCGATGATCGAGACGAGAGCGAAGCCGCCGATCATCGGGAGGGGAGAGAGGAAGAGCGCGGCAAAGCCCATCGCGGTCGCGAACATCGCGTAGAAGACGGCGGGGCCCGCGTTCTCCATCGTCTCTCTCACCGCGTCGGCGAGCGAGCCCTTCCGCGACTCCTCCTCCAGGCGCGACTGGAACTGGATCGCGTAGTCGATCCCGAGCCCGATCAGGATAGGGAAGGCGCCGATCGCGGCCATCGTGATCTTGATCCCGACCAGGCCCATGACCCCGAAGGTGATGATCAGGCCCATCGCGACGATCAACACCGGGAGGAAGCGGTGGTTGACGTACCCGAAGAGGAGGCCCATCACGATGATCATCAGGACCATCGCCACCCCGATCAGGGTGCCGGTGGAGGTCCCCATCTCGTCTCCCATCTGTTCGGAGAAGGCTGTGGACCCGGTCACCGAGACGGTCGTCCCCGGCGGAACCTGGGTATTCGCCACGAGCGACTGGACGTTGTGAAGCACGGACGTCGCCTGCTCGTCCGACAGCCCGGTGTCGAGGGTGACCAGGACCATCGTGAAGGTGTTGGACGGAACGTACCGCTCGAGCATGCTCGCGGGGATCGCGCCCTTGATCGCGATCACCTCGGCAGCCGATGTCGGGACCGCTCCACCGTTCGCCTGCTTGATCAGGTCGGCGATCGACGAGACGGACCGGATGTTCGCCTGCGAACGCACGTCCTGTGATATCCTGTCCAGGAACTGGAGCTCGGCGACGCCGGTCGAGTCGTCCGTCTCGACCAGCAGGATGATGACGTCGGAGCTGAAGGTCGAGATGTAGGTTTCGTAGTTCTGCCCGAACGGGGTGTCCTTGTCAAGATAGCCGGCCGTCCCGGTCTCCATGGCGATCAGGGTCGTCCCGTAGAGCGAGGCGAGGAGCACGACCAGGAGGAGGCCGGCCACCACCCTGGGGTGGCCGTTCACCAGCTGGGCAAGGAGCGTGAATGGGGATCTCATGAGACCTCCGATGGTGCGAACGGGTGGCCGGCACACGAGGGCCGGCCGGGCGTTCACTCTAGGCCGAACCCTTCTGGCGGCGGTAGGCGAGGTATCCCCCACCGATCACCAGGGCTGCGATGAGCGCGAGCACGAGCGGCGAGGTGAGCAGGTCTGCCAGGCCCCCGGACGCGGTGACGGTGACAGGCACCTTCATGGTGTCGGAGATCTGGGAGTTGTCGAGGGCGTCCCGGTACCGGATCTCGGAGTCGAGGGCGTACTCCTTGACAGTGGCCGAGCCCGCCGCGGCGACTTCGAAACGAGCGGTCTTCTCCTCGCCCGGCGCCATGTCGCCGAGATAGGCCGTGTCGTCGGAGCAGGTGAAGGGGTCGACCGCGGAGAGGCGGGCCTGGGCGGCCCGGACACCGGCGGCACCGGCGTTCCGGTAGACGACCTCGAGGACCTTCTTGCCGCCGACCCTGATCGATGGGGCCTCGGAGACGACCGAGAAGGCGATCTTACCGCCGACCGGGACACCGATCGTCTGGAGCCGGCTGGTGCCGTTGAGACCGTCGGCGTCGTTGTAGGAGACGACGAGGTCGACGGGATACGACTGGGCCGCTGCTTCGGACGAGACGGCGACCTTGTACCGGACCTGGACGGTCTCGCCGGGTGCGAAGTCGCCGAGGTAGACCGAGCTGTCGACCGGGGTGATCGGGGACTGGCCGTTGCGGACGATCTTCACGATGGCATCCTTGCCATGCTCGGCCCCGGTGTTGGTGATCGTCAGGTTCAGGTACCCTTCGGTCCCGACGTTCAGGGCTTCTGCAGTCACGTTGTCGACCGACACCACGATCTCGGGCTTGACCACGATCTTCACCGGGAGCGTCGCGTGAACGTCACGGTAGCTGTACGTGATCGAGTCCCCGCCGATCTGCTCGGCGGAGGAGAGGTAGGTGTAGGTCGCGGAGAGCGGCAGGGTGTAGGTGCCGGAGGATAGTCCCGCGGGGATGCGGATGTTGAACGTCGCCTTCGCGGCGGCGCCGCCGAGGATGTCCCCGACCATCTGGGGGTCCGTCTCGACCGTGATGCCCGAGGCGCCGCCGAGACCGACGGTCACGGACTTGGCCGTATTCGGCAGGTCGGTCCGGTCTACGATCGTCGAACCGACCACCTTGGAGTCGATCAGGCCGCTGTTCTGTACGATCACGTTCAGCGGGATGGTCTGGCCGGCCGACACCTCGCTCGAGCCGGCGACCGAGGCGGAGAGCACCGGGCCACCGGAGGTCATCTTCGCCCCGGCGGAGACCGGAGAGGCGATCAGGCAGATCAGCACAAGGCCGATTGCCAGGGGTCCGATCAGTTTGTGTACGAGTTCGCGAATCTGCATGACGATTGCTCCGCGTGTGCCTGTATAAAAAATACTTGATTTTATTTAAATATTTTGAGTATTGGTCACATTTAACGGGAACCCAGTGGGGCTCCCACATAGGATACCCATAAAGATAAACATTAAATACGGTTCGCACGCACCACCTAGGGAGATGGCCAGGATCGATACCGAGCTCGCCCGGATCAGGGAGATTCTCCGGGACCATCGGCAGGGGATGTCTGTCACGGAGATCGCCCGAGTGCTCGAAAAGAACAAGC
Source organism: Methanoregulaceae archaeon (assembly GCA_050178135.1). Taxonomy (GTDB): domain Archaea; phylum Halobacteriota; class Methanomicrobia; order Methanomicrobiales; family Methanospirillaceae; genus UBA288. The sequence continues at coordinate 74,766 of JBFXGJ010000004.1, read as the reverse complement.
ACTCGGTCGGGCGGTACCTGGACGTCCTCCGCGCCTCGGGCCAGGTGGAGATGCGCGCGTTTGGGATGGCAAAAGTCTTTACCCTGGCCAAACGCCTGCCCCTCGCCTCGATGCTCTCGGTCACCACGGAGCCGATCCTGGTGCTCGACGAGGAGCGAAGGGTGACCGAGGCGAACGATGCGGCCATCGAGCTGATCGGCCTGCCGCGCGAACGGATGCTCGGGCAGCGGCTCACGCACCTGCCCGCCCCCGATCCCCGGGTCCTCGACCTCGTTGGGCACCTCGATCATGCGGCGGCGGACGGTACGGCCCACGACGAGATCCACCTGGAGGGCGAGGACGAGCGGTGGTACTGGTGCCGCATCGTCCCGATGGTCTTCGAGCAGGGCGAGCAGGGGACGGTGGTGATCCTCGGGGACATGACCGAGCACCGCCGGGCGGAGATCGCCCTCACCGAGTCCGAGGCCCTCTTCCGGGGCCTGGCTGAGAACGTCCAGGACGGGATCCTGATAGCGCGGGACCAGGAGATCGTCTTCATGAACCGGCGCGCGACCGAGATCCTGGGGTACACGAAAGAGGAGCTCAGCACACTCCACCCGTATGCGTTCATCGCGCCCGGCGAGAGCGAACGTGTCCGCGAGCTCTTCGAACGGCACCTGAAAACAGGGGAGGTCCCCGACGAGTTCCAGTTCTGGGCACGGCACAGGGACGGAATGGACCGTTACCTGCGGGCCCGGTTCACCGTCGTCAGGAGCGAGGGGCGGCTCAACAAGTACATCGTGCTGACCGACGAGACGGAGGCGCGTATCGCTGAGGAGGAGCTGCAGAAGCAGTCGCTCTTCGTCCGGCACTTCATGAACGAGTTTTCACACCCGATCTACGCCATCGACCGGGACGGCGTCTTTGTGGAGTGCAACCAGGCGTTCGCAGCGATGTTCGAGCGGGAGCGGGGCGCGGTCATCGGACTCGGGGTTGCCGACCTCGTCCCCCCCGAGGAGATGACCGCGTTCGTCGCGACGGACCATGACGTCTTTGAACGTGCCGGGGAGTCGCTCTACTGCACGACCCTGGGATCGAGAGGCAGTCCCCGACAGGTCCTCGTCCGGAAGATGGTCCTCCGGGCGGGTGCTGAAGGCGCGCCCATCCTGGTGGGGGTGATCATCGACCCCCCCCACATCCCCGCCTTCAGTTGATTTTTTTTGTACAACAATGTATAAATATGTACATAGTACATCAAATGTACAATGTCGTACATTGATGATCATATTCTCTGTCCGGTGGGGCGAACCATGCCCGACCTGATGAGCGAAACCGACAGGCTCCGTTCCCGTATCCAGGGGCTCGTCGAACCACGGTTCGTCCCGGTTCTTCGGTCGATGCCGCTTGAAGGCCGGTCACCCGTACGTCTCTACGACGCCCTCCGGGGCAGGACCGGCTTCCTCCTCGAGTCGGTCGAGGGTCCGGGAAGACAAACCCGGTACTCCTGCATGGGGTCCGACCCCCAGCTCACGGTCGAGCTGCATGCGGATGGGACCAGGCTCTTCGGGGACCCGAGCCTGGTGGAACTCGCCGATGGAGTGACGGGAGGCGGCGTCACCGGGACCCTCCGCGCGCTCCTTGCCCGGTTCAGGGTCACGGACCTCGACCTCCCCCGGTTCGCCGTCGGGTTCGTCGGTTCGTTCGCCTACGAGTTCGCGACCGCCCTCCACCGGGATGCGCCAGTCGGCCCACGTCGGACCCCCGACGGCCCGCTTGCCAGGCTGCACCTGGCCGAGGATCGCCTCGTGATCGACCACGCGGGTGAGACCTGTCACCTCGTCACCGCACCCCTCGTGCGCCCCGAAGACGACCCCGATGCGACGTTGAATGAGATATGCCGGCGCCTGTCACGCCTCCAGGAAGCCGTCGAGACGGTCGACCCGGGGGAGCCGGAATTGCCAGAGGGGCCCCCCCATCCCGTTGCAACGAACAGCCACCCTGACCGGGCAAGGTTCGAAGAGTCGGTCGCGAACGCGATCGGGCACGTCCACGCGGGGGACTGCCTCCAGGTTGTGGTCTCCCGCCGCATCGACCTGCCCTTCGCCGGTGACCCGGCGGCCGTCTACCGGGCGCTCCGGGCCGGGATACCGGGGCCGTACCTCTTCCTGATCGAGGAGGAGGACCGGACGATCGTCGGTTCGAGCCCGGAGATGCTCGTGCAGGTGGAGGGGCGCCGCGTCACGACCGTGCCGATCGCCGGCACCCGACCGCGCGGCGCCGACCGGGCAGAGGACGAGCGGCTCGCCGCGGAACTCCTCGCCGACCCGAAGGAGCGGGCGGAGCACCTGATGCTCGTGGACCTCGCCCGGAGCGACCTCGGGAGGATCTGCGAGACGGGGACCGTGGCGGTGGAACGGTTCATGACCGTCGAACGGTACTCCTTCGTCCAGCACCTGGTCTCGATCGTCACCGGCACCCTCGGGGACGGCCTGGACCAGGTCGACGCCCTTGCCGCTGTCTATCCTGCCGGCACGGTCTCGGGGGCGCCCCGCCTCCGGGCGATGGAGCTGGTCGAGGCACTCGAAGAGGAGCCGCGCGGCGTCTATGCGGGGGCGATCGGACACCTCGACCTCGCCGGCCCCATGGACCTGGCGATCGCGATCCGGACCGCGGTCATCCGGGAGGGGACCGCCTCGGTCCAGGTGGGTGCCGGCATCGTCGCGGATTCGGTGCCCGCCCGCGAATACGCCGAGACAGAGGCGAAGGCGTTCGGCATGGTACGGGCGCTCGCCGCCGGAACAGGGGGTGCCACATGAGAGTCCTCGTGCTCGACGCGTTCGACTCGTTCACCCACAACCTCTGCCAGCAGCTCGGGCGACTCGGGGCCCGGGTGACGGTGATCACCGCCGACGCGTCCCTTGAGGAGATCGACTCCGTCCCCTGCGACCGGATCGTCCTCTCGCCTGGACCCGGCGGACCCGCAACGGTCCCCCTCTTTCGGGAGGTGCTCCACGAGATCTCGTGCCGGGTTCCCACTCTCGGGGTCTGCCTCGGTCACCAGGCGATCTGCGCCGCGTTCGGCGGGACGATCATCAGGGCGCCCTCGGTGGTGCATGGCCGGGAATCGACCATCGTCCACGACGGACGGGGAATCTTTACCGGCCTTGGTTCGTCGATCACGGTCGTTCGGTACCACTCGCTCGTCGCGGACGAGGCATCCCTTCCTTCCGAGCTTCTCGTGACGGCACGGGCGGTCGAGGACGGGACCATCATGGGCGTGCGCCACCGGGTCCTTCCGATCGAGGGGGTCCAGTTCCACCCCGAATCGTACCTGACCCGGGACGGGGACGCCCTGCTTCGTCGCTTTCTTGATGAAGGGGGTGCGGCAGCGTGATCCAGGACGCGATCGCGACCGCCGTCAGAGGCCGGGAGCTGTCGCCCGACCTGGCAGCGGAGACGATGCGGAGCGTGATGCACGGAGAGGTGACGGACGGCCAGCTCGGCGGGCTCCTCGCCGCCCTTCGCACCCGGGGCGAGACCGCATCCGAGATCGCCGCCTTTGCGCGGGCGATGGAGGAGGTCGCCCGCACCATCCGGCTGCCCGCAACGGGTCCACTCGTCGACACCTGCGGGACCGGTGGGGACGGCTCGGGGAGCCTCAACATCTCGACCGCTGCCGCCCTTGTGACGGCGGGCGCCGGGGTCCCCGTCGCTAAACACGGCAATCGCGCCGTCTCCTCCGGGTGCGGGTCCGCCGATGTCCTCGAGGCCCTTGGTGTGCGGCTCCCCGTACCACCCGGGGACGAGGCGCGGGTGATGGCCGAAGCGGGGATCGTCTTTCTCTACGCCCCGGCCCACCATCCCGCCATGCGGTACGCAGCCGCAGTCCGGCGGGAGATCGGGATCCGGACCGTCTTCAACATCCTCGGCCCGCTCCTGAACCCGGCGCAGGCGGACGCCCAGCTCCTGGGGGTCTACGACCCCGCACTCGTCCTCCCTGTCGCCGGGGCGCTCGTCACCCTCGGCCGCAAGCGGGCCTGGGTCGTCCACGGTTCCGGGCTCGATGAACTGACCACGACCGGGGAGAGCCAGGTCGCCGCGCTCGACCGGGGAGCAATCGAGACGTTCACGATCACGCCCGAGGAGCTCGGGCTCTCCCGGGTGCCGGTGGCGGCACTCCGGGGAGGAGGACCGGCCGAGAACGCCAGGAAGGTCCTGGAGGTGATCGGCGGGGCCGACGGGCCGGCCAGGGACGTCGTGCTTCTCAACGCTGCCGCAGCGATCCTGCTCGGCGGCCGTGCCCGTGACCTCTCCAGCGGGTTCTCCGCGGCCGAACGCGCCGTGGAACGTGGGGCGGCCCTCGACCGGCTCGAACGGCTGGTCCGCGCGACAGGAGGTGTGCCGTGTTCCTCGACGACGTGATCCGGGCTGCCCGGGCGAGGAGCGCAACCCTCCCGCGGGACCCCGACATCCCCACCGCGTCCCCGGTCCGCTCGCTCAGGGCCGCGATCCAGACGTGCCCCGGTCCCCACGCGGTCATCGCCGAGATCAAGCCGGCGTCACCCACGTACGGCCGGATCCGGGACGTGCTCGACCACGGCGCCCTCGCCTGCGAACTCGCGGGAGCCGGGGCCTGTGCACTCTCGGTCCTAACCGAGCCGGCGTTCTTCGGCGGCGCTCCCGACCATCTCGGCAGGGTCCGAGCGCAGATCGATCTCCCGGTCCTCCGGAAGGACATCATCGTCGACGAGCGGCAGCTGGCCGAGACGCGGGCTCTCGGAGGCGATGCAGTCCTCCTGATCGCCCGGATCCTCGGGGACCGGCTCGGTGGGTTCGTCGACCGCTCCCTCGCCCTGAGGCTCGAGCCGCTCGTGGAAGTCCAGACGGAACGCGAGGCGGTCAAGGCGCTCGCTACCGACACGAGACTGGTCGGGGTGAACAACCGCGACCTCGAGACCCTGCGGGTCGACCTCGCCACCACGGCACGGCTGGGCCCCCGGCTCCGGGCGGAAGGTCGGACCGTGGTCTCGATGAGCGGCATCAGTTCGTCCGCCGACCTTCATCGCCTCGCCCCAGACTGCGACGCCGTGTTGATCGGGACCGCCCTGATGCGGTCTCCATTTCCCGCACGGACCCTGCGGGAGCTCTGTTCCGCATGAACCTCGACGGACATTTCGGAGCCTTCGGGGGACAGTACCTCCCCGAGACGCTAATGGAGGCGGTCATCGATCTCGAAGCCGGGTACAGACGGTTCCGCGAAAACCGGGCCGCGCAGAGCGAGCTCAATCGGCTCCTGGTCGAGTTCGCCGGGCGACCCACGCCGCTCACCTTCGCGCCCCGGCTCTCGGAGGACCTGGGCTGCCGCGTCTACCTCAAGCGCGAGGATTTGCTCCACGGCGGGGCCCACAAGCTGAACAACACGCTCGGCCAGGCCCTTCTCGCCCGGCACATGGGTAAAACCCGGCTGATCGCCGAGACCGGGGCAGGCCAGCACGGGGTTGCGACCGCGATCGTGGGAGCGGCGCTCGGGTTGCCGGTCGAGGTCTACATGGGAGCGGCCGACATCGAGCGCCAGCGGCTCAACGTCTTTCGCATGGAACTGCTCGGTGCCGAGGTCCATCCGGTGGCGTCCGGCACCCGGACCCTCAAGGACGCGGTCAACGCTGCGCTCCGCGATTGGGCCGCCTCGTCGAAGAATACGCACTATCTCCTCGGGACCGCGGCGGGTCCCCACCCGTACCCGACCATGGTCCGGGACTTCCAGTCGGTGATCGGGACGGAAATCCGCGCCCAGTGCCTCGCTATCGAGGGGCGCCTGCCGAACCTCCTTGTCGCCTGCATCGGCGGCGGGTCGAACGCGATCGGGACCTTCGCCCCGTCCCTCGCCGACCCCGGCATCCGGCTGCTCGGCGTGGAGGCGGGTGGGGAGGGGCTATCGACCGGCCGTCACGGGGCTACCCTCTGTTGCGGGTCCCGGGGGGTCCTCCACGGCACGCTCTCCTACCTGCTCCAGGACCCGGACGGCCAGGTCGCAGAGACCCACTCGGCCGCTGCCGGGCTCGATTACCCCGGCGTGGGCCCCGAGCTGGCGGACCTCCGGGAACGGGGAAGGCTCAGGTGTTTCGCCGTGACCGACAACGAGGCGGTTGACGCCCTCGGCTACCTGGCGCGGCGCGAGGGGATCATCCCCGCACTCGAATCGGCCCACGCCATCGCCGGAGCGCAGCGCTATGCCGGCAGCCTTGCCCAGGACGAGATCATGGTGATCACCCTCTCGGGCCGCGGCGATAAGGACATGCACGACCTGGCGCGGCGGCGGGGGGTGGCGGTATGAGCCGGCTTTCGGACACCTTCCAGGGACGAACCCGACCCCTCCTGGTCACGTTCGTCGTCGCCGGCGATCCCACCCCGGGAACCTCGGTGCGGATCGCCTCGACGCTGGCTGCCGCTGGCGCCGACGTCCTCGAGCTCGGCATGCCCTTCTCCGATCCCACGGGGGACGGCCCGGTGATAGAACGCGCGGACGCGAGGGCGCTCTCCGCCGGCATGACACCGGGGCGGCTCCTCGATCTCGTCCGGGAGGTGCGCCGTGAGACCGGCATTCCGATCGTCCTCCTCTGCTACTACAACAACCTCTATCGCTACGGTGTTGAGACCTTCTGCCGCGCTGCGGCAGCGGCAGGCGTCGACGGGCTCCTCTGCGTCGACCTCCCGTTCGAGCACGGTGAAGCCCTCGGGGCCGTCTGCCGCGACGTGGGAATTGACCGGATCCTGATGGCCGCTCCATCGACCAACGACTCTCGGCTCTCCCGGATCGGGCGCGAGGCCCGGGGCTTCGTCTACGTGGTCTCGGTTGGGGGCGTGACGGGGGTGCGGGAGCACGTCCCCGGGACGGTCAGTCCACTCCTGGAGCGGCTTCGCGAGGTCACGGACCTGCCGCTCGCGGTCGGGTTCGGGATCGCGACGGCGGAACATGCCCGGGTGGTCGTCGGGCTGGGTGCCGACGGTGTGATCGTCGGGTCCGCACTCGTCGGTCTCGTCGAGGCTCACGCCGCCGACGAACAGGCGATGCTGGATGCCCTCCACGAGAGAGTCCTGGAGATCCGGGGGGCGCTGGAGGGCTTTCCGAACGCCCCTCAGGGGGGGGGATACGCGAGCAGGAGCCGGTCCTCCCCCGGACCGAAGTAGTCGGCAAGGCGGGCCTCCTCGACAAAACCCAGGTCCCGGTAGAGGGCGAGCGCTGGCACGTTGCCGGGAGCGACGGTCAGCCTCACCCGTTTCACGCCGCCGTGGCAGAGCCGTTCGAGCGCCGCCTGGAGAAGAGCCCTGCCGCACCCCAGTCGGCGGCAGTCCTCCCGGACCTTCAGGCGCAGGATCCAACCGACCGAGGGCTCGGACGACGACGCGGCTATCACGAACCCGGCAGGGCCGGTAGAGTCCGCCACGACGAGAAAGGTCTCAGGATAGAGTTCCGCCGCCTGGCGGACCACGACGGCGGACGGATACCCTGCCTTGAATCCATTCTGCTCCATCGCCCAGACACCGGGAAAATCGGCAGCCCCGTACGGGCGCACGGTCCAGTCCATCGATCTGGTATCACTCCTTGAGGAGATAGAACCCGCCGGATCCACCAGGCGCCGGCGGTGCACGCCCGCACCCCGTGAGAGGTGCGCTCGACCATAACGAGCCCCACACGATTAGGCGGGGACGATCGAGAGTAAGCATTATTCACCACGACGCACCCCATCTCGTCCCGGGAAGGATGATGAACTGCGATGATGAGATCCGTCTGTTGACCGAACTCGCCCGGGAGGTCGAAGCGCACGCCGCCCCGATCAGCGCCCAGGAGGTCGTGGTCGCCGACTGGGTCCGGTTCAAGTGCCGGTACGGGTGTAAGGGGTACGCCAGGCACCTCTCCTGCCCGCCGTATGCACCCTCGCCGGCAGAGACCCGTGCGATGCTGGCGGAGTACGAGACCGGTCTGCTCCTCCGGTTCGACGGGGTGCCCGGCCGGCCCTCGTTCCGCCCGGACGAGATCCCCGACGACTTCCACATGTTCTTCCGGGACCTGATCCTCTGGGTGAACACCACGGTCCACCGGATCGAGAAGACCGCGTTCTACGACGGTTTCTACAAGGCGTTCGGGTTCGGCGGATACCCGTGTGCCTTCTGCGAGGAATGCGTGGCCGAGGAGCGGGTCGGCCCCGTCGATGAGTCCCTGCGCCGGTGCTGCCGCGAGATGGACCGGGTCCGCCCATCCATGGAAGCGGCCGGGATGGACGTCTTCGCAACCGCCCGGAAGGTCGGTTGGGAGCTGACGACGAACCCGGTTCGGAACCTCGAGTACGGGCGAATCCTCCGGCCCGACATCACCTCCATCGGGCTCGTCCTGCTCCAGTGACCGTGCCCGGGCTTACTCCCCCGGGCGGAAGGCCTCAACGGCGACGACGATAGAGAGCATCAGCGGCGCGTCCTCGCCGGGAGCGACCTCGACCCCGTATGTCTCGCGGAGTGAGAAGAGGTGACGGGAGACCCGGGCCGTCTCCATCCCGTCTCGCCGGATCGTGAACTCGCGCCCGATGATATCGCCCACCACCTCGAGGTCCCCGTCGGAGCACTCGACGTGGTACCGGGGACGGAGGAGGGTGAGCAGGGTCCGTCGGACGGTCGTCTTCGGAAGGCCCTCCCGTTCGATCACCACAGTCTCGTGAAGGGCCACCAGCGGCTCACGGATACGTGCGAGCACCCGGCCGGAGAGATCCCTGAGCAGGAACGTCTTCTTGAGGGCGAGCACCCGGCCGTCGACCACGAAGACCGGTCGGCCCTCCTCGTCCTCGATCGTGTAGTCCTCACCGAGGTCGAAGAGGCGCTCGCGCATCCGGTACCGACGGGTCCGACCCGTCGCGGCATCGGCGCTCATCGCTTCCTCCAGGACGGGAAGAGAGAAAAAGACGACGGCGCGCAGGAGGACGGCATCACAAATGAGACCGGCACACCGGGCAAAGCAGCCGGGGCTCCACCCGGGGATGCAGGGCACACCCCGGGTCCTCGCAGGCCCCGAGACCGAGCGCCTGGCCGACCGCACGCACGACCGCCCCGGTCTCCCCGGGCCCGAGACGGACCAGGAGAGGAGTGGTGCACATCTCCCCGCCGGTTGCCGGGCCGTCCCGGAGCCGGGCACCGGTCACGCCCACCAGGCGGGTGCGGCAACCGCATCCCCAGTATGCTCCCATGGCGACACGCACGGGCCCCGGGTCGAGCACGCCGCCGTCCAGGCGCGCCACTGAAGGGGGCACCAGGGGTTCGACAAGGTCCACCTCGCACAGGAAGACGGCGCTGAGACGTTCGGCCGTCACCTCGAGAAGAGGACGCGGGGGCTGGGGAACGACCGGGACCAACAGGATGCGGGGTGCCACAGAACCCCTACTCCGTCTCCCCGGATGAAGGATGTATCTGCGGATATCGTGGGATTGATAAAGGCCCAGTGCCGATCTCCTTATCTATGCTCTTGGTGCACGAGGGACCGGGTATCGGAGGCTCAGCCCCACCCGTGATCCTCGTGCACAACGGCGTCGCGATCGTCCTCTTTCTTCTCCTGCTCGTCGCCCTCTCTCCGCCGGCATCTGCCGTCAACGGGACGACGAGCGTTCTCGTCCTCCACTCGTTTCACCCCGGATTCGGCTGGACCGACGAGGAGGCCACAGGGGTCCTCGAGGCGCTCAGGGAGCGGTGGCCCGACTGCGACCCGTTCATCGAGTACATGGACTGGAAGCGGCACCCGGGCGAGCGGCAGGAAGAGATCCTCAGGGCATACTACGGGGAACGGTACGCGAACGTGACGTTCGATGTCGTGGTCGCGACCGATGACCCGGCGATCGACTTCGCGCTCGCTCACCGGGACGAGCTCTTCGGCGATGCCCCGGTCGCCTTCTGCGGCCATAACGGCAGAGTCGAAACCGTCGCCTCGCACTACGATGTCACCGGGGTGACCGAGCAGAACGACATCTCGGGAACCCTTGCCGCCGCCCTCCAGATTCATCCCGACCGGAGGCAGGTGATGGTCATCCTCGACGACACCGAGGAGAACCAGCAGAACCACCGGGCTCTCGAGTCGGCCGCCGACCATCTTGCCGGCCAGGTCGCCCTCGAGGTCCCTCGAAACCTCTCGACCGGGGAGCTCGCGTCCGCCGTTGCCGCGCTTCCCTCCGACAGCCTGGTCGTGCTGGGAGTGTTCAACCGCGACCGCGAGGGGAGAGTCCTGAGCCCGGAGCAGAGCCTTCGCCTGGTCCTGGACTCGAGACGGGCGCCGATCCCGGTCTTCAGCACGGTCGCCGCCCTCTCGGACGACGGGGTCGTTGGGGGCCACGTCCTGGATGGGAGGCTCCACGGGAAGCAGGCGGGCGAACTGGCCGTCCGTCTGGTGCAGGGAGACCGCAGGATCCCGATCGACCGTGACCCCTCGCTCACCTGGATCTTCGACAGCCAGGAACTCGTCCGACACGGGGCAGTCGCGAAGGCCCTTCCTCCGGGGAGTGTGCTCCTCAACCAGCCGGTCCCGCTGCACGAGCAGTTCGGCCAGGTGCTCGTCCCCGCCGCCATGGTCTTTGCCGGCCTGATCGTGATCATCGCCCTTCTTTACCGGGACGTCCGCCATCGAACGGAGGCGGAGGAACGCCTTCTCTCAGCGAACGCGGACCTGGTCCGGGCCGAGCAGGAGGCCCGGCAGGCGCTCGACGAGCTCGAACGATCGCGGGCAGCCCTGCGCGAGAGCGAGGAGCGGTATCGGAACGTCGTCGAGGACCAGACCGAGATGATCTCCCGGTTCCTGCCTGACGGCACCCACGTCTTCGTCAACGAGGCATACTGCCGTTACTTCGGCCTCGACCGTCGAGACGTGATCGGTCGGGTGTTCAGGCCTGAAATCCCCCCCCAGGACAAAAAAAGGCTCTCCAGGTTCCTCGCCTCCCTGACACCGAAGAACCCCGTCGGGACGATCCTTCACCGAACCCTCGACGAGGAGGGCCGTACCCGGTGGCAACGGTGGTCCGACCGTGCGATCTTCGACGGCGAGGGGCGGGTCGTCGAGTACCAGTCGGTCGGTCGTGACGTGACCGAACAGCAGCGGACCGAGGAGGCGCTCACGCGTGCCAAGACCCAGCTCACGCTCCTCTCCGAGCTCTCGCACAACGAGCTCCAGAACCAGGTCTTCACCCTTCGAGGGTACCTCGGTCTCCTGGAGCTGCAGGCAGAGAACAGCCCGGAGGTCCTCGACCAGGTCGAGCGGGTGAACGGGATGGCCGCCCAGATAGCCCGCACCATCGAGTTCTCCCGGGACTTCCAGGGGCTCGGCGCCAGCCCCGCCCGGTGGCAGCCACTCAACGAGGTCTTCCTCTACGCCATCTCGCACCTCGACCTCGGGCCGCTCGAACGGGCAGGTACACTCGAGGGGGTCGAGGTCTTCGCCGACCCCCTCCTCGAAAAGGTCCTCGCCGGCCTGGTCGAGAACGTGATCCACCACGCCCATGGTGCCTCGCGGTTCGAGGTCGGCTGGCACGAGACGGACGAGGGGCTCGTCGTCTTCGTGGAGGACAACGGTCCGGGCATCCCCGACGGGGCGAAGGAGAAGATCTTCAACCGTCGCCCCGGGCTGGGGCGGTCGCTCTTCCTCGCCCGGGAGGTCCTCGGTATCACGGGAGTCACCCTTCGAGAGAACGGCACCTGCGGCGTCGGCGCACGGTTCGAACTCATCTTCCCGGCGGGAGGGTACCGACTCGCTGCACGCGGGTCCAGGGAGGAGCCATGAAGCCAGATCCACTCTCATCGGTGCCGGGAGCGGTCGACGAAACCGCCGACCCGGCTGTGCACGCCCTCGACGACCTCTTCCGGTACCAGGACCGGTACCTCGAGGACCTCGGGTTCAACGATCCCATCGAGACCCTGGGCGAGACCGCAACCCGGCGGCGAATCGCCGACATGTGGCGAATGCGCGAGCAGCGCTCGTTTCCGAACCCTGGAGCGACGCACTCGCTTGCACTCCTCCTCTACTGGGAGGCCCGCGGATCCGGGCGAAACGCGGCGCAGCTCCCGTCCCCGCCCGACAGCACCGACCGCCTCTGGACCGGGGCGCTCACCCGGTTCGCAGCGCTCTGCGCATCCGAGGCCTTCTGGATCGAGTGGGGTGTGCTCGCTGGCCGGATAGATGAGGCGCGGAGTGGCGGACTTGCCGCCGCACTGGTAAACCATCTCTCCCTGGAACTCGAGACGATCGCCGCCCGCCTCCACGAGCGGGGCGACCACCCGGCGGCGGCACGGTTCGAGGAGCACCTCGCCCTCTTTCGGTCCGAACTCGAGGCGGCGAAGGGGCTCCCGGCCCTTCGGATCCTCTCGGGGCGGGGGCTCTCCCCCGCCGCGATCGTCGCCGGCCCGCTGCTCCTCTCCGAGGTCGGGATGCTCGAAAAGGTCCGCGAGGCGATCGCACCGCAGCGGCCCGATCTCCTGGATCTCTTCGACCGTTATGCCTGGATACAGCGACTCGTGCAGGAGGAGCAGTACGAGGCAGCGCTCCAGGCGCTCGAGCGGATCGAACCGGCGGCACGGGCCGAGCCCGCCGTCAGGGGTCTCGAGGAGGTCTCCCTCACCAGGGGTGCCGAACAGGCCCTCCGGGCCGGGCGGTTCGAGGACGCGGCCCGTCACTGGGACCGCGCACTCCACATGGCCGAGCTTGTCGGCCCGGTGAAGACCCAGATCACCACGATCGCGACCGAAGAGGCAGCCGTTCTCCGGGGGCGCGGGGAGGACGGGGCCGCGATCGAACTGCTGGAGCGGGTCGAACCCCTGGTGCAGGACCCGGCGATCGCAGGCCTGCTGAGTGCCGCCCTCGTGCACCGGGCAGGCGAGAGGCTCGCCGGTGCGAGCGGAGAGGATAGGAGGCCGGACGACCGGAACGAAAGGTACCGGGAGGCCCGCCTGGGGATCGCCGACCTGGAGCGGGCGGTCAGGCTCGACCCCGCAAACCGCGCCGCGCAGGAGGCGCTCGAACAGGGCTACCGGCTGGTGGACGGACTCGGTGGCAGCGACCCCGCACCTATCGAGGGAGAGGCAGGCGTCTCGGTTGCCCCGGCAAGTCCGCCAGCAGGTCCCGGGGTCCAGGTCGACGGCCCCTCGATCCTCTTCTACGCGGGGGCGGCCCTCTGGCTGGGGATCACACTCCTCGTCCTGGTCGCCTACCCCCTCGTTCTACCGCGGGCGCTCGGTGGCATGGGCACCCTGGTAGCCCTCGCCCTCGCTGGAGGGTGGGTACTCGCGAACGTGGCCGGGCTCCTGGTACTCCGCTCCTGAACCCGGTCAGGGAGCCTGTGGAGAAGAGGTGCTCCCCGGACCCGCCGGTTCTGGACTCTCAACCGGACGATGTGCAGGACGGCGACGGCGCCGGCGGGGGGCGGACTTTGGAGCGGGGGCAGCGCCAAGAGGTACGGCTGGCTTCTCCGGGCCCTCGTCGGGTGCCTTTTTCGTTCTCGAGCGCCGGCGCGAACCCTGGTTCGTCTTCTTCCCGGTTTCCTTCCCTGGTCCAGGCTCACTCTTTCGCCCCTGCTGTGGGGTTGCCGGGACGAAGGGAGCGCTGTTCCGGCCCGGGCCGATGAAGGTCATCAGGATCTCGTGCGCGATCTGCGACCCGAGGGTCGGCGAGATCGTCTCGAGCCAGAGAAAGAAACCGGCCATGTGAGGGGTCCGGGCCGACTCGAACTTGAACCCCCCCTGCTTGTCGCGGATCATCTTGAGGTATTCCTTCCGGTGGCGCGAACGCAGGTAGATGATGGGTTCGCCGTCGGGCAGGTTGACCGCGAGCACGATCTTGGAGAAGCGTTTCGGCACCTCGGCACAGAGGATCGGCTTGCCCCGCACCGTCAGCGGGTAGCTTGCGCAGAGCGCACGGGCGGCAGACGGGTAGAGCCCGCCGCAGAGGATCTTCCGTACGATGGGGGGGAGGTCGTCCGGCTCGGCGAACTCCTCTTTCTTCGCCTTCGCCCCGATCATCTGGAGGAGCCGCTGCCGCCGCTCCTCGTGCAGGGACTTGAAGTCGAACGGGCGCCGTGCCTCGATCTCGTCGGCCCGAAAGAACTTCGGGTTCTTCGGGGATTTGCGGGTGTGGTGTCGGACCGTGTGCCCCTCGATCAGCCGCTTCAACTCCTCGCAGGGACCGGTCACGATCAGCCCGTTGTCGGGCTCCTTCATGATCCGCTTCACGATCGGGTGGCGCGAGACGTCGACCGAGGAGTAGAGCAGGAACGGGACATGCGCCTGGCCGTAGATGAACCCGATCAGCCTTTTTTTGAACCTAATCTCTGCCTCGAACTCCTTCATGTCCGTCGGCGAGGTGACGATCTCGGCGAACGCGATGTTCCCCTCCCGGTCTTTGAGCAGGAGGTCGAACTCCGCGAGGTCCTGTCCGTTGCCCCGTATCTTGATATCGCCGATGTTGGAGTAGAAGAGTCCGTTCTGGCCCAGGGCTGCGTTCTGGCCGACAGAGGGCGCATCGGCGCCCTTCCGGGCGATCCCGCCGACAAGGTCCGTCCGCTGGACGAGCTTGAGCATCCGCTCGTAGATGACTCCCTCGAACCACCGCCCCTCCGCCGTCTTCATGGAGGGGAGGTCCTCGGAGAAGAGTTGCCTGCGCTCGTTCTTGCGCATGTGCTTGGTCGCATCGATCACGAGCGCCGGCGTTGGGGGTACCTCGCCAAAGTGCTCAGTGATCCAGCGGACCATGTCGGACATGTGAGGTTAGCTCCGTCTCCCGAGCAGCCGGACGATGTGGTCACCCACATCCGAAGTGGAGGCCGATCCGCCCATGTCGCGCGTCACCACGCCGTCGGCGATGGATCGCTCGATCGCAGTTACCACCGCGGATGCCGCCTCGTGCTCGCCGAGCGAGTCGAGGAGGAGCGAGCCCGCCCAGATCGTCGCGATCGGGTTCGCGACGTTCTGGCCCCGGTACTTGGGGGCCGAACCGTGGATCGGCTCGAACATCGATGTGCCCCGGGGATTGATGTTGCCGCCGGGCGCGAGCCCGAGCCCTCCCTGGATCATCGCGCCGAGGTCGGTGATGATATCGCCGAACATGTTGGGCGTCACGACCACGTCGAACCACTCGGGGTTCTTGACGAACCACATGGTGATCGCGTCGACGAACGCGAAGTCGGTCGTCACCGACGGGTGCGTTGCCGCCACCTCGGAGAAGACGTCTCGCCAGAGCCCGTAGACATCGGAGAGGACGTTCGCCTTGTCGACCGAGGTGACCTTCTTCTCCCGCCGCTCGGCGAGATCGAACGCGTACTCCATCACGCGGCGGGACCCCTCGCGGGTGACGACGCCGATCTGGTAGGCGAGCTCATCGGCATCGGACTCAATGTCAAGCCCGAACTTCACCGAGTAGATCGAACGGAGGACCTCGAGGTTCTGGTGCCCCCGCCCCTTCGCCTGTCGACCGCCGATCCCGACGTAGAAGTCCTCGGTGTTCTCCCGAACGACGACGAAGTCGATATCGGCCGGCCCCTTGTCCGCGAGCGGTGTCGAGACACCCGACAGGAGCTTGATGGGACGGAGGTTCACGTACTGATCGAAGTGGAAGCGGAGCGCGAGGAGGATCCCCTTCTCGAGGATCCCGGGCCTGACGCGTTCATCACCGATCGCCCCAAAGTAGATTGCCGTGAACCTGCCCAGTTCAGCAAGGTCGTCCTCGGTCAGGAGGACGCCCGTCTCGAGGTAGCGGTCGGCGCCGATCTCGAACTCTGTGAACGCCAGGTCGAAACCAAAACGTTCGCCCGCGGCGTCCAGGACGCGGCAGCCCTCGCGCACGATCTCGGGGCCGATGCCGTCCCCGCCGATCACTGCGACCTGGTGCTGCACAGTTCCACCTCCGTGATCGTTTTCGCGTATTCAACGAGCCCACCGGCGTCCGCGATCCGCTGGAGGAAGGCGGGAACCGGTTCAACCGGGAACGGGGTGCCGTCGACCGTCACCGTCTGTGCGGCAAGGTCGACCGAGACCTCCGAACCGTCCCTGAATTCGGCCGTGGACCGGGTGGTGAGCGGGAGGAGCCCCACGTTCACCGCGTTCCGGTAAAAGATCCGGGCGAACGACTCCGCGACGACGAACCGGATGCCGGCGCCCTTGAGCGCCAGCGGCGCGTGCTCTCGTGAGGAGCCCATGCCGAAGTTCCGTCCTCCCACCACGACGTCACCGGGGAGCACGGACTGCGCGAACTCGCCCCGCGTCCCCTCGAAGGCGTGCTTCGCGAGCTCGGCGGGGTCGTTGATCGTCAGGAACCGCCCGGGGATGATCGCGTCCGTATCGATGTCGTCACCGAACTTCCAGACCCGGGGAAACGCCTGCAGCGTCACGGTCCTGATCGTCTCCATCTCCAGCTGTTGTGTCATCGTCAAACCTCTCGCGGGTCCGCGATCTCGCCCGCCATCGCTGTCGCCGCCGCCGTCGCCGCCGAGGAGAGGTAGACCAGCCCCTCGGTCGAGCCCTGCCGGCCCCGGAAGTTCCGGTTCGAGGTCGAGAGCGAGACCTCGCCGGGTGCGAGCAGGCCGAAGGCCCCGCCCATGCAGGGCCCGCAGCAGGGCGCTTCGACGAGCGCTCCCGCCTCGACGAACCGCTCGATGAGCCCGGCCCGGAGGGCCTTGAGGTACTCCTCGCGCGACGCCGGGATCACGATCACCCGCACGTCTTTCGAGAACTCCCGGTCCCCGAGGACCGCTGCCGCCTCCGCGAGGTCCTCGAACCGGCCGTTCGTACACGACCCGATGAAGACCTGGTCGACGTGCGTCCCGACGACCTTCGAGACCGGGACCACGTTGTCGACGTTGTGCGGCACGGCGACCTGCGGTTCCAGGGTGGCGGCATCGTAGCGCCGCGTCTCCGCGAAGGTCGCATCGGGATCGGAGGCGAGCTCGGTCGGGGCGATGCCTGGGCGGCGGTCCTGGAGATACGCCCAGGTCCGCTCGTCCGGGGGGACGATCCCGACCTTGGCGCCCATCTCGATCGCCATGTTGCAAAGGGTCATGCGCCCGGGAAGGGCCATCCCCCTGACCGCTTCGCCCCCGAACTCCACCGCCCGGTAGGTCGCTCCGTCGGCCCCGATATCGCCGACGATCGAGAGGATCAGGTCCTTCGGCCCGACCCGCTCAGGGAAGACGCCGTCGACGGTCGCCCGGATCGTCTCGGGCACCCGGAAGTAGAGGGCACCGAACCGGAGGGCGAAGCCCATGTCGGTCGAACCGACCCCGGTCGCAAACGCCCCGACCGCACCGTACATGCAGGTGTGGGAGTCCGAGCCGATCACGATCTCGCCCGGCGCGGCATGCCCCTTCTCGAGTACGACCTGGTGACAGACCCCCTCCCGGAGGTCGTAGTTCCGGATACCCTGCTCCCGCGCGAACCCCCGCATGAATGCCTGGTTCTCGGCGGCAGCGATCGAGTCGGCCGGCACCTGGTGGTCAAAGAGCATGACGACCCGTGCGGGGTCGCTGACCCGCTCCCCGCCCATCTCACGGAAGGTGCGGATTGCGAGCGGCCCGGTGATGTCGTGGATCATCGCGGCGTCGATCGGAGCCATCACGACCTCGCCAGCCCTGACATCGGTCCCGCATCGATCCGAGAAGACCTTCTCTACAAGCGTGGATCCCATGAATACCGCCTGGAATGGTTGGTGGTCGATCCACATTATATCGACGGCGCGCTCTCCTGGCCCGGCAGGACCGGAAGAGGAGGGGGCGCCTTTTTAGTCGACCTCGCACTCGAGCTCGGTCAGGATCTCGATCGGATCGTCCTTCTCCTTCACGAGGTCGCGGATGAGGAGCAGCCGCTCGACCCCGATGAAGTTCTCGGCCATGATCCGTGCGAGCGGCGTCAGCTCCAGCCGGCCGCTGCGCTCCAGGACCATTTTCTTTGCGATCAGGTCGGGGAGAACGGGCTCCATCGTTCCGACCATCCGCTCCTCGATTGCGGAGATTGCGGCCGCGTTGCCGCGTGCCACGACAGCGTTCGCGGCGAACTCCTCGCTCGATTGTTCGAGGTCGTAGGTCGGCGCCACCTCGCCCATCTCTCCCCTGAGCAGGCGAACCGCCACCTCCTCCTCGGTCGTCGAGGAGTCCCGCGAGTAGGTCGCCCCCGGCTCAGCCAGCACCACGACCCGGCCTTCGTCATGGAAGTCGGGCCGGCCCGCTCGCCCGGACATCTGCTGGAACTCCTGGACAGTCAGCCAGGAGATGCCCATCGCGAGTGCGTCGAAGATCACCTGCGAGGCGGGGAAGTCAACCCCCGCGCCGAGCGCCGCCGTCGTCACCACCGCGGCGAGTTTTCCCTTGAGGAACCGGTCCTCGACCTCGCGCCGCTCCTGGGCCGTCAGGCCGGCATGGTACGCGGCCGCGTGCTTCCCGAGTTTCTCAGCCACTACCTGGCAGCGCGCCCGGGCGTTCGTGAAGACGATCGTCTGGCCGTGGAACCCCTTCGAGGACCGCTTCCGGTACTCCTCTTCGACGAGCCTCTTTATCGTCGGGATCTTCTCCTTCTTCTCGACAAAGACCAGGTGGCGATCGAGGGGCACCGGCCGGCTTTCGTACTGGACGAGGGTCGCCCCGAGCTTCTTGGCAAGCGTCTTCGGTGAGCCGATCGTGGCCGAGAGGTAGAGGAACTGGGCATGGGGAAAGAGGTGCTTGAGCCGGGCGATCATCCCGTCCAGGCGGTGGCCCCGCTCCGGGTCCTCGAGCATCTGGACCTCGTCGATCACGACCGTGCCGATCTTTTCGGGGAACCGCCCGAGCCGGAGCTGGTGGTCCACCCCCTCGTAGGTCCCGACGACGAGCGCGGCCCGCGGGTCTGAGGGGGACGGGCCGCGGTTCTCGGGGATGCGGATCCGGGCCTTTCCGATCTGGAGCGACGCCCGGGCGAACTCGCCGTACCGCTCGGCGAACCGCTGGTGCTTCTGGACGGCGAGCGCCACGAGCGGGACGAGAAAGAGCATCCGTCCGTGCCCCTCCACGTAGTTCTTGACCCCGGCCATCTCACCGATGAAGGTCTTGCCCGATGCCGTCGCGGCAACCACGAGCAGGTCCTTCCCGTAGAGGAGCCCGGCCTCGACCGAGAGCTGCTGGACCGGCATCAGCCGTTCGACGCCGCTCGCCTCAACGAAAGGGCGCGGGAGCGGGAGCTCTACGAGCGCCTGGGTCTCGCCCACCGCGTGGGCCTCCACCCGGTCGTACAGGGTCGATCGCTTCCGCGTGGTCTCGGGCTGGATCGCGGCGAGGACGCGGTCGACGTCTCGATAGCGGTACAGGAGCTCGTCGAGATGGCCGACGGCCCCGCGGGCCATCCTCCCGAAGTGGGCGACCTCGCGGCGCAGCTCCCGCCGGGCGCAGGGAAGACAGATCATCTCCTTGCCGTACCGCACCGCGTCCTTTTCGCGCACCTGGGTGACGCGGTCCTCGAGAAGGCAGAGGCGACACGCGTTGAGCGGTCGGGGCCTCAGCTGGAGGTCGGCGAGGAACGCCTCGAACGGCGGCGACGGCGCCGTCAGCATCACCTCCGTGGAGCGGAGGAGGTTGACGAGCTCCTTGGTCGGCGTGTTCTTGAACTGGCGCCGGCCCACCTGCCGGACACGGTATTCCTTCGGCCGGATTCCCTTCTGGGTCTCGGCGAGCTCGACCTGCCCGACCGCCGTGACGTGCCGGCCGTCGAAGAAGAGCAGGCGATACGCCCCCCGGGTCGGCGAGACGATCGTGATCATCGGTGCATCAGGTCGTGGATACGATACGTCAGGCCTGCACCCTCGAGCCTCTTTAAGAATTCGGTGAACTCGTCGTCGACGCAGCACAGGAGGCAGTCGAGCCCGTGGAACGCCGCCTCGATCACGCCCTCACGGGCCCCGAAGAACATGTCGGCCGGCCGGCCCGCCTTATCGAGCGCCACCCGCGCCTCGATGCCGACGGCGGCCACCACCCGCACCCCGGACGCGAGGGACGCAAGGACCGAGAGGTCGACAGAGGTGGAGCCGCCCTTCTCGACCCGTGGTACTTTCGCGACGTGGACGAGCCCTTCCCGGTGGTCGATCAGCCCAGAGAGGCGGGTCACGCCGATGTCCTCGCCCGCACGGGCGGAACGGACCACGGCCCCGTTGGCCGACCGGAGTTCTCGGCCCGCGTACAGGAGGCCGTCGCGCATGAAGACCCCGACGATCTCACCCTCGTCGAGGTCTTCGGAGGCGATCGCGGCCCAGACCGAGACCTGCTGGATCAGGTCGCGCCGCACGTGCCGGGCATACGTCTCAAGCTGCTCGGCGTGGGTGAGGACCCACTCGATCCCCTCCCGGGTCACCTCGTACCGTCCTCTCCCCTGAGAGGCGACCATGCCGTCGTCGACCAGTTCCCGAATGTACTCCGAGACGGCCTGGGGCGTGATACCGAGCCGCTCCGCGATCTCGAGCTGCCGGACCGCAGGCTGGTGCTCGGCGATCTCTACCAGGCACTGGAAACGGGTCGACTCCCGCTTCGAACGCAGAATCGTGGTGAGGGGGTCGTCAACGAGCCCGGTCAAGGAAGACCAGCCCCTGTCCCTTCACGTCCATGCGCTGGCTCCGCTTCGCGATGCCCCGAATAAAGATGGGAGAGACGTTGAACTTGCGTGCCAGGTCGTTGATGGAGACGTTGCCGTTCGATAGCTCGGCCTCGATCGCCTCGACGGTCGTCCGCAGGTCCTCGTCGTTGGAGACGGCGAGGTAGAGGAGGTCAGAGAGCTCGTTCATGCCGCACTGGAAGTTCGCCCGGAACTTGGAGTAGGTCGCGCGAAACTCCTTCTCGGGCTTCTTTCCCGGTTCCGGCATCCGCCACTGCTCCTCGACGAGGTTCCCTTTTTTTAGGATCGCGATGCAATCGTCGACCGAATCACCCCCGGTCTCCGTCGCGAGTTCCGACTCCGTCAACCACGCCCGGTTCAGGAGCTCGTAGATCTGTTTATATTTCGCGTCATTGAAGGTAATGAGAAGAGGGACCAGTTCTACCGGGTCGTTGATTATTCGAATGTGCCCTGTCACGGAGAACCCCAGTATATATTGTCACGATTTGGCGATAAAGGTTTCACGACGATGAAGCAGGCCCTGATTACGGTCCGGGGAGTTGTACAGGGCGTCGGCTTCCGGCCATTCGTCTACGCCGAGGCGGTCCGCCTCGGCCTATCGGGCACAGTGAAGAACCTCGGTTCCGAGGTCGAGGTGCGCGTTGCAGGGGAACGGATCGACGAGCTGGTCGCATCGCTGCGACGGGGGCCCCCGCTCGCCCGGATCGATGCGGTGGCAGTCCGCCCCCTCGAAGGCGCGGTCCCCGACACGTTTACCATCCTTCCCTCGGCGCAGGGGGCGCGGACGGGGCTGATCCCGCCCGACGTGGCGACCTGCGACCGCTGCCTCGAGGAGATCGAGAGCCCGTCGAACCGGTATCACGGGTACTGGGCGACCTCGTGTGTCGACTGCGGCCCCCGGTACAGCATCATCCGTGACCTGCCGTACGACCGGCCCGTGACCTCGATGGAGTCCTTCCACCTCTGCGAAGGGTGCGCCGCAGAGTTCGCCGATCCCGCCTCCCGCCGGCACCACGCCCAGACGATCGCCTGCCCCACGTGCGGCCCACGGGTATCGCTTTACGACGCGACGGGACAGCCAGTCCTGGCGGACGACCCCATCGGCGCGGCGGCCGAGCTCCTCGATGGGGGAGCAGTCGTGGCAATACGGGGGATAGGGGGGTTCCACATCGCCTGCGTCGAGGAGGCAGCGGAACGGCTCAAGGGCCGGCTCGGCCGGCCCGAGCAGCCGCTGGCGGTGATGGCCCGCCCGGAGACGGTCGAAGCGACGGCAGTGCTCGGCGATGCGGAGAGGGACGTCATCTTCTCGCGAGAGCGGCCGATCGTGGTCCTGGAGAAGCGGGACCCGGGTTCGTTCTTCGCGATCTCGAACCTCCACACGATCGGGATGATGCTGCCGTACACGGGGCTCCACCACCTCCTCTTCTCCCGCCTTGCCCACCCGGTGCTCGTGATGACCTCGGCGAACGTCCCGGGGTACCCGATGGTGACCGGTTTCGAACGGGCCGTCCGGGTCCTCTCCGGGGTCGCCGACGCCTATCTCACGCACGACCGGCCGATCGTGAACCGCTGCGACGACTCGGTGGTGCGCGACGGCCACCTGATCCGGCTCTCACGGGGGTACGCGCCCCTCCGGACCCCGATCGACCTCGGGGACCGCTGCCTGCTCGGCGTCGGCCCGGAACTCTCGTCGAACGCGACCATCTACCGGGACGGCCACGCAGTCACCTCGCCCCATGTCGGCAACGTCAGGAACCCCGAGACCCTCGCCTACCTGGTCGAGACGATCGAGAAGCTCGGCGACTGGCTCGGCGCCCGGTACGACGCCGTGGTCCACGACCTGCATCCCCAGTTCCTCTCGACCCGGTACGCCCGGGAGCTGGCGGGAGAACTCGGGGTGCCGACGATACCCGTCCAGCACCACCGGGCCCATATCGCCTCAGTCACCCGGGAGCCCTGCATCGGGATCGCGATCGACGGCGTCGGGTACGGCGACGACGGCACGGTCTGGGGAGGCGAGGTCTTTGCCGGGGCGGTCCCCGACCTCGTCCGCGTGGCGCACCTCGAGCCGGTCCCGATGCCCGGCGGGGACCTCGCGACCCGGTTCCCCGAGCGGATGCTCTACGGGATCCTGCCCGAGGACCGTGTCCAGGACCTGCTAGCCCGCCGGGGGTGGACAGACCTCGAGCGCGATCTGCTCGCCCGGCAGACGGCTCGACGGGTGAACGCCCCCCTCACGACCAGCACCGGCCGCGTCCTCGACGCAGCGGCGGCCCTTCTCGGGCTCTGCCGGGAGCGGACCTACGACGGGGAGCCGGCGATGAAACTGGAAGCCGCGGCGGCACGGGGCCGGCCCGAGACCTGGCCGCTGAAGTTTCTCACCATCAAAGGCGCGTCGGTCCTCTCGACCCGGAGCCTGATGGGCGAGCTCGCCGACCGGGCGCTCCAGGGAAAGGGGTCCGTCTTCGACCTGGCGGCATCGTTCCAGGTGAACCTGGCCCGGGGAATCGCACAGCTGGGGGTCGAGGCCGCACGCGAACGGGGTATTGGGACGATCGCGCTCTCCGGAGGGGTCGCGATCAACGCCGCGATCCGCGGCACGATCCAGGACGTCTGCCAGGCGAACGACCTCGCCTGCATCACGAACCGCCGGCTCCCGCTCGGGGACGGCTGCATCAGCTTCGGTCAGTGCGTGATCGGCGCCGCGCACCTCGAGTGAGGACGCGGGCACCAACCTTCATCTCCAGCGCCGCCGACGTTCTCTGTGTGCCAGCAGAACCCGTGATCGGCCTCGACGTCCTCTCCTCGTGCATGTGCGTGACCCGGTACCCCCAGGCGGTCCTGGACGTGGACCTCGTCGTCCTGGCGGCATCCGACGCCTTCTCCCGCCTTCTCGACCTCCCGCACGACCGATCGGTCGGACGAAGAGTCGAGGTCGCCGGACTCGGGGAGGTGGTTGCCGGGACGGTTCGCCGTGGCCGAGGTGAGGGGATGATCACCCTTCCCGAACGGAACGGCGGGCGCCGCCTCCAGGCCAGGGCCGTCCGGATTTCCGGGAACACCGCCGGTCAGCCGGCCATCTGGCTCGAGCTGGACGAGGGGCAGGGAGAGCGGATCGAAGGGAAACAGGCGACCGACCTGGTCAGGGCGACCATGGAGGCGGCCGGCGGGATTGCCGAGATCGGTGCACAGGCTGAGTCGATCGCGGAGGCCTCGACGCAGGTAACGTCGAACGCCGAGATCTCGGCGACCGGTGTCGAGCAGATCCAGGGGGCGATGGAGGACCTCACGAACGCGATCGAGCAGATCACGGCGGCGATAGAGACGGTCTCGCAGCAGGCGGGCCAGGCAAGCCGGGCCGCCGAGGAGGGGGCCGGCCTGGCCGTCAATGTCGCCGAGGGGAACGCGGCGATCGAGGAGTCGGTGAACCGGGTCCACGCCTCGCTCACGGACGTCGAGCGGCGGATGGCCGACATCTCCCGCATCCTGACCATGATCCGCGACCTGGCGACCCAGACGAACCTGCTCGCCCTGAACGCGGCGATCGAGGCCGCACGGGCCGGCGAGGCCGGGAGGGGCTTCGCCGTGGTGGCGGCTGAGGTGAAGGCGCTCGCGCAGGAGTCCAAGACAGGGGCGGAGCAGATCGAGGAGATGATCGACGCGTTGATGAGTTCCTCCCGGGTGGCGTCGGCCGCGATGGTCGAGGCGCAGACCCTGGTCGGGCGTGGTACGGCCCAGTCCTCCGAGGCGCTCGCTGCATTCCGACGGATCGAGGGGGCAGCGAACGGGGTGGCCCGATCTGCTGCCGAAGTGGTCGCAGCGGCCGAGGAGCAGGCGGCCACGACCGAAGAGGTGGCCGCCTCGATCCACGAGGTCGGCCGGATCATCGGGTCGACGGCGGAGGAGGCGCGGGCCGCGACGAGGGCGGTGAGGGAGACCGAGGACCGAATCCTCCGCCTCTCGGCCGTGATAGAGCGGATCCACGCGCTTGCGCAGGGGAGCGGAGATACCGGGTGACGTTCGTCAAGATCTGCGGGATCACCCGCCCGGAGGACGCCCGTGCGGCAGTGGAGGCCGGCGCCGACGCGATCGGGGTCGTCATGTGCTCGGCATCCCCCCGTTCCTGCACGGTCGAGCAGGCCCGGCGGGTCTTCGCCGAGGTCCCGCCCGGAGTGATGAAGGTGGTCGTCAGCCACACCACGACCGAGGAGGGACTGGTCGAGTGCCTGGACGCGGGGGCCGATGCAATCCAGCTCTCCCACCCACACCGGCTCCCACCCACGGCGAATGTCCTCCTGGTCCGTGTCGTCGCACCCGGCTCTCCCGTCCCGGACGACTGCGACCTGGTGATCATCGACGGTTCGCACGGCACCGGGAGAACGTTCGACCCGGGATTCGCCCGGCAGGTCGTCGCGTCCTCGCCGCGTCCCGTGCTGCTCGCGGGCGGCCTCGCGCCGGAGAACGTGGAAGAGGCGATCCGCGTGGCAAGGCCGTTCGGCGTCGACGTCGCCTCTGGGGTCGAGTCGGCTCCGGGCCAGAAGGACCATGCACGGGTGCAGGCCTTCATCGTGGCCGCGAAGCGTCCCCCGACCTGACGGGCGACTCCCGCCGATGATAAGACCATCCCATCCGAACCACTTCGACAGGTTTTTTTCCCGGCTGACAGAAGTCACCGGAGGATGGGGCCACAGACATCCGATCACCCGGAGGAAGCCGCCGGCCGGCCCGGCTCCCGGAACACCGGTGCACCGGGCTCCCCGGACCGTCGGGTCCTACCGTCGCTGGCCTTGGTACTGGCCATCGCCGTTGTCGCGATCCTCGTCGCCGCCGGGTTCATGGTCCTGTTCTCAAGACTCGACCGGCTGGTCTGGGCCGGGGGCGGGCTCGCCTCCAGCCATCCCTGGGCCGTCCCCGGGCTGGTGCTCCTCTTCTCTCTCCTGGTCGGCCTCTCGCAGCGCTACCTCGGGGCCCCCACCGTAATCGGCGGGGGATTCGTCGAGGCGATCCGCGGCGACGGCGCTCCGGCGGACCACCGGCTCTTCCCAGGAACGCTCGTCTCGTCCCTCTGTTCCCTCCTCTCCGGGGCGTCCATCGGACCCGAAGGGGCACTGGCGGTGCTGGTCGGCCAGGTCTCGTCCTTCGTCCGAAACCGGCTCCAGGTCCCGGAGGGAGACGCCTTCGGTTTCGACCTCGCGGCGCTTGCGTCGGCCTTCAACGGCATCATCGGAAGCGTGCTCTTCACCGGGGTGCTCGCCACCGAGCTCCAGCCGGGCAGCAGGCGGCACGGGCTGGAGTTCCTTGTCTGGAACCTTCTTGCCGGGGCCGTTGGGTTCGTCATCTTCAGCCTCCTGGGGTTCCCGCCGTTTGCCCGCTCGATTCCGTTTCCATCACTGGGAGAACTCCATCTCGCCTTCGTCCCCGCGGCAGTCGGATGCGGCGTGATCGGAGCCCTCCTCGCGATCGGAACGGGCGCCTGCCTCCGCTCGACCGGAGTTGCCATGGAAAGGCTCTTCGGTGACCGGGTCGTCCTGCGGGCCCTCGCGGCGGGTCTCATCGTCGCCACGATCGGCACCTTCTTCCCCGACCTTCTCTTCTCGGGAGAGGCGCAGATCCACGGGATCATCGCCGACCCCGCCCGGATCGGGGTCGTGATGCTCCTCCTGATGGCCGTCCTGAAGGTCCTTCTCCTGGGGGTCTCTTTCAAGGGGGGGTTCATCGGCGGCCCGCTCTTCCCGATCCTCTTCTCAGCGACCCTGGTCGGGCTCGCCTTCAGCCTCGTCTTCCCGGGGATCCCGCTCCCCCTCTTCGTCCTCTGCATCCAGGCGGCGGCGATCGCAGTGGCCCTGGGTGCACCGCTCACGGCGATCCTCCTGGTCGTTGTGGTAAGCCCCGCCGACCAGGAGACGATTGTGCTCCTCGTGATCTCGGTCGCGACGGCCCGCCTCCTGGCGAACGAGGTGGGCCGGCGGCTCGGCCACGATGGTGAGACGGGAGGCGAGGCTGGGGTGAACGCCGGTCGATATCCGTGACCCTGTTCGTTGCCCCACCCCCGGTTATTGGTCGGCGAACCGGTGCAGGCCCGCCTCTCTCGCGGAGGCGACCACCCGTGCGACCTCTGCCGGGGTGACCCGCCGAAGGATCCGCGCGATGCAGGGGTTCCGCACACATTCCTCCGTCGTGTACCGGCGCACCACCCGGTACTGGTCCATGATGTTGACGTACGCGTCCCGAGAGACCTCCTCGGCGATGAAACGCACCACTTCGCACCCTCCCGACAGGCCGTCGGGCAGCACCAGGTGCCGGACGACCAGGCCGCGCACCGCGATCCCGTCCTCGCAGGCGAGGTCGCCCACCTGGCGCTGCATCTCCACGAGGTTGTCCTTCATCGCCTCAACATACCCGGGTAGAGAGGAGAGCGCCGCCGCCACCCGGTCATCCGCGTACTTGGCGTCCGGAAGATAGATGTCCACAACGCCGTCGAGGAGGCGCAGGGTCTCCGGAGTCTCGTTCGTACCGGTGTTGTAGACGAGAGGCACGGAGAGACCCTCGGCGGCGGCGCACGCGACGGCCTCAAGGACCAGGGGAACGTAATGGGTGGGAGAGACCAGGTTGATGTTGTGGCAGCCGGACGCTTCCAGGCGGAGCATGATCGCGGCGAGCCCGGTCGGCGTCAGGTCCTCGCCCCGCCCGAAGAGCGAGGTCTCGTAGTTCTGGCAGAAGACGCACCCCATCGTGCAGTGGGAGAAGAAGATCGTGCCTGAACCGCCCCGCCCGACGAGCGGGTGCTCCTCGCCGAAGTGCGGACCGAACCCCGAGATGCGGGGGTCCAGGCCGGCCCTGCACCATCCCCGCTCGCCGTCCAGTCGGTTCGCACCGCAGCGCCGAATGCAGAGCTGGCAGGAGGCGAGGAGCCGGCGGGCGACTCCCGCTCGGCGGACCAGTTCCCCGTGGGGCATCCGGCGGTACGCGGGAAGCGGCATGCTCGAACCGTTGTCCTCTCTGGAGAAAAACCGTCCGTTCGCTGGAACGTTACCTTAATCCTCCGGACTTCCCACCAATCAGGCAGGAGAGGGATGATGAAACTGGCAGTCTCGGGCAAGGGCGGGGTCGGCAAGACCACGCTTGCCGCCTCGCTCGCCCGCGCGCTGGCACGGCGCGGGTACGCCACGCTCGCGATCGACGCAGACCCGGCCCCGAACCTCGGCCCGGCGCTCGGGCTCGAACCCGGAGTCGCTGAAGCGATCGTTCCGATCGGCGAGGATCAGGAACTCGTCGCCGCGAAGACGAAGACCGGGTACGCCGGTGTCTACAACCTCTCGTTCCCGGTGGACGACGTGGTCCGATCACGGGCCGTCCCGACCCCGGCGGGGCCAGACCTGATCGTGATGGGAACAGTCCGTGCGGCAGGCGGGGGCTGTACCTGCCCCTCCGCCGCCGTGGTCCGGGCGCTCCTCCGCCGGCTCGTCGTGGGCGAGCGGCAGGCGGTCGTGCTGGACCTGGAGGCGGGGCTCGAGCACCTGGGGAGGGGAACGGCGGCGGGCGTGGACCTGCTCTTCGTGCTCGTGGACGGGTCGGCCGCTTCCTGCGGGATCGCCGGCCGGATCGCGTCGCTGGCGAAGGACCTGGGGATACCCAGGGTTGCTCTCGTCGGGAGCCGGCTCGACCCGGACGGGGGCGAGGCGGCGGCGATCGACTGCGCCGAACGGCTGGGAATACCGCTCGTCGCCCTGCTCGCCGAGGACCCGGCGATCGCCCTCGCCGGCCGCGAGGGGAGGGCGGTGCCGGACGAGGGGCCGACGGCGGAGAAGGTGGAGCACCTCCTTGAACGAATCCTCCGGGAGGTGGAGGCATGATCCGGGTCGTGGTCGTCGGGCGGGGAGGCACGGGCAAGACGACGACGGTCGCGCTCGCCGCCCGCTGGCTCTGCGAACACGGGCAGGGGCCAATACTGCTGGTCGATGCCGACCCCGACCAGTCGCTCGCCGAGATGGTCGGGGCCGACCTCGCGGGGGCGGGGGTGAAGACGATCGCGGAACTCCTGGAAGAGACGTTCATCACCGGGAAGGGGACCACGACCGGGATTGCGCCCTCGGAGCGGATCGAGGGGCGGATCTGGGAGGAGGGCGTCTACGAGGGGCAGGGGTTCGACCTGATCGCGCTTGGCACCAAGTGGGTGGAGGGCTGCTACTGCCTCCCCGACGCGGCCCTGAAACGGGCACTGGTTCGGTTCGTTCGCCCCTACACCTGCCTCCTGATCGACTCCCCGGCAGGGCTCGAGCACCTGAACCGGAGGGTCGCGGACGAGGTGGACCTGGTGATCGACCTTGTCGGAGCCTCGAAGAAGTCGTTCGACCACGTGGCACGGGCAAAACGCGTCGCGGATGAGTCACACGTCCGGTACGACCGCTTCGTCGTAGCGGGTGGGTTCCAGGTCGACTCCTCGATGGAGGAGCGTGCGCTCGCCACCGGGCTGCCCTACATCGGGCGGGTCGAGAACGACCCACTCGTCGCCGAGTTCACGCTGGAGGGCCGATCGGTCTTCGAACTTCCCGCCGACAACCCGGGTCTCGCTTCGGTCGGGAGGCTCCTCGAACGGGCCGGGTTGCTCTCGTGAATCTCCATACATTTTAATATCCTGCCTTCCGTAGGATCGTTGGAGCGCCACGAGGCCCAGGCGCGAACGTAATGAAGACCGGACTGCTGCTATGAAGGGAATCGACATTCATATCGGAGAGATCGCCTCACCGTTCGGCCGGGTGCGGGATCTGCGCGTCGGGATCGACCGAATCGGGTCGGGGACGTGGGAGGAGCCTGCCGGCCCGACCCCGTACCCGTCGGCGACCGCCCTCCGCGACTGGGACCGGCGGCTGCTCGCTCGCTACCGCCCGTTCTACATGCCGCTCTGCGATCTCTGCTGCCTCTGCACCTACGGAAAGTGTGACCTCTCCGGGGGAAAGAAGGGGGCCTGCGGGATCACGATGGAGGCCCAGCAGTCGCGGATCGTGCTCCTTGCTGCCAGTATCGGCGCGGCAACCCATACCAGCCATGCACGGGAACTGGTGGAGCACCTGATCGAGCGAAACGGCCGGACATTTCCGCTCGACCCCGGAGGCCTCCAGGTCGACCTCCGCATGCCCCACGTGGAGCTCGTCTGTGGAGAACGGCCCGAGACCCTTGCCGACCTCGAGACGGTCCTGGAGTACTGCGATGCCCAGCTCGTCAGCCTCCTCGCGGCGACCCACACCGGCCAGGAGGGCGACCCGATCGACTTCGAGTCGAAGGTGCTGCATGCCGGCATGATCGACCACGTCTCCATGGAGGTCGCCGACGTCGCCCAGATCTCCGCTCTCGACTTCCCGAAGGGTGACCAGGACGCCGTGCTGGTCCCGCTGGGCCTCGACGTCGTGGACACCGAGAAGCCGGTGATCCTGGTGGTCGGGCACAACGTCCCGCCGGCAGCGGCGATCCTGGACTACCTGGCGGACCACGGACTCGAGGGGACCGTCGAGGTGACTGGGATCTGCTGCACTGCAATCGACATGACACGCCGGTCGCCCTCGGCGAAGATCATCGGCCCGATCTCCTGGCAGCTCCGATACATCCGTTCGGGCATCCCCGACCTGGTCGTCGTGGACGAACAGTGCGTCCGGACCGACATCCTCGACGAGGCATCGCGGCTCGGCATCCCGTTGATCGCGACCTCGGAGAAGAACTGCCTGGGCCTGGACAACCGAACGGGAGACCCCCCCGAGCTGCTCATCGAGGACCTCGCCTCCGGCCGTGTCCCGGGTATTCTCGTCTTCGATCCCGAGAAGGTCGGCGAAGTCGCCGTCCGGGTCGCCGTCCGGCGGCGCCCGGAGAGGTCGGTGCCGGCAGCGATCGACGTCGTCGCCCTCGCCGGCGCCTGCGGGGGGTGCGGCGCCTGCGCCGGAGCCTGCCCCTCTGAGTCGGACCTCGTCTCCGGCATGCAGGCGGCGAAGGCCGGCGACACCTCCATCCTTGCTGGAATGCTCCGGTCGTGTGTCGGTTGCGGGAGGTGCGAGGACGCCTGCCCGCAGGGGATCGAAGTCCACCGGCTCATCGTGGCGTCGTGCGACGAATGCGAGCAGTTTGCAATCCGGACCGGCCGGGGCCCGATCCAGGACGTCGAGATCCGGGAGGTCGGCGGCCCGCTCGTGCTCGGAGAGATCCCCGGCGTGGTCGCGTTCGTCGGCTGCGCGAACTTCCTCGAGGGCGGGGTCGAGGTCGCAGAGATGGTGACAGAGTTCGCAAAACGGCGGTTCGTGGTCTGCACCTCCGGGTGTTCGGCGATGGCCGTCGCAATGCACCGGGACGAGGAGGGACTCACCCCCTACGAGCGGTTCTCCGGCCGGTTCGAAGCAGGAGGAGTGGTCAATGTGGGTTCCTGCGTCTCGAATGCGCACATCTCGGGTGCCGCGATCAAGATCGCCTCTATCTTCGCGAAGCGGAAACTCTCGGGAAACTACGCGGAGGTCGCCGACTACGTGTACAACCGGGTCGGCGCGGTCGGCGTCGCCTGGGGTGCGATGTCCCAGAAGGCTGCCTCGATCGCGGCGGGGTTCTGGCGGCTCGGGATCCCCGTTGTGGTCGGGCCGCATGGAGCAAAGTACCGGCGCATGCTGCTCGGGAGGTCCGACAGTGACGAGGACTGGATGGTCCGCGACCGGAGGAGCGGCGAGGAGGTCTACGTCGGGCCAGTCCCCGAGCACCTCTTCATCGCCGCTGAGACGAAGGAGGAGGCGATGGCGATCATCGCCAAGCTCGCCATGCGGCCGAACGATACGAGCCGGGGGCGCTCCATCAAGCTCTCGCATTATATCGACCTCTACGACCGCTGCTACGGGCGAATGCCCGACGACCTTCACCGGTTCGTCCGGACGAAGGCCGACCTGCCCCTGATGCAGAAGGAAGGGCTGTTGAAGGTCCTTGAGGCACGGGGATGGGTCGAACGGTCGATCCCCGACCCGACCCTCCTCCCCGAGGAGGCGTTCCAGTGAGCCGGACCACGCCCGGACAGCCCGCGATGCTGGGCGGGACGAAGACGGCGACCGTGATCGAGAAGCCGGCTGTCCTTGCGGCGCTCGTCCGCCGGGCACGGCGGCCCCTCCTCGTTGTCGGCCACCGGGTGCTCATCGTCGGCGGCGACGGCGAGCACGCGATCGACCTGCTCGCCCGGTGGGCACAGAGGGCCTCAATCCCGGTGGCCGCCACCGGCGACACCGCCCCCGCCCTGCGCGAACGGCGGGTCGAGCCCGCCCGGTGCATCTCCGCGATGAACCTGGGCCAGCGGCTTGTCGACCCGAGCTGGGCCGGCATCGACGGCGCCGGCGCGCACGACGTCGTCTTCATCGCGGGGCTCAGTTACGCGCTCGAATGGACCCTTCTCTCGGGACTCCGCCACGGCACTGCTCCCCTGGTCACGGTCTCGCTCTCGCCTGCGTACGAGCCCCACGCCTCGTTCTCGCTCCCGAACCTCTCCTGGGCCGACTGGCGGTCGCTGATCATCGAGGCCTTCGACCTCGAGGAGGGGGCGCCATGATCGAGGGCGTCCCGGTCGATGTCGGGCTCGCGAACGAGGGCGAGCGGATTCGCAAGCAGGAGATGCGGCTCGAGTTCGGCGGGCCCGGTGTTGGGGCAAAATGGGAGCTCGTCCGCGTCCGTCCCCCGGAGGCCGTCGAGCACGACACCGTGCGAGTCGTCGGACCGGACATCCGCGACCTCCCCGAAGGGGCGCGGCACCCCCTGGGAATCCTGATCGACGTTGCCGGCCCCGCACTCGAAGAGGACTTCGAGGGGATCATCGAGCGGCGGATCCACGAATACACCAACTATGTCGAGGGGCTGATGCACCTGAACCAGCGCTACGACATCTGGATCCGCCTCTCGAAGAAGGCCTTCGCTGCCGGTTTCGACACGCTCGAATACCTCGGGCGCGTACTCCTCTCACTCTTCAGGAGCGAGCTGCCGATCATCGAGGCGATGCAGGTCACCTTCTTCACCGACCCCGCGGAGGTCGAGGCGCGCCTCCCCGAGGCCCTCTCCCGGTTCGAGGCCCGTGACGCCCGCGCCCGGGGGCTCTCGGACGAAGAGGTCGACACCTTCTACGGGTGCGCCCTCTGCCAGTCGTTCGCCCCGCGACATATCTGCGTCATCACACCTGAACGATACGCGAACTGCGGGGCGATCTCCTGGTTCGACGGCAGGGCTGCCGCCCGGATGGACCCCAAGGGCCCCATCTTTGCCCTCGAGAAGGGTACCTGCATCGACCCGACAAACGGCGAGTTCGAGGGTGTCAATGCCAGCGCGAAAGAGCGGTCGATGGGCGAGATCGACCGTGTCTGGCTCTACTCGGCATTCGGGCATCCACACACCTCCTGTGGTTGCTTCGAGGGGATCGCCTTCTACATCCCCGAGGTCGAGGGGTTTGGGATCGTCCACCGCGGGTACCGCGACACGACCGTGAACGGGCTGGCCTTCTCAACCATGGCGGACTCGACCGCCGGGGGCCGGCAGGTGGACGGGTTCCACGGGGTTTCGCTCGAGTACCTGAAGTCTCGTAAGTTCCTCCAGGCCGACGGGGGCTGGGACCGCGTGGTCTGGGTGCCCGCCGAGATCCTGGACCGGATCGCCCCGTTCCTGCCGGAGGGAGTCCGCGAGCGGACGGCAAACGAGCAGGATGCCGGGACGATCGAAGAGCTCCGGGCGTTCCTGGAACAGCACGACCACCCGGTGGTCGGCCGGTGGATGGAGGAGGTACCGGCGGCGAGACCCCTGGCAACGGTCGGCAGCCTCCCGCTGGAGGTCGGCGGGTACCGGGTGATCCTGAAGAACGCCCGTATCTACGCGGACCGGGTGATCATCCTCCGCGAAGAGCCCGGGCCGACGGGGAGGGGACCATGAACGGCCGGGACCTGGTCGGGGCCCTCGGGCCCGAACTGCTCGCCCTCCTCCGTACTGCCGGCCGGGTCGAACTCGAGGGATTCTGCCTCGAACTGGACGAGCTCGAGCTTCGCCTCCCCCTCGGCGCGTTCGCCCTGGCAAACGGCGGACTTCCCCCCGCCCCTGTGCCAGAGCGGCCGGACCAGCTGCTGTCCGCAGAGTACGCCGCAGAACATCCCACCTACCCGGGCCATATCCGCGAGGTCGTGCTCGGTGCCACCCGGCTCGACGGCGGCTCGCGCGGACGGTCGCTCACGATCGGCGGTGCCGATGCCCCCGCTTTCTCGCTCTTCGACCGTCCGGTGGTGAACCTGCCGGTCATCTCGATGGATGTCTTCGACACCCGTGTGCCGATGCCGAAGGCCCTCCGGGCCCCCTTCGAGGAGGTCCGCGACGACCCGGCGGAGTGGGCACGGCTGAACGTCACCAAATACGGTGCAAGGGCGGTCACGGTTCATCTCCTCTCGACCGATCCGCTGATCCGGAACGCGAGCCCACGGGAGGCCGCTGCCACGGTCGAGTCCGTGCTCCAGGCGGTGGACGTCCCCCTGATCATCGGCGGGTGCGGGGACCCCCGGAAGGACGCAGACGTCTTCTCGGAGGTCGCCGCGATGGCCGCGGGGGAACGGCTCCTCCTCAACTCCGTCACGCTCGACATGGCGACCGCGAAGACCCTCGAGAAGGTCGCGCGGGCAGCGGCGGAGCACGGTCACAACCTGCTCGCGTTCACGGGCCTCGAGCTGAACGATGCAAAGGAACTGAACCGCCGGCTCTACGAGTACCTCCCGCCCGACCAGATCGTGATGGACCTCACGACCGTCGCACTCGGCTACGGCCTCGAGTACTCGTTCTCGATCCACGAGAGGGCCCGGCATGCAGCCCTGATGGGGGATGCCGAGCTGCAGCACCCGACGATCTCGGGCTCGACCAACGCCTGGGCTGCTCGAGAGGCCTGGATGCCGATGCCGCCGACCTACGGCGGCCCCGAGCTCCGCGGGCCCCTCTGGGAGGCGGAGACCGCCCTCTCGCTCCTGCTCGCCGGTGTGGATATCTTCATGATGTCGCACCCCGCCGCGATCGGCGCCCTCCGGCGAATGATCAGCGCCCTTTGCGCATGGCCGCTCGAGGAGGTCCCCGAGGGGCACGCGAACGACTGGGTAACCGCTTCCCTGGGGGGTGATGCCTGATGGCGAAGCGATCCATCACCGAGACGAGCCCGATCGAGGTCTACCGTCTCCTCCCCCGGACCAATTGCGGCGAGTGTGGTGAACCGAACTGCATGGCATTCGCGACCCGGCTCGTCAACCGCGAGCTGGCGCTCGAGACGTGTCCCCCGCTCGCCCACCCCGAGTACGCCGAGGCGCTGGCGGCCCTCGAGGCCCTCCTTGCCCCACCGGTTCGCGCCGTGCGGATCGGATGCGGAGAGAGGGAGATCACGGTGGGGGGCAAGTACGTGGTCCAGCGGCACGAGTTCACCTATCACTACCCGACCGCCTGCGCGATCGCAGTCGACGATGCGGCCCCCCTGGATGCCCTCCAGGCCAGGGTCCGGTCCGCGGCCACCTTCACGTACAACTACATCGGCCGCGACCTCGGGATCGACGCGATCGCGGTCCGGAGCACGACGGGAGATCCGGCCCGGTTCAGGGCGGCGGTCGAGGCGGTGCAGCAGGTGTGCAGGATCCCCCTTCTCCTCTGCTCTCCGGACCCGGCTGTCCTGAGAGCCGGGCTCGAGGCGGCCCGTGACCGGCGCCCCCTCATTCACGCGGCCGATCGGATGAACTGGCGAGAGATGGGCGGTCTCGCGCTCGAGTTCGGCTGCCCGCTCGCGGTCTCGGCCCCAGACGACCTCTCCGGTCTCCGGTCGCTCGTCAAGACCCTGCGTGCCTGGGGGATCGAGGACCTGGTCCTCGATCCGGGCACCTTCCCGGGTGAGGGCCTTGCCCGGACACTCCGCAACTTCGCCCGCTGCCGTCACGCGGCGATCCGGGGCGACGACGAGCTGCTCGGGTATCCGCTCCTCGGTGCCCCGATCGCGGCGTTCGCCAGCGAGGAGATCGACCCGGTCCGGTGCGCCTTCGACGAGGCGGTCACCGCCTCTGCCCTTCTCTCGCGGTATGCCGACCTGCTGGTGCTCCAGGGGACCGCAGGGTGGTCGCTCCTGCCGACCCTCTTCTGGCGGTTCAACCTCTACACGGACCCGAGGAAGCCGGTGGCGGTCGAGGCGGGCCTTCGTGAGTTCGGTTCGCCGGACCGGAACGCCCCCGTCCTGATCACGGCAAACTACGCGCTGACGTACTTCACCGTCGAGTCCGACATCAAGTCGGCGAACCTCTCGTGCTTCCTCGTGGTCGCCGACACCGGCGGCCTATCTGTCGAGAGCGCGGTTGCCGGGCGGTACTTCTCGGCGGCCGGGATTGCCGAGGCGGTGGTCGCCTCGGGCATCGCCGACCGCGTGGACCACCGGGTCCTGGTGATCCCCGGGCTCGCGGCTCGGCTCTCGGGAGAGGCCGCCGAGGCGACCGGTTGGCGGGTCCTCGTTGGCCCGAAGGACTCCTCGGGCCTCGGCCCGTACCTGAAGGAGCGCTGGCCACCCGGGCCGGCCTGAATCGGCCCATGACCCCCTCCCCCCTCAGGCTCCTCATCCGACCATCCGACCGGACGGTCGACGCCGAACCGGGAGACCGGCTCCTCGACCTCGTCCGGCGGGCCGGGATCGAGATCGAGTCGATCTGCGGCGGAGCAGGGGAGTGCGGGAAGTGCCGGGTGATCGTGACCCCACGCTCCGCGGTCGAGGAGACGCCGCTGTCCGGCCGGCACGGGCTCTCGGCCGCCGAGCGCGCCCAGGGATACGTCCTTGCCTGTCGCTCGCGCCTCGTGGGAGATGCCGAGCTGACGATCCCGGTCGAGAGCCGCATCCTGGCCCCGAAGATCCTGCTCCCCGACCTGGCCGAGAGAGAGTTGCTCGATCCGGCCGTCCGGGCGTACCCTGTGACGGTCGAGGCGGATCCGTTCTCGATCGGGGCCTCTGTGCGGCTCGCCGGGTACCGCGGAGTTCGGCCCGGGATCGACCCCGAACTCCTCGCGCTCATCCGCGAGGCGGGGAACGGATACATCGCGGTCGTCCACGAAGATGAGGACACGACCAGTATCCTCTGGATCGACCGGGAGCAGGAGCCACTCTACGGGCTCGCCGTGGACCTCGGCACCACGACCGTCGCCGGAGCCCTCGTCGACCTCGGTTCGGGCCGCGTGGTCGGCACCGGGGTCGCCCTCAACCGCCAGATCACCTGGGGCGAGGAACTGCTGACGCGGTGCTCCTTCGGCCGTACACCGGGTGGACGGCAGACCCTGCGCACGGCGGCAGCGGACTCGATCGCACTCGTGATCCAGTCAGCGACCCAGGAGGCGGGTATCATGCCGGACAGGATTGCCGAGGTTGTTGTTGCGGGCAACACCGTCATGACCTGGCTCCTGGCGGGTCGGGACCCGTCGCCGCTTGAACTGGTCGATACCCCGATCGATCGCGGGGTGATCGGGTTCGACGCCGGAGAACTCGGGATCCCGGTCCGCTCCGGGACCCCGGTCCGGTGCCTGCCGGCGATCAGCCGGTTTGTCGGCGGCGACGTGGTCGGGGACATGCTCACGGCAGGGATCTGCGCGACGGACGAACTCTCTCTCCTGGTGGACCTCGGAACGAACGGGGAGATCGTGCTGGGGTGCCGGGAGTGGCGGGCCTGTACGTCGTGCGCCTCGGGGCCGGCCTTCGAAGGAGGCGGGATCTCCTCAGGGATGCGCGCGATGGCGGGGGCGATCGAACGGGTGCGGATCGACCCGTCCACCGGCGCGGTTGAGTACGACGTGATCGGGGGCGGACGGCCCCGCGGCTGCTGTGGCTCGGGGCTGATCGACGCCGCCTGTGCCATGTACCGCGCCCGGATCCTGGACTTCTCCGGCCGGCTTATCGAGGGTGCGCCGGGGGTCCGGGCGGGGGATGACGGGCTCGAGTTCGTGCTCGTCCCGGACGACGAGAGCGCAACCGGGCGGGCGATCACCATCTCGGAGCGGGACATGGCCTACCTGATGGACACCAAGGCGGCGGTCCTCGGGGCGGTCATGGTCCTCCTCGACCGGTACCGGGTACGGACCGACCAGGTCCAGCACCTCCACCTCGCCGGGGCGTTCGGAGCCTTCGCGGACCTCGCGTCCGTCCACGGGTTCGGGATCCTGCCCGAGTTCCCGAACGCCGCCGTGCATGCGATCGGGAACGGCTCCCTCTCGGGGGCCTACGCCGCGCTTCTCTCGCGATCTCGCCGCCGCGAGGCCGCCGCCTGCGCCACCTCGACCGTCTATATCGACCTCCTGGTTGACCCGGCATTCATCGACGCCTACACGGCCGCACTCCACATTCCCGGGCCGCCAGCTTTCTTTCCAAAGCAACACGGGCCAGCGTGATGAGGTCTGAAACGCGACAGGAGCCGCATCCGCTCTGCTGATCGCGTGCCTCCCGATCATCGGGGAGGGCTCCCCGGGCACGGAAGGTTTCGGGAGACCACATCACGCGTGAGAACGATACACGAGAGTCGATTTTCACCCAGTTCCTCCTGCCTGATTTTTATTTATTGAGTGATATTCTGACATACAGGAAGGGACCGTCATGGAGATACCGCTCCCTGCACTGGCTACGGGGGCTGAGGTGGTGATCCTCCGGTTCGCCGGTGGATCATCGTTCCGAAAGAAGATGGTGGAGATGGGGCTCCGCGAAGGGACCCGGGTCCGTCTCGTGGCGAAACACCTCTTCGGCGGACCGGTCGTCGTCGATGTGGACGGCAGGGAGGTGACCCTGGGTCGCGGAATGGCCAGTCAGATCCTCACGGGTCCGCCCGAATGAAGAAGATCGTCCTGATGGGGAACCCCAATGTTGGGAAGAGCGTGGTCTTCTCCCGGCTGACCGGGGCGAGCGTGATCACCTCGAACTACCCGGGGACGACCGTCGATTTCTCAAGGGGGAGGATCTGCCTCGGGAGGGAAGGATACGAGATCCTCGACGCACCCGGGACGTACTCGCTCGAACCATCCAACCGGGCCGAGGAAGTCGCCCTCGAGATGTTCCAGCAGGCGGACCGGGTCATCGTTGTCGTGGACGCCACCAACCTGGAACGCAACCTCTACCTGGCGCTGCAGATCCTGGAACAGGACAGGCCCGCCGTCGTTGCCCTCAACATGTGGGACGAGGCACGCCACCTCGGGATCCTCATCGATGTAGAACTGCTGGAACACGAGCTCCAGGTTCCGGTGGTCCCTACAGTCGCACTGAGCGGGGAGGGAATTCGAGAGCTGGTCAACCACCTCGATGAGCCCTGGACGCCGCGGCAGACCGTGAGGAGGACCGATGACACCCGGTGGATCCGAATCGGGGAGATCGTCAGGACGGTACAGCAGGTGATACACCGCCACCATACCCTGTGGGATCGGCTCTCGGAGGCGTCGATACGGCCATTCACCGGTTTTCCTTTTGCGGTCTGCGTTATGATCGGCGCGCTCTGGTTGGTGACGGCGATCGGTGAGGTCCTGATCACTTTCGTCTTCGACCCGCTCTTCGCACTCTACACCCCCGTTCTTATGACGCTCACCAACAGCCTCGGCCCGGGGATCCTCCAGAGGGTGCTGATCGGGGACCTCGTCGACGGCCGGATCGATTTTGTCCAGTCGATGGGCCTGCTCACCACGGGGCTCTACGTCCCGTTCGCGATGGTGCTCCCCTACATCATCTCCTTCTACTCGGTACTGGCAGTCTTCGAGGACTCGGGATACCTCCCGCGACTGGCGACCCTCACCGACACGATCTTCCACCGGTTCGGGCTCCACGGGTTCGCGGTCATCCCGGTCTTCCTGGGACTCGGATGCAACGTCCCCGGCGTCCTGGCGGCAAGGAACCTGGAGACGGAGAAACAGCGCTTTATTGCCACGACCCTCCTGGCGATCTCCGTCCCCTGCATGGCCAAGAACGCGATGGTCTTCGGGGTTCTCGGACCCTACGGTCCAGGATACATCCTTATGGTCTTCGGGACACTCTTTTTCGTCTTCGTCTCGGCGGGATTCATCCTGAACCGACTCCTCCCCGGAGACGGCCCGGAGATCTGCCTGGATATCCCCCCCTACCGCAGGCCGGACCCGGCGACCGTGCTGAAGAAGACCTGGATGCGGGTTCACGGGTTCATCCGTGAGGCCATTCCCTTCCTGTTTCTCGGGATCATCCTCGTCAACCTCCTCTACGCCGTCGGCGTGCTGACGTGGCTGGGCGGCCTCGTCACCCCGCTCGTCCAGGGATGGTTCGGCCTGCCCAGAGAGACCACGGCAGCTCTCCTGGTCGGATTCCTGCGAAAGGATCTCGCCGTCGGCATGCTCCTTCCGCTCGGTCTCAGCCCGGAGCAGCTCGTGATCGCGACAACACTCCTCACGATCTACTTCCCATGCGTCGGTACCTTTGCGATGATGTTCAGGGAGCTGGGTGTCCGGGGCATGGCGAAGGCGACTGTCTTCATGGCCTGCACGGCAATCCTGGTCGGGGGGTTGATGCGGATTGCACTCCTCGGGTTCTGAAAGGTATGCGGAGAAATCCCCTGATCGTCTCTGTCGCCCAACCGGTCGACCCATCGTCCATCGACGCCTGCAGGGCTGCACTCCACCTCCCGGACCCTTCGCACCCGATGGAGTGATGTGCTCTCCCGACGATGCGTGATCACTCATGCGTCCGGGTCCGATCCTCCCGCTCCTGCTCGCCGCCCTCCTTGTCATGGGCGGAGTCGTGCCGGTTGTCGCGGAGAGCTGCGATCCCTGGGTCTTCGCCTACCGCCCCGGGTGCGGGGACTGCGACCGTGCACTGCCGCTCGTCGAGGCCTACCAGGCGACCCACCCGGACCAGCCGATCGAACTTATCGAACTCTCCTCCGACCCCGCGACAACCGCGCGGTTCACTGCTCTCGTCGAGCAGCACGGGGCCCGGGCGGGCGTCCCGGCCCTCTTCACCGGGGACCGGGCCGTGCAGGGCTTCGCCGAGATCCGCGCCTTTCTCGCAGACCCGACCGCCGTGCCGACGACGGGCCGCACCACCACGAACGGTTCTGCGCTCACTCCGCTCACCCCAGTTCTCGTCGCATCGGCGGGACTGGTTGACGGGGTCAACCCCTGCGCGTTCGCCGTTCTCGCTCTCCTCCTCGGCACCCTCTCGGCGACGGGGACGCGGCGGCGGGCGGTCCTCCTTGGGGGCGCGTACACTGCCGGGATCTTTCTCTGCTACCTCGCCGCCGGACTGGGGATCGTGACCGTGGTCGGCATCGCCGACGTCGCGTCCGCCTTTCGGATGGGGGCCGGCATCGTGGCCCTCCTGCTCGGGCTCGCCGTGCTCGTATCAGCCGTCCTGCCCGACGGACCTTTCCATTTCGCGATCCCCGATGCCGGGCGAAAGGCCACGGGCCGCTGGATCGCCTCCCTGCAGGCGGCAGGCCCGACGGCGGCGTTTCTCCTCGGGATCGCGCTCGGGCTCGTCGAGCTCCCCTGCACGGGGGGTGTCTACCTCGGCGTCCTCGGGCTGCTCGCCGGGGGGTCTCTCTCGGTGGCACTGCCGCTCCTGGTCCTCTATAACCTCTGTTTCGTCGCCCCGCTCATCCTGATCGTCGGGGCATTCGCCGGAGGGATGGGGCCTGGCCGAATCGACGCCTGGCGGGAGGGACGGCGGCGGCTCGTTCTCGGTCTCTCGGGTGCGCTGATGGTGGGACTCGGGCTCGTCCTGCTGGTAGAGGAGGTCCTCTGAGGTCCGAGCTGGCCGTAAAAAGGGGGACGCACGAACGCCGCCCCCCGGGGCATTGTTCGAACCCTAGAAATTACGAAATTCGTAATACATATACCCGTGGCGGGCGAATACACTACAGGAGGATGAACAGCGGGAGATGACTGGTACCGAACAACAGGACGGGCGCCCTGGCCCCGACGAGGCGACGAGGCTCGCCCAGGCTTTTCTCAAGATAGTAATCGGGATCAGGAGCGATCGGCTCTGGGCCTGGTCGACCGCGCTCGAAGGGTACACGAACCTCGACCTGCACGTCCTGCTGATGGTCCACCGGAAACCCGACCTGATCCTGAAAGAGGTCCGCGACAGCCTCGAGCTTCCGAACAGCACGCTCACGAGCGTGATCGATCGGCTCGAAAAGCGCTCAGTCGTGGAGCGAACGATCAACCGGCGCGACCATCGGTCGTACGGCCTGAAGCTCACCGAGTACGGCGAGGAACTCCTGGCCGAACACGAGCGGGTGCTCCACCTGATGATGGACCGTCTGCTCGAATGTCTCCCTCCCGGATCCGATCCGACCGCGTTTGTCAAAGAGATGGTCCAGATCGGAGACTGCCTCGAATGCAGGGGTGCGACCGAACTCGGCCTGGTGCCGCGGCGCCCGGTACACCGGGTGAGGCGACGCGGCCAAACCGGATCGTAATAAGGTCTGTCGATAGAGTCCGTGCAGTTCTTTACCCGGACCAGGAGGGACCGGGTCAGGCAACGGCCTCATACGGGACCGACGGATCCGGTATTACGTCACGGGCGGCAATCCTGACCAGCACGAGCACCACGATGAGCGCCGCGGCCCCACAGAGGAAGACGGTGCGAAAGGCCCCCATCAGCTCCGCCGGGGGAAGGACGTGTGCTGTTACCTCCGCCAGCTTCGGCCCGAGCGCCGCCGTCGCGATCAGCATGGTGAGCGAGACACCGAGCGTCGACCCGAGGTTGGCCATCGTCCTGAGCAGGCCGGACGTGGCGCCCCGAGCCTGTTCAGGAGCGTCACCCATCACCGCGCTGTTGAGCGGGGCAAAGGCCATGCCCGTGCCGGCTCCGACGAGGAAGAGGTAGAGGATCACCTCGGCGACTGGACTCGCGGGAGCAAGGGTCGAGAGGAGAGAGAGCCCTGCGACCGTGACCACGAGGCCGGCGAGGATTGGACGCTTCGACCCCAGGGTGTCGGAGACCCTCCCGGCGATCGGGGCCGTGAGGATGGTGCCGACCGGCAGGGCGAGGAGGAGGGCGCCCGAGGTGCCGGTGGAGAGGGCCTTGACCACCTCGAGATAGAAGGGCATCAGGAGCATCACGCCCGCTACGACACCCTGCAGGGCAAGGACGGCCACGTTCTGGACCGTAAAGGAGCGGTCCATGAAGAGGGTGAGTTCGAGCAGGGGAGAGGGCGCTTTCCGCTCCCACCCGACGAAGAGAGCGAGGGCCAGGAGCGAGACGAAGAGGACCGCCGCGCCTGTGAAGTCCCGTCCACCCTGGAGGGCGTTCAGGCCGACGACCAGGGACCCGAGGGCGAAAAAGACCAGGACGGCGCCCGGGAGGTCCATCCGGCCACCCGGCGTCGCCGGCTCGTCCCGCGGGATACACGCCGTCCCCAGGAGGACACCGGCGAGGCCCACCGGGAGGTTCACGAGGAAGATCGAGCGCCAGGAGAGGCTGGTGACCAGGTACCCCCCGATGACGGGGCCGAGCGCAACACCGAGCATCGTGAACATCGCGACCAGCCCGAGCGCCGATCCCCTCACCCCGGCACCG
This sequence comes from Methanoregulaceae archaeon, assembly GCA_050178135.1. Taxonomy (GTDB): domain Archaea; phylum Halobacteriota; class Methanomicrobia; order Methanomicrobiales; family Methanospirillaceae; genus UBA288. The sequence continues at coordinate 31,601 of JBFXGJ010000004.1, read as the reverse complement.
AGGTGGCGGCTCACCATCACGGAGCCGAGGGCGGAGATGATCGCCCCGCCGACCGCCTGGACCATGCGGAAGGCGATCAGGTGCTCGATGGACGTGGCCATGCCGCAGAGGACCGAGCCGGCCGTGAAGACCAGGAAGCCGGCGAGAAAGACCGGCCGATACCCACGAATGTCGCCCAGCCTCGCGGCAAAGAGCAGAAGGCTCACCATCACCACCAGGTAGCCGTTCAGCACCCACGCGGCAAGCACGGTCGGCGCCTGGAAGACGGCGGCGATGCTGGGGAGTGCGATATTCACGATCGTGGCATCCAGGCCCGCCATGAAGGAGCCCAGCGAGATCACGAGGACCAGCAGGAGCTCGTCCCGGCTCATCCTTGACGGCGAGTCTACAACGGCCATGAAAGACCTCGCAGATCCGTTGCCTGAGAAGCTATTTCAAGCAGGACGATCCGATCGGGAGCCGGCGCACGGCAGGGAGACGGTTCATGCGCTGAGGGGTGTCCGCGGACGAGAAGAGCGAATGCCAGAGGCGATGGGCGAGTGAGGCTGTGATGGAGTACTTGAAAGAAAGGGGGGAGTTCAGCCGAACAGGGCGCCGAGCCCTGCCATGCCGCTCTCTTCCTCTTCCTTCTTGTCCTCCTCGGGCTCCTCCTCGGCCGCAGCTGCGGCAGGGGCGGCACCCGCGGCGGCGGGGGCGGCGGCGACTGCGACGGGGGCCGCAGCGGCCTTCTCAATGGCCTCGTTGATATCGACGCCCTCGAGCGAGGCGACGAGCGCCTTCACCCGGGCATCGTTCACGGCGATACCGGCGGCCGAGAGCACGGCCTTCACATTCTCTTCGCTGACATCCTTGCCTGCCTTGAAAAGCAGGAGCGCTGCATAGATATATTCCATCTCAATCAACCTCGTTTAATATTCTCCGACGGCGGTCTGGACCGCCGTTGTCTCTCTGTACGCCTTGCCGATGATCGCACCGACAATCTCCTTCGCATAGACCGGGGCCTCGACGCCGAGACTGCGCGCCTCGCGCTCCGCCTTGGTCAGGATCGCACCGACCGTCTCCGCAGTCGGGATCGCCGCGTTGACCGACAGGTTGAACGCCTGTGCGGCCGCCAAACCGACCTGGTCCAGGATCGCCTGCTCGTCGATGTTGAGCACGTCCGGTTCGAAGGCCGAGCCCTGGTAGAACGCGACCTGGAGCACCAGGCCCACGTCCATCGGCTTGACCCCGAGCTTGGCGAGCACGTCCGCCTGCTTGGCGTTGATGATCCCGCCCTTCTTGACGACGGTCTTGGTCTCCTTGATGCGGACCTTGCCGCCCTCGATGGCGGCAGGGATACCCGCCTGCTGGAGCTCACCGACGATGGGGCCGGGCTTGAACGAGGTCGGGCCCTTGGCGACGACGATGTCTTCGGGCGCGGCCTGTCCGGCCTTGGCGGCCATCTTGGTCTTGTTCTGCTCGAGCAGCTTGAAGAGGCGGAACGGGTTCTCGTTCGAGTAGATCAGGGCCGAATTGCCGTTGATGTACGTGCGAACCTGTTCGTAGTCCTCGCCGAGCTCCGCGAACGAGTGGTGCATCAGGGTGTTCCGGGCCATCCGGATCACAGCGATGCCGCGGAGGTTTCGGCGGATCTGCTGAAGCTGTGCGGCCGGGATTCCGAACATGTCGACGAGCCCGACGAGCGAGTACCCTCCGGTCGTCTTCTTGATCTCCTCGACCTCGCGTCGCTTCCAGTCGGGCAGATGATGCGTATACAGCGCCATTTACTCCACCTTCACGGCAGGGCCCATCGTGGTCTTGACGTAGATCGAACGGACGTTCAGGGCGCCCTGCTCGAGCACGGACTCGACACGCTTGAGGACTGCGTCGACGTTCTCGGAGAGTTGTTCAGGCGTCATCGCGGTGGTGCCGACGTTCGCATGAAAGACCTTCTTGTCCTTCGTGCGGATCTTGACCGAGCTCCGCAGACGTTCGACGATCGGACGTATGTCGGTCCCCTGGGCAATCGGCATCGGCATCTTGCCGCGTGGACCGAGCCGGACACCGAGCCAACGACCGACGAGCGGCATGACCGCCGTCTCGGCGAGGAAGAACCGATACTGGTTCGCCATCTTGCGGGCTTCGCGGGGTTCCCCGCCGAGCCGCTCGATCTCCTCGGGGCCGATGATCAGGTCGACGCTGGCCTCTTTTGCCTGCGTCGTGATCTCGCCCTTGCCGAGCACTGCGATCCCGACCGACCGTCCTGTTCCATTTGGAAGGAGGATCGTCTCGTCAATACGGTTCTTCGGCTGCGCCATGTCGATATTCTTGAGGTTGACCGTGAGGTCCACGGACTCAGAGAACTTGCGCTCTGGCGCGCTCTCGATTGCCGTTCTGACGGCTTCCAGGATCTTCTGTCTCTCTACCATAATCGCTCCATAGTCTTTCGACCTTGCGATCTCCTATGGGCTGCCAGTTTCAGGAGAACGCCGCGTCGAACTCACCCGCATCAATGGCGGCCAGGACCTCTTTGGGCTTCCGGCCTTCCACGGTCACGCCGACCGAGACACAGGTCCCGATCACTTCTTTGACCGCGGTCTTGAGCTCATACGACAGCATGTCGTTGAGCTTCATGCGAGCGATTCGAACGGCGGCCTCCATCGGCAGATCTCCAACAAAGTTGGAGTTCGGCTCCGCCGACCCCTTCTCGACGCCCGCCTCTTTCTTGACGAGGGCGGTCGTCGGTGGAATCCCGACAGCGATCGTGACGTTCTTCTTGTCATCGACCGTGATCGTCACCGGCACCTGCATTCCGTTGAAGTCAGCGGTCTGCTTGTTGATGTCGTCGACGACCTGCTTTACGTTGATTCCGAGGGGGCCGAGTGCGGGGCCGATCGGCGGGCCTGCTGTCGCCTTCCCGCCGGGTACCAGTACCTCGACCTGTTCTGCCATGGGGTATCACCATGCCGTATCCTATACGGCCTGGGTTGAGTAAGGTCATCGGGGAGAGAATAAATAACTATCAATCCCGAGCCCTGCCCGGGACGGGGGACACACGGAGAACCGGGCTGTATCGGTGCCGGCGCGCCGCCCACCCCCCGGGATACGGTCGGAACCTGGTAGTCATTGACCCGCCCGGGGAGGGCAGCTTCAGAACCGGCACGACCACGCTGTGCGCCCCATGAACCGGGCGGTGCACTCGGGGGGGGGGATTAGGAAAAAGGGATGAGGAAGGTACGCGACACCAGGAGAGAGAGGGGGGGGGAAATGGGATCAGTAGTCGTCGGGTTCGCGGTTGTCGATCACCCGGACGTTGTCACCGCGGACAGTGATCGGGATCGGGACGAGGGACTCGTAGAGCTCGACCGTGATCTCCTCCTTCGAGGAGTCGACGCGCTTCACGACGGCCTTCTCGCCCTTGAACGGCCCCGCAATCAGCTCGACGATCGTTCCCTCGTTGATCCCGGAGACGACTGGCTTCGGCACGAGGAAGTGCTGGATCTCGGCGAACGAGGTTTCGCCCTTGATCACGGCACGGGCATGGGGCACTCGCTCGATAAGTTCCTCCATCCGGGCGAACTCCTCGGGTGTCTCGATCAGCACGTACCCCTGGAGTTCCTTGGGGGCGATCACGGAGAGAACTTTTATGTCGGACTGCTCGACCGCCTTCTTGATGTTATCGGCCACTGTCCGCTCCTGCTTCGAGGTCGTCTTCACCGCGAAGTAATGGAGCCCCAGTTCCTCGTCCTCGCTCACTTCGGCAACACCAGCATCAGTTCGTAGATAACAAAACCGATGGCCCCGATCAGCACCACGCCTGCGGCGGCCACGATCGCGATCTTCGTGAACTCGTCGCGCGTCGGGGTGCGTGCGAGCTTGAGCACGCGCCAGTACTTGCGGAAGAGTTCTTCGTTGACGTTGATCTTGGGTATATTGACCTCTTTCACCTGGTCGCGAACTTTATTGAGATCCACCATAATTTTCTCACTTGAGGAAGTCGATATCGAACTGCCGGTTCACGACCGGTGTCTTCTTCTCGGAGCGGCCGTAGATCTGCGGCGAGCGGACGCCGGTCACGACGAGCATGGTCCGCATCTTGTGTTCCATATCGGGGTCTATCTGCGCACCCCAGATGATCCGGGCGTTCGGGTCGATCCGGTTGTAGACCTCCTGGACGACGCCCTCGGCCTCCTCCATGGTCATGTCCGGGCCGCCAACCACGTTGACCAGCGCCGCCGTCGCCCCCGAGATCTCCACGTCGAGGAGGGGCGACCGGAGGGCCTTCTTGACCGAGTCGATCGCCTTGTCCTCGGAGTCGGATTCGCCCATGCCGATCATCGCGACGCCGCCCCGCTCCATCACGGTCCGGACATCGGCGAAGTCGAGGTTGACGAGACCGGGCATCGTGATCAGCTCGGTGATCCCCTTGACCGCACGCATCAGCACCTCGTCGGCGACCTTGAACGCGGCATAGAGGGGGAGCCGCGGAACGACCTCGAGGAGCCGGTCATTCGGGACCACGATCACGGTGTCGGCCACATCGCGCAGGCGTTCGAGCCCTGCCTCGGCGTTCTCCATCCGGATTGCGCCCTCGGCGACGAAGGGAAGGGTCACGACCGCGATCGTGAGCGCCCCCTCTTCGCGGGCTGCCTTCGAGATCACGGGCGCGCAGCCCGTGCCCGTGCCGCCACCGAGCCCTGCGGTGATGAAGACCATGTCCGCACCGGAGACAGCGCGGCGGATCTCCTCCTCGGTCTCGAGTGCGGCCTCCTCGCCGATCTGCGGGAGCGAGCCGGCCCCGAGTCCACGGGTGCGCTGCCGGCCGATCAGGATTCGCATGTCAGCCTGGACACGCGACAGGTGCTGCGCATCGGTGTTGACCGCGATCAGGCGGGCGCCGTGGATCCCCTCTTCCATCATGCGGGTGATGGTGTTGGATCCTCCGCCGCCGCAACCGACGACAACGACCTCGGTACGAAGCTCGCGGAGCACCTCCTCAAGATCTTCATTATTCTGCGCGTAGTCCATCATGTGGTCGCTGTCCTTGACCCGAGCCAGCGCTTCCTCGACTATTGACCTCATAGATACCTCTCCAACCCCTCTACAAAGACCTCGGTGGCGCAGGGGGACCGCACCATCTCCGGGCGTATCTCCAGTCCGTCGATGACCACGGGCTCGCCGCGCTGCAGCCGTCCGTACAGCGCCCCGGGGGGCACGCCGAGTGCGGACGCCTTTTTCGGATCGAACCGTTTTCGTCTGATGATCAGCCGGTCGCCCACGACAGCGGTCTGCTGGTTACCCGTTATGGTTTTTACACACAGGGTTATTAAATCATGTATGATCTGTTCCGCGAGCCCCGCCCGGGTGAGCACGGTCGCCACGGGCCGGCCCGACTCGATGAGAAGGGCGATCGGGAACGATCCCATGCCCGTCACCACGCCCGCGTCGTCCACCCGGAGGGCCTCGGCAAGGAGGTCTTCCGGGAACCTGACCAGGACCGGATCGGGACACGACCAGAGCGCACCGACCCTCACCACCGCCCCTGGTGCGACCATACGGGCCTCCGAGAGAAGACCCCGGTAGTCGGCCCAGGGAAGGCGACCGAGATCGGAGAGATCACTCTCACCCACCACGGGAAGACCGGCGGCGTCCAGGAGCTCGAGGAGCCGTTCGACCGCCGGACGTGGGACCGCCTTTCGATCGATGAAGGCTGCGACCGCCCCCGAGCCCTCTACGAGCCCGCTGAGCATCGCACCGTCGATCCGCCCGATGTCGCCAGTCCGGATGATATGCCCGAACGCCCCCCGCGTTGCGAGCGAGACCGCCGTCTGGCGGGAGGCGTACTGGGCGCCCCCGAACCCGAGGAGCGGGACCGCCAGCGGGTCCGGGGACGCCGAGAGCACGGCACGGGCCACGCATTCGCCGGCGGCAGGGTCGGACCACTGCACGGGCCCGGAGCCGATCTCGACAAAACACGACGGCGTCTCGAGATCGGTCGGGCCGTGGTGGGTCCGCTCGTAGCTGACCCGGTACCCTTCGAGCGCGCCGTTTGCCAGGGCCCGGAGGACCGACTGCATGAACCCGGGCATGCAGGGAGCGAACCGGTCCGGCTCCCCGCCGAGGGCTGCCTCCCCGGCGTTCCCGGTCGCGTGGACCGTCAGTTGCGGTACCGGCCGCTGCGACGTGTGACGCGAGAGGAAGACGACGAGGTCAGCATCCAGGTCCCGATCGACCCGCTCCGCGTGGATGAGTCGGCCCGCGACCTCGAGGAACTCCCAGTCGTGGACGGGGGAGACCTCGTCCAGGAGGTGGACACACCATTCGTGGAGCAGCACCCCGGCCGGGTCCAGGACCGAGTAGACTCCCGCTATCTTCATGCCTGCCCCATGGGTTGGCGCCCCGGCAAGAAGATAGTCTCGATCGACGGCCGGCCTGGGAAAAACCCTATCCCTCTCGCCGGCATGTACGATCGTATGGACGAGTCGAAGATCCAGAAGGCGCTCGATGAGATGGGAATCGAGGACGAGATCCTCTGTATCCAGGCGGAGGAGATCGCCGCGAAATACGGGATCTCGCGGCGCGACATCGGCGACTACTGCACCGCACGCAACGTGAAGATCAGGGGCTGCCAGCTCGGCTGCTTCCGCTGAAGATGGCCCGGTTTCTCACCGTCGTCCCCGTCGATGAGGCGGTGCGAGCTGCTGTGGACCTCGGCCGCCAGGTGGGAACCGAGATGGTTCCGCTCGAGGAGGCCGCAGGACGAGTGCTCGCGGCAGATGTGCACGCCGACGCGGATCTCCCCGGGTTCGCCCGCTCGACCGTCGACGGGTATGCTGTTCGGGCTGCGGAGACCGTCGGGGCGTCAGAGGCCCTTCCCTCGCTCCTCCGCCTCCGGGGCATGGTGGCGATGGGAGCGGGCGCCGGGTTCACGCTCGGACCGGGCGAATGCGCTTACGTCCCAACGGGGGGAGAGGTGCCCGCCGGGGCCGATGCCGTCGCGATGGTCGAGTATGCCGAGCCCCTCGGTAACGACGTGCTGATCGGCCGCCCGGTCGCCATCGGAGAGAACCTGGTCCTCCCCGACGAGGACTTCGCGGCGGGCGAAGTGGTGGTCCGTGCGGGCCGACGGCTCTCGCCCCAGGAGGTGGGAGCGCTCGCAGCGGTCGGCAGGACCGGTGTCGAGGTCCGGCGTCGCCCGGTGATCGGGGTGATCTCGACCGGGAACGAGGTCGTGCCCGTCGATGTCGTTCCGGCACGGAGCCAGGTCCGCGACGTCAACTCCCACCTCTGCCGTGCCTTCGCGCTCGAGCGCGGGTGCGAGACGCGTTTCTACGGAATCGTCCGGGACGAGACCGGACCGCTCCGGGACACGCTCGTTCGGGCCGCGTCCGAGTGTGATGCGGTCCTCGTCTCGGGGGGCTCCTCCAAGGACGACCGCGACATGGGTGCCAGGACGATCGCCGAGCTCGGCGAGGTGCTGGTGCATGGGATCGCGCTCGCCCCGGGCAAACCGACGATCATCGGCCGGGTTCATACGACTCCCGTGATCGGTCTGCCGGGCCACCCGGCCTCGTCCTTCGTGGTCCTGTCGGTGATCGCCGCCCCCCTGATCGCCGTCCTCTCGGGCGATACCACCGACCGGTCGCGCAGGGTTCGCGGACGACTGGCAGAGAACGTGCCCTCGGCCCGTGGACGCGAGGACTATATCCGCGTCACGGCCTCCGCGGGGGAGGTCCGCCCGATCTTCGCCAAGTCGGGCCTCCTCAACTCCCTTGTCCGCGCCGACGGGCTCCTCCGGGTGCCCGCCGGCCGTGAGGGGTTCGAGACCGGCGACGAGGTGGAGGTGTTCCTCTTTTGAAACGCTATCTCGCGGTCGTCTCGCTCGACGAAGCACGAGAGGTCCTCCGGTCCGAGTTCCAGTATCCGCGCCGCACGGAGCACGTCCCGCTCGAACAGGCCGTCGGGCGGATCACCGCCGACCCGGTCCACGCCCGGTTTTCAGTCCCCGAGGCGCACCTCTCGGCGATGGACGGGATTGCGGTGCGGGCCGTGGATACGGCGGGAGCAGGCGAGACGAGGCCCGTACGCCTCCTTGACGCACTGCGCGTCAACACGGGCAACGTCGTCCCGCCGCCGTACAATGCCGTCATCATGATCGAGGACGTGCTGATCAACCCGGACGGCTCGTACACCATTCGGAAGGCGGCGAGCCCCTGGCAGCATGTCCGGCCCGCCGGCGAGGACATCGGCCAGACCGAGATGGCAGTCCCCCGGGGGCGCCGGCTCCGTGCGATGGACCTCGGGGCTCTCGCTGCCTACGGTCTCCGGACGATCGAGGTCTTCACAGTCCGCGTCGGGTTCGTGCCGACGGGGTCCGAACTGGTCCCCCATGGGGAACGGCCGGCGCCGGGGCAGGTCGTCGAGTCGAACACCCTGTTTGGGGCGGCATGGCTCGAGTCCCTCGGGTGCCGGTGCACCCGGTACCCGAACACCCCGGACGAGTATGACCTGATCCGGGAACGGATCTCCTCTGCCGTGGACGAGAGCGACCTGGTGATCGTCTCTGCGGGGTCGTCGGCAGGGACGCGGGACTTCACTGCGGACGTGATCGAGGATCTCGGCGAGGTACTGGTGCATGGCGTCGCGATCAAGCCGGGCAAGCCCGTCATCATCGGCCGGGTCCGGGACACGCCCGTGATCGGCCTGCCGGGGTACCCGCTCTCGGCCCTCACCGTGCTCCGCGAGCTGGTGCTGCCGATGCTCGAACACTTCGGCCTCGCCGTACCGCCTGCCCGGGCGGTGAAAGCGGTGCTCTCATCGCCGCTTCACAAGGACGTCGGGTCCGATGAGTTCGTGCTGCTGGCTGCCGGCAGGGTCGGCGACCGCTTCGTTGCGGTCCCCCAGTCCCGCGGTGCCGGGGTGCAGATGTCCGTAGTCAGGTCGAACGCCTACCTCTGTATCCCCTCGGCGAGCGAGGGAATCGAGGCCGACGATGATGTGGAGGTCCGGCTCACAGTCCCGCTGGACGAGGCGGAGCGAGCCCTCCTCGTGACCGGGTCGCACGACCCCGCGGTCGATGTCCTGGCCGACCTCCTCTCCGCAGGGGGGATCGACCTCCACTCCGCCCACGTCGGCTCGTTGGGCGGCCTCTTCGCCCTCCGCCGAGGTCACTGCCACGCAGCACCCATGCACCTGCTCGCCGAGGACGGGGACTTCAACCGCCCGTTCCTGCGCCAGTACATTCCCGACCGCGAGGTCCTGCTCGTCTGCGTGGCCGAACGACAGCAGGGGATCATCTCCCGTGACGGGCTCGGTATCGAAGCGATCACGGACCACACCTTCGCAAACCGTCAGCGGGGCTCGGGGACCAGGATGCTCCTCGACCGGTACCTGGCCGAGCACGGGATCGATCCCGGCACGGTCGCCGGGTACAACCGTGAGTTCACCACCCACCTCGGGGTCGCTGTGGCGGTGCAGTCGGGAGAGGCCGAGATGGGACTCGGGGTCTATTCGGCTGCGGCCGCCCTCGGGCTCGAATTCTCTCCCGTCGCGACCGAGCGGTACGAGCTCGCGCTCGACCCGGCGTCGCTTGAGGACTCGCGGGTCACCGCGCTCCTTGACGCCATCTCGTCCACACCCTTCCGGGCCCAGCTCACGGCGCTCGGCGGGTACGACCTCACCCGGAGCGGCGAGCGGCGCTCCTCGCTGCCCTGAGGGCTTCGAGCGCCGCTTCCTCCGGGGTTGCCGCGTGGACCACCCCATGGAGGTCCCAGGACCGATAGCAGACCACCGGGATCCCCTCTTTTAACGCCACTGCAAGCTCAGAGAGAGTCCCATACTCGCCGCCGACCGCGACCACCGCGTCCGCCGACTGGACGAGCACCACGTTCCGCGCGTGGCCCATGCCCGTCCGGATGCGCACGCTCAGATAGGGGTTGCCGTCCGAGAGGTCGGGGAGCACGCCGACGACGATGCCGCCGACCTCGTGTGCCCCGCGGCTCGCCGCTGTCATGACGCCCCCCCGGCCGCCGGTCAGCACGGTTCCGCCGTGCTCGGCGATCGTCCTGCCTACCGCCATGGCTGCTGCAAAGAGGTCGTCATCACAGACAGACGCACCGCAGACCGCGACCTGCATGCAGTCCTATCGACTGCGAAAAAGGGTAAAGGTTACCGCCGCCGTGCAGCGAACAGGCCTGCCGCACCGAGGGCGCCGAGGACCGCCTCGAGGCCGAGCGGCGCCTTCGTCGTGGGCGCGGGGGTTGCCGTGCCGGCGGTCGTCGGGACGCTGGACGTCTGCTCAGGCGACTCCGGAAGGACAGTCACGGTCACGTTCGGCGTCGCCGTCCCGGTACCGGACGGGGCGGTCTCGGTGAATGCATATTTCATGACCCAGATGTCACGTCCACCGGATCCTTTCGACTCGCTGGACCCGGCGGCGACCCAGCCACCATCGGGAGTCATCCTGAGCGCAAAGCCCCGGTCGTGCCCGGCCCCCGCCGAGAGGTTCTGCTCCCAGGTGACCGCACCGGTCCCCGAGAGCTGCATCAGCAGGAAGTCCTCGGACCCGTCGCTCGCCGTCTTTGAACCGAAGAGCAGGTAGCCGTCCTGGAGTTCCTCGGCGTCCCAGGCACGGTCGAACCCCGGGCCGCCGTAGGTCTTCTCCCACTGCCGGACCCCGTCTCTGTCGACGCGGAGGACGTAGACCTCGGAGGTCTCAGGCGTGCCCCACCAGCCGGACCCCGAGGACGACCGGCCGACCATCACGTAGCCGCCGTCGGCAACCCGTACGAGGTCGAAGACCGCTTCGCTCCGGTCGCCGGTCCCGTAGTGCTTCTCCCACGCCCGGTTGCCGTCACGGTCGACTTTGAGGAGGTAGGCGTCGGTCCCGGACTGGCCGTCCAGCGTCATCGCGCCGGCGATGACAAAGCCCCCGTCGGACGCACCGACGACCTTGAAGGCGCGGTCCTCGCCCTGCCCGCCATAGTACTTCTCCCACGCGATCATGCCCATCGATCCGACCCGGACCAGGTAGATGTCGCTCGGAGAGGAGGGGTTCACGGCGGAGAGGCCCGTCGCGACGAACGAACCGTCCGGTGCCTCGGTGACCCCGAGGCCGCGAGCGATGCCCCGGCCCGACGTGTTGGTCTCGAAGAGGACGCTCCCGTTCATGTCCACCCGGAGAAGCATGAGCCGGTCGAGCCCGGTCGCTTTCGCGGTCGTCGTTCCGACGAGCACGAACCCATCCTCCGTGGCAGCGACGTCCAGGAAGACGTCCTCCCCGGGCCCGCCGTAGGTCTTCTCCCACACCTTGGTCCCGTTCGCGTCGAGCTTGACGAGGTAGGCTTCGCCGTTCCCGTTCACCGGGGTCGTGTTTCCGGCGAGGAGGTAGCCGCCGTCACCGGTCTCCTGGATGTCGAAGACGACATCGTGGCCCGTTCCCCCGATCCAGCTCTCCCACTCCACGACCGGCTCTGTCGCCGCTCCGGCGGTCGTGCCGATCAGCACGGCCAGCACCAGCAGGGCCACCGTGGTCACCATCCAGCAGGTCTTCGATCTCATTGATGCACCATCATTTCGGTCCAGTAGAACTGCAGGCCGGCACGAGATAAAGACACTGAAACCGTTCTGCCTACCGGCGGCCGAAGAAGAGAAGAAGCGTGCCGACGGCCCCGATTGCGGCGAGAAGGGAGGTCGGGGCCTCGACCGTGGGTGTGAACGTCGCCGACGGGGCGCCGATCGTCGGAGGAGTATCCGACGGTAGTGAGGTGCGAGACGGCGATGGTGGTGACCTTGAAGCACTGGGTTTACCGTCGAGCGAGACGGCACGAAGAAGGATGTCGGTCCCACGGGTCCATGCGGAGTGGCCCTCGATCCCCAGGACGACCCTGCCGTCCCGGACGACGGCGGCCCGACCTCGTTCAAGGCCATCCAACGGAGAGGCAGTGTACCGGGACCGCTCGACCCCGCCAGACCCAATCTCGACGAGCACCAGGTGCGGAGCCTTCTCCTGGCCCTCCAAGAGGGGGGACGAGCCGACAATGAGACAGGCCCCGTCGACAAAGACGACGCCCCCCACGTCCGCCGGCCCGTCGGCCGGCCACCCATCCCAATGCCAGTCCATCCGGCGGAAGGGGTCAACGGCCGTCGCCGTGACACGAGAACCGTGCGGCCCGTCCTCGATCCCGGCAATCACGACAACCCGGTCCGGGGACTCGGCGGCCGTCACCGGGACAGCGTTCGTGCCAGGGCCCGGGAACGATCGCTCCCACAGGGTCCGGCCCTCGTCGTCAAGCCGGACGACGAAGAGGTCGAGGTCGTGCTGGATCGCACGGTCATCAGCCCCTGCGACCAGGAACCCCCCGGCGGAAAGCCGGGCGAGCGCCCCTGCACGAGCGAGCCCGGGGCGGGAGGCGAGCGCGCGCTGCCAGCGCTCGGTGCCGTCAGGCTCCAGTCGAAGGAGGAGGAGCGAGCGGCCCGTATCAGCCGCCTGACCCGCGAGGACCAGGAACCCCCCATCGGCGAGCACCGCGACACCGTACGCATCGTCAGGCCCCTTTGCCACCGGGTAGGTGCGTTCCCAGAGGAGCTCGAGCCGGGAGTCCACCCGGAGGAGGTGGAGCGAGGGACGGCCGGACACAGGGCAGGAGACGCCCACGACCACCGCCCCGCCACCGGGGACCAGAGCCCCGACGAGAGGTTCCTCGCGGGCGGGCCCGGTGCCATAACGGACCGTCTGCACCGAAAGGCCACGGGAGTCGGTCCTGGCCAGGAGGATGTCCGAGCCGCCCCGGGCATCGGTCGAGGTGTTCCCAGCGACGAAGAAGCCGCCATCGGGGAGGGGAGCGAGCCAGGCGAGCCCCTCGTCACCGGCGCCGCCGATCGACGACTCCCACGCGATCGTGAAGGCCCCCGAGGAAGATGGGACGAGGAGAATGAGACTGGCGAGAAGGAGCGCGACGAACGGGATCCCTGGAGGCGATCCGTACCGGTATCCCGCCGTCATGGTCCGTTCCTTCTGGATCAGGATGGGTTCGGTCACCGGTTAGCCCTGTCGCACCGCCGGGCACCGGTGCGCCCCGGAAAAATGAGGAGTCTTACCGTCGCCGGAAGGCGACCAGGAGGCAGGCGGCAGAGAGCGCAGCCAGCAGCGAGACGAGCCCGGCGGGGGCGGACGTCGTGGTCTCGACGGCGGGCATGGGAAGCGTCGAGGGGGGCACGGTCGGCGTGGCGGTCAGGTTTCCTTCCGGGGATTCGACCGCGGTGGGCGTCACGTTCACGGTGACGTTCGGAGAGACGGTCGCGACGCCGATTGCGGCGAGGTAGAGGGCGGAATCCCGTCCCGGGGACGAGAACGTGTCGCCAGCGACCAGGAACTGGCCCGGTCCCGAGACGATCACCGCGCCGGCACGGTCCGCTGTGCTCCCAATCGACCAGGAGAGGTTCCAGGCCTCCCGGCCAGTCCGGTCGACCAGGGTGAGGAGGGACCGCGAGGCCCCCGTCTCCCCGGTCTGCCCGGCGACGAGGTAGCCCTGGGGGTCGACCGCCGCCAGGTCGTGGGCCAGCACCGGGATCGAGACGTTTCCACCGAGCCCGGCGCGCCACCGCTCCCGTCCATCGGTGTCGACGCTGACCAGGAGAGTTCCCGTCGGGTCTCTCCCCGGTTCGCCGACCCCGGCCAGGAGAAGAAAACCGCCGTCCGAACCCGGGACGAGCGTCACCCCGCGGGTCGAGCGGGTCCCCTCTGCGTAGGTACGCTGCCACGCCCTCGAACCGTCCGCCGTGATCTTCACGAGGAGGACGGCGCTCATGCCAGCACGGCCCGCATCAGTCGAACCGACCAGGAGGTAGCCCCCGCCTGGAGCGGGCTTGATGTCGCTCATCCTCACCAGTCCCGCTCCCATCGGGTGGATACGGTGCCAGACCTTTCCGCCGGCCTCGTCGACCCGGATGAGGAGGAGATCGGTACTGCCGCCGGTCGGCGAAGCGGTCGTCCCGGCAACAAGAAAGCCCCCATCCATCGCCGGCATAACAGCGGTCCCGCGATCCACTCCGGACCCGATCGCGAATGACCGGCTCCAGATGAGGGACCCGTCGGCCCCGAGGCGGAGAAGCGCAACGTCCTCGTCACCGGGCGCCACGGACCGGGCGCTCCCGACTGCCACCAACCCTTTGTCCGCGGTCGACGAGACAGCGGCTGCACTCCCGGATCCGCCCGGGCCGAACGGGACACGTCGCTGGTCGAGGAGCACACCCGTCCGGTTCGCCCGGACCAGGATGAGGTCCCCGTCACCGGCAACGACGCCGGCAAGGACGTAGTCGTCTTCCGCCCCGAAAAGGAGAGAGAGGAGCGTGGTGTTCGGGTAGGCGCCGTAGGTCTCCTGCCAGAATACCTCGGCCGTTATGGACGGGGCAAGCGCCGTCGTGGGAGTCCCGTTGACCGTCGTGTTCGCCGGCTCCACCGCCGCCGCCCCGGCGACGAGCAGGGCGAGGAGGAGGCCAAAAAGGATTCCATACGTCGTTCGTATCATCATCACTCCACCAGTACCGCGATCGTACGAGAAGAACGTCCTGCTCTGGATTTAACCCGATCGGTTCCAATCGATGGAGATGCGGAACGGTACCGCTGGAGAGGGTGCCACACCAGTCCGACCGGTAAAAAAGTACTTGGGCAGTGACGACCGACTTTTAAACCACTCATGGACGGAGAGGAGTCGCGGTGAAGGACGTCGCGGGCAGTTACCGCCCGGCCGAACTCGAGGACGAGGTACGTCGGTTCTGGGACGATGAACAGATCTACGCGGGGGTCCGTGACCTCCATGCCGGCGACCCGCCGTTCTTCTTTGTCGACGGGCCGCCATATACGACGGGGCACATTCACCTCGGGACTGCCTGGAACAAGATCATCAAGGACGCGGTCCTCCGCCACGTCAGGATGCGGGGGCGGCACGTCATCGACCGGGCCGGCTACGATATGCACGGCCTGCCGATCGAGGTGCAGGTCGAGAAAAAGCTCGGCTTTGTGTCCAAAAAGGAGATCGAGGCCTTTGGGATCGGATCCTTCATCGAGGAGTGCCGGCGGTTCGCCGTTGCGAACCGCGAGCTGATGTCCGAGCAGTTCCGGGAGCTCGGCGTCTGGCTCGACTTCGATAACCCGTACCAGACCGTCACGCCGGAGTACATTGAAGCCGCCTGGTGGGCGCTGAAGCAGGCTGACGAGAAGGGGATGCTGGATCTCGGACATCGTGTCGTGAACTGGTGTCCCCGCTGCGAGACTGCGATTGCCGACGCCGAGGTCGAGTACTGGGACGAACGCGACCCCTCGATCTTCGTCAAGTTCCCAATCAAGGACGCCCCGGGGGAGTTCCTCGTGATCTGGACCACGACCCCGTGGACGCTTCCCGCGAACGTCGCGGTGGCAGTACACCCCGAGATCGTCTACGCCCGAGTCCGGGCAGTCCGGAACGGGACGGAGGA
The DNA here is from genome assembly GCA_050178135.1 of Methanoregulaceae archaeon. GTDB lineage: Archaea > Halobacteriota > Methanomicrobia > Methanomicrobiales > Methanospirillaceae > UBA288. The sequence goes on along the minus strand of JBFXGJ010000004.1, from coordinate 16,148 downwards.
GGTGCTCTGGATCGCCGAGGACCTGGTCGAGTCCGTCCTGAAACGGGGCCGATACCAGGACTTCACGGTGCTCGATCGGCACCCGGGGAGTGAGCTCGTCGGGACGTACTACCGCTCTCCCCTCGAGGACCTGATCGAGACACAGAGGACGATGCCGCACCGGGTCGTCGAGGCGGACTTTGTCACGCTTGAGAACACCGGGCTCGTCCACATCGCCCCGGGCCACGGGTGGGACGACTACCTGGTCGGCGTCCGCGAGGGACTGCCGTTTCTCTGCCCGGTCGACGAGGGCGGCGTCTTCACCGAAGAGGCCGGCGAGTTTGCAGGCCGGCCGATACGCGAGGCGAACGGCGACGTGCTCGAGGCGCTCGGAGACCGCCTGCTCGCACGGGCTGAGGTCGTCCACCGGTACGGCCACTGCTGGCGCTGCAAGACGCCGATCATCTTCCGCGCCACCTCCCAGTGGTTCCTCCGTATCCCCGACGTGAAGGAGCGGATGCTCGAGGAGATTGCGAAGGTGGACTGGTATCCCGACTGGGCGGGGTCCGCCCGCTTCCACGACTGGGTACGGGATGCCCGCGACTGGTGCATCTCGCGCCAGCGGTACTGGGGGATCCCAATCCCGGTCTGGCGCTGCCCGTCCTGCAGCGCCCGCCGGGTGGTGGGTACGATCGCCGAACTCGAGTCGCTCTCCGGCCAGTCGGTGCCCGACCCCCACCGACCGTTCGTCGACGATGTCACCATCCCCTGCAGCTGCGGCGGGACGATGCGCCGGGTCGGCGACATCTTCGATGTCTGGTTCGACTCCGCCGTCGCGTCGTGGGCGACGCTCGGATTCCCGGGACGCACCGGGGATTTCGAGAAGCTGTGGCCTGCGGACTTCATCACCGAGGGACAGGACCAGACCCGGGGCTGGTTCTACTCGCAGCTCGGGGCCGCCACGTTCGCGTTCGGACGGGCGCCTTACCGTGCCGTGTTGATGCACGGATTCGCACTCGACGCCGAGGGGCGGAAGATGTCGAAGTCGCTCGGAAACGTCGTCGCGCCGTCCGAGGTTGTTCAGAAGGCCGGGGTTGACGTGCTCCGCCTCTACGTCCTCTCCGCGAACGCGCCCTGGGACGACCTGAAGTTCAACTGGGAGGGGGTCAAGACGGTCTCGAGGACAGTCAATATCCTCTGGAACGTTTACCGGTTCCCCCTGCCATACATGCTTCTCGACAGGTTCGTGCCCGAGGCGGATGAAGATGGCACCTACGGCGAGGCGTATGTCCACCGCCGTTTCAACGAGATGCCGGTCGAGGACCGGTTCATCATCTCGCGGGTCAACACCCTCACCAGCCAGTGCACCAGCGACCTTGCCGAATACCAGCTCCACCGCGTCGTGCGCGAGCTCCTCAGCTTCGTGCTCGAGGACCTATCGCGCTGGTACATCCAGCTCGTCCGGCCGCGGATGTGGCTCGAGGGCGAGGACACGGGCAAGCAGGACGCGTACGAGACGCTCTACTACGTCCTCCGGCGCCTCTTCTGCCTCTGTGCCCCCTTTGCACCGCACCTGGCCGAAGCCTGCTTCCGAAACCTCCGGCTAGAGGCCGACCCGGTCTCGGTGCACATGCTCTCGTGGCCCGAGGGTGATGCAGACCTGGTGGACCCGGCCCTGGAGCGTGCCACCCATCTCATCCGCACGTTCGACGATGCGGTCCAGAACGCCCGTCAGGCCGGCAGGCGAAAACTTCGCTGGCCGGTCAGCCAGGTGGTGGTCGTGACGGACGACGACGAGGTCGAGGCGGCGATCACCAGCCAGAACCCGGTCTGCTGCTCGCGGGCGAATGCACGCGAGGTTCGCGTGGTCCGGGGGGCCTGGGACCGGATCGGCTGGCGGGCGGAACCCGTCATGAAGGCGCTGGGACCCCGGTTCGGGCGCGACGCCCCTGCAGTCAAGGCCCTCGTCGAGGCAGCCGACGGCACGGCCCTGAGGGCCGCCGTCGAGCGGGACGGCAGGGTCATTCTCGACGGCCACGAGCTCGCCGCCGAACATCTCGTCTTCCATGAGTCGCTCCCGGACGACGTCTTCGCGGCCCCGATGGAGAACGCGACGGTCTACGTCGATATCGCACTCGACGATGACCTGGAGGGGGAGGGATACGCCCGCGAGGTGATCCGCCGGGTCCAGGAGATGCGCCGCCAGCTCGACCTTGCCGTCGAGGACCATATCGAGGCCGATGTCATCGTCCAGGACCCCCGCGTGGCGGGCCTCGTGCAGGAGGGATGGCAGGACCGGATCGGAGAAGAGGTACGGGCCGTGCGGCTCTCGATCGCGGACCAGGGAGAGGTGGCGGCATCGGACAACGAGTTGACCCTCGTCGCCGATTGGGACCTGGACGGTCTCGCCGTCACGATCCGGGTAGCCCGGGCAGCCCCCGTCTGAAAGCCCCTTTTTTTACAGCCCGGGGATCAGCCCTGCGAGGAAGGCACGCCCTTCGTCCGAAGAGAAGAGCGGAAGATCACGGTCGATCGTCGCCCGCGAGCGGACTGCGACCGACGTCTCCCCGGTCCTCGGGTCCCGCCCGGAGACCTCGACCTGCCTGCGATAGACCATCGTGCCGCGTCGCTGCCAGGCAGGGGTGTCGGCGAGATTGACGCCGTGCTGATGAGCCAGTTCGTGGAGGGCCGGTGAGGCGAGCCCCCGCAGGCGTGCCGCTGCCTGCCGCGACGAGAGCCCGTCGGCGATCAGAAGGGCCTGGGCATAGGCGTTGATGTGGTTGCGCCAAGCTTCGGCCTGCCGCCCGACCAGATAGTCACGGGCCGAGGCTGGGTCGACGAAGACAACCCGGGCGTCGAACGCGACGGGCTCTTCGAGGCCGAGCTCGATCGTCAGGGCCGAAGCCGCGAACGCGGCGAAGACCGAGTCGATCTTCTCGACCCGCCCGCCGAAGGGGAGTTCCGTGAAGAAACAGCTGATCTCGTCCGAAAAGGTAAAGGCGAGGACGGGCGAGGCACCCGCGTCGGCCACGAGCCGGCGAGCGACGGAAGCCATCGCGGCGGCGAACCGCTCGTCGAACGGCCGGGCGAGGTCGAGGACACGGGCCAGGCGGTGAAAGGCGCGACCGTCGAGCCGGACGAAGAGTGGCGGGAGCGCGGTCAACGCGGAATAGAGCTCCCGATCAAGCATGAAAAAGAGTCGCCGATGTGCGGGAGGCCGATCAGGCCTTCGGCTTCTGCTTGAAGATCCCCGGCATGTGCCTGATCAGGATCACGTCGCCAACCGACTTGATCATCCGGAAGGGGATCTGCATTCCCTTGTATCCCTTGATGTCGATGATGTCCATATTCAGGTTGCCGAGCGCCAGCGCCTTGATCGACTTCCTGTCAAGGTCGATCACGACATCGTCGACATCTCCGACAAAGATGGCACGGTCCGTATAGACGGAGAGGCCCAGCACATCGGTGATCTGCGATTTCATCGAACTCCCGTTCAAGGTATATACTATAAAAGTAAAAAAGGTGATCCTTTCACATGGACGGCTCGTTGCGCATCGGCAGGCTCTTTGGGATACCGATCGAGCTCCATTTCACGTTCCTTCTCGTCATACCCCTGTTTGCCTGGATCATCGGCACGCAGATCGAGCTCACCCTCTCGCTCCTCGGGGTGATCTACGGGATTGAGATCGACCCGACCCTGGTCCTGAGCGGTCTCATGCCGTATCTCCTGGGAGGGGTGGTCTCGCTCGGGCTCTTTGCCGGTGTGCTCCTCCATGAGATCGCCCATTCGCTCGTCGCACTCCGCTGGGGGATGCGGATCAACGCGATCACGCTCTACCTCTTCGGCGGGGTCTCGCAGATGGAGGAGGCGACGCCTGACCCGAAGATCGAGCTCCCGATGGCACTGGTCGGCCCCCTCACCTCGCTCGCCCTGGGGCTCATCTGCATCGGACTGGTCTTTGTCGTGGACGGAGCGATCGCCAACCGTCCGCTCGCCGGGGCGCTCGTCTTCACGCTCGCCTACCTCGGTCTTTTAAACGTGATCCTCTTCGCATTCAACCTGCTGCCCGCCTTTCCGATGGACGGTGGGCGCGTCCTCCGGGCCTTCCTGGCCCGCCGGATGCCGCTCCCCCAGGCCACCCGGATCGCCGCCAATGTCGGCAAGGGATTCGCAGTCCTATTCGGGGTACTCGGGCTGATCGCCCTCAACCCGATCCTGGTGATCATCGCCTTCTTCATCTACATCGGGGCCTCGCAGGAGTCGACCGCGATTCGGTACACCTTCCTGCTCAGAGACGTCATCCTCGGCCAGATCATGAGCAGGGAGGTGATGACGGTCGAACCGTCGACCCCGGTCCGCACCGTCCTGGACCAGATGTACGCCACCAAGCACCTCGGGTTCCCGGTCCTCGATCGCGGGGCCCTGGTCGGCATGGTCACCCTTGACGACATCCACCGGACGAACCCGATCGACCGCGAGGCGATGATCGTTCGGGACGTCATGACCCGGGGTGCGCTCTCCCTCCCGCCCGAGGCACCGGCGTTCGATGCCCTCCGCATCATGTCCGAGCAGAACATCGGACGGGTGCCGATCGTCCGGGACGGGGACCTCCTCGGGATCGTCACCCGGACCGACATCATGAAGGTGATCGAACTCCGCGAGCTCTAGCCGAGGTCGAGATGGCGGTCGACCGGGGTCGGACCCCCGACCGCCGCCTGCCAGGCCGAGAGCGAGCCGAAGGGGCGATGGGCTGCGATCGAGGCGGCCCTCTTTTTTCCCACTCCCGGCAGCCACCGGAGGGCGGAGAGGGAGAGGGTATTGACCGGTACCGGCGTGGGGAGGGCGGTGACCGATCGCTGCCCATGGTCCACGACCACGGCGTCGATCACGCTCCCGGGCGGGAGGGGGAGCGGAAGCCCGATCAGGATCGGGTACGACCCGAGGGGCCGGGCAAGGCTCAGGGGGCCTGACTGCTCGACGACCGCCCGCTCGATGACGGTCCCGATCGGAAAGACCCGGCGGAGCATCGGGAGGTCGACCCGGTTCCGGACCGACTCCTTGAAGGCCCGGAACTCCCGGTCGTGCCTCCCCAGTGTGTTCTCGGCGTGGGCACGCGTGCCGGGGAAGGGCATCACCTGCCGGATGTTGATCCTGCGGACCAGGAGGCCAGCATCGAGGACCCGTTCCAGGAAAGCGAGGTCCAGGTCGAAGGTCGCCGGCGTCTCTCCCGCGAGACCGAGCACGAAGTTGAGCCCGGGAAGGAGCTCCGGGACTCCGTCGCGCCGAGTGCCGCCGACCTCGTTGATCACCCGGATAGCGGAGAAGACCTCGTCCGCCGAGGCCTTCAGGTTGTTCGCCCTCACGACCGCCGGATCTGCCGTCTCCATGCCGAGAGCGGCGACGTCACCGGGGGTGTGACCGGCGACGATCTCCTGGAGGGCAGCCCGCGCCGCCTCCTCGTGCCGGGCGATTGTCCCGGGATTGACGTTGTCGATGTGGAGCGTCAGGAGTTCCGGGGCCCCTTGTCGGACGGACGTGAAGAGGTCACGTATCCGGTCGGGGTCAGGCACCGGGTCGGCGCCGGCAGGGGCGCCGTACGCAAGCAGGTCGGGCTGCCGGCCGAGGCGGAAGTGGCGGGCGCCCTGGGAGAAGAGGGCGGCGACCTCCTCGCCGACGGAAGAGACGGACCGATAGCGGGGAGGGCCGTAGAACGGCTCCGTGCAGAAGGAACAGCCCCCGACCGCCTGGCGGGCACACCCGCGGGCAGTCTCGAGTTCGACCATAACGTGCGGAAACGAGGGGTGCTGGGATAGGACCCCCACCCCTGCGACCGCGAAACGGTCGGTCTCTGCGTAGTCGTACGATCCCCTGGGCTCGCCGCCGCCGAGCGCGGCATCGAGGGCGGTGGCGGGGTGCCCCTCGAGGAGGAGGTCGTACCCATCGAGACCCCCGGGGAGTGCCCGCTCCCCACCACCGGAGGCGTACCCGAAGAGAATGGGACCGCCGACCGCCGTGGTCGGCCCCCGGAGCTGCCTCCCGAGCTGGCGGAGTTCGGAGAGGGTTGCAGGACTGCCGGCGAGGTATTTCCCCGGCACGGTGGTCCCGGCATGGACCACCACGATATCGGCACAGTCGAGGTGGGACAGGAGGGCAGGATCGGCCCGGAGCTGGTCGATTGTCAGGTACCGGAGGTCGTACCCCCGATCGACGAGGACACCGGCGAGCTGGCGGACCTCGGGGGCGATGTAGGGCGGAACCCCGAGGCACGCGGGCTCGTCAACGTACCCATCGACGAGGACCGCCCGCGGGTCAGAGCTCATGGCCGAGCAGGGCGAGAAGGCGCCGGGCCCAGGCGAGCTTGCCCCGCTTGATCGGGTCGACCGAGTCGTCGTCGAGGTCGAAGCCCACGAACCCGATCGACTCCGCCCCGAAGTGAGCGGCGGCGAACGCGGCGCGGTCCCCGTCTGAAAACCCGCCGAAGTTGTACACCCCCGGGAGAGGCGCCCCCTGTGTCGTCCCGACGAGGGGGCCCTCGAAGTCGGGCACCCATGCCCGAAGAAGGCGCATGTTGTCGCCGTGGGCGTGGACGACCATCACCGTGCCCTCGCGGTTCATCTCGAAGAACGCGTCCGTCGCTCCGTCGAGGTCGGTGAAGACCGCGTCGGGCCGGATGCCGCGCGAGTAGAGGACGTCGGCTGCGGCGTCGGCGGCGAGGATGACCCCGTGGATACGATCGAGCTGGGCAGGAAGGTTCGGCGCGTTTCCGCAGACGGTGATCGGCCGGCCACGGATCAGGACGTCGAGGGCCCCGACGTCGTCGCGGGAAAGGAGGGTCCCGAGGAGGAGAGCGGCTTCTGCGTCGGCCTCCCGGTCAAACTGGAAATAGTCGAGGATCTCATCGTAGTGCGGTGCCCAGTCCTCATAGTTCATTGCGCCCCTCTTTCTTCTCGAGACCGACGATGTTCTCGAACCGCTTGAGGATCGGATCGATCACCAGGGAGAGGAGTTTCTCCTTGTCGTCGACGATCGAGAAGAAGGAGAGCGGGATGGTGGCGGCGGCCATGTTCGGGTGGCCCCCCGCGTCTCCGATCTCCCCGAAGGCCTCGGCGAGCACCGAACCGAGGTTGATCCTGATGTCGCGCGAGCGGGCGGTCAGGATGATCCCCGTATCCCCGATCCCATAGACCAGGGCGGTGTTCACCCCTTCGAGGTTGATCAGGTAATCGGCCGCCTGCGGAAGAGCATCGCGGTTCCGAACGTACCCGACGTTGGAGAAGAGGTACCCTGACCGAATCACGCGGTTCTGTATCGCCTTCCCAAGGACGTCGAGGGTCTCTTTCGAGAGGGACGGGCTGGTGATCTTGTCGAGCAGTTCGTTGTCGGTGAGGGGGAGGAGGAACGCGACGTACGTGAGATCCTGGGGCGTTACGTTCCGTCGGAAGTCCCGGGTGTCGGCCCGGATGCCGTAGAGGAGGGCAGTGGCGACCTTCCGGTCGACCGGCAGGTCGAGGTCCTGCAGGTACTGCGTCAGGATCGATGCGGTGGCACCCATGCCTGGCCGGATGTCCACGAAGTCTGCGGCGGCGGCGGCATCGCTTTCGGTCCGGTGGTGGTCGATGATGATGTTGATCGGCGTCCCGGGAGGGATGCTGTTATTGACACCAGGGGCGGATGAGTCGACGAGCGCGAGGTACCGGCACTCGCTCAGCACCTGGGGTGTCAACCGCTCCATCCGGATGTCGAGCAGGTTCACGAAGGCGCGGTTCTCCTGGTGGCCGATGTTTCCTTCGTAGAGGATCCGGATCTGGAGCCGACGGTCTGCCGCCGCCCGGGCAATCTCGGCCAGGGCCATTGCCGACGAGATCGAATCGGGGTCGGGATTGTTGTGCGTAACGATCCCGAACGTCCCCTCCCACGACTCGAGCATCCGGTAGAGGCGCTGGGCGATCCGGGTCACATGCAGCCTGCGGATCTGGTGGACCGCCGCCTTCGCGACAACCTCCTGGGGATAGATCACGTACTCGGCGCCCGCCGCCTCGAGGGCGCTCTGAGAGAGCGGGTCGAGAGCACGCGCGATCACCTCGGCATCGGGGAAACGCCCCTTGATCGTCTGGACGGCCGCGAGGTTGGAGTCCTTCTCGTTCGATAGGACGAAGACCACCTTCGGAACTCTGAGAGTGTCGAAGATCGCCGGGTCACGGATATCGCCGACGACCGCGTCGTAGTTCTGGTCGAGCAGATCCTTGACCCGCTTCTCGTCCCGGTCAACGACGAGGATCGAACGGGTCTCGGTCTCGAGTTCCTCGATCACATTGTAGCCGATGGAGCCGCAACCGAGCACCATGTACTCGACCTCCCCCTGCGGCTCCCGGATCTCGGCATCAGCCATGTACAGAGAGATGGATCGCGTGGACATATTAATGTCAGCCATTGAGCTGACCTGCCGAAAATCCGTCAGGTTTATCAGTAAAAAACGACAATTTATTGAAGCACAAGTACGGGCTTGTAGCTTAGTTCGGTAGAGCGACGGACTCTTAATCCGTAGGCCAAGGGTTCAAATCCCTTCAGGCCCGCTTTCTTCGTAAATCTTTATTCTTACAGTCTTGGCCCTTCTCCGGCCCGTCGAGAGTTCAGATAGGCAATGAACCCATCCGCCAACCTCTCTGTTTTTCCGGCTGGGCCGTCAGACGTGCCCACAAGCCCTGCAGCCCTTTAACGGGGTTTGAAAGGGGACGCCTCAATAATTATCCTTCGGGTATGGAGAACGGAACGGTCTTTTTTCGGGTTTCACTCCAGCACTGACGAGATGAATAAGATGAGCGGAGTTCCTGGGCGGGGGATCGCCGAACCGGGCAGTATCGAGCGCTCGTCGCGGAGAGACGGCGACTGGTTCGAACGCGGACAATTCGATAAAACTATATACATAATATTATAATTAACATCACCCCATAGACGGGGATGGAGAGAGAAGATGAGTTCAATGATGAGAATGGTGATGGTGATGCTGGGCATCGCCCTGCTCGCCGGCGCAGTCGCCGCTGCGGGAGATGCCCAAGTGATCAAGCTCGTCACCAAGGACATTACGACGTGGGAACCGATAGATGGCGGAGCGTTCGGCAGCCTCATGTACCAGGACGACCGCTTTGTCTTCAACGGGCACTGGCTCGTGCCAGGAGAGAGTTACACCCTCATCGGGTATAACGAGGCGAGCTGGGCAGGAGACGAGACGATCTTCGGCGTCGGAGTCGCCGACAAGAACGGAAACGTGAAGATCAAGGGCGATGCGGTGACACTCACACCGTATGCGTACACAACGGGCGAGTACGCGGGGCAGACCGGGGCCAAGGTGTGGCTCGTCCCGACGGCCTCGATGGCCGGCGCCAACCTGTTGTGGCTCAACCCGGGCACGTTCCTGTATGAGACCTCCCTGATTGTCTAATCAGCTCACCTTTTTTTGGCCTGAGGGTTCCTCGCGGCCTCCCTGGCAGTGAAGGCGCCATTCTCGGGGTGAACGTCCGGGCCATCGGCACGTGATCGGTCGCCAGTGTGCCCCCGGTTCCCTCAGCGTCGCCGGCGATCGCGGAGACGGGACACACCCCTGGGTCCAGGGGGAGGCAACCCTCCCCGGACATGGGCCGCAAGGTATTTCGTGGACCCACCCGCATGCCCCCATGATCCAGCATGGAGCACTATGCAGTCACCCTGGTCCTCATCCTCCTCCTGGTGGGCCTGTCGAGCGGGGTAGTCCCACACCTCGAGCGGGGGACAATCGTCGCGGATGACGGCGAGGACCGGGGAGTGATGGTCCTGCTCTACGTCCAGGGTGGATACGGCGATGCCCAGTCGGTCTACGCGGTTCGGCCGGTCGGCCGGTGCCTCGACCCGTCGGGGCCGGGCTGGTACGCCCTCCCGTCCATCGGAGCACTCCGATCAGCCCCGCGTCTCGAGTCATGCAGACGGCTCGGTTACCTCGATCCGAACCGGCTCCCGAGTACCTGCGCCGCCCCCGCGGGGGTCGAGGGACAGCCGGCAATCCACCAGGACTCGGGCTGGGACCGCCTGGTCGAGGGGCACCTCCTCCCCTTCGGGCGGTTCGCCTGACCGTCCATCAGCCCCGGAGCCCCCGGGGTGCTGCCCATTATACAAGAGGATAGGGGTCCGGTCAGGCAGTGCCAGCCATCTCGGCCCCACCCGAGGAGAGGGTCTCGAGCCGCCTGAGGATCGCCTGGACGTGACCGGCGCGGAGCATCTCGGCGAGGTGCCCCTCGCATGCGACGTTCTTGCGGATATGGAACGTCAGGAGCCGGCGAAGAATCGACATATCGGCCGCATCGAGGCGCCCGGGCTCGCGGAAGAATCGAAGCGCCACGGGTTCCCAACGCGCCCAGTCGAACCGCACGATGAACCCCGCCCGGTAGAGCGTCTTCTCGAACTCGTAGACCTCCCTTGAGTACTGCTCAAAGATCCAGCCCTTTTCTTCCGCCACGACCACCTCGGGAAGAAAGTGCGGGTCCTCGAAGACTGGAAGGAACTCGAGGACCGCCTCGATGGCGTCCGGTGTCGGGGCGATCTGCTCGTCTGCGCCGATAATCATTCCCCTCTCTCCTCAACAGAGCCATGGTCCTGGAAATGAAAAAGCCTTGGGATCGGGCAGGGGCTGGCTGGCTCAACCCCGGAAACCAGGAGGAAGCCGGGTCCGTGCACATATGAAAGGATGAAAAAGGACTCAATAGAAGAAATGTTTATATAGGAGTGCGACCATCCCTCCGCGTAGCACATCCTGAGAGCCATGATGCCCGTTGACCGAGACCTTGTCCGCACGCTGCAGGAAGCCGTCGTACGACGGTGCGAGGAGCGGATTGCACGGGCAGGTCGAACCGGGGCCGGCTGCTACCACGAGGCCGGTCGGCGGACGGCGACTGCCGGGTTCACCGCAGGGATGCGGGCCAGGCATGGGTTGTGATCACGATGTCGGACGAGAATAGCCTGCTCGAGCAGGTCCACGAGAAGGAGAGGGAGCTGTCCACCAGGTACGAACAGGCGTGTGCCACGGTCGAAGCCGCCAGGGAGGCGGTCGTCAGGGAACGGCAGGGACGGCTCGAGCTGGCGGAACGAGAGGCCAGAGAGGCGGTCGACACACGGTGGCGTAGCGTGATGGTCCAGGTCGACGACGAGGTCGAACAGATACGACGCGATGCGGACGAACGGGAAAAAGAATTCCGCCTGGGAGTCGAGGACCGCGTCCCGGACGCCGTGGAGGAGCTGGTGAGGCTGGTAGCTCCCAGGGAGTGAACGATGCTGCAGAGGATGACGAGCGTCCTGGTGGTCGGCCCCCTCGAAGAGGCCGAACAGATCGTCGACACGCTCTACCAGGAGGGGACCGTCCACCTGGTGGACCTTACCGAGGAGAGACAGGCGCCGGAGAGCCGGTTGGCCCGGATCGACGAGGCACCGGTGATCGAGGTCGACCAGCTCCTGCTGCGGGTGAACGGACTCCTGACACTGCTTCCTGGGATGCGGGATGGTGCGGAAGGGGTGGAAAAGACCGCCGGCGCCCTCAGGGGACGACCCCTCCAAGAGGTACTCGAAGAGGTTGGCACCAGGATCGAGGGCCTTGATATCCAGACGGTCGAACGCACGAATCGCAAGACTGACCTGGAGCTGACAGCGATCACACTGGAACGGTACGCACGCATCCTCCGCCGCCTCCAGCCGATCCAGGAGTCCTTGCAGGCACTCGAGGGCTTCGAGATGTCCGTCCTTTTGTTGCAGAAGGAGTACGCCCACGTGCTGGACCAGGTGCTGCCGGTGCTGCGCGAGATCACCCATGACCAGATCGAGTACATCACGTCCGACCTCGACGAGGAGACGATCGCCGCCATCACCATCTTCAACAAGTGGTACTCACGCGAGGTGCACGCCTTCCTCTTCTCGCAGAACGTAAACGAGGTCCGTATCCCCGAGGACCTCGCCACGATGTCGATCGATGATGCCCTCGGCACCATCGATCAGCGCCGGGAGGCGGGGCGGGCGGAGATCCTTCGTATCGACGGGGAGTTACGGGAGCTTGCGGAGCGATGGCGCCCGGACCTGCTGGGCATGCAGCGGGTTCTCGAGGAGCAGCGCGACGAGCTCGCCGTCTTCTCCAGGTTCGCGCACACCGACTACACATTTGTAGCGAAGGGATGGAACCCGAGGCGTTCGATCCCCCATGCCAGGGACCGACTCGAACGGGTATTCGGGGGGAGAGTGGTCCTCTACGAGCGCACCCCGAGCCCCGAAGAGGTGAAGGACGCGCCCACCTGTTTCGCCAACCCGGCATGGGCCCGCCCCTTCGAGTTCTTCGTCCGCCTCATGGGGCCCCCGCGGTACCAGGAGGTGGACCCGATCCCCTTCATGGCCATCTTCTTTCCGCTCTTCTTCGGCCTCATCGTGGCGGACGTCGGGTACGGCCTCTGCATACTCGCCCTCGCCGCCTTCCTCCGGTCCAGGGCCGGCAATCCTGACTGGCTCCGGGAGCTCTCGATGATCTTCATCATCTCTTCGATCCCGACCATCATCTTCGGCTACCTCTTCGGCGAGCTCTTCGGTGACTTCGGAGAGGTGATGGGATGGTTGCATCCCGTCACCTTCGCCGGGGTGACGTGGAACCGGATGGAGGCGATGATACCGCTCCTGGTTCTCTCGATCGCGATCGGCGCGGTCCACATCTTCCTGGGACTGGGACTCGGCGTGGCCAACGCGGTGGCGCAGCACAACCGCCGTCACCTCTGCGAGAAGTGCGGCATGATCGCGGTGACCCTGGGGATCATGCTTCTCATCCTCGCCCTGATCACCATCGTCTCCCCCCTGCTCCTGGTGGTCGGCGGGATCCTTCTCCTTGTCGGGCTTCCGCTGCTCTTCTACGGGGGCGGCGTCCAGGGAGCGGTCGAGATCATGGGGACCGTGGGCAACATCATGTCCTATGCCCGGATCATGGCGATCGGGATGGCGTCGGTGATGCTGGCCGTCGTCGCCAACGAGCTCGCCGGGGCGGTGGGAACCGTGCTGATCGGGGGACTGGTCGCGGTCGTCCTCCACCTGATGAACCTGGTGATGGGCATGTTCAGCCCATTCATCCAGTCCATCCGCCTCCACCTCGTCGAGTTCAACTCGAAGTTCTACCAGGGGGGCGGGCGTCCGTACCGCCCCTTCGGGTATCGGCCGGGAGAGTGACGGGGGTGCACTAACCCTTCAGCATGGACCCTTTCGGACAATCGTTTATTTTTTTGCGATAAGTTTTTATAATTTTAGCTAGATTAAACCATCGGTGAGTCTGAATGGCAGGGTGGGAGGTTCCAATCGGTGCCGCAATCGCCTTCAGTGCAGGGGCGATCGGCACGGCCTTTGCTCAATCGCGCATCGGGCCCGCTGGCGCGGGAACGATCGCTGAGAATCCTGAACTAATGGGGCCGATGATCATTCTCCTCGCCATACCAGAGACCCTCGTGATCCTCGGTTTCGTGGTAGCGGCGATGATCATCTTCATGATCTGAGAGGAGCAGAACGCACGAACAGGAGAGGGCGGCGTGCACAGAGAGGCGGCACGCTGCCCCGGGCAGCGGGGGTGGCAGATGGCATACGAAGAACTGATCGCATCGATGGAGAAGGATGCGGCCCGCCGCATCCAGGAGGCACAGCGGCAGGCACAGGCGGCCATCGACGAGGAACAGGAGAGCATCCGCCGGCAGGCGGACGAACTCGGGAGACGAATCGTCTCCGAGGGCGAGGTACGAATCGAGATCGAACGGCACCAGCGCCTCTACCGCGCCCGAGAGGAGGCGAAGGCCAGCCTCGCCCGCGTCCGCGAGGAGTACGAAAAGCGGGTGATCGGCTTCACCGAGGAGAGGCTGGAAGGACTTCGGGGAGAGGATGGCTATCCAGGAGTCCTGGAACGGCTTATGAACGAGGCGCTGGTATCACTCGGCGAGCCCGGGGGCAGGGTGCATGTCGATCCGAGGGATGAGGGGCTGGCACGGGGAGTCCTCGCCCGCCCGGACATGGCGGTGGAGGTGATCGCCGACCTTTCCACCATGGGCGGAGCGGTCGTCACGTCGGCCGACGATCGTATCCGGATCGACAACACCTTCGAGGCGCGCCTGGTTCGGGCAAACGAGGTCCACCGACGGGAGCTCGCCCGCCGGTTGTTCGGAGGGAAGTGATGGACCAGGGATACATCAACGCCCGGGTACGTGGCATGTACCGATCCCTTCTCCCTCCTGATGAACTCAGGGTCCTCGTGCAGAGACCGGACCTGGACTCCCTGATCGCAGACCTTCAGAAGACTCCCTACCAGCGGGAGATCGAGACCTCCTGTCTCCGGGGATCGGGGATCACCTGCCTGGAGGCGGCACTGCGTTCGCACTTCGTCAGGACCTGCCGGAAGATCCTCAGGATGTTCGGCGATGGCGAGTCGGCCCGCTACGTCCGGATCTTTCTGAACCGCTGGGACGTCCATAACCTGAAGGCGATCCTGCGCGGCAAGAACATCCGCTCCCCGGCGAGCGAGATCCAGGAGTGTCTCGTGCCGGCGGGGACGCTCGACGAGGCGACCCTGCAGGAACTGGTGAACCAGGCAGATGTGCGGGACGTGATTGACCTGCTCGCGACCTGGAGGATCGACTACGCCCGCGCGTTCACGCCCCACATAGAAGAATGGAGCCGTTCGCGGGAGCTCCTGGTCATGGAGCACGCGCTCGACCAGTATTACTTTGACTACGCCCGGGACACCGTGCGGGGGAAGGGGCCTGAAGCCGTCGTCCTTCACCGACTGGTCGGGACCGAGATCGACGTCACGAACCTCAAGACGGTGATCACGTTCATCCGGGACGGCGTGAGGGTCGATGACGGAGACCGGTTCCTGCTGGAGGGGGGGGGAGCCCTGCCGATGAAGGTCCTGAAAGAGATGATCCAGGACGGCAATCTCCCGAAGGCGTTGAAACGACTCGAGGGGACGCCGTTCGCCTTCCTCCTCCACCGGTGCGACGAGACACCGGCGTGCGGCCCTCAGTCGCTATTGTTGAAGGAACTTGACCGGTACCAGGTCCGCCAGGGGGCCTCCCTCTTTCGGACGGACCCCCTGAGTGTCACGGTGGTGATCGGGTATCTCTACCTCTTCCTGGCAGAGGTGACCAACCTGCGGATCATCGCCCGGTGCCGGGACGCGGGCCTCTCCGACGAGGAGCTGGAGGCGGAGCTGATCCATGTATAGGTTCATGGTGCTGACCGACCCCGATACGGCTGCCGGGTTCCGGATGGCCGGTGTCGAGACCCAGGAGGCCACCTCCATCGACGAGGTCAAAGGCCTCCTCGCCTCCCTGATGCAGGACGGGGAGACCGGGATCATCGCGGTCAACGAGGACTTTGTGCAGGGACTGGACGAGCGGCTGGCGGCACGGATCGAGGATTCAACCCGCCCGATCGTGATCCCGATCCCCGGGCGGTCACGCCAGGGCGGGGGTATGGCCGCGATCGAACAGCTGCTTCGAAGGGCAATCGGGTACAGCGTGGTATTGAGGCGATAGGGATGCTCGAGGGAGAAGTGATCCGGGTCTCCGGGCCCGTGGTGCATGCGGGCGGGATGCGGGGATCGAGGATGTACGACGTGGTCAGGGTGGGCGATGAGGCGCTCACCGGGGAGGTGATCCGGCTCGACCAGGATGTCGCCGTGATCCAGGTCTACGAGGACACGACCGGCCTCAAGACAGGCGAGGTGGTCGAGAACACCGGAGAGCCCCTGCGCGTGGAACTGGGCCCCGGGCTCCTGGCCTCGATCTTCGACGGGGTGCAGCGCCCCCTTCCCCTGCTCGTCGAGAAGAGCGGGGACTTCATCTCCCGTGGCATCACCGTCTCCGCCCTCGACCATGCGAGACGCTGGGAGTTCGAACCCACGGTCCAGGTCGGCGCCGTCGTCGGACCGGGCGACATCCTCGGAACCGTGCGGGAGTTCAACCTGGACCACCGGGTGCTGGTGCCGCCCACCCTCCACGGGACCGTCGAGGAGGTGGCCGAAGGGATGCTCACCGTCGAAGACGCGGTCGTGCGCCTCGATGGCGATCGACCGGAGCGCATGGGCCAGGCCTGGCCTGTCCGGAAGGGACGACCCTACGGGCGGAAGCTCGTCCCCACG
>JBFXGJ010000003.1:0-130547 GCA_050178135.1 Methanoregulaceae archaeon | reverse complement strand
GTGTAGATGTTCCACCCGACCAGTGCGACGAGAATAAGAGCAATGACCGCGGTGACGGTGGGGAGCATCCCCCCGTTCGATGATTCATCCATCTGGATCCCCTGATGGAGAATATACTGGTTGTAATATTTATTGATTATTATTTATTCAGATATCCTGCTTTCTGGACCGCCAGCCAGGAACCTTGCGCCACCGCGGGATGGGCCCAACGAGGAGTCGGGGCAGGGCGCCCCTGGGGCTCTCATCCTCGGTCGTGACGATCGCCGGCACACACCCCGTCACGCCTGCCCCCCTCCCCGGGGCTGCAGAAAGGACTCCGGGCGAAAGCGAAAGAGATAACTGGTGGCGGGATGACTGCCCTCTCACCATGACAACAAGGTGCCCGCGCTGGCTTCTTCTCCTGGTCGCCGCCGTCCTCCTGGTGACGGCGGCGGGCTGTCTCAAGGAGGGGACCGCCGGCGTGACCGGCATCACGGTCGAACCCATGAACGTGACCGCCGGTGAGGTCGTCCTGAACGTCAGCACGACCGTCCAGCACTGGTCGGGCCCCGGGCTGGGCGCCGGCGTCCTCCGGGTCGAGGTCATCGACGATGAGACCGGCCTCCGCGTCCACGAGAGAAGTCAGGAGTACGGCCCGGTCCGCCCGGGCGAATCCGTCGTGGTCCCCTGCGAACTGACCCTTCCGCGCCGGGGCTCGTACCGGGTCCGGGCGAGCCTGGTTGGCGGAGGTCTCCAGGGGGCCGGCGGTGAGGTGACGGTCCGCTCGCTCGAACGGTTGCCGCCGGACACGGCCCGGACCCCGGTCACCATCACCGACATGGACTTCCTGGTCCGGGGCGTCACAAACGGCCGGGCGCTGATCGAGGCAGAGGTCCAGCTGACGAACCAGGGCACCGGTCCCAACCCCGACCTCACCGTCGAGGTCAAGGCGCGGGAGGCCAGCGCCCGCCTCCTCGCCGACCGGCAGTGGACGACGGTGGGCGCGGTCCGCCCGGGGTCCACCGTGACCCGGAACGTCACCCTCTCGGTCCCGGACCAGCACAACTACGAGGTCGAGGCCGTGCTCTGGAGCGGGGACGTGATCGTCGAGCGCGGTTCGCGGTCGGTGAACCTCGCCCCGAATGCGACCGTGACCGGGGAGCAGGAGTTCACGGTCCGGCGGATCGACACCGGTGAGTTCGTCACGGCCCGGGAGGCCCCGGTGATGGTGCCGACCCCGACCCGGACCCCGGGCTTCGATCTAGCGGCATCCATCGTGGGGTTCGCGTTTGCCCTCTTCGGGTGGAGGCGGTACCATGGCTGACCCCGTTCCCGGCGGGACGCTGCCGCCGTCCCCCGAGGACCGGCGCCGGGAGACCCGCGAGTCCCTCGTGGCGTTCGTCATCACCGGGCTTACGGGGATCGTCCTCCTCCTCGTCCTCGTCGCGACGATGCAGTTCTACTTCGCCGTCCAGGAGGCGATCCGGTACTGGGTGGCCGACCCTTACGTGCCGTTCGTGAACGGAGCCTTCTTCCTCGCGGTCATCGTCATCGGGATCTTTCTCGTCGTCCGGCTGGTCCGCAGGGGCTCCTGACGAAGGGCCCACGCCATGCTCCCCACGTGCGTGGTCGGCGGTCGCCGCGTGTTCCTCTTGGTGCTTGGGCTCCTGGCGGGGAGCCCCGATCGACCCTACGCTGCGCCCCCCATCAGGAAGATGGCCCTGATGGCGACCTCCCACATCTCGGGGTTGTCGACGTGCAGCACCGTCGGCTCCATGTTCCCCTCGAAGTGGACCTCCAGGGCCTTTCGGCCGGCGCTGCTGTACGACGCGATCGTCCCGATAGGCTGGTCGATCTTCGTCTCCGTGGACCGGGAGAGGAGCCCTCCCACGGCGGCCTCGAAGATCAGCCGGCGGGTGGTGAGGTAGAGCGTCCCCTTCCCGAAGAAATCCGACTTCGCATTTCCCTGGACGATCACCTGTTCGCCTTCCGGTAAGGACTCCATATCTCGTCTGTCTCCGGATAGCATCTCGGCGCGCCGTGATAAAATAGGTGGTGATCGGGGGATCGAGTCTGCCGCCCCTGCGCCTCCCGGCGTGGGTTACCGGCCCCTGTTCCCCGCCGGGCGCCGGCGCCGTTACGCCTGCACCCTGGCGTCCACCGGGTTGATCCCCTCCAGGCGGGGGGTCGGCCGGTGCTCGCGGAACTGCCGGAGGGCGACCGTCAGGTCGCGGGTGAACGCGAAGTAGCCGATCTGGGTCTTGCGGCAGAGGTTGAAGGCCATCTCCATCAGTCCCCGCGGGTCGGGTCGACGCTCCCCGAGCCAGATGTGGAAGATGTTGCCGCCGTCCACGATCGGGAAGAAGACGTGCTCGATCTCCATCCGCTTCGCGAGCGGCACCGGCGCCCCGGGGGCCACGTGGGTCCCGTTCGTGTAGTAGATCGGCAGGTCGTTCGAGGTCCCGAGCCGTCCGAGCGCGTCTTCCAGGTCGCCCTTGATCACGCGGGTCGCGTGGTCCCGGAACCGCCGGTCGAGCAGGTCCGCCACGGCGAACCGCTGCCCGGTCGTCTCCGCCGGCGTCCGCGCGAGGGCGATCGTCATCCCGTGCTTGGTTGAGAGCTCGCGGGCGTAGAGCTCCAGCTCGGTCATCGCCCGCACCGCCAGCACGAACGCCTCGCGGCTCTCGTGGAGCTGGGCCCCGCAGTGGTGCTGGACCATCTCGTTCACCCCGACCACCCCGATCGTGTAGACGAGCGGGTCCAGGTCGACCGCAACCGAGCCGCGCTCGCCCGTGTTCGGGTCTTTCGGCCGCTGCATCGCGAACGGCATCCGCCCGTTCGTCCGGATGATGTTCATCCAGCGGCGCTTGATCCGGAAGGTCTCGACCGCCTTGTCCATCAGGGCCTTCAGCTCGGCGAAGAGCCGTTCATCCGAGCCCTCGGCGATGTAGGCGGCGCGGGGGCAGTTCACCGAGACCACCTGCCAGGAGCCCATCGAGAAGTGCCGGCCCTCGAGGAAGAAGAGCTTGTCATCGAACTGCGAGTCCTCGTCCGCCACCGCCGAGAACTGGTAGGCGCAGCACTGGTAGCACGAGATCCCCTTGCCCGCCCCGCGGTATGCCGGGAGCTGGTTGTCGTAGTACGGGGTCCCGAACTTCGAGGCGAGTTCGAACGACCTGAGGTAGAGGTCGCGGAAGGTCGGCAGGTCCGGGTGGGCGCGGTTGTACTCCTCGTCCTCGACCATGAAGTCCGGCTCGATCGAGACCTCGGGCTTCGGGAAGTTGAAGGGCTTGCCCCAGGCGTCGCCCTCGAGCATCACCTCCATCAGGGCGAGGAAGAGGAGCCGCACCTCGCGCTCGAACTCCCCGTAGGTGCGGAGCGGGGCCTGCTCCCCGTTCCAGACCTTTCCCTTGTAGACGCACGGCTTGTCCTTCCAGAGCGTCGGCACCCCCGGCGAGAGCTGGACCGACGAGAAGACCAGCTGGCCCCCGCGGGCGACCATCATCTGGGTCATCTCGTAGACGAACATCTGCATCAGCTGCCGGATCTCCTCGTACGGCATCCCCTCGATGTACGGTGCAAGGAAGGTGAGGAAGTTGTAGTACCCCTGCCCACCGGCGAAGTTCGTCTGGGCCGAACCGAGGGCCTTGACGGCGTGGAGCACCGCCACCTCGGCCCGCTTCGCCGGCCCCGCCACCGACGCCTTCGTCCCGTTGCCGTCCGGCATCAGGCCATAGTAAAAGAAGTAGCGCAGGTCCCAGTCCTGGCAGAAGGGACGGGTCCCGAAATACTCCAGGTCGTGGATGTGCAGGTCCCCCGAGAGGTGGTGGTCCGCGATCTCGGGCGGGAGCTGGAGGAGGTACTGCTCTTTCGAGATCTTGTCCGCCTTCTTCTTGTGCGAGGTCTCCGCGTTCTCCTGCAGGTTCGCGTTGTCATGCGCCTCGAACCCGCGCCCGACATCGATCAGGTGCGCGTCGTAGACCGGCGTGCCCACGCGGGTCAGCACGTTCCGGTAGTGGACCAGTCCATGCTCGAGGAACACGATGTTCATGATCTCCCGGATCAGCGGGCCCGAGAGGGTCCGGAGCCCGAGCCTTCGTATCCGTTCCTCGACCTCGCGGGCGATCTCGCGTGCGGTCGCTTCGTCCGCGCCCTCGCCGTCGTAGAAGGTTCTGACCAGGCTGGTCTCGATCAGGATCTGCCGGACGATCCGTTCCCGGTCCCAGTCCAGGATATGCCCGTCCGAGCGCCGGACGGGAGGCATCGCGGGGAGCCAGACCCCGTCGAGGGTTGCCTGGCCGCCCGTCTTCGAAGGAGCCACGGGCTCACGCACCCGAGAGGAGCGCGTCGACCGCGTCCCGGTTCACCTCGCCGCCGCAGAAGAGCTCGGCGGACGTCAGGAAGGTGGTCCCCTTCCTCAGCACGGGCGCCTCTGAGACGAAGACGCCGTTGATGCGTAGCTCGGTCAGCGCGGCGGCCGACGACATATCCTCCTCGACGAACCCGGCCCCCTGCTCCTTCAGATATGCCTTGAGAGTCTCGCAGTTCGGGCAGAACTCGAGCCTGTATACGATCAACCCATCCATCAGCGCCACCACTCGTACGAAGGGTATCGTTGGCCTCGCTCAATAATTGTGTTATCGGGCCGTCTCGACCGAGCCGTCGATCGCGCAGGTCAGCGTGACGGTCTCCTCGCCCCGGACCTCGTCGGGTTCGAACGAGATCACCGGCGCGGCGAGCCGCGAGAGCTCCATCGTGTCTACGTTGAGCGAGGAGCTGTACCGGACCTCGGTCCAGCCGTACTCGATCCCGAGCACCGGGCCGAGCCGCACCCCGGCCGCACGGGCGATCGTGGCCGCGTTCTCATGCGCCGCCTCGACGGCCGCGGCGAGGAGCCGCTGCCGGAAGCCCCGCCGGTCCCCCACCTCGAACGAGACCCGGACCTCCACCCCGGGTGCCCCCGCGGCGATCGCGTGGAGCACTTTCCCCGCGTCGTGGGTCCGGTCGAGCACGAGTCGGAGCGCGTGGGTCGCCACGTACCCCCGGAAGCGACGCTCCCGGTGGTCACTGTCCCACTCGTAGTCGGTCTCGACCCCGAACTGGACGGTCTTCAAGGCCGTCCGGGCAACCCCGTGCTCCTCGAGTGTTCCCCTGAGACTCTCCACGGACCGAGTGGCCCTCGCAACCGCATCGGCGTAGTCGCCCGACCGGCCGCTTGCCTGGAACGAGAGCACGACCAGGTCGGGCTCGGCCCCCGCCTCGCCCCGCCCCTGGACCCGGATCACCGCGTCTTTCATACCAGTTCGTGGAGCTCACCCTCTCATCAAGGCATCGGCAGCGGCATTCTTATCGCTCAGGGCGCGCGCATACTAGATCCGTGCGGTCTCGCCTCGCCCGGCTGATGGCGGTCTCGCCGGTTCGGCGGCAGTCCCTGATCGGCCTTCTCGCGACGGTCGGCTCGACTCTGCTCGGGTTCGCGTCGACCGTGTATATCGCCCACGCCGCCGGTGCTGCTGCGCTCGGCGCCTACTACGTCCTCTCGGCCTACCTCGGCTTCCTCCTCCTCGCCTCTGACCCGGGCCTCGGCGGGGCCGCGGCCCAGCGGATCGCCGAGCGGGACCAGCCGGCCGCCCACTTCTCCGCCTACGCCGTGGTCCGGGTCTCGCTCGCGCTCGCCGTGGTCGGGGCCCTCGTCGCCGCCCGCCCCCTCCTGGTCGACCTGGAGGCGGCAGGCCTCCTCGCCTGGCTCGCGGTCGCCGTCCTCGCCTCGACCGCGGCCGGGATCATCGCCACCGGGGTCTACGCGAGCGGGCAGGCCGGGGTGACCCAGTCCGCGGACCTCCTGGGTGTCGGGGTCCGGGTTGCCGTCCAGGTAATCGCGGTCGCGCTCGGCTTCGGCGCCGCCGGGCTCGCCGGGGGCCTGGTCGCCGGCACGGTTGCCGCCGCGCTCGTGAACCGCCGCTTCCTCACGTTCCGGCTCACGCGCTTCGGGATACGGCACCTCTCCTCGCTCGCCTCGTTCGCGCTCTGGTCGTTCCTCCTCTCGCTTGTCGCGGTCGTCTCCGCGAACGCCGACACGCTCCTGATCGGCTACCTCCTCTCGGACCGGGAGGTCGCCCTCTACCGGACCCCGTTCCAGCTCGCCTCCCTCGCCGTCCTCTCGACGATGCCGGTCCGGGCCTCGCTCGCTCCGCGGATCGCGGGATGGGCCCGGGCCGGCGCCCTCGACGAGGTGGCCGCTGCCCTCTCGAGGGCCTGGACCTTCGCCCTCCTTCTCGCCGTCCCCGCTGCCGTCGGCGGAGTCCTCCTCGCCGACCGTCTCCTCTACTTCCTCTACGGCGCCGACTTCGCCCCCGCCGCCCCCGCCCTCGTCCTTCTCCTGGTCGCCGAGCTCGTCGCGGTCGGCTCGCTCCTGGAGGGGATGGCCCTCTCGGCCGTCGGTCGGCCCCGGGGGGCCTTCGTCGCCGCCGGCGCCGGCGCCGTCGTCCTCGTCTTCGCCGACCTCGCCCTGGTCCCGGTCCTCTCCGTCACCGGTGCCGCCCTCGGTCTCCTCCTTTCCACCGTGACGGCGACCCTCCTTGCCCGCCTTCTCCTCGCGCGCACGGTCGCCGTCCGGTTCGAGCGGCGACCGGTTGCGGCGGTCCTCGCTTCCGCCGCCCTGATGGCCATGGTCGTGCTCGCCATTCGCGCCCTCGTCCCCCCGGTGAACCTTCCGATCGCCGTCGGCACCGTGGCGCTCGGTGCCGGGGTCTACCTTGCCGCCGTCCTCGCCCTGGACCCCTCGATCCGGGCCGAGGTGGGAGGGCTCGCCCGGGCCGTCATATGAGGCTCGAATACCGATCTCTCTGCTCCTCCCGTGGGCGCCCGGTGGTGAACGGAGTGCCGGTTCCACACTCTTTATCAATCACCTTGCCGTTCTCTCTGTATCGCCGGTGGCGTGCGGAGCGCCTGTACGCCGGGTGCGGACCGGTGCGTTCGGCCGAGCCATGCAGTACACACCGCTGATCATTCCGTTCCTCCTCACCGGGGCGGCCTCTCTCGTCCTGGCAGCGACCGGCTATCGCCGTCGCCACCTCCCGGGGTTCAGGGAGTTCACCCTCCTCTCGGCCGGAGGAACCCTCTGGAACATCGGTTTTGTCTGCGAGCTCGCGAGCACCGACGTGACGATGGCCCTCTATTTCAGCCTCGTGCAGTACATCGGGATCGCGGTCGTCGTCTCCAACTGGACCTTCTTCGGGCTGACGCTCGCCGATCGTACCTGGCGCCTGCCGGCGGCGCTCCGGGTGCCTCTCGTCCTGGGCACGGCCCTCCTCCTCGTTGTCGCCATCACGACGCCGGTCCACCGGCTCTTCTATTCCTCCTGGGCGATGGTGGAGATGGGAGGTCGCCTCTCGCTCGTCTACGTCCAGGGCCCGCTCTACTTCGTCTTCATCCTGGGGGTCTACGTCGCTCTCGCGCTCTCGGTCCTCGTCGCCGTCCGGGGTGCACTCGCATCCCGTGGTACGGAACGCACGGGATACCTCCTGGTCGCCGGCGGCACAGTCGTGGCAGCACTCGCCGGGGTCTCGTACGTGCTCCAGGTCAGTCCGATCGTGAACGTCGACACCTCGCCCCTCGTCCTCACGGTGATCGGGATCCTCGTGATGTCCTGGACCCTCCGGTACCATATCTTCGAGGTCGTCCCGATCGGTCGCGACCGCGTCTTCGACACCACGCCGGACGGGGTTCTGGTCCTCGACCTCAACCGCCGTGTTCTTGCCGTGAACCCGGCTGCGAGCACCCTCATCGGCGTGGACGGACTGTCCGCCGCCGGGCTCCACCTCGGGGAGCTCCTCCCGCCCCTCGGCGCGGCCGACGGGCTCGGCACTGTGGGTGACGGTGCCGGGGCGACCCTCACGAGGGAGGTCGGTGGGGCGACCCGCTCCTACGAGACGCGGTGCCTGCCGGTCCGCGGTCGGGGGGATGATTCGATCGGATGGCTGGTGATCCTGCGGGACGTGACCGAGGCGAGGGTCGCCCGCGAGGCGCTCACCCGGGCGAACCACCACCTCCGGCTCCTCACCAGCCTGGCACGGCACGACATCGCGAACCGGGTGACCGTCCTTCTCGCCCGGGTCGAGCTCGCCCGGAACGACCTCTCCGGCCCGGAGCTGTCCGCCGAGCTCGATCGGATCGAGGAGGACGCGCGGTCGATCGCCGCCCTCTGCAGGCTGGTGCGGACTGATGCCGACGCCGGGGACGGGACCCCGACCTGGCACCGAGTCGACCGGGTCGTCACCGCCGCCGGCGAGCAGTTACGGGAGTCCGGTGTCCGGCTCGAGTGCGCCCCGACGACCGTCGAGGTGTGGGCAGACCCCCTCTTCCCCATGGTCCTGGCCAACCTGGTCGAGAACGCGCTCCGGCACGGCGGCCCGACCCTCACGACGGTGCGGTGCTCGTGGATCCCGGAGGGTCCGGACCTGCTCGTCGTCTTCGAGGACGACGGGTGCGGTGTCCCCGAGTCTGAGAAGGAACGCATCTTCCTGCCCGGTGTCGGGAGCAACACCGGACTCGGCCTCTACCTCGGCCGCGAGATACTGGAGATGACCGGGATCACGATCCGGGAGGTCGGGGTGCCGGGAGAGGGGGCCCGGTTCGAACTGCGTGTGCCCAAAGGCTCGCACCATCCGGCCCCGCCCGGCACGGCCGGGTCTCCCGGCGGGGACAGCACATCGCCCTGACCGATCACCCTTTCTATCCTCCACGCCCACACTCTCCCCCATGGTGCGGACCTTCGTCGCCGTCGACCTCCCCGGTGAGATTCGGGCCCGGATCGGCGAGGCGGCCGAGAGCCTTCGTGGTTCGGAGGCCCGGCTCACGTTCGTCGACCCGGCGCTCATCCACGTCACGCTCGCCTTCCTCGGCGAGGTCGACCCCGACCGCCTGCCGGTGATCGCCGACGCCCTCTCGGCCGTCCGGCGGCCCCCGTTCGACCTCGCGGTCGGCCCGATCGTCGGGAACAGCCGTTCGTCGCCTCGCACCATCTGGTGCTCCATCGCGGACGACGGCTCGCTCGGCGTCCTCGCACGGTCGGTGACGGACGCCCTCGTCCCGCTCGGCTACTCCCCCGAGCGCCGGCCGTTCCGGGGCCACGCGACGGTGGCGCGGGTGAAGTCCTTCCACCCCTCCCTCCTGGAACGGCTCCGGGCCCTCCCCGGTGACGGTTTCGGGATCTGCCGGGTCGACGCGTTCCAGCTCAAGAAGAGCACGCTCGGCCCCGCCGGCCCCGTCTACGAGACCCTCGCGGAGGTGCGGCTCTGACCGACGCGATCCGCGAGGTGGTGCTCGCCGAGATCCGGCCCCGGCCGGACGAGCTCGCCCACCTCCAGTCCGTCATCGACCTCCTCGTCCCGGCGATCGAGCGCGAGGGGGTCGAGGCGATGGTGGTCGGATCGGCCGCCCGGGGCACCTGGGTCCGGGGGGACCGCGACCTCGACCTCTTTCTCCTCTTTCCGCCCGACCTTGACCGCGACTCGCTCGAGCGCGAGGGGCTCGCCCTCGCCCGGGCGGTCGCGCTCGAGTTCGGCGACGGCTACCGGGAGAAGTACGCCGAGCACCCGTATATCAACGCCACCGTGGACGGGATCGACGTCGACCTGGTCCCGTGTTACCGGGTCGCCTCTGCGGCCGGCATCCAGAGCGCGGTCGACCGGACACCGTTCCACACCCGCTACGTGACCGCCCGGGTCGGGGGGCTCGTCGACGACGTCCTCCTGCTGAAAAGGATGGCCCAGGCCGGCGGGGTCTACGGCTCGGACCAGATGACCGAGGGGTTCGCCGGCTACCTCTGCGAGCTCCTGGTCCTTCACTACGGCTCGTTCCGCGGCGTGCTCGAGGGAGCGAGCGGCTGGCGCCCGGGGACCGTGATCGACCTGGAGGGGCACGCGGCAAAGCGCTTCGAGGAGCCGCTTGTCGTTGTGGACCCGGTCGACCCGAACCGGAACGTCTCCGCCTCGGTCTCGCTCTCGCGGATGATGGAGTTCGTCGAGCTCGCCCGTGCCTACCTGGATGCTCCCTCGACGGTGTTCTTCGACCGTCGTCCGCGCCCCCCGATCGAGTCCGAGGACTTCTCCGCGCAGCTCGCCGCCCGGGGAACCGCACTCTTCGCCATCCGGTTCCCGACCCCGAACCTGATCGAGGACATCGTCGTGCCCCAGCTCAGAAAGAGCCTCGATGGCCTGGTCCAGCTCCTGGGCCGGCACGAGTTCGCGGTGAACCGGGCGGACGCGGAGATGGGGCCAGACCACTGCCTCCTCCTCTTTGAACTCCAGGTCGATACCCTCCCGCCGGTCACACGCCACCAGGGCCCGCCGCTCTGGAACCGGGAGAACGCCGAGCGTTTCCGGGAGAAGTACGCGCCGCGGGGCGCCGCCATCGCGGGTCCGTTCATCGAGGACGGTCGCTACGTCGTCGAGGTGCCACGCCGCTACTGCCGGGCCGCCGACCTCCTCGACTCGGACGCGGTCCTCCAGGTCTCGCTCGGCAAGCACGTCCGCCGCGCCCTGAACGAGCGGGAGCTCCTGGTGGGGCCGGCCTGCTGGTCCGATGAGTTCGCCCCGTTTCTCAGGGCATTCCTGGACCAGGCCTCTCCCCTTCTCCGGCTCGAGCGCGCCTAGAGGACGTCCTTTCCCCGCTCCCTGGTCCGGACCCGGACCACCTCCTCGAGTGGGAAGATGAAGAGCTTGCCGTCCCCGGGCTCCCCGGTCCGGGCCGTGTCGCAGATCAGGTCCACGACCCGTGCGACCGCGTCGTCGTGGACCGCCACCTCGAGACGGGTCCGGGGCAGCAGGTCGATCTCGTACTCCTGGCCGCGAAACTCCTGCCGACGCCCGCGCTGCTCTCCCCGTCCCCGGACGTCGGTGACCGTGATCGAGCCGTAGCCGAGCTCGTCGAGGGCCATTTTCACAGCGTCGAGCCGCGAGTCCCGGATGATCGCCACCACCATCTTCATGGAGGGGGAGTCGGCGCCCGGGCATTTATTGATGATCGATCGCGGTCACCAGGTGGTCGTCGCCGTGCCGAAGGCCTCGACGTGGATCGCGGACCGCAGGAGGACCGAGCGGTACCGATTGAGCCCGAGGGCGACCTCGTCGTACGGCACGAGCTGGACCTGCGACGCGTGGCACCGGATCGCCTCTGCCTTCTGGCGGACGACGTGCGAGATGTCGACGACGACGGCGACCTCGCGAAGAGGGGTCCAGACCTCGTAGAGGCGGACCCCCTCGACCCGGTGGGGGGTCGGGCCGAGATCGGTAAAGGCGTGCGCGCCGGCCCGACGGCAGGCGTCGATCACGGCGCCGGCCAGGTGCGCATGGTCGGGGTGCCCGTCCTCCGGGTGGTGGACGTAGACGAGTGCGGGCCGCTCCTCGCGGATGAACCGGCCGAGAGCGGCGACCAGGCGGTAGCCGGCATAGGCAAGCCGGCCATCCGGAAAGCCGAGAAACAGGGGCTCGAGCGCGCCCAGGGTTCGTGCGCCCGCCTCTGCCTCGCCCCGCCGCAGCGCCGCGAGCTCCTCGGGCTCCCGGTCGAGCCCGCCCGCTTCCCCATCGGTAACGCAGCAGACCGTGACCCGGTCACCGGCCCGGGCATGGAGCGCGAGGGCTCCGCCGCACCCGATCTCGACGTCGTCAGGGTGGGCGCCGATCGCAAGCACGTTCATGATGGGGGATGGGCGGCGGCACCGGATGGGCGTTGCGGTCCGCGGGGCCAGAAGGAGAAGGCAGAAGTCCCCCGAGTCCGTACCTCTTCGCATGAGGCTCTCTCTTCGTCTCCCAGACGAGTTCGTCCCGGCCCTCAAGACCCGTGCCGGGGCCGCGGGCATCTCGTGCGAGGAGTTCGCTCTCCAGGCGGTCCTTGCCGCCTGCACCGTCGATTCCACCGGTTCTGCACCCCTCACCGAGGGTGAGCGCGCCCGGATGAAAGATGCGCTCCGGGCTGTGGATGAGACCCTGCCGGCCCTCACGGCCGAACGGGACGCGCTCGCTGCGCGGGTTTCAGAGCTCGAGCACCTTGCCCGGGTGGCCGCCGCCGAGGTGGCCGCCTCGCAGGCCTCCCGGGACCGGATGGAGCTGGAGCAGGACCGGGTCGAAGACCAGCGGACACGGGCGAGGACCCGGGCGGCCCTGGCGGCGGACGAGCGGGACCGTGCCCGGATCGAGCTCGGCGCCGTGCTCGACCGGGCCGTTGCGGCCGAGCAGCGGGCCTCGGTTGCCGAGGCGGTGGCGGCCGAACGCCTCGAGCGGATCACCGACCTTCGGGAGATGGTCAGCGCCCTCGCCGCCGGCCGACCCCTTCCGCCGTCCCGTGCTGCCGGTGTTGCAGAGGCCAGCGATCCGTCCAACCCGGCCTGAGGGCCGGCCCCCCCAGTCCCCGTCGAAAGCGTTCGCCATCCTTATCTCTTCTCCGCCGAATCGGTTCTCATGAACCGACGCCACCCCCCGCTCCTGCTGCTCGCCCTCCTCCTCGTCCTGCTCGCCGCCGGCTGCACTGGCGGTCCTCAAGGCGGGGCGACGCCTCCCCCGGGCACCCCGACACCGCCCCCGGGCGCGAACATGACGAACGCCTCTGCTGGAACGCTCATCTTCCAGGACCGTTCCCTCTACTTCGAGCTCGTCCGGACGCTCGGCAAGACCTACGAGCATGGGGCCGACCTCGGGGAGTCGCTCGAGACCGCCCGCCGGATCGCTGCGCACGAGGACCGGGGTCTTCACCCCGTCATCGCTGCCTGGCACGACGAGTGGAACGCGACCGCTGAGCGAATCCACGCGATCGGCGTCGAGGCCGAGCAGCGCGGCCACCCGGTGAGCGCCGGCGAGGCCTATCTCCGTTCCTCGGAGTATTACCGTGCGGCCGAGTTCTTCCTCCACGACGATCCGTCGAACCCCGAGATCGTCCGGCTCTGGGATGCGATGCACGCTGACTTCGTCCGCGGGCTCACGCTGACCGGTGTCCGGTTCGAGGAGGTCGAGATCCCGTACGAAGGGACCACCCTGCACGGCTACTTCTTTGCCGCTGCCGACAGCGGGCAGCGTGCCCCAACGGTGATCGTCCACCAGGGGTTCGACGGGACCGCCGAGGAATGCTGGTCCGGTGTCGGGGCCGCCGCCGTCCGGCGGGGCTACAACGTCCTCGCCTTCGACGGCCCCGGGCAGGGGCGGGCGGTCAGGAAGCAGGCCTTCCACTTCAGGCCCGACTGGGAGGCCGTCGTCACCCCGGTCGTCGACTGGGCCGTGGCCCGGCCCGAGGTCGACCCCGACCGGCTCGTGCTCTATGGGATCAGCATGGGCGGGTACCTCGCTCCGCGTGCCGCCGCCTACGAGCACCGGCTTCGGGTCGTGGTCGCGAACGAGGGGGTCTACGACGTCTTCGAGAACGACGCCGACGCCGCCCGGATGACGACCGCCGAGTTGCGCGACTTCCTCTACAACCAGACCGACGAGTACAACCGGTTCGTCGCCGGGATGATCGAGCACGACGTCCAGCTCTACTGGGCGACCACCCACGGCCAGTGGGCCTTCGGCGTCACGACGCCGGCCGACCTGATGAAGGCGCACGAGGCCTACACCATGAACGACTCGGCGGACCGGATCACGTGCCCCGTCCTGGTCCTCGACGTCGAGGAGAACCAGTTCTTCGGTTCCCAGGCCAAAAGGCTCTACGACGCCCTGCCGCCCGCGAACCGGTCCCTTCTCACCTTCACCGCGGACGAGGGGGCCGGGCTCCACTGCCAGGCGGGCGCCCAGGCACTCGGAAGCCAGCGGGTCTTCGACTGGCTCGACGAGGAACTTGGAATGGGCTGATAGCGCCGGTACAAGAGAGGATGGGTCCTAGAACCGGACCCGTTCCTGTTCGCGCTCGTGCATGTTGACGGCCATGGTCCAGAACCAGGCCGCGCCGTGGGCGAGGCGGAAGATGGCGAGGAGGGCATCGTTCTCGCCGACGATCGATTGGACCCACGGGCGGTCCTGGTAGAGGCGCTCCCGCAGGGCCGGGTCGTCCAGGAACTCCACCGTCCCCTCCACCCTAAGTTGCCGGCCTGCGCCCTGCCCGTCCCCGGGGTCGTAAAAGCAGAGCTCGACCTTCGGGTTCGCCCGGAGCTGCCGGCAGATGTCCTTCGTCGCGCCCGTGTGGAAGTAGAACCCGGTCTCGTCCGCGTACCACATCGCGAACCCCCGCACGCGGGGCTGGTCCCCGTCGACGGTGCCGATCCATGCGACCGGGTTCGCGTTCGCGAAGTCGATGATCTCTTTCTGATCCATGCCTACGGATCGCCCGGCGGTTATTTGAGGGTTGTGAATTGCAGCCGGGGAGCGATGCGAATGGCAAGAGCCATACCCATGCGATGACAATAGCCGGCTGCCGGGGGGAGTCCCGGTGGGCGCGGGACCGTGAAGATCAGGACGCGGCTGACGATCATCATGCTCGTCTTCGGATTAGCCGTGGTGATCATCTCCGCCTCGGTGGTCGGGACGGAGTTCCGGATGGGCGGGATCGAGGAGCGTGAGGTCCTCGCCGAGGACCTCCACGCGAGGGCACACCTTCTGAGCGACCTCTCCTCCAGCTACCTCCTCCTGCGCGACGACCGCCAGCTCGCCCAGTGGCGCCTGGAGCACGCAGCGTTCGGAAAGGCACTCGTGTCCCTCTCCGCGGATGGAGCCCGGGAGCAGGCGCTCTGCTCGGCGCTCGAGGAGTCCTGGAAGGGGCTCGGCGACGTCTTCGAGGAGGTGGCTGCCGGCGATGGTGCGGGAGCAGGGGGCGTGCCGGCAGCCTGGAGCCAGGTCGCGGAGGTGAACCGGGCACTCGTCCAGGACACCCTGGACCTTGTCGTTCTGATCCAGGACAAGCAGGAGAGCGTGGAGCGGCAGAGCACCCTCCTCGTCTCCTCCCTCGTCGCGGTCTTCGCTGCGTTTTTGCTCGTGAGTTACCTGCTCAACTTCCGACAGGTGCTCGCCTCGATCGCCACCCTCCAGGAGGGGACCCGGGCCGTCGGCTCGGGCGACCTCTCCTTCGTCCTGCCGGCGCACGGCGACGACGAGCTGGGCGAGCTCGGACGCTCCTTCAACCGCATGACGGCCGACCTGCGGGCCCTCACCGCCTCGCGCGCCGAGCTCGAAGTAGAGGTCGTCCAGCGAACCGAGGTCGAGGACCGGCTCCGCCGGTCCCTCGAAGCCCTCGAGCAGAAGGAGGCCGAGCTCGGTTCGGCTGCCGTCTTCCTCTCCGAGTCCCCGTTCCCGGTGATGCGGCTCGACGGGACGGGGTCGGTCCTCTACACCAACCCGGCCGGCGAGGCGGTCCTCGAGGCCTGGGGGATCGGGCGGGGGGATCGGTTCTCGCCCCACCTCTGCGAGGAGGTGGCCGTCTCGCTCGACCTGGGCGTGCTGCGCGAACTCGAGGCTTCCTGCGGTCCCATCGTCTATTCGATCGCGATGGTGCCCATCCCCGACCAGGGATACGTCAACCTCTACTTCTCCGAGATCACCCGGCGGAAGCGGGCCGAGGCAGCCCTCGAGGCGCAGGCGGAACGGCTCCGGCGCTCCAACGAGGAGCTGGAGCGGTTCGCCTACGTCTCGAGCCACGACCTCCAGGAGCCGCTCCGGTCGGTGGTCAGCTTCAGCCAGCTCCTGCAGCGACGGTACCGGGGGAGGCTCGGGCCCGACGCGGACGAGTACATCGGGTTCATCGTCGAGGCAGGCGTCCGGATGCAGGCCCTGATCCAGGACCTCCTCCAGCTCTCCCGGGTCTCGACGCGGGGAAGCAATCCCAGGCCCGTCGAGAGTGGGGCCGTCTTCGAAGAGGTGCTGCGGGACCTCTCCCCGGCGATCGAGGCTTCCGGCGGGGTCGTCGAGCACGGTCCCCTGCCCCGGGTGATGGCCGACCCGACCCAGCTCGGCCAGGTCTTTGCCAACCTGCTGAGCAACGCGCTCAAGTTCCGCCGCCAGGACGTACCTCCGCGAGTGCGCGTCTCGGCGGAACAGGACGGCCGGTCCTGGAGGTTCGCGGTGGAGGACAACGGGATCGGGATCGAGCCCGAGTACTTCGACCGGATCTTCGTGATCTTCCAGCGCCTCCACACCCGGGACGAGTACGAGGGGACCGGGATCGGCCTCGCCCTCGTCGC
Organism: Methanoregulaceae archaeon; assembly: GCA_050178135.1. GTDB lineage: Archaea > Halobacteriota > Methanomicrobia > Methanomicrobiales > Methanospirillaceae > UBA288. The sequence goes on along the minus strand of JBFXGJ010000003.1, from coordinate 114,412 downwards.
CCGGATCGTCGATCTCCACGGGGGGCGGACCTGGGTGGAGTCCGAACCGGGTCGGGGCAGCACCTTCTTCTTCACCCTCCCCGCGGCGGACAAAGGCCCCACCGGCGGGATGGACTCGCCGTCCCCGTTGCCGGGCCCGTGACCGGGTGGACGTCCTGCTCCGGGTTCGTCAGCCCGGGTTCACCCCGGTCGCCCGGAAGAAGGTGTAGCAGAAGGTGCCGCCCGGCCGCCCGGTCCGGCGAAGGTCGGCGATCCCCCGGTCGAAGGTTCCCGGCTCGATGAGCCCGAGTCCGATCGCCCGCTCACGCGCCCCCTCCACCATCGGGACGATCGGCTTCTGGACGAACCCCTCCTGGATTCCCGGCCGGCTTTCGTCCGCATAGACCATGCGCGGCGAGACCGTCACCTCCTGGAAGCCGGCCTCAGCGAGGAGCGGGTAGAGCCGCCGGCCGACCAGGGCGTCTCCGCCTACAGCCGCCTGGGCGCGGACGAGGGCCCACCACGCCTCCGCCGCCTCGGGCGTCTCGGGATGGTAGTAACAGGAGCCGTGGTCGCCCTCGATCACGTTGCAGGTGCCGCCGGGTCGGAGGAGCCGGCGGAGGCGGTCGAGCGCCCCCGGCGGGTCGGTGAGGTGCTCGAGGACGAAGCAGACGAAGACGTGGTCGAAGGACCCGTCCCGGAACGGCAGGGCGTCGATATCACCGCGGAGAAGGTCGGTCCCGAGCGCCCGGGACCGGGCGGCGCGGAGTGATGGGGCCGAACGGTCGACCGAGACCAGGCGTGCCCCCGGGCTCGCAGCGGCCACGAACGCGGTCTGGGCGCCGGTGCCGCACCCCGCCTCGAGCACGAGGGAGCCCGGCGGGAACCGGGTGTCCCGGTGGAGGAGCGTCGCGAGGGTTCCGGCCTGGTCGGAGAGACGCTGCTCCTCTGTGGCCGAGTAGCCGTGGACGTAGTCCGGAGTGCTGCCCATCGTAGTCCAGGTGTGGTGTTTCGTGTATATGAAACTGCATCAATGGGCGCCAGCACCTTGATATGGGTCGTTGTCGAGCTTACGTGGATGATGGAGCACCGTGACGATACGGAGCGGAGACGGTGGCAGGATCCCGAGGCGGTCCTGGACACGGTTGGTGTGGCCCCCCGGGGCATCGTGGCCGACGTCGGTTCCGGCGACGGCTACTTCACCCTCCCGATCGCGCGGCGGGTCGGGTCCCGCGGGGTCGTCTATGCGGTCGACCCGTCGGTCGAACGGCTGACCCGTCTCCACGAGCAGGCCGAGGAGGAGGGGCTGGAGAACATCCGCATCCGGGCGATCACGGCGGAGGAGCTCGCGGTCTGCGAGGGCTGCGCCGACCTCGTCTTCTACGGCAACTGTCTCCACGACTTCGCCGACCCGGCTGTCGCCCTCCAGAACGCGATGACCACGCTGAAGCCCGGCGGGCGGCTCGCCAGCATCGACTGGAGGAAAGAGGAGACCCTCTCGGGCGGCGACCTGGTCGGGCCGCCGGTCGAGATCCGGTTCAGCGAGGAGGAGGCTGCAGGGTTGGTCCGCGCGGCCGGCTTTGTTGTCGAGTCGATCGCGCCCTCGGGCCCCTATCACTACCTGGTCCTGGCCACCCGGCCCTGAGATGCCCTGTCAGAGGTGGACGACCCGCGACCCGCGGCTCTCCTTTGTCACGCCGTAGACGGCGTCGGCGACCCCTTCGAGCTCCTGCTCGTGCGAGACGATGATCGTCTGGTCGCACCCCGTCTCCGCCAGGACCTCCCGGAGCCGGTTGAGCTGCTGGGACGAGAACCCGTCGGTCGGCTCGTCCAGGACCAGGAGGCTCTCGCGGGTGATCCCCGCCTCCTGCCGCACCATGGTATTCAGGGCGAGGCGATAGGCGAGCGCCAGGCTCGTCCGCTCCCCACCCGAGAGGGTCTCGGGCTCGAGCTCGTACCCGCCCGACTGGATGACGGGTGAGAAGGAAGCGTCCACCGTGACGTGGAGGTCGTCGGCCTCGACGAGCCGGGCGAACCAGTCCGCGAAGAGCCCCTCGAAGCGGTCCCGAATGCTGTCCAGCACCCCGGTCTCGATCTCGACGATCGCCGGCACGACGTGGCCGAGGAGCCACCGCTGGACCTCGCCGAGGTACCGGCGCCGGCGCTCGATCTCCTCCAGGCGCTCGCGCTCGGCCCGGACAGCAACGAGCCGCTCTTCGAGACGGCCCCGCTCGACCCGGACCCGGATACACTCCGTCCTGGCCTCCTCCTCCCGCTGTCGGGCCCGGTCGAGCTCCTCCTCGAGAGCCTCGAGGCGCGCTACCGCCTCGCCGAGCCGCCCGAGATCGCGTTCGAGGGCGGAAAGGTCGACCTCCCGCTCACGGACCCGAAGAGCGATACGCTCCCGTTCTTCCCGGCGTCCGGCGAGGCGCCGCGCCGCCTCCAGCCCCTCCTCCCGTGCGCGGGCGGCGGCTCGGTACGCCTCCACGACCCCCGCCGCCTCGCACCGCCCGATCGCTGCCTCGCACTCGGCGAACCGGTCGGCGTCCGTGCGGGCCGTCTCCAGGTCGGCCTCCACCTGAACGAGGCGGTTCCGCTCCCCGATGCCGTACGCACCGGACTCGAGCCGGTGAGCGAGCAACGCGCACTCCTCCCGGGCGCGGGCCGCCTCGTCCGCTCTCCGTTCCAGTTCGCGCCGCCGACCTTCGAGTCGGTCCTTCTCCGCCTGAACGTCGCGAAGGGCCTGCTGGACCCGCTCGCACTCGCGCTGCCGCTCGTCCAGGGCCGCGAGGTCCCGGTCGAGGAGCCGGAGGGTCTCGGCACAGTCGGCTGCCCGCGCCTCGAGCCGGCTCGCCTCCGCGATCGCACCGTCGCGGACCTGTTCCAGGTGGTCTTCGCCGAGGGTCTGGCGGCAGGTCGGGCAGGGGGCCCCGACCCCGATCGAGGCGATCGCCTCCCATCCGGCCTCGACCCGGCTTCTCTCGCTCTCTGCCAACCCGCGCTCGGCGATCACGCGCCCCCGCATCTCGCGGAAGAGCGCGGTCTCCTCGGCCAGACCGTCCCCGGGAGCGAGCGCCTCGAAAAGGCACCGCTCCTCTGCCTCCAGGCGGGTCGCCTCCGCCTCCAGGGCCGCGAGCGTTTCGGCGGCGCCGGCCCCGTCGAGCCGGCCCTGGAGGGTGTCGAGCGACCCCGCCAGCCGTTCCCGCTCCCGCTCAATCGCCCCGACGAGCTCCCGGCGTTCATCGTCGAGGGCTCGAAACCGATCGGCGGCGGCGCGAACGCCCGCCCGCTCCCGGTTGAGCCGTTCCCATTCCGCGTACTGCGCGGCAAGCCGTTCGAACCGGCCCTCCTCCTCCGCTCCCTGAAGGATAGCAGCCTGTTCCAGGCTCTGGATCGCCCCGTCCACCCCGGCGAGCTCGACCTGGTCCCGCGCCAGCACCTGCCCGAGAGACCGGTGCTCGCCCGCGACCTGGTCCCGCTCCGGGCGTGCCCCGGCGAGCGGTCCGATCGCCTCCTCGAGCCGGGTACACTCCTGGTTGATCTGCCTGCAGGCCTCCTCGACCCCCACCGTCTCCTCGCCGAGCCGTGCCAGATCCTCGTTGAGCCGACCCTCCTCCTCCATGGCCGCGGAGAGTCCGGAGGCGAGGCCGGCGAGCACCCCCTGCTCGGGGGCGATCATGCCGCGGACCAGGTGCTCGTCGATGTTCCGCCGGGCCCAGCGGTACTGCTCCAGGCCGAAGGCCCGCCGGAGGATGTCGAGCCGCTCCTCGCGCCCCAGGACGAGCACCTGCTTCATCTCCTCCTGCGGGGTGTAGACCGCGTACCGGTAGATCCGTGATCCCGCCTTCGGGTCCGGCCGCTCGTTGAACCCGAGCACCGCGAGGACGCGGGCTTTCAGTTCGGTCGTCGAGTACGGGGTCCGGGCACCATCCTCCTCGAACCAGCCGTCGACCTGCTCGACGGGGCCTGGCTCACCATCCCTGCGCCGGGTGCGCCGCTGGACCGCCCGGTGGACGGCGAACTCGGTCCCATCGACCGCGAACCGGACCGTCACGTCGCCCCGCCGCGCCCCGTGACGGAGGAGGTGCGTGTTCTTGATATCGCCGAGGCCGAAGAGCCCGAACTCGATCGCGGCCAGGATGGTCGACTTCCCGCTCCCGATATCGCCCCAGAAGAGGGTCACCCCCGGCGGGAACTCGACGATGGTCTCCTCCTCGCCGTACGAGCGGATATTGGAGAGGGCGAGCGAGACGAGGCGCATTCAGCCCTCCCGGAGCTCGGGCAGGACCTCGCGGGCTCGCCCCCGGACCCGGGGCGCGAAGGCACGGAGGCTTTCGTGTTCGGCCGGCTCGATCGCGACGGCCTCGAGGAGGCGGCGGGCCGTCCTGGCCCCTGCATCGTTCTCGAGGAGCGCTCCGAGCTCGGCGGCGAGGGCCGGGTCGTCCAGCGCCGTGCCGGGGCGATAGCCCGCGCAGTGCGCCGCAAGGACACGCGCCTCGATCTCCTCCTTGGATCCGCCAGCGCCGACGGGGCGGTGTTCGCGCGGCCCGGCAAGGCCGGCGCGGCTCAGCCTGATGCAGAGCGCCCCCTGCTCCTCGAGCGCGGCCCGCGCCGCGCCGAACGGGACCTCGTGCGGCTCGCCCGAGGCGAGGGTGCCGCGCACCCGGAGCAGCACGATCGCTCCGGCGTGGTCCTGTTCCTCCACTGCTTGGTCGAGGAGGGCGCCGACCTCTCCCGGGGTGCGCCCACCGGCGTCGATGGCGTACACCACGACCGGCGGGAGCGGCACCTCGACGAACTCGAGGCCGGCGACCCCCCCTCCGTCCACGGTCACGATGAAGAAACCGCGCGGGGTGTCGGCGGCGCGCTCGAGGTCGCCGTACTGGTAGCCCAGGAGCGGGCCGGGGTAGGCGACGATCCCGCGTCCTCCGCCAGACCGCGCCTCGATCCGGGCGTGGACGTGGCCGCCCGCGTAGTAGTCGAAGCCCGGGGGGAGCCGGGCGAGGGGCATCGACTCGGCATAACGTTCGTGTTCGGGGAGCACCTCCGTGATCGCCGAGTGAAAGACGAAGACCTTGAACCCCGGCTCGGCCTCGAGGTGGTCGTGGTCGAGCCGCTCGTACCACTCCCGTTCGAGCGAACGCTGCCGGCCCGGCAGGCCTGCAAGCTTCGCGTTGGTGCCGGCGTCGACCAGAAAGCGGGGCCGGAGGAGCGCCCCATCGCCCTCCCCCACCCTGTCGGGGCCGGGCAGCCTGGTGAACAGCCCTGCCGCCTCCAGCACGTCGATCACCGAGCTCGAGGTCGGGCTGTAGTCGTGCGAGCCGTAGGTGACGTAGGTCGGGATGCCGGCGTCCCGGACCCGGCAGAGGAGCTCGGCGGTCGCGCAGACGAAGTCCATCCCGGGCAGGGGCGAGTCGAAGAGGTCGCCCGCCAGGACGATGAAGTCGACCTGCTCGGCGATGCAGCGCTCGATCGCGTCGCGGAAGGCCTGCACGGCGGCCTCGGCAAGCGGCCGCTCGCGCCAGGCCCCGATGTGGAGGTCCGCCAGGTGGGCAAACCGGAAGGTCGCCCGCCTCTCCGGGTCAGCCGTTACGTCGCCCGTGCCCATGCAGTAGAACCGTGCGGCCCCCGATGGCATCAAGGTGCGCTCCGGGACCCGGAATCCCGCGAAAGTTACTTCGCGTCCGGTACCCACACCATGCCCATGTTCGGCTGGACGAAGCCCCCGGGCCCGCGAGGCGGCTGATGCGCCGCTCCGACAGGGAGGTGACCGACCCGCGCTGGTGGAACGAGGTCATCGACGCAGCCCCGTACCTGGTCCTCGCCCTCCACGACGACCCCGCGCCGTACACCGTCCCTCTCTGCTTCGTCAGGATGAACGGGGCGCTCTACCTTCACATGGCACAGGAGGGAAAGAAGCTCGACCTGCTCGGCCGGAACCCCCGCGCCGGGTTCGTCGCCGTCGTCGACGCCGCGGTGGTGGCGGGAGAGACCGCCTGTGCTCACGGGATGCGCTACCGCTCGGTCGCCGGCATGGGGACCTGCACGATGGTCGAGGAATCGATGGAGAAACGGCTGGCGCTCGGCGCTTTCGCCCGGAAGTACGCGGGTGAGGACCTGGGGGTGTTCTCCCCGGAGTCCCTCGCGGCCACCGTCGTGGTCCGGCTCGACCCCGTTGCGGTCACGGGGAAGCGATCGGGCCCGGCATGAGCCGGGTCTCGATCCCCTGCTGTTAAATACCAAGGGCATGAGTATGCTACTACTGGGTTGCCTCCATGTACCGGGTCCTCTACGTTGACGACGAGCCCGCCCTTCTCGAGATCGGTCGGCTCTACCTGGAGACGAGCGAGCAGCTCGGCGTGGAGACCCGGATCTCGGCTGCCGAAGGCCTTGCAGCGCTCGCCGGCGGACGGTTCGACGCCGTCATCTCCGACTTCCAGATGCCCGGGATGGACGGGATCGGGTTCCTGAAAGAGGTCCGGCACCGCTTCGGCCAGGTCCCGTTCGTCCTCTTCACCGGTCGGGGGCGCGAGGAGGTTGCGATCGCCGCCATCAACAACGGTGTGGACTTTTATATTCAGAAGGGGGGTGAACCGTCCGTCCAGTACGCCGAGCTGGAGCACGGGGTCCTGCAGGCGATCCACCGCCGCGAGGCAGAGGAGCGGTTGAGAAGGAGCGAGGAGCGGTACCGCTCCGTCGTCGACGACCAGGTGGAACTGATCGCCCGGTTCACCCACGACGGGACGATCACGTTCGCGAACCGGGCGTTTCGGGCGCATGTCGAGGGGTTCCGCGGGCCTGGCGAGGTTGTTGGCCAGAAGATCAACGACGTGATCTGGGCCGCGGATCCGGCCGGTCTCCCATCGTTCCTCTCATCTCTCTCCCCGGGTAGCCCGATCCGTGTCCACGAACTGACTGCTCTCGGCCGGGACGGGAGGATGCATCACGTCCTCTTCTCGGTCAGGGCGCTCTTCGGGGACAATGGGCAGGCGGAGGAGTACCAGGTCGTCGGCCGCGACGTGACGGCCGAGTGGGAAGCGGAACAGGCGCTGCGCCTCCGGGAGGCCCGCCTCCGGTTCATGCTCGGCTTCTACGAGAGGGCTGGACAGTCCGAACACGCGCTTCTCGCGTACGCGATCGAGGGCTCCGGCATCGTCACGGAGAGCCCGCTCGGCTACCTGGCCTTCCTGAACGAGGACGAGAGCGAACTGGTGATGCATGCCTGGTCCCGCACGGCGATGGAGATGTGCGCCACCAGGACGAAGCCGCTCGTGTATCGGACGACATCGACGGGGCTCTGGGGCGAGCCGGTACGGCAGCGTCGACCCGTCATCACCAACGACTACGCGGCGCCGAATCCGAAGAAGCGGGGGTACCCGGAGGGTCACCCGCCGATTCGGCGGCACATGAGCGTCCCCGTCATGGAGGGCGACCGGGTGGTGATGGTCGCCGGCGTCGCGAACAAGGAGGTCGACTACACCGAGAATGACGTCTCCGAGCTCTCGCTCCTGATGCAGGGCCTCTGGCAGGTCCTGAAGGGCAAGCGGGCGGAGGCGTCGCTCCGGGAGTCCGAGGAGCGGTACCGTCTCGTCTCGGAGTGCTCCGGTCACCTGGTCTACGACCTTGACATCGAGAGCGGGGCGATCCGCTGGTCCGGCCCGGTCGAGAGGGTGACCGGCGAGACCCCGGAGGCGTTCCAGGCGGTCGGGATCGCCGGGTGGGAGGCGCGGATCCACCCGGACGACCGCGCCCGGGTGACGACGGCGCTCGAGGATGCGATCGCCCGAGGCGACGACTTCTGGGTCGAGTACCGGTTCCGGAGGGCGGACGGCACCTACATCCCGGTCGAAGACCTGGGGGCGTTCATCACGGATGCCGAGGGCCGGGCCCGACGAATGGTCGGCACGATGAACGACCTCTCCGGACGGCGACAGGTCGAGGAGGCCCTGCGCCAGAGCGAGGAGCGGTACCGTGGGATCACGGAGCGGATCCGGGACCTTGTCTTCGTCCTCGACCGTAACTTCAACCTCTCTTACATCTCCCCCTCGTTCGAGATGATCAGCGGCGCCAGTGCCGCCCCGTTCCTGGGCGGACCCCTCCCTCTTGACCGGCTCCGTCCCGAGGACCGGGTGCGGATCGCGGAGGCGATGGAGAGGAGCCGGGCGCTGGAGCCGACCGGCCCACTCGAGGTCGTCTACCGGGCAGGGGACGGACGGTCCCTGGTCCTGGAGTTCCACGGGACCCCGATCGTGGAGGACGGGCACCTGGCCGGGGTCCAGCTGATCGCCCACGACATCACGGGGCTGCGAGAGGCCCAGGAACGGCTCCGCGAGGCGAACGAGGGGCTGGCGGAAAGGGAGGAGGAGCTCCGGGAGCAGCTCGAGCGCCTGGTCCGCCGGGAGCGGCAGCTCCGGGAGAGTGAGGCACGGTTCCGCGCAATCTTCGATCACGCCCCGGTCGCGTTGACCCTCTCGGACGTGCACGGCAAGCTCTGCCTCGCGGCAAACCCCGCGTTCGAACGGATCACCGGGGTCCCCGTCGAGGAGGCGATCGGGAAGGGTGCGGCCGAGATGGGGCTTGTGAACCCTGACATCTCCGACTCGCTGAGTCAGGAGATCGCGAGCCGGGGGGGCGTCGATAACCTCCCCATCACCTTCGAACGGGTCGGCGGAGAGGCACGAGAGGGCCTGCTGAGCGCGATCCCGATCCTGCTCGAGGACCGTCCGGCGGTGCTGACGCTTGTCGTCGACGTCACCGAGCAGAACCGGGCCGTGGAGCTGGTCCGCGAGAGCGAGCGGCGGCTCCGCTCGTTCTTCGACTCGATGGCCGAGGCGGTCTTCATCACGGACGAGGAGGGGCGGATCATCGAGTGGAACCCGGCCGCGGAGCGGATCTCGGGTCTCGGGAGAAACGAGGCGATCGGGATGCCCTCCGGGGAGATGTCGTTTCGGTGCCTCCCGTCCGAACGGCGGACCGAGAGGGAGCGCGCCCGGCTCGAGGAGGTCGTTCAGAACGTCTTTCGTTCCGGGGAGGCACCCTTCCTCGGGCCGCGAGAGATCGAGGTGGAGCGGGCGGACGGCACCCGCATCATCGTCCGGCAGACGGTCTTCTTGATTCCGACCACCCGGGGGGTCCGGATCGGCTCCGTCGCCCTGGAGATCACGGACCAGGTGCGTGCTGCCGAGGCGCTTCGGGCGAGCGAGGAGCGTTTCCGGCGGCTCTTTGAGAGGATCCCGCTCGGGATCGCCCTGGTCGGGACCGATTTCCGGTTCCAGGAGGTCAACCCGGCCTTCTCGAGGATGCTCGGGTACCCCGGCGAGGAACTGATCGGGCGGGAGTTCTCGTCGATCACCCACCCGGACGACATCCCGGTCGGTCTCGCCGAGACCCGGCGGCTCCTCGCGAGAGAGATCCCGTTCTTCCAGCTTGAGAAGCGCTACCTGGCACGGGACGGGCGGGTCGTCTGGGGGCTGGTCACCGTCTTCCCGATCCTGGACGACCAGGGACGGGTCACGCTCCTGATCCCGGTGATCGAGGACATCACCGAGCGACGGCTCGCCGAGAACGCGCTCCGGACGGCAAACCGGCAGCTGGGCCTGCTGGCGAGCATCACCCGGCACGACATCCGCAACAACGTGATGGTGATGCTCGGGTACCTCTCCCTGGCGCAGGACCAGACCCCCGACCCGGTCCAGCTGGCCGTCCTGGAACGGCTGAAGGCGACCACGCGGCGGATCCAGGAGCAGATCGAGTTCACCGGGCTCTTCGAGCATCTCGGCTCCCGGGACCCCGAGTGGCAACCGCTCGCCGGCATCGTCTCGGACCTGCGGGTCCCCGTGGGCGTGGTTCTGGCCGGCGAGACCGGCGGGTTCGAGGTCTTCGCGGACCTGATGCTCGGGCACGTCTTCTCGAACCTCCTGGACAACTCGGTCCGTCACGGCGGCCCCGCGGTCTCACGGGTCCACGTCGGGGCGGACGAGACGGACGAGGGCCTCGTCGTCGTCTTCGAGGACGATGGCACGGGCATCCCGGAGGAGGAGAAGGAGGCGGTCTTCGAACGGGGCGTCGGGAAGCATACGGGGCTCGGGCTTTTCCTGGCCCGGGAGATCCTTGCCCTGACCGGCATCACGATCCGGGAGACCGGGGTCCCCGGCAGGGGCGCCCGGTTCGAGCTTGTCGTGCCGCCGGGAGCCTTCCGGTCCGGGGACGGAGACTGACCCCCCGACCCAGATCGGCCAGGACGATCGATCACCGGACGAAGGCCCGGTACCCGGTGCCCGGGACGACCGGCCACTCGCGCCGGGCGGTCGCCGATGGCCATGCCGAGGGGTTCGGCCCGGTCCCTTCTTCGGCCACCGGGGTCGGGTCCTTCTCGACCGCGACTGGTGCCGCGGCGAGGTCGACCCCCCGTGCCGGACAGCAGCACTCCACCGTGACCCCGTTCGGGTCGTGGAGGTAGACGGAGTAGAGGAACCCGTGGTCGGTCACGTCCGAAGCGGGAAGGCCTGCAGCAGCGCACCGGTCCTTGAGACGAAAGAGGTCGTCGAGCGATCCGACTCCGAGGGCGACGTGGTCGTAGGCGAACGGCCCGGCGACGGGAACTCCCGCCTCCTTCTCGGGCACCGGTGTGGTGCCGGGCCATTCGAAGAATCCGACAAGTGTGCCCCGGCCCGCGTCGAAGAAGTACGCCCGCTGTCCCGGGCGCCCGAGCCGGCCCACGAGCCGGCAGCCGAGCAGGTCCCGCCAGAACCGGATCGTGGCGTCCATGTCTCCCGTCGCGAGCGCGACGTGGGAGAGGCCCTGTATCCCTGTCATGCAGAGTCCTCGTCGCCGAGAGAGACAGGTCTTTCGGCAGGCTCATCCCCAACGGCGGCGATCATCTCTCCATGAAGCGCCTCGTCCTGATCGCGCTCGTCCTGCTCGCCCTGCTGGGGACCGGGTGCATGACCTCCCCTTCGTCGAACGCGACGCCGGTTCCGAACGGCTCGTTCGCGCTCGCCGTCATCCCGCCCGCGATGACGAGCCCGTTCTACCACGCGCTCGTGAACGGGACGATCGAGGGCGCCCGGACGAAAGGATGGGCGGTCGAGGTCGTCGCACCCGAGACCGAGACGGACCATGCTGCCCAGGCCCGGCTCATGAACACTCGCCTCACCGCCGGTGCGGACGCGGTCGCGGTCTCGCCGATCAACGGCTCGGCGATCGTGGCGTCGGTTCGGGCGGCAAACGGGGCCGGCGTGCCGGTCTTCATGTTCAACCTGATCACCCCGGTCCCGTCCGGTGAGGTCGTCGAATACATCGGGTACGACCAGTTCGGCGGGGCAGCCGCGCTCGGGAACTACACCTGCCGCCTGCTCGCGTCCAGGCAGCACACGACCCTCGATAGGGCCGGGGGCGAGGTCTTCATCCTCCGCGGCGTCCCCGGTTTCCATACGAACCGCCGGACCGATGGATACCTCGCCGGCCTTGCCGGCTCGCCACTGGTCACGGTCGTCGGGGAGGAGACGGCAAACTGCCTCCGGAGCCAGGGCGAGGCGGTCGCCGCCCGTGCCCTTGCAGACCACCCGAACCTCTCGGTCTTCTACGCGACCGCGGACGAGATGGCGATCGGGGCGGTTGCGGCGATCGAGAAGAGTGGGCGCGTGCCCAACCGGGACGTGCTGGTCCTCGGGATTGATGGCAATCCGCCGACCCTCGAACTGGTACGCGACGGCCGCGTTACGGCCACGCTCGGGGTCTATCCCGGGAGGATGGGCGAGGTGCTCGTCGAGCAGATAGAGAGATACCGGGCCGGGGAGCGGCTCCCGCCGGTCCTGCACACTCCCTGGACCGTCGTGGATGCGACGAACCTCGCGGAGTACGTGGCCGGGCGGACCTGTACCGCACCGGTCGGGGGGCCAGTCGAGCAGGACGACGGCCTGCCCACTGTGTCCTGAGCCCCGTCAGCTCTCGGAGAGGAGGCTGCCGGTTTTACCGATGTTCTCCCTGGAGAGCTCCTGGATCAGGATCGTGATCATCGACGGATCGACCTTGAGCGTCCGGACGAGCGTGTCCGTGAACTCCTCGACGATCTGCCGCTTCTGCTCGAGGCTCTTACCACTGGACATCTGGATCGTGACAACGGGCATCGTGCAAGAGCTCTGCCGGCCGCGGGGATAAATATCGCCGTGCCCGGCCCCTCACATCACGGGGCGTGGCAGGACGACGGGGCCTCGGGGTCGTCGTACTTGGGCCTCAGGCCGGCCCAGCCGGTATACCCGCAGTAGATGCAGCAGTCGCCCTCGCAGGTCGGGCAGGCGGTCGCGGGCGGCCGGACCTCGACCCAGCCCCGGCGGTCGCAGTAGGTGCACCCCGCGCCCTCGCAGGCATGGCAGGTGACACGGACGTAATCGTCGGCCATCTCGTCTTCGTGGGCCCGACGACGGGAAAAGGGTTTGCGAACCGACAACCGTCGACGCTTCTCTCCCATCCCTTAATGACCGGTCCGCTCCCACCCTTTCGCACTGTGACGCTGTTCATCGCGCTCGATGACACCGATATGCCCGGGACTCGGGGCACGGGCCGCCTTGCCCGCGCCGTCGCCGACGCCATCGCGGCTTGCCACCCGGTCGCTGGGGTCACCCGGCACCAGCTCCTGCTCGACCCGGCGATCCCGTACACCTCGCACAACTCCTGCGCCGTCGTCCACGTCGGGGCCGGGCCCGGGGAGCTCGACGGGGTGCTCGATCTCGCCCGCGGTGTCATGCGGGACGGGTTCATCGAGGGCTCGGACCCCGGCCTCGCAGGCGTTGTGGCCGGCGCGGTCTCGCCCGCGGTGATCGCGTTCGGCCAGGACGCGAAACGGTGCGTGCTGACCCGGGAACGGGCGGTCCGGACCGCCCGGAACGCGGGGGTCTTTCTGGAGCCGCTCGGTGGGACCGGGGACGGCGTTATCGGGGCGCTCGCCGGGATCGGCCTCGCCGCCACCGGGTGCGACGGCCGGTACCTGGCGCTCGGCCGGGTCCGCGACCTCGTCGGAGACTGCACCGTCGAGGCCGTCCTCGATGCCGGCGTCGACCTGGTGCTCACCCCCGACGGCCGTCCGGTCCGGTCCGGCCGGATCGCCGGCCAGGACCGCCGGGCGCCGAAGCCCTGCCCGTTCCAGGGCCGGGCCGTCCTCTTCGTCGAGGAGGCGGACGGTGTTTACCTGCCGGTCAAGCGGGACTGACCCGCACCGCACGCGTCGGGTTCCCCCCTGGGCGGTGAGCGCCCCGTCTCCCCTCCTGGAAACCTTATTACCGGCCACGTCCACTTCATCTGCACTGTGACGCCACGGGCCGGGAGGCGGTAGCGATCGCTGGAGTGGTTGAGGCCGCCGTGATCGGCCTTCTGATCCTGGCGAACGGCCTCTTCTCGATGTCCGAGTTTGCCATCGTCTCGGCACGTCGCCATCGGCTCCAGGCCCTGGCCGAGGAGGGTGACCCGGGTGCGGCGGCCGCGCTCGACCTCGCCGCGGAGCCGAACCGGTTCCTCTCGACGGTCCAGATCGGGATCACCGTGATCGGAGTCCTCTCGGGCGCCTACGGCGGCGCTGCGTTCGCCTCCATCCTGGCGGAGGTGATCGCCCGGGTGCCGGCGCTCGCCCCCTACGCCCCCACGCTTGCGCTCGCCCTTGTCGTCGTACTGATCACCTATCTCACCCTGGTGATCGGCGAGATTGTGCCAAAAAGGCTCGCGCTCAACGACCCCGAGCCGATAGCCGCCCGGATCGCGCGGCCCATGAGCCTCCTCTCGGTCATCGCGGCGCCGCTCGTCCGTGTCCTCTCCGCTTCGACCGAGATGGTCCTGCGGCTGATCGGGGTCCGGGAGCAGGCCGGCCCGATCGTCACCGAGGAGGAGGTCCGGATGATGCTCGAAGAGGGGACGAGCGCCGGCGTCTTCGACGAGGAGGAGCAGGAACTCGTGGATCGGGTCTTCCGTCTCTCGGATCGCCGGGTCGCCTCCCTGATGACCCCTCGCCACGAGATCGTCGGGATCGACCTGGACGACCCGCTCGAAGAGATCCTCGAGCGGATGCGCGAGACGGCCCACTCCTACTTCCCGGTCTTTCGGGGTGATCTCGACCATATCGAGGGGATGGTCTCGGTGCGGGCGCTCTGGGCATCGACCGCGGGCGGCCGCGCTCCGATCGAGATCGAGCCGGTGCTCTTCGAGCCCCTCTACCTGCCCGAGTCCCTCCCGGCCCTGAAGGTGATGGAGCAGTTCCGTGCAGCGGCGACCCACGTTGCGCTCGTCACCGACGAGTACGGCTCGATCGAGGGGCTCCTGACACTCCACGACCTGCTCGAGGCGATCGTCGGCACCCTGCCGGACGAGCGCGACGAGGAGCCCGAGGCGGTCCAGCGGGAAGACGGCACCTGGCTCCTGGATGGTCTCCTTCCGGTAGCGGAGTTCCGCGACCGGTTCGATCTCCCGCCGCTCCCCGGGGAGGACCGCGGGTACTACCAGACCCTCGGCGGGTTCGTGATGATGCACCTGGAGCGGACGCCGGTGACAGGCGACCGGTTCAGGTGGGACGGGCACGGGTTCGAGGTCGTGGACATGGACGGGAACCGGGTCGACAAGGTCCTCTTCGAGCCGTCCCTGGACGAGGGTTAAGACGCGGGCCGGCCCACGCTCCTCATGGACTACACCTCGGGCTCGCTTGGTCGGGTCTTTGTTGCCCGCGTTGACCACGGAGAGGACCTTCTCGCTGCACTCACCGGGCTTGCCGACGCCGAGGAGGTGGAGGTCGGGGCCGTCCTCGTCCTGGGGGCGCTCACCAACGGCCGGATGGCCCAGGGGCCGACCGCCCTCGCCCTCCCCCCGGTCCCGGTCTTCACCGCCTTCGAGGACGGCCGCGAGCTCCTCGGGGCGGGCACCCTCCTTCGCGAGGAGGGACGGCCGGTCCTGCACCTCCACGCGGCGACAGGAAGGGCGGACGCGACCTCGATCGGCTGCCTCCGCGAACAGGCCGGGGTCTACGCAACGGTCGAGGTGGTCCTCTTCGAGCTCCTCCTCGGGGCGAGGCGGCGGATGGACCCGGCATCGGGGTTCAGTCGAGTGGAGTTCGGGGCGTGAAGAGGCGCAGGGTCTCTCCCGAGAGGACGAGGACGAAGACGGCCACGTAGAGGAGCGGGGCGAGCGGGGCGAGCGGGACGAAGACCCCAAGACCATAGAGCCGGTCAACCTCCAGGAGGATCTGGACGACGTACCAGGCGGTCCCGGCGCCGGCGACGGCCCGGAGGAGGACACCGGGCAGGTTCACCGGGAACGGCAGACCGAGCACCAGGTCGGCGAGCAGGTTCGCAACGGTGAGGACGACCACCACCCAGACCGTGGCGATGAGGAACGCGACGATCCCGGACCAGGTGGAGGCCGGGTTTGCGTTCGCGATCAGGGAGAGGATCCAGAGGACCACCAGGTAGGCAGCGAGGCCGACCAGGTGAGCCAGAGGCCCCCGGCGGTCGTCGTGGCCGCGGGGTCTGCGCTCCGTCATGGGAGGGTGCGTTCGTACCGCCTGGCGGCCTCGGGCCCATGGATACAGAACTCCGTGAACTCGAGGTCGAGGGCGCGGTGGACCGTGCACCCGGCGCAGGCGCACCCCAGGTTCTCGGTCATGCAACCGAAGGAGCGGCCGACCAGGCAGTAGAGGCATTCTCCCGCCCCCTCGCTGCAGTCGTTGTAGGTCGGGCAGTCCGGGCAGGCGCACTGGGCGGCGAGCCGCTCCAGCTCGGCACCGCGGGCCGCGGGCTTCTGCCCGCGGTTTGCGGCCGTGAAGGCCTCGAAGCGATCCATTGCTGGTTCCCCGGCATCTCTCTCGTCGTGCCGGTATATCAGCCCTTCCACACCCGGGCGGTCGTTCGGAAGTGGACCTTCGCCACCCGGGAGAGGACATCGGGCCCGGACCGTTCGACGAGCCGCCGGCCCGCCTGCACGACGGCCGGTGAGGAGCCCCCCTTCGGGAGGGTGACCCCCATCTCTGCCGAGAGCGCGGCCAGCCCGTCCAGAAAATAGGCGCGGGCCAGGCACGAAGCGGCGGCGACCGAGGTCCGCTCCTCGGCCCCGACCTCGGTCAGGACCGGAACGCCCGGGCAGCACGCGGCGAGCGCCGCCTCGATCCGGGGCGTCGCCGAGAACCGGTCGACGACCACGACCCCGACCGGTCCCCCGGACGTGACCCGCCCGATCGCGGCTGCATGGAGGCCGGCGAGGAGGTCGTTCAGGTTTCGGCCCCGTGCCGCGAGATCCGCGTACCGGGCGTTGTACTCGGAAGGCATCAGCACTTCGACCGAGGTGGTGCACTCCCGGGCGATCATGGTGGCGAGCCGCCCGACCTCGGCGTCGGAGACGGTCTTGGAGTCCCGCACACCCCGGGCGGCAAGGCCCGCGGCCTCGAACGCGTCGACCCGGACTGCCGCCGCGACCAGGGGGCCGAAATAGTCGCCCTTGCCCGACTCATCTGCCCCCACCTGGGGCCAGCGCTCGAGCAGGCCGGCGGCCGACTCGCCCGCTGCAGACGCCGCGGTCCCCTGCACCAGGAGACGGAGGGCGGGGTCGCGGACCTGCGAGGCATCGACCGTGATCCTCCCGTCCTTCCGTCCGTAGAGCCGGACCACGCCTCCATCGCCGACCCGGAACTGCACCCCGTGCTGGATCGTGACCGGCTCCGAGGAGCGGTATCCATGGTCGATGAGCCGGCGGCGGAGCTCGTCGGTACGTTCCGCGAGGTCGACCGGGCCGGCCATGAGTACGGGTGGGACTTCACCCCGGATAAAGGCGGTCGGCAGATCTCTCCGGTCAGAGCATTTCTCCGAGCGGTTTTTCAAAATCACGGCGGTAGGGTGGGCGACCCCGAGGTCGGTAAGTGGCGGGCTGACGTCATCCTATAAATACTTTGTAGTCAAGGATCTGGTGAGGCGACTCTCAAATGGACTATGGCACGATGCTTGGCGACGCCCTTGATTATGTCAAGGCGGCGCTCCTCGACAACTACATGCGGTGGCTGATCCTGATCATCGGGACGATCATCTTCCCGATCCTGGCGGGCTACGGGCTCCGGATCTACCGCGGTGCCCGGACGCCCCCCGAAACAGACGACCTGGTCGGGCTCTTCGTGGACGGGATCAAGCTCTTCATCGTCCAGCTGATCTGGGCGATCCCGGTGATCATTGTCGGTGTGATCTTCATGGGCAGCTCTGCCGCCCTGCTGATGTCCGGATCCGATGCGGCGGCTGCCGCGGGGGCGGGGGGACTGTTCGTCGGCGGCCTGATCATGTTCGTGGTCGCGATCATCATCGCGCTCTTCTCCACGATCGCAGGCGTCCGGTTCGCCCGCACCGACTCGTTCGGCGAGGCGTTCAACTTCAGGGCGATCCTGGAGCACATCGGCCGGATCGGCTGGGGGCCCTACGTGATCGCCCTGGTGATCCTGATGGTGGTCATCGGTGTGGTGAACGCAGTCCTTGGGGTGATCCCGATCCTGGGCTGGATCCTTACGATCATCCTGGCGCCGGCTTTCTCGATCTTCGCGTCCCGGTACATCACGCAGATCTACGACAGCGTCACAGCGCCGAACTGATCCCCCCCCTTTTTTAAGGAGTTTTTCGTCACCCTCAAGTAGTCACTCGTCGAGAGTTCTCACGAGGTTTCTATCGATGGAGATCGGCACGACGCTCGGCGACGCCTTCGAGTACACGAAGGCGGCGCTCCTTGGAAAGTGGCTCCGCTGGCTGATACTGCTCATCGGCACGATCGTCTTCCCGATCATGCTTGGATACACGCTCCTTGTCTACCGCGGCGAGAGGACGCCGCCCGACCCCCAGGACTGGATCCAGGTCTTTATCGACGGGATCAAGCTCTTCGTTGTCCAGCTCGTGTACGCGATCCCGGTGATCATCATCTCGATCGCGCTCAACCTGGCGTTCTTCATCCCCGCCTCCGTCGTCTCCGGACCCGAGGGGTCGATCGACGGGACGGCGGGCGGCGCCGCGATGCTCATCTTCGCCGTGCTCTCGATTCTCCAGCTTGTCCTCTCGATCGCGATCTCGCTCGTCTCGCTCATCGCCTCGGTGCGGTTCGCCCGCACCGACTCGTTCGGCGAGGCGTTCAACTTCCAGGCGATCCTCGACCATATCGGCCGGATCGGCTGGGGCTCGTACATCATCGCGCTGATCGCGCTCTACATCGCTATCCTGGCGTTCGTCTTCGTGATGATGCTCGTCGGGGTGCTCACGCTCGGCATCGGGTTCATCCTCTTCGTCGCCCTCTCACCGGCGCTCTCGATCTTCGTCGCCCGGTACGTCACCCTCGTCTACGACAGTGCCGTGCCGGCAGAAGACCCGGTGATGCTGGCCTGAACCCATCCCATCTCTTTTCTCTCCGGCCCTCCACCACAAGCCTGAATGCCGATCCCCGTCCACCTGATCGTGAAATGACCGATGGGGACGCGCCGCTCCACGCCATCCGCCTGATCGCGGAGAACCAGAAGGGGGTGCTTCGGGATATCGCGACGGTGGTGGCCGATCACGGTGCCAATATCCTGATGATCCACCACGAGACCTTCGACTCGGGTCCGATGGCGGGCCTGGGCGAGCTCTACTTCGAGTACGAGGAGGCGGTCGACCCCGGGTCGCTGATCGCCGACCTCTGCCGGGTCCCGTCCGTCTGCTCGGCGACCGCGTGCGACCCCTTCTCCATGATCTACGGCTCGCGCGTCATCATCATCGGCGGCGGGGCGCAGGTCGCCCAGGTCGCACTCGGCGCCGTGAACGAGGCGGACCGGCACAACATCCGGGGCGAGCGGATCTCGGTCGATACGATCCCGCTCGTCGGGGAGGAGAGCCTCTCGGTCGCCGTCGACGCGGTGGCTCGCCTGCCCCGGGCCTCGATCCTGGTGCTGGCCGGCTCCCTGATGGGCGGCGATGTCTCGGTCGCGGTGGACCGGGTCCGGGAGGCCGGGATCCCGGTGATCGCCCTGAACATGGCCGGCAGCGTGCCTGATCATGCGGACCTGGTGGTGACCGATCCGATCCAGGCCGGCGTCTTCGCGGTGATGCATGTCTCGAGCAAGGGGCGGTTCAACATCGAGCGGGTCAGGGGGAGGCGATTCTGATGCCCGGCCTCCTGGCTCCGGTTGAGGTGGCGTGATGGACCAGGTGGAGCGGGCCGTCCAGGTGCTGATGCACGACGGCCTGGTGGTCTACCCGACCGAGACCGTCTACGGCCTCGGGGCCGACGCTCTCTCGGACGAGGCGATCCGCTCGGTCTACGACTCGAAGCACCGCCCGCTCTCGCAGCCGATCGCGATCGCGGTCGCCGACCTTGAGATGCTCGGCGCCGTCGCTCGGATTGGTCCCCTCGCCGAGGAGTTCATCGATCGGTTCCTTCCCGGGCCGTACACGGTCCTCATCGAAGCCCGGCCGCTCCTGCCCGTCCAGCTCCACTGCGGCACCGGCCTGATCGGCATCCGGATGCCGTCCCACCCGATCGCCACCGAACTGCTGCAGCGGTTCGATGCCCCGATAACGGCGACGTCGGCCAACACGCACGGCGCCCCCGACCCTGCGACCATCAACGACGTCCACTGCTACCGGGACTACACGATCGACGCGGGCCGCCTTCCCGGGACCCCCTCTACCGTGGTCGACCTGGTGAACCGGACGATCGTCCGGCCGGGTGCCGGCCTGGACGAGGCGGTCGCCTTCCTGAGGGGCCGATGAGCCGGCCGCTGCGCCTTCGGGACTTCGTCGAGGATCAGGACGGATGGCTCTACGCGGTTGCCGCCTACGACAACGAGGAGCGGGCAGGGTGCGTCCTCCGCTACGTCCCGGACCCGACGGGTGACCGCATCCGGCGCGGGAGCGGGGTGCGCTACCGCAAGCTCGACTTCGCCGAGGCCTTCGCCCGCGTCGCCGCCGAGAAGCCCGCCTACCTCGACCTCCTCTGCCGGGTGCCGCTCGACGAGATCGTGGCTGTCCACCGGCCGGAGGAGGTCTTTCCAGAGGTGCTCGCTCGCGACGAGCGGGTGCGGCGGCTTGCAGACGCCCTCCGGCTCGAACCGGGGACCGCCGGGTGCACGGGCTCGCTCCTCGTCGGCCTCGAGGGGCCCACCTCCGACATCGACCTCGTCGTCTACGGCGACTCCTTCGACCGGGCACGGGTGCGCCTCCCCGGGGCGATCCGGGAGGGGCTGGTGGACGACCTCTCGGAGGACCTCTGGCAGCGGGTCTACGCGAAGCGCCGTCCTGAGCTCTCGTTCGAGGAGTTCCGGCGGCACGAGGCCCGGAAGTGGAACCGGGGCCAGGTCGCGGGGACCTACTTCGACCTCCTCTTCTCCCGGGACCACGCCGCGATCGACCCCCGCCCGGTGCCGAAGGGCCCGGTCCTCGGCAGGGAGCGTATCGAGGCCACCGTCACGGACGCCTCGCTCGCCTACGACGTCCCGGCGATCTACGTGGTCGACCACCCCTCGGTCTCCCGCGTCCTCTCGTTCACCCATACCTACGCGGGCCAGGCGCTCCGGGGCGAGGCGATCGAGGCGGCGGGTGTCCTGGAGGCGCACGGCGACGAAAGATGGCTGGTGGTCGGCACCAGCCGGGAGCCGGTCGGCGAGTTCATCCGCTCGACGACGCTCCTCTCGGGGGCCTGAAGGGACGGTTCAGGCCCCCGCCCAGGGCGAGGCGGGGCGATATGGTCTCTCCCGGCCTGTCGGGCCCGGTCCGGGCGTCGTCGGGGGCACGGTCGACGACGGCCCGCCACCCGGTTCTCTGCCATCGAAGACGATCACCCGGTCATACGCGAGTTCGGCCCAGAGGGGCCCCACCCCGGTCGCCGGGTCCTGGTAGGCCCTGAACCCCGCGAAGAGCGGCTCGTCGAGCGGGATGCCCCGGGCCCCGGGGACGGTCGGCACCACCGTGGTGTTCGCTGTTCCAGGTTTCCGCGAAAGCGTCCAGACATAGAGGAGTGGGGCGGCAGGGTCGCCGGGCAGGTACTCGCCGGCGGTGTTGCCGAACTCGCGGTCGGAGACGCCGGCAAGCCCGTTCAGCAGCCGTGTGCCGTAGACACCGAGGTTCGCATACCGCGCCCGGCCGGTCGCGGCGTGGTTCACCCCGTAGAAGACGGCGACGTCGTCCTGCCCGAGGACGAACTCACCGGTCCGGAGGTAGACTGTATCGCGGACCTCGCCGAGGACGTCGATGCCGCGCTGGATTCCGTCGTAGCCCTCCCCGATCCAGATCGAGGTCTCGGGTTCGGTCGCCTTCTCTGTCCCGTGCCGGGCGAGGATCGCGTCCCGGAGCCGGTCGAGGGCGGGGAGCAGGTCGATCTCCGAGGTGTTGCCACTCCCACGGACGGCGAGGGTCGGGACCGGGTACGGGTCCGCTGGCATCACGGTCTTCGGCGTCAGCCGCAGCACGGGGAACGAACGGTTCATGTACGCCTCTCCTGCGGCCGCGTCCTGGAAGAGGGCGACCCGGTGAAGGAGCATGAACGAGTCGTCGCGTTCATTGAACCCCATGCGGACCAGGGCGGCGGGGACGACGTCGTCGTTCACCCGTTCCGCCGGGAAGCCCGTCCGTTCGAGCACGGCATGAACCCGGGCGGCCGATTTACGGTTGGCTGCGCTCACGACGATGACGGAGCCGTTGAAGGGTCCGGCCGTACCGTCGGCGAGACGCACGTCCAGGTTGTTGATCGTGTCCCCGAGGCTCGCGAAGACCCGCCGGGCTGCCCCCCCGTCTCCGAACGGGTCGCCGGGGAAGAACCGGTTTGCGAGGTAGGTGCGGTACGAGAAGTAAGCGCACGCCGGCGGTGTCTCGCCGAAAAGGACCAGGACCTCGTCCTGCCGGAGCCGGTTGTCCACCCAGAGCCCCCGGTTCTCGGGGCGGATGGGCGCGTCGGTGATTGTGTTGTTCACGGTCTGCCCCGGTCCTTTCGGAAGCTTATAGACCATGTAGGGGGCGGTCGGGTTGTTGGCGTAGCAACTGGGAGCGAGACCGGCATCGACCATCGCAGCCACATCGTAGGTCTCGAGCTTCCCCTCCTGGACAACGAAGCCCTCCGCGTCGAACACTGACGCGAAGGCCGCGAGGTCCGGTGCGACGGCATGTGACCCCCCACAGAGGAGGAAGAGGAGCAGGGTGAGGATGACGGTCCGTCTCATTGGTATCAGCAGAGGGTGTCGCCAGAAACAGGATAAGAGTTCTTCTTCGCCCCTCTGCCCTGCTCAGAGGATCGACCGGCCGCTCCGGGCCCCGCCGGCGCACGTCCCTGCGTGCGGGCAGCGGCTGCAGGGGGCGTCGGACGGCCTGGGTGGGAGGCGCCCCTCCTGGACCCGCCGGGCGGTCTCGAGGGCTCGGAGCACGGCCCGCCGGTCACGGGGCTGCGGGGTGTAGCGGCGCCCCGTCCCCGTGGGGATGTAGATCAGGTGGACCGACTCCAGGGGCCGGCCCCGCTCCTCCTCCAGGCAGAGTGCGTACGCGGCGGCCCGGACACGGTCGGCGGACGTCACGCCGAAGGCGGGGGCGTCCGCTGCCCGGACGATGGCGCACGAGGAGAGGTCCGGGGCGACCCCGTCCACCTGGCCCACGATTCCGAGCCGCTCTGACCGGACGGCACGGTCTCTCAACTCGAACGGTGGCGGACGGATTTCGCGGCAGGCGGTCGTCCACGCCTCGACCAGTGCCCGTGCCCCGGGGTCGACCCCGGGGAGGACGCAGGTGAGCTCGTCCCAGATCCGGGCGGGTTCCAGGCTGTCGCCGAGGTGGGCGGCGACCTGCTTCGCGACCGCGTAGCGGACGGACTCAGCGGGGGGCCGGTCGAGCTCGTTCCAGAACCGGAGCGGACACCTGTGGGCCGCAACCAGCCCCGAGACCGTGACGGGTGAAGTCATGGACACCGCCGGGGCAGGGTGGGGGCGGCCATCTACACCTGCCCGTCCCGCCCAGCCCGGGCGAACCATCCCGCCGGCCGGTGCATCGGCGTCACTCCGGCTGATTCCATATCCCCGGTCGCCCAGGCGTACCGGCTCCTGATCGTCGGCGGCAGCCGGCTCTCGGGGATCGGGACGAAGCCAAACCGGCCGTAGAACTCCTCGAGCCCGTGGACCGCGTGCATGTAGAGGTCCTCGTTCTGGCAGGCCTCGACCAGGGCCCCGACGACCCGGTTGGCGTACCCCCGGCCCCGGAACGGTGTCGGCGTGAAGATGGCGTCCACCTCGTATCCGTCGGTGTGGCGCCGGCACCGGGCGAGCGCGA
Source organism: Methanoregulaceae archaeon (assembly GCA_050178135.1). Classification (GTDB taxonomy): domain Archaea; phylum Halobacteriota; class Methanomicrobia; order Methanomicrobiales; family Methanospirillaceae; genus UBA288. The sequence continues at coordinate 91,160 of JBFXGJ010000003.1, read as the reverse complement.
CGAGGTTCTGATCGACGAAGACGCCGAATACCCGGTCGATCCCGGGGTCTCCACGGGTCTCGTGGTAGTCGCGCCAGACCTCGTCGGCGAGCGGGAACTCCGCCGAGAGGAGCTCCCGGACATGGACCGCCAGCGCGGCCCGGGGACAGGCGACGAGGACCGGGCAGGGGGCGGTGAGGGCCACACCCTCCGCAACGGGCCCGAGGCCCACCCCGGCCGCCGCGTCGCGACCCCCCGCACGGCAGAGGGCGATGAGGGTCGCCCGCTCGTCGATGGCGGCCTCGATGACGACCGGGACGACCTCCCCTGGCCGCTGGAGTGGAACGAGGCCGAGCTCTTCCGAGAGCGCTGCGAGCCCTTCCGGGGCATCGGGCCCGACGTGGAGGAGGACCCCGCCGCCGATCCCGCCGCCGGCCACGAGTCGGCGCGCCGCGTCGACCGAGGTGGCGGAGAGGTCGGTCGAGACCAGGACACGGGAGAGGAGGGGGCCGTTCGTCCGCCCTCGGACGACGAGGACGTCGGACCGCCCTCCCCGGAGAACCGCCTCCGAGACGGAGCCAAGCAGGCGGTCGACCGCCCGCCCGCGCCCCCGGGCTCCGACCACCAGCAGGTTCGCCCCCTCCTCCCGCGCCGCCTCGACGAGGGCGTTCGCCACCGTCCGACCGTCCCGTTCGACGACCCTGGCCGTGGCGTCCACTCCCCGTTCCAGGAGGCGGGCCGCCTCGGCCTCGAGCGCACCGGCACGGTCACCCCCGTCCGCCACGAGGACGAGGACGATGTGGGGTCGTCCCGGGAGTCCGGAACAGGCGTCGGCGGCCCGGGTACTCTCCTCCGAGAGGTCGGTGGCGACCAGCACGCGGTCCCAGGTCATGATATGCGGCACTCCTCGAGCGGGACCGTGATAACGAACCGGGCTCCCTTCTCCGTTCCCTCTTCGCCGATGGTGATCCCGGTGATCCCAAGGATCTCACGAGCCAGGTAGAGCCCGTGGCCGTACCGCTCGCCCGTCGGCTCGAAGAGGTGTTCTCGGTCGTCGGGTGGGACTCCGCACCCGTCGTCTTCGACCACGACGCGGCAGCCGTCGGGTCCCTGATGGTAACTGACGACGACCGCGGTTGCCCCCGTACCCTGGCGGGTCGCGTTGTCGAGGAGGTGGTAGAGGGCGACCGGGAGAGCCGGGTCGGCATAGACCTCGAGCCGCGAGGTCCAGGCCCGGACCGCGACCGGCCCCGGATCGAGGCGGGCCCGGGCCTCCTCGACGGCATCCTGGACAGGCTGCCATGCGGGGGGACGGGTTCCCAGGACCCGGAACTCTCGGGAGACCTCGCCCCGTCGCTGGAGGCCCCCGATCCGCTCCCCGAGCGGGCGGAGGAGGGCGAGCACCTCCGGGTCGGCGATCTCGACGCGGACGCGGGCGAGGCACGCCTCCAGGTCGCGCACCGCAGCCGCAAGATCTCGGTCGAGGATCCCGGCGAGGTGGGCCATCGTTCGGTTCGCCGCCTCGAGCGCCCTCCTGGTGAGGTGCAGGCCGGTCATATCCGCCAGGGTGACGACCCGGCGATCGGGGCCGAGCGGCGCCCCGGAGGCCAGGCAGTGGACCGTCCGCCCATCATCACGGACCAGGGACAGCTCCTGCTCCTCGACCGGTCCCCGGCCCAGGGCCAGGAGAAAGCGGTCAGCCGCCTCACGGTCGGTCGCATACTCCCCGAATGGCCGTTCCTGCAGCTCCCCCGGCGCCTGTCCGACCAGGGCGGCGGCACGGAGGTTCGCGTCCTCGATCCGGCCGTCAGCCCCGAGCAGGAGGATCCCGGAGACCGAGTGGTCGTAGAGCCCCCGGTAGAGCGCCTCCTGGATCCGGAGCCGGCGGGAGAGGTACGCGATCAGCGCCCCGATCGCGACGAGCGTCACCGCCCGGGCGCAGATCGCCACGGCTTCGCCTGGCATGAGCGGGAGGGCGAATGCAGCGTAGGCGCCCGCGATCGCGACCGATATGGCGATCCCCCATCGCGGGTACCAGTACCCGGCCAGGGCGATCGGGAGGTAGAGGAGGTGTGGGAGGACGACCGTCACCCCGGCGAGGAGGACCCCCGCGAGGTTGACGAGCAGGGTGGCCGCTGCCGTCACCCCGACGATCGCCGGCCGCTTCCACGCGCCGAGGAGCTCCCGCGGGTTCATACGTGGCATTCGACCTCTGAAGGTAAAAAACGATGATGATTGCACCGGCGTCTATATCCCTTCGCCCGCCGTGAGTTCATCATGGCTGTGACCATCCGCGAGCTCGAGCCCGATGAGTTCGTCCTCGTCGACCGGCTCTGGGAACAGTACCGCGGGCAGCAGACCGACCGGGCGATCGACCGTGTCCTCGGCGCATTCGTCGACGGGACGCTTGCGGGCACGACGCGGGCCAGGCATCACGCCGACGGGATCGAGGTGGACGGCGTCTTCGTCTCAGAGGCGCACCGGGGTCTCGGCCTCGCCCGGCAGCTCGTCCAGGCCATGATCGACCGTGTCGGGCACGAGCCCCTCTGGCTCCACTCCACGATCCCGCTGATCGGGTTCTACGGCACCTTCGGCTTTTCGCCGGTCGAGGAGCGGGCCCTTCCTCCGACGATCCGCGAGCGGCTCGCGTTCTGCTTCGGTGAGATGGTCGGGTGCGGCGTCTGCCCAATGCGGCGGGACCCACCCTCCTGAGCCCGTACCCCACTTTCTCCCGTGGGCCTAGAGCACGCCCCGGTAGAACGCGAGCCGCCGGGCCGCCGGTCTGAATGCCTCGACCAGCGCTCCCGCGTCCCCCTCCTCGAGCGGTCCGGCGGCGGCCGCCCGGACCAGGCCCGCCACCTCGTCGGGCGTCTCGCACCCGACGACCGCCAGGCCGATGGAGTACGTGAGGGCGAACCGGACGAGCACCTCGGCGGTGATCCCCCCTTCTGGCGCCACGTAGCGGCCCCGGCCCAGCACCTTCATCGCGATCGGGGTGACCCCGGCGTCGAGCGCGGTCTCAAGGACACGGTCGACGAACCCGCCGAGAACGGCCTCGACGGGGTTGACCGGCAGGAGCACCGTGTCGACCGGCCAGCGTTCGACCACCTCGGCCAGGACCGCCGGGTCGTGGTGCCCGGTGACACCGATATGACGGACGAGGCCCGCCTCCTTCGCCTCGAGAAAGGCCCTGAGCGCGCCGTTCGGCCCTTCGCACTCCCGCATCTCCGGGCGCGTCCGCAGGTCGTGGATCTGCCACAGGTCCAGGTAATCGGTCTGCATCCGGGAAAGGGTCTGTTTTAAGTCTGCGATCGCCCCGGGGTATGACCGGCTCGCCGACTTGCTCGCGACGAAGGCCCCGTCCCGCCGTGCCGGCCGCTCCGACCAGAACCCGCCATGGTAGATCTCGCTCGACGCGTATGCCCGGGCGGAGTCGAAGTAGCGAATTCCGCGCTCGAGGGCCTCGGCAAGCACCGCTCCCGCCTCCGTCTCCCGGTTCGTCGTGCGGAGGACGCCCTCGCCCCCGAGCCCGACCCGGGGGCGGTCGGGCACTCCGCCTGTCCTCGTCCCGTCGAACTGCGTCGCCTGACGAGAAAGGCCTATCGGGCGGCGGTCGTGCTCGGCGCGGTGCCGGTGACCTGGAGCTGGAACGGCAGGGAGAGGCTTCGCCCGTCAGTCCCGGTAGCGTGCACCTGGAAGGAATACGTCCCCGGCGCCGCCCCCGCGTGGGCGACCAGCATCCGCGAGGTGAACTGCGGGTCCGGGAGGTCGGTTGCCGGGTTGAAGGTGACGTAGATCCCCTCCGGCACCTCCTCAGCGTGGAGCGTGACCGGCAGGTCGTACTCGAAGAACGAGGGGCCGGACCGGAGGAGCGAGATCCGGACCTCCACGTTCATCCGCTCGCCAGCCGCGATCGACCCCCCCGAGGGGGTAATGGCCAGTTCGAAGTCCCGCTCCTCCGACCCATGCATCAGGCCCGAGGCGAGCATGTAGAGGACGGCGCCCACGATCACGAGGAAGATCGCGACAGAGACATAGAATGAGAAGGATCGCCCCCGCTCCTCCGGTCCCCGGGAGGGGACCGATGACGGCGAGCCAGCAGGAGCGTGCGGGGCCATGATACCAATACAGTCCCCCCCGCGGGTAAAAAAGCTGCAGGGTTGGCTGCGGCGCCTGCCGGGGAAGGGTGGATGGTACAACTATACCGAACGAGGTCGAGCTCTCTTCATGGAGATCACGGTCCGACTCGCCCTCCCGGCCGATGCGGAGTTCATCTCAGCCGGCAACTGTGCGACCGCCCTCGAGACCGAGGAGTGGATTCTCAACCCGGCAAACGCCCTCGCCGGCGTCCGGGCGGTCCTGGGCGACCCGTCCCGCGGGTTCTACCTGGTCGCCGAGTTCGACGGCGCCGTCGTCGGGCAGTGCATGGTCACCTTCGAATGGTCGGACTACCGGAACGGGTTGTTCTGGTGGATCCAGTCGGTGTATGTCCGGCCCGAGGCGAGGCGCCGGGGGATCTTTCTCCGGCTCTTCCAGACGGTCGAGAGTATGGCGAGGGCCAGCGAGGACGTGACCGGCCTCCGGCTCTACGTCGAATCTCGGAATCGGGCGGCGCAGGAGGCCTACATCCGGGCGGGGATGCAGCGGGCCCCGTACGTCCTGCTCGAACAGGACTGGGGAAGAAGCGGGTGACCGTGCCCGGGCGGACCCGTGAGGGAGACGGGCCGACCGGCGGTGGTGGTGCTCTGCTGGTGTGATCGGGATGGAGAGGGACGATGCCCGGCTGCACCGTATGGCCGGGACATCACTGGAGTTATCGGATGTTGCCTGTCTTGAATCACGACGTTTAGTTAACCTGTTCGACCCCTTCTGGCAGCGCGTTCGCGCCGGCCCGGTATCCCAATAAAACCGAAAGAATAAGTCCCTGTTCTGAGATAGCATCTCTTCAGCTGGGTGCACGTCCCGGATGACACTCCGTTCGAGGGTCCTTCTCCTCTACCTGATCATCGCCGTCCTGGTGGTCGTACTGGTGGGTGGGCTGCTGCCGATGACACTCCAGGCCCAGCACCTGGAGGCCGTCTCTGCGGAGTCCATCGTCCAGCTCAGGCACATCGACTTCGCCCTCTCGAGCTTCATGAACGAGTCCCGGTATGACGTCCTGGAACTCTCAATGAACCCGGTCGTCCGGACGCGGGACGACGCCCGGTTCACCAGCTTCCTCAACGCCACCGAGGAGACCTTCGAGTATGCCATCACCCCGCAGGAGCAGGCGATCATCGACCTCTTCCAGGGGTACCAGGACTCCCACCCGTACGTCAGCTCGGTCTACATGGGCCGGGAGAACGGGGCGTTCGTTCGTTCGTTCCCCCGGGCCCGCCCAACCGCGTACGACCCCCGAGACCGTCCCTGGTACGTGCTGGGCAGGGCGAACCCGTTCCAGGTGGTGAAGACCGAGCCCTACCGTGCGGTCACGACGCCGGATGCCAACATTGGGATCGTAACGGCCCTGGTCGACACGAACGGGACAGTCTACGGGGTGATCGGCGCCGACATCACGCTCGACAACCTGGCCAGCTACCTCTCCTCCGTCAGCAGGGCGGGTGGCGGCGAGATGCTCCTCGTCGATCAGGACGGAACGGTCCTCGCCGCTCAGGAAACATCGCTCCTCTTCGGCGACGTCGAGACCATCCTCGGCGACCAGGCCCATTCCTTCCTCGAGGCTGACGAGGGGGTGGTGACCCTCGAGGACCGGTACCTCGTCCACTACACCTCGCCCGAGCTCGGCTGGAAGATCGGCACGTACGTGCCGTTCGACGTGATGGGGCAGAGGGTGAACGACTCGATCCGCAGCGTCCTCCTCTTCGTGGTCCTCGCCCTCGGTCTGCTGATTGCCCTCACCCTTGTCGGCCTGGAGTACCTGGTGATCCACCCGCTCTCCAGCCTCACCCAGGTGAGCCGAAGGATAGCCGAGACGGGCGATCTCGACCAGGAGATCCGGGTGACCGGGTCAGGAGAGATTGCACTGTTGGGCCAGTCGTTCCGGGCGATGGTGGAGAAGATCGGCGCCGAGGAGCGGGGTCGGCGAGAGGCGCTCGCCGAGCTGCAGGCGAACCGCGACAACCTCGAGGAGATCGTCGCGGAGCGGACGCGGGACCTGGCCCTCGCCAAGGAGCAGGCAGAATCGACCGACCGGCTCAAGTCCGCGTTTCTCGCCACCATGTCCCACGAGCTGCGGACGCCGCTCAACTCGATCATCGGGTTCTCGGGCATCCTTCTCCAGGAGCTGGCCGGTCCGCTCAACCCCGAACAGAAGAAGCAACTGGGCATGGTCTACGACAGCTCCGAGCACCTGCTCGCCCTGATTAACGACGTCCTGGACATCTCGAAGATCGAGGCGGGGGAGTTCACCCTCGCGGACGAACTCGTCTCGATCCCCGCCGTGATCACGAAGGCGGTCGCCACCATCCGACCGCTCGCCGATAAAAAGGGGCTCCCGGTCGAGATGGCGGTCGACCCCGGGGCGGGTGAGGTGCGGGGAGACCGGAGGCGCGTCGAGCAGGTCTTCCTCAACCTTTTAAGCAACGCCGTCAAGTTTACGGATCAGGGTCGTGTCCGGGTCGAGTGCTCGCGTCAGGGGGACCATCTGGTGACCAGCATCGCGGACACGGGGATCGGGATCTCGGAGAAGGACCTCTCCGGGCTCTTCCAGCCGTTCAGCCAGGTGGATACGGGCCTGACACGGCGGTACGAGGGCACCGGGCTCGGGCTCTCGATCTCCAGGAGGCTCGTGGAGAAGATGGGAGGGACGATCACGGTGGAGAGCGAAGTGGGGAGGGGCAGCACCTTCAGCGTCCGGCTGCCCGCTGACGGAGGGGAGAGATGACGACCCGGGTTTTATACGTAGAGGACAACGACCAGAACTTCTATCTCGTGAACTACATCCTGGAGGCGAACGGCTACGAGGTGGTGCGGGCGAAGGACGGCCTGGAGGGTGTCGAGCTCGCCCGAACCATCGATCCCCGGCTCATCCTTCTCGACATCCAGCTCCCGGTGATGGACGGGTACGCGACGGCCCGGGAGCTGCGCACCATCCCCGGGCTCGTCGATGTTCCTGTCGTCGCCCTGACGTCGTACGCGATGGCGGGGGACCGCGAGAAAGCGCTCGCCGCTGGTTGCACCGGGTACATCGAGAAGCCGATCAACCCGACGACGTTCGCCGAGGAGATCGCGTCCCACCTCGGGAAGGCACCGGTGGGGGGAGGCGTCCGTTGACGAAGGTCCTGATCGCGGACGATAATCCCCAGAACCTCTACCTGCTGGAGTCGATCCTGGTGGGGAACGGTTTCATGGTGGAGTCGGCCAAAAACGGCGCCGAGGCCCTCGAGGCGGCGGCACGGACGCTCCCTGACATCGTGATCGCGGACATCCTGATGCCGACGATGGACGGGTTCGAACTCTGCCGGCGGTGGCGAACGGACGAGCGGTTCCAGAAGATCCCGTTTATCTTCTACACCGCCACGTACACCGATGCGCGGGACGAGCGGTTCGCCCTCAGCCTCGGCGCGGACCGGTTCGTGATCAAACCGCAGCCCCCCGACGTACTGCTGGGGATCGTACGCGAGGTGCTCGACGAGGCCCGGCTGAGTTCCTCTCCCACTCCACCCCCCGGCCCTGTGCCGCAGGAGGCGGAGATGGAGGTCCTGCGAGAGTACAGCGAGGTCCTCTTCCGAAAGCTGGAGAAGAAGGTGCGGCAGCTCGAGGAGCAGATCGCCGAACACCGGCGCGTCCAGGACGAGCTGCGGGTCCAGGGGCAGTTTCTCGACATGGTCGTGGAGAACATCCCCGACATGATCTTTGTCAAGGACGCACGAGACCTCCGGTTCGTCCGGGTGAACCGGGCGGGTGAGGATCTTCTCGGCATCCGGCGCGAGGAGATGGTGGGAAAGAGCGACCACGACCTCTTCCCACGAGCTGATGCGGATCGCTTCACGGAGATGGACCGGGAGGTGCTCACCGGGCAGGCGGTGGTGGACATCCCCCGGGAGACGATCATGACCCGCAGGATGGGGGAGCGAACCCTGCATACCAAGAAGATCACGGTCTTCTCCAGCGATGGCGAGCCACTCTACCTGGTCGGGATCGCCGAGGACATCACCGACCGGATGCGGGCGGAGGAGCGCCTTCGCGAGTCCGAACGCCGCTACCGGAACCTGTACGACAGCATGATGGACGCGTTCGTCCGGGTTGACATGGACGGGTGTATCCTGGAGTACAACCGGTCGTTCCGGGAGATGCTTGGTTACTCCGATGAAGAACTGGCCGAGATGACGTACCTGGACATCACACCTGAGCGATGGAACGCTCAGGAACGGGAGCTGATCCAGACGCAGATCCTGCCCCTGGGGTACTCGGAAGTCTACGAGAAGGAATACCGCCGGCGAGATGGTACATTCGTCCCGGTGGAGCTCCGGACCACACTGACCGTGGACGAGGACGGGCGCCCCGAGGGGATGTGGGCGATCGTCCGCGACATCACCGAGCGGAAAAAGGCCGAGGAGCGGATCCGGCTCGCCAACCGGAAACTGTCGCTGATGACGGACGTCACCTACCAGGACATCCAGAACAAGATCACCGGGCTGCGGGGGTACGTCGAACTGAGCAGGAAGAGCGCGGACGAGCCCCATCGCCTCTCGGTCGTCGAGAGGGAGCGGACGGTGCTGGAATCGCTCCACAACCTGATCAGGAAGACCAAGGACTACCAGCAGATGGGCGTCGACCAGTCCCGGTGGATCCCGGTCGAGAGGACGATCAGGATGCAGCAGTCGCTTGTAAACCTGGAGACCGGCGTCGTCATCGAATGCGACCTCCACGGGCTCGACCTCTACTCCGACCCGCTGATCGAGCGGGTCTTCTCCAACCTGATCGAGAACGCACGAATACACGGGGGCCGGATCACCCGGATCACCTTTGGCTGCCGGGAGACCCCGGAGGGTCTGGTGCTGGTCTGCACCGACGACGGCGCCGGCATCCCCGCCGGAGAGAAGGAGGGGATCTTCGAACGGGTCTCGGGGGGGAAGGGGAAGTTCGGCCTCTTCTTCGTCCGCGAGTTCCTCACCCTCTCCGGTATGACGATCGAAGAGAACGGGATCCCGGGCGAAGGTGCCCGGTTCGAGATCTGGGTGCCCCCGGGTTACTACCGCTTCCCGGAGGAGCAGGCCACGTAGAGCCCCCCCCCTCGTCGCCGTTCCTCCCTGTCAATCCGGCAGTCCGACCCGCTCAAGGTAGCGGTTCATGTGGAACTTTCGCTCGAGGCCCCGGGCGTTCATGTATCGCACGGTCCCGAAGACCGGGCGCTCCTTCCAGGGCCGGTCATGCTTGCCGAAACACCAGGCAACCCCGGCGTACCCGCCGGGGTCCCGCCCGTCCAGGCCGAAGGTGTTGTTGAGGGCAAGGGTGGTCGCGTACGCCTCCTCCGGTGTCCTGGACCACTCCAGGATCTTCTTTCCCCAGTACATGCGCATGTAGCCCTGCATCATCCCGGTCGTCACCAGTTCCCGCTGGGCGGCGTTCCAGTAGGGGTCGTGGGTCGCGCTCCGCTCGAGCTCGGCCGGCGCGTAGACCACCTCGCGGGGGTCGTCCCGGTGGAGGGCGAGCGTATGCTGCGCCCACGCGGGCAGCGCACCGAGTGAGTCGTAATGGTCGTTGTACCGGACGAAGTTCACGGCAAGTTCGCGGCGCACGACCAGTTCTTCGATGAACGCCGCCGCCCCGTCCCCCGCCCGCTCCAGGGCACGGTGGGCGAGGGCGGAGGGTGAGACCTGCCCATAGTGGAGGTACGGGCTCATCCCCGAGGCCCCGTCTCCCCCGGGGTCGCGGCGCGCCTCGGCGAACCCATCGAGGCGGCGGTCCAGGAACTCTTCGAACCGGCGCATCGCCTCGCTCGAGCCGCCGACGAACCGCTCCGACGGCGGGACACCTGGGTCCGCTTCGAGCCGGGAGAGGAGCGCGTCCATGGAGTCCCCGGCGAGCGAGGGGAGATCGAGGGCGAGAGACGACCGCTCCGGGCATGCGTCCCCGAGCGGGTGGAGGAACCTCCCGAGCTGGCGCATCACCTTCGGGCGGAAGGTTGCCGCCGAATACTCCTCTTTTCCGCTCGCTGTCTCAACGGGCACCACCACGTTGGCCTCGACCTGGAAGAGCGTGCAGGGGCACCGCTCCGCCGTCTCCCGGTACCATGCCCGGTGCAGCCGGAGGTAACCCCTGTCGACAACGGCGAGGGCTGCGTCCTTCGCGAGGGCGAGAAAGCCCAGGTCGGGCCGCTCGAGTTCGAGGACGAATGTCACACCTCGGGACTCGAGGGAGGCGGCAACCTCCCGGAGCCCCTGGAGCATGAACGTGAAGTGCCGCAACCCTGCCTCCGGGTAGGGTCGCCAGAGGCCGAACGAGACGACGAGCGGCAGGTGGGCCCGGTCCGCCCGTTCGACGGCAAACCGGAGCGCGGGGTTCTCCTCCGTGCGGTGGGAGGACTGCATCCAGTAGAGGACGTACCGTCCGTCCCGGGACCCGGCGTCGTTGAGGGTCCGGACCCTCTCAGGATCGACACCAGGTGTCATCGATCTCTCTCGTCCGGAGGGCTTCATCATCCTGCCGGTCCTGCCCGGTCGGTCAACTCCTCCGAAAGGACTGCATGGGGGGCGGGAACCCTTTTATCGTCGTTCCGATGACATACCTGTATCCGGAGGCGGCACCGTCCCCACCGGGTGAGCCGGCCCCTGGCTCCTCTCTCTCCGGCCCCGAACGACAGCACGCCCTCTCCCTGGTTACCATGAAGACCCCCTTTCATCTCATGATCATCCCGACGCTCCGCTGCCCGGCGAAGTGCTCGTACTGCTGGTCGAGCGAACACACGGGCCCGGTGATGGGGCTCGAGACGGTTCGCGCCGCCGTCGACTGGCTTGCCGGGCTGAACGACAACCCGGTCACCGTCACGTTCCACGGGGGCGAGCCACTCGTCGCAGGCCCCGAGTTCTACGAGGCCGCCCTCCCGATGATCGCGGAGGGGCTCGCCCCCAGGACCGTCGCTTTTGCGATGCAGTCCAACCTGTGGCTCCTCGACGACCGAACGGCCGCCGTGCTCGCGGCGTACAACGTGCCGATCGGGACGAGCCTGGACGGCCCCCCCGAGCTCAACGACGCCCAGCGCGGGAAGGGCTACACCGAGCGGAACCGCGTGGGGATGGAGACTGCCCGGCGCCACGGGCTCCAGGTGAGCGTCATCTGCACCTTTACGGCACAGTCGGCGCCGAAGAGGGACGCGATCGTCAGATACTTCCGCGAGAACGGCTTCGTGATGAAGGTCCATCCGGCCCTCCCCTCGCTCCGCGACGATCGACCCGAGCCGTACGCCCTACCGCCCGAGGACTATGGGGAGCTCATGGTCTATCTCCTCGACGAGTACCTCGCCCACCCCGACACCCTCCGGGTGATGAACATCGACGACCTGGTCAAGGCAGTCTTCGTCCGGCGGGGCACGGTCTGCACCTTCGCCGACTGCGCCGGCACCACCTTTGCCGTCGGCCCGGACGGTGGCATCTACCCGTGCTATCGCTTCGTCGGGATGGAGGACTGGCGGATGGGCTCGGTCCAGGAGAACCCGTGCAGGGCCGACCTTGAGGCGACGCCAGCCTGGCAGCGCCTCTCCGCGTTCAAAACATTCGTGGACGAGCACTGCGGCTCCTGCCGGCATGTCCGGTACTGCCGCGGGGGGTGCCCGTACAACGCGATCGTCCCGACGGGTGGAGAGGTGACCGGTGTCGATCCCCACTGCGTCGCGTACCAGCGGATCTACGACGAGATCACGGACCGCCTGAACGCGGAGATGTTCAGCGGCGACGGGATGATGGGTCTCATGACCGGCCGACGGACGGGCGCGTCGACCGGGATCATGGGCCTCGTCCAGCGCATGGTCTCGCGGTAGGGGGTCGCGTCGACCCCTCCCCTCATCCGGCGGCGCGTCCTACGGTCCTGGTCCATGCCGAACGTCACCTACGTCCTCCCCGACTCGCTTTCCGCCCCCCCCGCCCCCCGCGAGGCCCTCGCCCTCCAGGCTGGCTGCGACATTGTCGAGGTCGGGCCAGCGGACTCCGTGCCCCCCTCCCTTCCCTGGCTCCTGCGCCTCTCCTCGATCGATGAGCACGGAAGAGACCTTCCTCGGTGGTACGACCGCACCTGGACAACCGCTCTCTCCGGCTCGCTCGCCCCCGACACCGACCGGGCCCCGGAGGCGGTCACCATCGAGCCGGGATCGGACCGGAACCGGCTGGGTGACCTGGTCCGGGCGATCGGGGCCATTCACGGGGCCCTGTTCGAACGGTTCGGGACGCGGGTGCCGGTCCTCATTGCGAACCGCGCCGACCAGGCCCTGCCCGACGGCGCAGCCCTCGCGGAGTTCTGGGAGTATCTCGCCCGCCGTGCCCCGGACCTCGTTTTATGTTCCGGCATCGCCCTGGATGCCTCTGAACTCTACACGACGACCCGCACCCGGATGGTCGCTGAACTGGGACTCCTCTCCCCCGCCTCGCTCCGGTACCTCCGGCTCCATACGCGGGGAAGAAAGCCCGACCTCAACGACCCGCTCCCCTGGCGCACGGTCTTAGGGCTCGTCCGGAAGGCGCCCGGTACGGTCCTGATCGCGCCTGCCGTCCGCGATCCGGCCCAGCTCGAGCCGGCCATCCTCTTCTGCATGGTCAACCTCCAGGAGCGGCCGTTCACCTGAGGCGCCCGGCAGGGTCCCGGCCCCAGTCGGAGATGCGGGTCGTCCGGAGCCCATCGGCACGGGGGCAGCGGGAGAGGTCGACCCGGCTGATGTCGTAGCCGTGCTGCCGCATCACCTCGAAAAGCCTGGGGTAGGTTCCCGTGCGGCAGAGGTGGAGGTGGAGCCGGTGGGCCGTGGACTTCGCCCCGTAGCAACGGGGCGTGTCGGCCCACGCGACGCCGGTCGAGAGGACGTAGAGGACGCCGGAGAAGAGGCGGCGGAGGTTGCTCCGCTTCCCCCCGTGGGTGCTCCGTGCCGGGAGCAACGGGTAAACGGCCTCCCAGAGCCGGTCGTCGGGCTCGCGAAAGGGCATGCAGGGGGATGCGCCCGGACAAGGAAAAGGATATCGTCCTCAGAGGTCCTTCTGGAGCCAGACAAGGTCGAAGGGACGGCCGTGTCGGACACCGACCCCCCGAAAGCGGCCGCACTCGACGAACCCGTGCTGCTCGTGGAAACGGAGCGATCCCTCATTCCGGGACGATACCGGCGCGAGCAGGTGGTGTTTCCCGCGTTCCCTACCGGCGACCTCGAGCCTTGAGAGGAGCTCGCTCCCGATCCCACGCCCGGTCCACCCCGGGCTGATGAACAGCGTGAGCTCTGCCGTCAATCGGAAGGCGGGAAGCGGGCTGTGCGGGCGGAGGAGGCCGAACCCGATGAAGGTGCCGCCGGCGTCGTGCACGGCACAGGACGGGTACGCCTCGAGCATGGGCCGCATGCGCTCGAAGAACGCGATCGAGACGGGCTCGTCCAGGAAGGCAGCCTCGCCCGACCGGACATAGTGGTTGAAGACCTCGACGAGGGGCTCCGCATCCGCGTCGCCGATCGGGGCGAAGTGAAGGGGTGTCATCAAATTGGTTTAGTCTCTATACTATTTTATGTCCTCGCGCTCGGCGACCGACTCCTCGAACATCGCCTCCACGAGATCGAAAAACGCCAGCAACCGCTCGCGCTCCTCGGGACCCATCCGGTCGAGTGCGCCCCGGAGATCGCCTCCGATACGGTCGTGGAGGGAGCGGTGCCACGCGAACGCCCGCCGCCCGGTTGCGGTCAGCGCCAGCTGGACGCCCCTGCGGTCCCCAGGGTCGGGGACCCGGACCAGGCAGCCCTTCTCCTCGAGCCGCCTGGCCATCTGGGTGACCGCCCCCTTGGTGACGCCGAGCCGGGCTGCGTGGGCAGAGAGCCCCGCTCCGGGGCACTGCCCGGCCCCGTCCACGAGGTGGAGCTCGGAGGCGGAGAGGCGACAACCGTCGATCTCGACCGGTTCACGATCGATCGCGGCTCCGAGGGCCACGATCCGTGAGAGGTGGTCAAGGATGTCGAGGGCGAGCGGGTCGGAGATGGTGGAAGATTCTCCGTCGAGAGACGCGATCCCGTGCTCTCCCGGGACGTCCCGGTCAGGGGATGGTGGCTCCTCTCCGGCCTGGACACCGACTGCCCGGAAGGTGGTCATCGCGAAGAAGAAACTCCCCTCACGGTCGGCACGGGCGAGGGTGGCGAGGAGCTCCTCCCGTTCGGCCCCGGTGATCGCCCTCGATGCCGCCGCCTCGTCGATGAACGGCCCGAGGTTCATCACCTTGAGGGCGAGCGAGAGGTCAGTCAGCACGACCACCTCGGGCTCGACCCGGACATCGACGAGCCCTGCCGCCCGCAGGTGCCTGCCAAGCTTCCGCCCGGTCCACCCATCGGGAAACGCCCCGGCGCAGTGCCGTGCGACACGGCGGAGGACGTCCGGTGCGCCAGGATCGATCGCCATGGTGCCCCAGTCGGGTTCGACCAGGACGAGCCGCCCGGCCGGCCGGAGCACGCGGGCGAGCTCGGTCACGACCCGGGTCGGCTCGGGATGGACCTGCAGGAGGCGTTCGGCGTGGACCGCGTCGAACGTACGGTCTGGGCACGGGAGTGCGACCGCGTCCCCGAGGGCGAACCAGACCTGCGAGAGTCCCTGGGGCTTTGTCGCCCGGGCGGCGGCGATCATCTCGCGGCTCGCATCGACGCCAAGCACACGGCCCGTGGGGCCGACCACCGCCCCCATCAGGCCGGCATCGAGCCCAACACCGGTGCCGGCGTCGAGCACCCGGTCACCCGGCCGGAGCCCGAGCGCTCTCCGGCTTCGATCCTTGACCCCCCGTACCTGGGGGAGGTCGTTCACGAACCGGAGGTAGGCGATGAGGTCGGCGCTCGCTCCCGATCGGTCCACATCACCGAACCCCGCGGGGACGCTCTGCTCGTCCATGGGTAAGGGTCGCCCGGCGAGCAGAGAAAGGTTCGGGCCGGCGCCTGCTCGTCCTATACGTCGAAAGGGTCCTCGCCGGGGGAGACCAGCCGGCCTGCGAACTGGCTGTCGCCTGCCCTGACGACGACCATCACCGGGAGCATCCCGGTCTTCTGGTCCCCATCCCCATCGACCGTGCCGCCCGGGGGAGCACGGCACGTCCCGAGGTCGACGCGGAACTGTTCGTCCCCTATCCAGAGGACGAGCCCCGTCGAGTCCGGGGTGAAACGCTCGACCGGGAGTCCGATCACCAGGTGCGGCCCCCCCTCCGCGATCTCGGAGGGAGCTTCGTCGTAGACGGCATCGGCATAGCCCTCGAAGAGCACGCCGTCGATCTCGAGCCGCCCAATGGTGCCGGAGGGGGTGATGGTGAAAGCAACAGGGATCATGACAGGGTACAGGCTCTGTTGTCCGCCACCTAGAAAGTTGCGGGCGGTCCTTCGTCGCGTGCGTGCTCCAGCACCCACCGGACCCCCTGGAGGTGCCGGACGGTGACGTTGCAGACGACGAGCCGGGCAAGGATGTCCTCGTAGGGGATGTCCTCGAGGAGCCGGCCGATCGCGGCGTCAAGGAACGGTTCCGAGAGCTCTTCGATCTCCGCGAAGTCGAGCTCGACCGTCTCCCCCCCGAGGAGTGCCGGGTGGAGCTGGTCGTAGAGCCGCCGCCCGTCCTCCGCCCTCAGCCCCTGCGGGCCGACCAGGTCGACGATCCGGACCAGCCGGTTCTCGTGGTTCTCGTCCTCCCGGGCCGACCCTGCCGTCACAACCCGGCCCCGGATGCCTCGGCGATCGTGTACCGCCCGGTGTCGTGCTCCGCCACCCGCTTTCGCTGGAACGCGACGAGCGCCGAGAAGCGTGGGTCGTCGACCGCGGCGAGCCCGTCGAGAAGGTGGTCGGCGCGGCCGAACTCGCCGGCACGCCGCGCGATGTCGACCATCACCAGGGTCTCGGCGTGCTCGTCCGCGATGTAGTGTTCGCCCCGTGCCCGGAGCTCGTCGAGGAGGTCGAGGGTCCGGCGACGGGCCCGCACCGCCTCCTCTTCTGCCCCGGCGTCGTCAGCAGCCCAGGCCGCCCAGAGCGCCGTCTCGGCCGCCTCCACGAGTCGGTCCGCGTGGAAGAGCATCGTCGAGGCGCAGACGAGGCGCACCACGAGAGGCAGGGCCTCCCCCTCCGACCGGAGGGCACGGTAGGCGGGGGACCTCGCCGTCTCGTCGGCCCCCGCCACGTGCTCGTCGATCGCCGGGGCGCAGTAGCCGCAGTGGGGACACTCCTGGACCCATTGAGCGATAGTGGCCCGCTGGTCCGGTGGCGGACGGAGGTCGAGGTCGGCCGATCCTGAGCGTTCGGCATCGACCACGACCCCCTGGAAAGACGCCTTTCCGCAGAGGGCGCACCGCCGCTCCTCGTTGTTGATCGTCGTCATCCGTTCCTGGTAGTCCCGTAAGGGGGATGAAACTGGCGGTTCTAGCCGGTTCAGCCGATCGGGCATGTGGATAAGAAGGACTGGCTCACCCCCATATCGGATCGTCCCCGAACCGGTCCTCCCAGTACTCCCGGGGTGTCCGTCCGATCTCCGCCGCCAGGTCCCGCTCATCGAACGAGACCTGCCGGTCCATGCAGAAGCCGATCAGCAGGTCCCGGGCCTCCTTCAACCGGATGGTCATCTCGTGCGCGGTTCCCGGGTCGGTGTTCGCGACGTCCGGGTGCCATGAATGGATCAGCGCCCGGTACCGGGCTTCGATCTCCCGCATGCTCGCCCGGTCGTGGATCCCGAGCACGTCCGCCGCCGCCCTGAGGCTCCCTGGGGTCACCGTCGCCATGCGGTGCATGGCACCTCCCGCCGTAATAGGCCTCTCGTTTGAAACCGGTGCCGCCTTCGCTACCGCACCTCGACCCCGTAAACTCCGCTCCCGATCCACCAGTCCTCGTCAACCGCCAACTGGTAGACCAGCTTCGGTACCCAGGTGGAGCCGTTCGCCGCGGTATCGGGGAAAAGGGCATGGGAGAATCCGGTGCCGTGCTGCATCGCGTCGATCCCGACCCGGGTCGTCTTGAGGCCGTAGAGGTCGGTGTAGTCCATATAGTTCTGCCCGATCGCGGACTTCCAGAACGGGTCGGCGAGCATCGTCCCGTCGGTCGACTCCGCCCAGGCGAAGAGGTTGCCCTCCACGAACGGCCCGGCAGGGTCGTTGATCGCCTCGAGGGTCCTTTCCTTCCCGTGTTCCCGTGCGTGGGCGACGGCCCGGATCACCAGGTCGTACAGCCGGGTGCGGGTCTCGTTTCGCACCGGGAGCCCGGTCACGTTTTCGCCGGCGGAACCGGCATACGCCGGGTCGATGATCCCGGCAGAGAGCCACCAGTCACCGTCCACCGGCTCCACGGAGACGACCTTCGGCAGAAAGACCCTGCGTCCGTCCACGGCGACGGGGTTCACGGTGTAGAGGAGCCCGCCCCCGCTCCTCGCGAGGTCCCGCATCCCGCGGATGACGGCAACCCCATCAGGGTCGTGGTAATTGAGCAGGTTGACCCCTGACTGGGCGAATCCGAAAGCGCCGGTCGGGCAGGCGAGGACCGTCGCGTTGAAGTCGAAGGCCGTGACGACGAGCTGGCCCCGGACGAAGCGTCCCGACGGGTCGTCGAACGCCTCGACGGCTGCGTCCCGTCCGTGCTCTCGGGCGTATGCTGCCGCCTCGTGGACGAACGCCTCGAGGACGTCCACCCCCGGCTGTTCACCGGTGATATCCATCACCGTCGGGGAGACAAGGTCGCCCCCTGAGGCGGAGATCCCTGCCCCCACGTAGTACGTGCCGTCGACGTCCTCGACCACCTCGATCGCCGGCTCGATGGTGCCGTTCAGGTCCGGGTCCGGGGTGGTGTGGCTCACGTAACCCCCGCCGTACCGGGCCGTCTCGCCCATGTTCCGGATGATCGGGACGCCGAAGGCGTCGGTCGCTTCCAGGCCGGCAGTCCCGGCGGGTCCTGTTCCAGGCGCTGCAGCGAGCACAGTGCCGTTGTAATCCCGGGCGTAGATCGGTGCCTGGCCGATAGAGAACGGCCCGTTAGGATCGCCAAACCCGGTTGTCGCCCTCTCTCTCCCGTTTTCACGGGCATATGCCGCCGCCCGCGCGACGTGCGTGACCAGGTCGGGGACGGTGGTCGTGTTCGCGGCGGGGGAGAGGGGTGGGGCGACGGTCCCGGTCCCAGTGGGGGCTGGGGATGAGGCCTGGAGACAGCCACAGGCGAAAACAAGTATCACAAGGACGGGCAGGACGAGGAGGGGGCGTGTGGCCATGGTGAATGGTCGGCCCAGGACAGGAAAAAGGGTTGTGCGGCGGTGAGAGGCCGCTCCCCCCTCAACGATCCGAGGTCAGTGAAACGGCCGCTCGTCGGCCGGGAACCGGTACAGGCCGTTCGGTGCCCGGATCTCAAACCGGGCCCCCTGCCCATGTACGCCTGTCTCGTGGATCGAGAGTCCCGTGATCGCCAGGATCTCGCGCGAGAGAAAGAGGCCGAACCCGGTGTTGGCACCGACCCCTTTCTCGAAGATTCGCTCCTTGTCCGCCGGCGGCACCCCGATGCCGTCGTCCTGGTAGACGATCGTGACGCCGTCGCCGTCGGCGCGGTACGAGACCCGGATCTCCGTCACGCTCCCACCATGGCGGACCGAGTTGTCGACCAGGTTATCGCAGATCCGCTCCAGCATGGGGTCGGCGTAGATCTCGAGGCCGTTGAGCTCGGCCGTGATCCGAATTCCTCCGAGCTCCTCCTGTCTTCGGGAATCCGTGTGAAATGCGTCCACCCGCTGCCACTGCGGGGCGTGAACGCCGATCTCCTGATAGTCCCGGGTGAACTCGATCAGGCGTCGGATTGTGTCGATGGACGCCCGCTCCTGCTCGAGCTCTGTGCGCACCTGCTCGCTGCAGTCCTCTTCGGTGAGGAGGTCGACCCGTCCCATGAGGGCCGTCAGCTGGTTCATGATGTCGTGCCGCGTGATGCTCGAGAGGAGGTTCAGCTTCCGGTTCGCGGTCTGGAACGCCTGCTCCGACGCCTGGAGCTGGGCGTTCCGCTCCTCGAGTTCGCGCCGGTAGCGGGTCGTCTCCTCGACGGCCGTTCCGATCACCAGGGCGACGACGCAGAGCATCGCGGCCCTGAGCAGGGATTCGAGGACGAAATTCCCGGTCAGCCAGACCGTCACCCCCAGGTGGAGCCCGCCGAAGAAGAGGGCGAGCAGCACCGCCCGTCGCCCGAACGCCAGGCCGGCGATCGCGACGATCAGGTAGAAGAAGTGGGTGTAGACGACCGAGATCCCGAGGTGGGCGTGGACGACCAGTTCCAGGCCGATCCCGGCCGCTACCAGGAGGACCAGGACCAGGGTCTGCTGGGTGCTGTTATGGCCAGCCCCCGAAGTCCATGCTCCACCCACTGTCTCTCCTCACCCCCTTGATCGCTGAGCGCACCCGGTATTTATCCGTCTCATCGAGCAGACCTGCCCGGGAGAACAGCCATGCTGATCGTTTTTTATATTGTGTTCTGGCGTGTATAAATTCCGCTCTCGTTCCCGAGGGCGTGCGACGAAAAGTGGTGGGAGTTTTTCAGGTCAGGACTCGACCCGGTTGACCAGGTTCTCCATCACGGTGTCGATCGCCTTCCAGGTGGGACTGTCGGAGTGCCGCAGAATAAATGGCCGCCCCTCGTCGCCGGCTTTCATCATCTCGGGATCGAGAGGGATCGCCCCGAGGTACGGCACCCCGAACTCCGCCGCCGCCGCCTCTCCCCCACCGCGGCCAAAGAGGTCGACCACCTCGCCACAGTGGGGGCAGACCATGCCACTCATGTTCTCGATGACTCCGATCACCGGCATCCCCTGCTTCTCGATGAAGCGGATCGCCTTTGTAGCGTCCAGGACGGCGACCTCCTGGGGGGTGGTCACGATCACCGCACCCCGGATGTTGGGGGCCGCCTGACCGATTGTCAGGGCCTCGTCCCCGGTGCCCGGCGGCAGGTCGACCACCAGGTAATCGAGCGAGCCCCAGTTCACCTCGGTCAGCAGCTGCCGAATCGCCCCGATCTTCATCGGCCCACGCCAGATGATCGGATCGGAGGGGTTCGAGAGGAGGAAGGCCATCGACATCACCGAGAGGGTGCCGGTCACCTGAATGGGCTGAAGGGCGTTGCCGATGACAGCCGGCACCTGCCCTTCCAGGCCCAGCATCTTGGGGACGCTCGGGCCGTGAAGGTCGAGGTCGAGGAGGCCAACGCTCCTGCCGTGATTGGCGAGGGCGAAGGCGAGGTTCACCGAGACGGTGGACTTGCCGACACCCCCCTTGCCGCTCAGCACCAGGATCACGTGCTTGACGTCCATCTCCACCCGGGGCGGGAGCCCTTTTTGAGCCTGCGCGGGTGCGGGTTGGCCGTTGTCGTTCGTCTCTGCGTGCGTCTCTCTTGTCTCCTCTACCTGCTGGGTCATGATCTCATGCTCTCCTATCTCCTGTGTTGATACCGTTCTTCTGTCGGGCGATCGATGGGGGGGTCAACGGTCCGTTCGCGCCGGTCCCGGGGGCGTTCCCGCCCGGAGCAGGCCTGCGCGGAACGCCTCGAGGGCTTCGGTCACGGTCTTCTCCCCGGTGAGGGTCGCGAGGGTGATGCCGGCGTCCCGCAGGACCTGTGCCGCCTCCGGGCCGACCCATCCCGTCACGACTGCGCGGGAACCGTACTCTGCAACGAAACGGGCTGCGCGAGGGCCCGCCCCCTGGCGGCCCCCGCAGAGCGCGTTCGCGACCGAATGGACCTCTCCCGTCTCCGTTTCGATAAAGACAAAGAACGGGGCGTGGGCGAGCCCTGTCTCGATGGGAGCCTCGATCCCCGCTGCCCGTGCGGTGATGCAGACCATCATCCCTTCGTGCTCCCCCCGTCTATCTCTCGGTCATGCGGTGGTCGTTCCGGCCCTGCGACGGGCCGGTATCCCCCGTCAGTGCGATTCGCAGTCGCCGCTGCACTGGCTGTGGTTGCAGACGCCAGAGCCGCCCTCGAGCGTCCCTTCGGCGTACGACCGTGCGACCTCGTCGAGGGGCCCTGCAACACCGAGGACGACCTCGATGCCGTTCTGGCAGAAGAGGTCGACCGCCCGCGGGCCCATGCCGCCGGCGATCACGACGCTGATCCCGTGCTCCGCCAGGTAGACGGGGAGGAACCCTGGCTGGTGGCCAGGGTTGGCGAGGTCCGCCTCCCGCACGGCCGCCCCGTTTTCGACAGTGTAGATCGCGTAACCCTCGCAGTGGCCAAAGTGGCCGGAGACTGCGGATCCTTCTTGTGCAATCGCTACCTTCATAGTATCATTCTCAACCGTGGTGTTTTCGTCGGCACGTCTCCCGGCAGGGGCCGCTGCCGCTGGCGCCCCTGCGATCGAACGGGCCCGGTGCCGACGACTCCCGGCGCCCGGTCCGCGTCGTCCACCGGGACCCCGATGGATATTTACTCATATGCGCCTTAATGTTAAAAGATAGCTCTTTCGGGGCAGGCGCCCTCCTCATCGCCGCCCCCCCGTTCACGGAGTTCGACCTCTATGCAAGCCCTCTGGACCCCGCATGGAACCGCCCGTCCCGCGATCCGGCTCCCCGGGTTCAGCCTCCCGGGGAATGACGCACCGGTGGCCGACTGGAATGCTACCTGGACGACACAACGGCGGCAGCAGCTGGTAACCCCTGGTTTTCTGCCACAGGACGCGTTCTTTGGTGCCAGCGAGAACGCCGAGCGGTACCGCGGGCTCGTCGCTGCCTCGTACCACGGCGACGTGGAGGAGCAGCTGGCGTGGATGGGGATCCCCGCCGGCGCCACGATACTGGACATCGGTTCCGGCCCGGGCACCCTTGCCGTCCCGCTCGCGGAGCGGGGCTGCCGGGTGACCGCCGTCGAGCCCTCGCCACCGATGCGCCGACTCCTGCGCGAGGCGGCGGCGCATGCGGCAGTCGAGGTGGAGGTGATCGATGATACCTGGGAACGGGTCGACCCCGCGTCCCTGGACGGTCCCTTCGACGCGGTGATCGCCTCGTACTCGCTGATGATGGTCGAACTCCAGTCGGCCCTGGAGGCGATGAACGCCGCCTGCTGTGGACGGGTCTTTCTCTTCTGGCCGCTCACCCTGCCGGGTGGGCGGGTGGTCGAGCGGGCGCTCTGGCCCCTGGTCCACGGGGCCGACTATCCTCCCGAGCCGCTGGCTGGCTGCGTCCATCGCCTCCTCTGCCAGATGGGGCTGGCACCGCGCCTCGGAGCAAAATACCGCCGGTTCTGGCGCCGGTTCGCCGACCTGGACGAGGCCGTTGCCGAGTTCCGATGGCGGCTGAACCGCCCTTCGTGCCCGTCGGACCTGCTGGGCGAAGCGCTCCTGCGCCTCCTCCCGGAGGACAGAGACGGGACTCTCCTCCTCGACCGCTCGTCCTGGGATGCGCTCATCTCCTGGGACGCTCGTCGCGTGTCGGCCACCCAGAGTTCTCAGGTGGACGGCGGTGCGCCCGGGTCGAGGTGACGGTCCGCGTACTCCAGCTGCAGGCCCGCACCCGTCTCCGCAAGGGGGGCGGCACGGGCCAGCGCCACCTTCGCGAGGAGCGAGGTGCAGTGGCAGGCATGGAGCGTGGGAAGAAAGAGGCCCTGGAGGTAGGCGCAGGTGCCCTGGAGCTTCTCACCGTCCTCCCGGAGGTGCAGGCCGCCGATGACGTCCACGACCCGCTCCTCCCCGCAGCACCTGCGGGCGTATTCGATGGTGTTGCAGATCCCGGCGTGGGCACACCCTGTCACCACCACGAGCCCCTCGCTGCTCCGATAGGCGAGGGAGGTGTCGTCCAGCAGTCGGTCGGGCTCGACGCGGCCCCCGGGCATCACGATCCGCCGTGCCCCGGGGTCGAACGCCTCGAACGGGAAGCGGCGCTCGATCTCGCCGAGATAGACCAGGTTCGGGGTGAGGAACAGGGGCCCGGCCGTGAACTCGACCGGCAGGACCCGTCTCACCGTCTCCTCGTCGAGGAGCGGGCCGATATCGGCGAGGGGCGGCTTGGGGCGGGGTTGCAGGCAGAGCGGGTGCCCGACGAGGCGGGGGAGCCGGTGAGCGGTGCCCTCCATGGCCGCCTCGATATAGAGGCGAAGAAGATGATACAGACCACCCGTGTGGTCGTTGTGCCCGTGGGAGAGGACGATGGCGTCGAGGTCGAGCAGGTCGATGCCCAGCCGTTCAGCGTTCCGAACGACGACGTCCGAGTACCCCGTGTCGAACAGGATCTTCCGACCCTCCGCCTCGATGAAGATGGCAAAGCCATGCTCAGCATGGAGGGGACCGTCATAGAGTGCCGTATTATCCACAATGACCGTCGCTTTCATGGTTGTGCCCGTTCGAACGGTGTCGTCGTATGAGGTGATGAAACCCCCCGTCCCCCCCGCTTCCTCGTCGACGAGGGCATGGTCGACGGCCCCGATCGTCACCCTTATTGTTAGGTTCAGCCTAACTACCTGGAGATCAACACATGGCAAAGAGGGAGGAGATCCTCGTTGACGCCGTTGAAAACCTGCTCAGGATCCGGAACGAGTGCTCCTGCGTGGTCTTCGGCGAATGCGGACACGCGGACCTGACCGTGAAGCAGGTTGCCTGCCTGAAACTGATCGACCGTGAGGGCGATATCACCTTCAGCAGGCTCGCGGAGATCACCCGGACCTCCCCGCCCACGGTCACCGAGATGGTCAACCGGTGCGCCCGGATGGAGTGCGTCTACCGGGAACGCTCCCCCGACGATCGGAGGGTCCAGTACATTCGGCTGACGGAGAAGGGGCGGCAGATCGCCCGTGCCGAGCGGACCGCCCTCACCCAGTTGGTGGAGCGGATGGTCCGTTCACTCGACCACCGAGAGCTGGACCTCCTGGTCGAGATCCTGGAGAAGGTCCGCTAATCTCTCTCGACACAAATAGTTAGGAAAATACGAACTAATTACCTGGTAATCACCATGCAAACAGCTCAGAATGATACCCCCCGGGAGTACCCGGTTGTACCGCTTGTGGAACTCGTCGTCTACCCGGGTACCCGTACCCGGTTCCCGATCGATCCGTCCACGGGCCAGCGCCTCCTCGCCGCGCCCGACCACGACCCGAGTCCCTGCGCCGTCGGTTTGACGGTAAAGGGCGGCGAAACCCTCCCTGAGCTATCACCGGGGTCGCTTCCCGCCACCGGATGCCTCCTCCGCGTGGTCGTGGTGGAGCCGGCCGGTGACGGCTACCTTGTCGTTGCCGACGTCGTCGAGCGGGCACGGGTGCTCTCCGTCACCGGGGATGACGGGGCCCTGGTCGCTGCCTGCGAGCCGTTCCCCGACGTGCAGGACCTCGACGCCGACGAAAAGATCCGCCTCCTTCGGGAGGTGCAGGCCGCCGTGCGGGAGATCTCGAGCCGGTTCGAGGGTGCCGAGCGGTTCGTCCAGCCGGTCGACCAGATGGACTCGGTCGACCAGGTGCTCGGCTTCGTCATGCCGTTCATGCCGATCGACCTGGCTCAGAAGCAGGCGCTCCTCGAGACAGCCTCGGTCCGCGAGCGGTACGAACGGTTTCTTGCCCTCCTCGTGGAGGCGAGAGACACGATCAACCTCCGCGTCGAGGTGGCGCAGAAGGTCTCACACCGGGTCAGTCGGGCGAACCGCGAGTCGATGCTCCGGGAGCAGCTCCGGGTGATCCAGGAGGAGCTCGGTATGGGCGGGGAACCGGGTGAGGACGCGGTGTACCGTGAGCGGATCGAGGCGTCAGCGATGCCCGACGAGGTGCGCCGGCAGGCACTCACCGAGGCGCGCCGGCTCGAGGCCGGCGGGAACAACAACCACGAGAGTACCGTGATCCGGAACTACCTTGACCTCCTGCTCGACCTCCCCTGGGAGACTGCGTTGGCCCCAGAGATCGATACCCTCGAGGCTCGCCGGGTCCTCGAGAGCCACCACAACGGCCTGGAGAAGGTGAAGGAGCGGATCGTCCAGCACCTGGCGGTGATGAGGCTCAAGGGCGGGCGGCAGGGTTCGATCCTCCTCCTCTCCGGCCCGCCGGGCACCGGGAAGACGAGCCTCGGCAAGAGCATCGCCGAGGCGCTCGGCCGCGAGTACGTGCGGGTGAGCCTCGGCGGCGTCCGGGACGAGGCCGAGATCCGGGGTCACCGGCGGACGTACGTCGGGGCCCTGCCTGGCCGGATCATCCAGGGGATCCGGAGGGCTGGCACGAAGAACCCCGTCTTCGTCCTGGACGAGATCGACAAGCTGGCCTCGTCGCACAACGGAGACCCGGCGAGCGCGCTTCTCGAGGCACTCGACCCCGAGCAGAACAGCACCTTCTCGGACCACTACGTGGAGGTCCCCTACGACCTCTCGGACGTCTTCTTTATTGCGACGGCGAACTCGCTGGCCACGATCCCCGCCCCCCTCCTCGACCGGATGGAGATGATCGAGGTCTCCGGCTACACGGCGCGCGAGAAGTTCGCGATTGCGAAGGACCACCTGGTCCCCGAGGTGCTGGAGGCGCACGGTCTCGACGCCGACCGGCTCCGGGTGGAGGACGACGCCCTCCGGGCGATCATCGATCGGTACACCCGCGAGGCGGGGGTCCGTCAGCTGAAGCGGGAGCTCGAGAAGGTAACCCGCATCGTCTCTGAGCGACTGGTCTCCGGGACGGCAAAACCGCCCGTCGTGGTGGAGACCCCGGACCTTGCTGCCATACTGGGCAGGGAGCCCGTGCGGTTGGAGACGGTGCGCCGGGACGCCGTGCCGGGCGTCGTGACCGGCCTGGCGTGGACCCCCGTCGGCGGCGACGTCCTCTTCGTCGAGGCCACATTCATGCCCGGGACGGGGAAGCTCACCCTGACGGGCAAGCTCGGAGAGGTGATGAAGGAGTCGGCGACGATCTCCCTCTCGCTGGTCCGCTCGAGGCTTGCCGGCACCGTGAACGGCTTCGACTTCACGACGAGCGACACGCACATCCACGTCCCCTCGGGCTCGACCCCGAAGGACGGCCCGTCGGCGGGCGTGACGCTCTGCACGGCCCTCGCGTCGCTGATCACCGGCCGGGCGGTCGACCCCGAGCTGGCCATGACCGGGGAGGTGACCCTCTCGGGGACGGTCCTGCCGGTCGGCGGGATCCGGGAGAAGGTGCTTGCCGCCCACCGGGCGGGGATCCGAAGGGTGGTCCTTCCCCGTGAGAACGAGCGGGACTTGGAGGACGTCCCCGCCGATGTGCGGGAGGCGCTCTCGTTTGTCTTCGTGGAGAACGTCGAGGAGGTGCTGCGGGCGGCGCTGGGGATCGAACTGCCCCGCAGCACCCTGCTGCCCACGACCGACCGCCTGGCACAGGCGCCGACCCTGCTCTCCACGGCGTGACCGGCCCGTCTCCCCAGCAGTGCAGGGGGGCCGGCTCAGGACGGCGGGCTCCCGGCGGCGTGGGCCTGGACAAGGGCGCAGAGGACGAGCGCGACCACGAAGACCCCGTCGAGCCAGGCGACCTCCGGATATTCGACCAGGTGGCGCTCGAGCGCCGCAACCCCGACCACGACTCCGGCGAGGGCGAGGACCATGCCGCCGAGCGAGAGCCGTCGCGATGAGACCATGCACGAGACTCGTCTTCCGGGGGCTTGAACGATACGGTCCGTGCGCCCGATGCCACGGCCCGATACCGGCCTCCATCCGGGCTGCCGGCACGTCCTGCCGACCGATCGGGAAAAAAAGAGATTTTTACTGGCGAACTGGCACCCCAGCCCGTCGACTGAGTTCCTGCCGGCGGGTCACCGGTCCTTGTGCCTTGTCCGGTCACCCGTGCCGGTTGCCGCGTCGGTGTTCGGCGCGCCGGGCCCGGTGCTGTCCCCTGCACCGACGGCGGGCTGCGCCCCCTCTTCCCCGTGGTAGTTCTCGTCCCCCGATCCGGCCGTTGCGATGCCTGCGAGACCGGCGGAGAGGAGCAGCACGACCATGGCGATCACCATCGCTCTCTTCATCGAGTCCACCTCAGGTCTCTTCTTGGCGTGGACCCTAATGAACCTCTGCTTTGTCGCAGCAGGAGCCAGTACGGGCCGCCACATCCCCCCGGGGGGGTCTCACCCCTACCCGGATCCCCGTTCCGGCCGGCACGAATCGCTCGCCCCGGGGGCCGGCAGGGACTCGGTCTCGATGTAGACCCGGTTCGTCTCGGGGAACGCCAGCCGCAGGTCGGCCTCGATCCGGCGGATCGCACCATGCATCTGCTCGGCCGTCGTGCCCGGGACAAAGCAGACCCCCATGTTGACGAGCAGGTCGTGCGGGCCCATGTACATGGTGAGGATGTCGTTGGCTCGCTCGACCATCGGGTCCGCCTCAACGCGCCGGCGGATCTCCGCGAGCTCGTCGGGGTTCACCCCCTCGCCGAGCAGGAGGCCGCTCGAGCGCGACGAGAGGATCCCGGCCACGCTCATCAGGAGCAGGCCGATCGCGATGGATGCGACGCCGTCAAGGTACGGATTGTTGAAGAGATGGCCCAGAAAGATCCCGAGGAAGGCGAAGACGAGCCCGAGCAGGGCCGCGCTGTCCTCCAGGACGACGGTGTAGAGGCTCGGGTCCTTTGACCGCCGGATGTAACCCACGGCGCTGAGGCTGCCCTTCGCCGCGATGAACTGCCGGACGGCGACGGAGAAGGATCCGGCCTCGACGAGGAAGGCGATGCCGAGGACCAGGTACGCCATCGTCGGCTCGCCCATCTGGGTGGCCGGCGCGACGTGGCGGATGTGCGAGATCCCCTCGTACACCGACATGCCCCCGCCGATACCGAAGATGGAGACGGCCACGATGTGCGTCCAGAAATAGAGGGACTTGCCGTGCCCGAACGGGTGGCCCTCATCGGGCGGCTCTTTCGAGCGCTTCATCCCGAGCAGGACGAGCCCGCCGTTCCCGGTGTCCACCAGCGAATGGATCCCCTCCGAGATCATCGCCGACGAACCCGTCGTCACCGCCACCGCGAACTTGATGATCGCGATCAGCAGGTTGCCGGTGATGGCCGCCATCACCGCGACCTTTGAACCGCCCTGTGTTGTCATGGATTCACCCTTCCCGGGACCTTCGGCTCTCTTTCGGGCGTACCTCGGGGCCCGCCCGTTGCCGGGATCAGTGTTGGACCTCCCGGTATTAGAGCTCCGTCACGCCGCCGGCCGCTGGCTCCTCTCTCTGTCGACGTTGCACCCCCGACGACACAAGGCTTTATCATGTTACGGATATCCGTATTATTTGCCATGGACACGGTCTCGCGCCTGCGCCTGTCAATCGGGTTCCTCTCGACCGCGTTTGCCATGCTCTTCGGGACAGACCGGGGCCGCAAGTCTCCGTTGAGCCCCGGGGCGGTCGAGATCCTCTACACGTCATACTTCTCCACGGTCTGTATGGGCGACATCGCGGAGATGTTGGGTGTGACGCCGAGTTCCGCCGCCGACCTGGTGAACTACCTGGAGCGGGAGGGCTTCGTCCGCCGGGAGCGCGATCCACTGGACCACCGGCGGGTCCTGGTCGTGACAGCCGAGAAGGGCGAGCTCTGGGTACTCGAGACGGAGGAGAAGCTCTACGGCTTCCTGGAGTCCCACCTCCTCCGCCTCCCTGCCGACGAGCAGGGCACCTTCGCCGACCTCTGCGCCCGGTTCTCCGGGGTCATGGACGACCGGTCGCTCATAGAGTCCATCGCGGCGTTCAGGCGGGACCGGGGCTCGGTCCGGGTGGACCTGGTCCGACGCCGGGACGGGCGCCTCCTGCGGTTGGAGGAGGTCGTCGACGAGCGGTACCGGTCCATGAAATCGCGGACCGGGGATGATACTGATGATAGTGAGGTAATGGGTATGTTCACGCAACGCGTTCCCGAGACGACAGACGGTATCCAGGACGAATGCACGGTAGAGCAGTTCGACGAGATGCAGCGGGGTCTGCGGGACCAGGGGCACCTCCCGGTCGACGACCTGGTCCGCTGCACCCGGGCGGGCGCCCGTGGAATCGAGATAGGTCCCGGGCCCGGCTTCTTCGGGCTGGAATGGCTGATGAAGACCGAAGGAACGTCGCTTGTCGGCCTGGAGATCAGCCAGGCGATGATCCGGGTGGCGCAGAAGAACGCCAGGGAGTACCGTCTCTCTGAGCGCGCTGCGTACCGGGAGGGAAACGCGCTCCGGATGCCGTTTCCCGACGAATCCTTCGACCTTGCCTTTTCCAACGGTTCGCTGCACGAGTGGGAGGACGCCACGACCGTCTTCGGGGAGGTGGTGCGGGTGCTCAGGCCCGGTGGGCGCATGATGGTCACCGACCTCCGCCGGGACCTCTCCCCGGAGATCTTCGGGTTCATGCGCGAGAGCTGCCGGGGGCCGGAGGTCCGTGCCGGCTTCGAGACCTCCGTGCGGGCCGCGTACAGGAAGGAGGAACTCGAAGCCCTGCTGGCCCCGCTCTCGTTCTCGTCGGTGCAGGTCTTCGCCCACCCGTACGGGCTGGTGGTCACTGCGGAGAAGTGAGCGCCGGCGACAGGGGTCGATCATGGAGGGGCCCGCGGATGTACCGATCTATTTTCCCTTCCGGGCCCCCGTTCATACCGGGAGGAATTGAGGTGGCACGGGCCCTGGGGGAGATGAGCGTACACGAGCTCGGGACGCTCTTCCCGATCATCGTATCGGCGTACGACCCGGCGTGGCCGGCACGATACACCGCGGAGGCGGCGCTGATCACAGAGGCGCACGGGCCCGGGACGGTCGTCCGGTTATCGCACATCGGGAGCACGGCGGTGCCCGGCCTCCTCGCAAAGCCGACGATAGATATCCTCCTTGAGGTCGCTGACGACGTGGATGAGGAGCGGCTGGTGCGGTCCTTCGCGGCGATCGGGTACGTTCACGACCTCCAGCCGGAGCGGCCGGCTCCCCACCTGATGTTCATGAAAGGCTACACGCCAGACGGCTTCTCGGGACAGGCCTTCCATGTCCACGTCCGGTTCCGCGGCGATTGGGACGAGTTCTACTTCCGGGACTACCTTGCCGATCATCCCGCCGAGGCGGAGCGCTATGCCGCTCTCAAACGCCGGCTCCAGGAGCGGCACGAGTTTGACCGGGAGGCCTACACCGAGGGAAAGACGGCGTTTGTACGGGCCGTCACGATGCGGGCGAGGGCGGACCTGGGTGTCGAAAACGGCCGGTACCGCTAAGAGCTGCCGGACACGGGGTATCGCTTCACCCGGCCGATAGTTGCTCCTCCCTCATCGATTTCCACCCCTGGTCCGGGGCCCTCCTGGTCTGCGCGGCGGGGATGATCATGCACCCGGTCTGGGGATTGCTCCACGTCTCGCTACGGCAACCGAACGTTCGCCTGTTCTTCGCTCGTGTTCCGCGAATCTGTTAAATTAATGTAGTGAACCTTAGAAAAATGGTAACAGGACAACACATAATCAAATAGTCGGGAGACTCACGATCTGGTTATGCGCCAGGTTTGAGCCCCCGCGAGCCCATCGGTTCCGGTGTGGCCGAACCCGCCGTCGTATGAGAAGGGGATGAACATGGATATACGAGAGACCGACAGCCGAACACAGGGTCGGACGGATGCCAGGGAGTTCGATGAGATCGCCCGCACCGTCTTCGCACCCATCTACCCCGTGATCGCACGACAGGCGATCGAGCACTGTGGAATCACGAGCGGCCTGTGTATCGACGCGGGGTGTGGCCCCGGGCACCTCGCGATCGCGCTCGCCGCGATCTCCGGGTTCCATGTCGATGCGCTGGACTCGTCGTCCGAGATGCTCGCCTGTGCCGAGAAGAACATCCGGGTGTCCGGGATGAGCGAACGGGTGAAGACGGTCCACGGCGACGTGCACGCGCTCCCGTACCCCGATTCGTCCGTCGACCTCGTCGTGAGCAGGGGCTCGGTCTTCTTCTGGGAGGCCCCGGCACGAGCCTTCGCCGAGATCTACCGGGTCCTTCGGCCCGGTGGGAGGACGTTCATCGGTGGGGGGTTCGGAACGCCGGCATTGAAGGCGGAGATCTTTGAACAGATGCGAAAGAACAACCCCTCATGGGAGAAGAACGCCGGCGGCAGGCTCAGCCCGGAGCGGATCACGGGACTGTGCCGGGACCTTGAGGCCGCGGGGATCCCCGATGCGGCGATCATCCGGGACGACACCGGGTTCTGGATCGTGATTCACCGATGAACGACGTGCAGTGCACCGTCTGTGAGGTGGGGTGCCGGCTCAGTCCCGGCGGCATCGGTCGATGCCGCATGTATGAGCACGACGGGACCGGCATCGTCGAGCGGTTTCCCGATACCTTCCTTTCGGCACACCCAATCGCGATCGAGACCCAGCCGCTGCTCCATTACCACCCGGGGAGTACCTTCCTGCAGGTCTGCACCGCGGGGTGCAATTTTCGGTGCGGCGGATGCATATCGGAGATCCTCGTGGACCACGCCGGTTCGCTTGCCCGCTCCGGGGCGGCGATCTCGACCGATGAGGTCATCACAAAAGCGGTCGACCTGGGGTGTATCGGTGTCTCCTTTGCGCTCAACGACCCGATCGTGTCGTTTCCCTCATTCCTCCGCCTCGCCGAAAAGGCCCACGAGCACGGACTTCTCGCCGGGTGTTCGACCAACGGGTACCTGACCGAGGCATCGTTGCGCTCTCTCTACCCGGTCCTCGACTTCGTCAATATCGGGCTGAAGGGGGCGAGCGACGTCTGTTACCGGTCCTGTGGCGCACGAAGTGCCGCCCCGGTCTTCCGGGCGATCGAACGCCTCTTCCGGGAAGGGGTGCACGTCGAGGTCTCGCTGGTCTATCGACGGGGTGAGGAAGACGAGTTCCTCTCCGCAACCAGGCGGATCGCGGAGATCTCGACGGAGATCCCCCTGCAGGTGATGCGGTTCGTCCCGTTCGGCGACGCCTCACCCGGGACGGAGCCGACGATCTTCGAGAGCGAGGCGATCACCCTTCGCGCCCGGGAGTCCCTCGACTGGGTCTACCTCTTCAACTCCCCGGGGAGCGAATTCCTTGAAACCAGGTGCCCGTCGTGCGGAGCGGTCTGTATCCGGCGGGAGTTCTTCGGCCCGATGGGTGCCCACCTCGTAGGCCCAGCGCGTGACCGATGTGAGTGCGGTGTCGCCATTCCGATCACGGGGACGATCGCGCGAGAGGTGTTCACCGAGCCGGGGATGATGGGGGGCTATCGGATCACCCGCGGGCTCGAGATGGTCTGGGCGATCCTCGCCTGCCTCGGGGTCGACGACCATCCGACCCTGTCGCGGGTCTGGGGGGAGGTCCTCGGGTCCGGGATGTTGAAGAAGGAGGTCCACGACCGGATGAACAATATCGATGCCTATCTCGCGTTCGTTGAGGAACTCGCCCGGACGACCGGGCGGGAGGAGGCAGGAGAAAATCTCCTGGATCACCTCCGCAGCCGGCTGGAGATGGTAGCCCGTGGGGTTGAGGGGGTGGGTCGACCGCGCGTCTACTACGCGATGGGGCACCCCCTCTTTGCCCTGAACCCGGGGCGGTTCGAGGGAAAACTGGTCGAGGCGGCCGGCGGGTGCTACGTGAACCGCTCGATCACGAGGGAAGGGAAGCCTGGTGTGACGATCACGCCAGAGGAGTTCGTATCGTTCGATCCCGAGTACCTCTTTACGTCGGGCTTCCTCTCGTCCACGGTGGAGGACACGCTCCGGTACTGTGACGAGCACACCCTCGACGTGCCGGCGGTCCGCGATCGACGTGTCTACGCCATGCCCCCCTCCTGGGACTTCGGGAGCCCGAGGTGGATCCTCGGCCTGATGATGATTGCACAGACGATACACCCGGACCTATTCGATTATTCCATCGAGGACGAGGCGGACCTCTTCTACCGGACGTTCTATGGGGTCCCGTACGCCTCCCTCTCGGCGAACCGCTCGTTCGTCTCTCCGGGTCCGCCTCGGTAGGGAAGTGGGGCCGGGCATGGTCGGTTCCCTCTATCCGGTCAGGCGTTGAACCGGCCGTGCGGGCCGATCGGCAGGTTCAAGATGCGCCGTGATGATCGGGAGCGATCATGCCGACAATCGTCCACTTCGACCTGCCCGCCGACGACATCGCCCGGGCGCAGTCGTTCTACGCATCCCTCTTTGGCTGGACCTTCGAGCGGTACGCCGGTCCGATCGAGTACTACGCAATAGGGACCACGAACGACGACGGAACGCCCGGCATCGGCGGGGGAATGGGCCCCCGCGGCGCGCCGGATCAGCAGATGATGAACTATATCGGCGTCCCGTCCGTCTCGGACTACCTGGGGCGGGTGGAAGGGCTCGGCGGCACCGTCCTGATGCCCCGAACAACGATCCCGTCGATCGGCTACCTGGCGATCTGCCGGGACACCGAGGGGAACGTCTTCGGTCTCTTTGAGGAGGATCCCGGGGCAGCGTGAGGGTCACGGGGAAAAATGGGGAGATATTCCGGCCATGCGCGTGATCGTGACGAAGCCCTCAGCCTCGACGATCTCCGGGCCCTCGGCGCTCAGCGTGACGTCGACGAACTCCATCGCGCGGCCGGCGGTATCGCCGGGTCCGTTCGCCGCCTCGCAAAAAACTCGGGCGACACCGCCGAGCTGACGATCGACGACGTGGTCGGCCGGGATGGGTGACCCTGCGTCCCGGTCTCGTGCCGGACGCGTCCGTCGCCAGGTCGCGGGGCGTGCTCCCCCTTACTTTCTCCCCGCACGCCCTGTGCTCAAATACCCGGTCGCCGATGATCCTGGCACCCGCCGCCCGCCCGGCGGCGACGCTCCAGGTGATGATCATGACTGGCCTGTATCGCAACAATTCCCCCTTCCCCCTCGGCGCGGGTGTACCGGTCGGTGCATGTCCGGCCCGGTCGAGCCCGGGAGGGGAGAGCGGGGGCGGGGCATGACCATGCGGCTCTGGTGTCGGCCCGGGGCGACCTTCGAGCTCGGTCGTCTCAAGGTGCTGATCGCCCCGCCGGACCGTATGGCCGCGCTCCTCAACCTCCCAGAGATCGGTTCGTTCCACGCGCTCTACCTGTTCCACGGGTACTCTGAGGTGCTCTTCCGTGTGCCGCCGATCCGCTCGGAGCACTTCGAGACACGGGTCTGTGCGAGCCTCGACGACGCGATCGCCACGGTGAGCAGGTCCTACCACACGGTGGTCATGGTTGAGTGGTCCCCGGCGCTCGCGGCGGGCCTGGACGCGGAGGAGCAGGGGCGGCGGATGACCCGGTTCATCCGGGCGCTGAAGCGGCGGGCGGTGGACGGGATCGTGGTCGTCTACGCCCCCGGGATGGACGGCGCGCTGCAGATGGTCTCGCTCGAGGCCGACCAGACGTTCTGGCTCGTACCCGAGCCGGCGCCGGCGCGGTCATCGGTGGCGGTGGCGGCGAGGGCGAGGGGGCAGCGGACGCTGTTTTAGGGAGGAATTTCTCGACGGCGTCTGAGCTTTCAGACAGGAGGTCGCGTGGCTCTTCGGCTCGGTTTTGGGAGATACCGGGCTCGTGCTCTCCTCGTTCGCGGAATAGAGCGCCCGGTGGATGGGCCAACCCATCAAGGCTCTGTGGCGGCCGACCGGCTGAAGGGATCGCGATCGTCAGGGACCCGGTTCCTGGACTGAGCGCTGCGGGTGATGTTGGATGCGGTTCCCGGGGAGAGTCTGGCTCGGACAGGAGCTGGTGACGGGGGTACGGCGGTGCGAAGCGTGCTCCCTGCAGGAGATGCGCCGTCGAGGAGAGGAGGGTGTCCTGGTTCCCTGTCCTCGCTGATCATGGTCCATCGTCAACTTGACAGGCGCTGCATGGGAGGATACCTTCCCCTCGATGCAGAATTGATATAGGTCCCTGATCAGTACAGTACTTCGACGACGCTCAGGTGCCGTCCGACACTGTGTCGATCCAGGCGATGAAGTCCGCCCGATAACCGCCGGCCTCCGGCTGATGACTTCTACCTGACCGGTCGATGAACGCGTCCTCTCTTCCGCCTCTGATCCCGCCGGAATCCCATCCGGCCAAACAGCGGTGCTGGCTGCTGTCTGCCGCTCTTCCTGTCGCATGGGCAACCGTCGATCCACGTCCTGCCACGGTCACGCCTCGATCCAGGCTCCCATACCGTCCGTTCTGCGACGGCGTGCCCCGCTCCACCTCGACGGCAGAAGACTGCGCCGATTCTAAATCTCTCTCTGGGGTATTTTCATGAAGACCACGATCCAGTCCATCACAGCCCGCGAGATCCTCGACTCGCGCGGCAACCCGACCGTCGAAGTCGACCTTCTCCTCGCCTGCGGCGTCATCGCGCGTGCGGCGACACCATCCGGCGCCTCGACCGGTCTCTACGAAGCGGTCGAACTCCGCGACAAGGACGCCGGCAGGTTCGGGGGCAAGGGCGTACAGAAGGCCGTCCACGCCGTCACCACCGAAATCGCCCCTATCGTCGCCGGCCTCGATGCCGCCGACCAGCAGGCGATCGACCAGGCCCTCTGCCTGGGGGACGGCACTCAGAACAAGGCCCGCTGCGGGGCGAACGCAATCCTCGCCGTCTCTATCGCCGCGGCACGGGCCGCGGCCACCGCACAGGGGGTGCCTCTCTGGCAGTACCTCGCCACCGAACCCGGAGCTCCCGTTCTCCCCGTGCCGTGCATGAACATCATTAACGGCGGCGTCCACGCCAACTGGCAGGGCGCCGACTTCCAGGAGTACATGATCACGCCCTACGGCGCTCCGTCCTTTGCCGAGGCCCTCCGCTGGGGCGCCGAGGTCTACCACACCCTGAAGACTGTTCTCAAGGCGAAAGGCCATTCGGTCGGCGTCGGAGACGAGGGCGGGTTCGCCCCGGTCGTCTCATCGAACGCAGAGCCACTCGACCTGATCGTGGCCGCGATCGACGAGGCGGGGTACGCTCCGGGGCGCGAGATCGGGATCGCGCTCGACCCGGCGTCGTCCGGGTTCTTCGAGGACGGCGTCTACCGCCTCCGGACCGAGGACGTCGGGCTTACGTCGACCGAGCTCGTCGACCGGTACCGGGACCTGGTCGCAGCCTATCCGATCGTCTCAATCGAGGACGGCCTGGCCGAGGATGACTGGGCCGGGTGGGAATACCAGACCGCGACCCTCGGCGACCGGATCGAGCTGATCGGCGACGATCTCTTCGTCACGAACGTCGAGCGAATCCAGCGCGGCCTCGAGACGCGCGCCGCGAACTCGGTCCTGATCAAGCCAAACCAGATCGGGACCGTGACCGAGACGATCGCGGCCGTGGACCTCGCCCGCGACAACGACTGGGGCGCGATGGTCTCGCACCGTTCCGGGGAGACCGTGGACACCTTCATCGCCGACTTCACGGTCGCGATGGGGACTGGCAAGCTGAAGACTGGGGCGCCGGCCCGGGGAGAGCGGGTCGAGAAGTACAACCAGCTTCTCCGGATCGAGGAGGGGATGGGAAGCGGAGCCAGGTATGCCGGCCGCGCCGCTTTCATCCGGTGACGATAGCCCCGCTGATCCCCGCCCCCGACCGGGCGATCGGAGACGTCCGCCGGCCCTGCCGCGAGGCCGGCGACCTCGTCTCGAGCATCGCGATCGGGTTCGTCTTCGCTCTTGCCGGCTATACCGCGGGGTTCGCGGACGCCGCCGCCATGGCTGCCGCCGGGACGGCCCTGCTCGCGGTCCGCATTGGTCGGGAGCGATTGACCTGATGCCGAATCCTTTTCTCCATGAACGTGCCGGAGTCCTTCGCTATGTGGACGAACGCCGTTGCGACGGCGGCGGGTACTGTTTCTACCGTCTCCCCGAGCCGAACGTGGCCGACACGCGGTACGCCCTCGCGGTCCGGAGCCGGCTCGGCCCGGTCCCAACGGATCCTGCAACGGCCGCGTTCCTCCGGTCCCTGCAGCGGCCGGACGGCTCGTTTCCGAACGTCTTCGTGGCCGGCCACATCCTGGCCGGGCTCGCCATCCTGGGCGAGAGCCCGCGCCATGACCCCGGTGGTTTTCTCCTCACCCGACTGGCCGGCCTCCGCGACCACGAACGGCCGTCGGAGCAGCTCTCGGCGCTGGAGGGGGTGCGCGTGACAGTCGATGCCTGTCGGCAGACCGGCACACCGATCGACGCGGAGATGACCCAGGCGGTCCTCCGGTACGTCCACCACTTCCGGCACCCCGGCGGCGGTTTCGGGGCTGTCCGGCCGACGATCGTGGAGACCGCGGACGCCGTCCAGCTGTTCGTGCTCCTCGGTCGGCCTGCATGGGCCGCGGATGCCGGGGCCTTCGTCGCGGACGCCGAGAGCCCGAGCGACGGCCTGATCTATCTCGAGCCGGCCGCGGCTCTGGTCCGGGCGAGTCTGTTCCTCCAGCAGCGCCCGCGCGCTCTCGAACGCACCCGGGCGTTCATTCTCGGCCTTCACCACCACTCGGGCGGGTTCGTCCGGTCGCGCTATGGCGGTTCACCGACGCTCGAGTACACGTACCTCGCCATCGAGACCCTGGCTGGACTCGACACGCTCAGGGCGAGCGCCGGGCCGAGTCTTTGCGAACTGGCGGACCGTTGTCCGTGAACGGCAGGCGCACGGAGCACCGGGAGCATCAAGCCAACATGCGTCCCCGGTGCGAAGGGTTGACAAGGCCGGACGCCAGAATGAGATTGGTGATGGAGTTCACCGTCAACCGCGGGTCCCGCTGATAACTCCTACGACGATTCCCGAGACGATGAGAGAGACATGGACCCTGGAGAGACGACAGTTGCCCCATCAATCGCGGCTGAGCTCGAGCCGCTCGCCGAAGCAGTCCGGGCGATCGGCCCGGAATATGTCGGTGCCGCCGAACGCATCGGCGCCCTCGCGGGCCAACTCGAGGAGGGCTGCTTTCACCTGGCCGTACTCGGGCAGTTCAAGCGTGGCAAGAGCACACTCCTGAACGCCCTGCTCGGCGAGGGCGTGCTCCCGAGCTCGGTCGTGCCACTGACGGCGATCCCCACCCGGCTCCGGGCCGGCTCCAGGCGGCAGGTCCGGATCGCCTACCTCGACGAGCGGCCTGACGAGGTCTTTGCGGCACCTGACGCTGCCGGCCTTTCGACCGTGCTCGGACGCTACGTGACCGAGGAGGCGAACCCCGAGAACCGGCTCGGCGTGCGGGAGGTGGAGGTCCTCCACCCCTCGCCAGCGCTCGCCCACGGCGTCGCCCTGATCGACACGCCGGGGATCGGCTCGACCTTCGAGCACAATACCGTGACCACGATGGCCCACCTCTCCGAGTGCGATGCGGCCCTCTTCCTGGTCTCGGCCGATCCGCCGATCACGGCGGTCGAGGTCGCGTTCCTCCGGGACGTGGCGGGGCGGGTGCCGCGCCTCTTCTTCCTCCTCAACAAGGTCGACTACCTGACGGACGAGGAGACTGCGGCGGCGATCGGGTTCCTCCGCCGGGTCCTGGTCGAGCAGGTGGGCCTTGCCGGGGAGACGCTGATCTATCCGGTCTCGGCCCGCCGGGGGCTCGCGGCCCGGGAGACCGGCGACGAGGTCGCATGGCGGGCGAGCGGCTGCGCGGACGTTGCCGAGCGGCTGGTCGCGTTCCTGGTCGAGGAGAAGCAGCAGGTGCTGGAGGCCTCGGTCCGGCGCCGTGCGGCCGAGGTGGTGGCAGAGGTCCTGCTGGCCCTCCGGCTCTCGGTCCGGGCACTCGCGATGCCCATCCAGGAGCTGGAGGAGAAGCGCCGGCTCTTCGAGGCGGCGGTCGCCGAGGCTGAGCAGCAGCGGCAATTCGCCCAGGATATCCTCGCAGGAGAGCAGCGACGGCTGGCCGCGCTCCTCGAGGAGCATGTCGACGGGCTCCGGGGCCGGTACCGAGCGCGGCTGGGGGACGCGATCGACACGGTGCTAACCGGCGGAGGGAGCGAGGCCGACGCAGTCGAGGCGATGGCCGATGTGGTCGCCGACGAGTTCCCGGCCGAGCTCGAGGCGACGGCAGGGGTTATGGACCGGGAGCTCGGAGGCCGGCTGCGGGTCCACCAGGAGAATGCAGCCCGGCTGATCGGGTCCGTACGGACGGCTGCGGCCGAGGTCTTCGAGATCCCATACCGTGTCCCCGAGGCTGAGCACCGGTTCGAGACCCAATCACGGGCCTGGTGGGTGCGCCGCGACTGGTCGATGTCGCCCCTGGTCCCGATCCCCCCGGAACTGGTTGAACGGGCCTTGCCCCATGGCCTCCGGGAGCGGCGGATCCGGGGCCGGCTGGGGCAGCAGGCCGATCATCTGGTCCGCTCGAACGTCGAGAACCTGCGCTGGGCCACGCTCCAGGACCTGGACGCGGCGATCCGCCGGTACGGAGCCGAGCTCGACGGTGGCCTGGCCGACGCAGTGGCGGCGACCCGCGGCGCGATCGCGGCGGCCGTCGAGGCCCGGGAGCGGCATGACGAGGGAACTGGGGCGCTCGCCGCACGGCGTGAACACGAGATCGCCGTGCTGGAGCAGGCAGCGGGCAGGCTGGACTCACTCTGGCGGTGAGATCGACCCGGGTCACTCCGTGCCTTGTGAAGAGTTCCGGGACGACGGTCGGCTCTGCGCGGCGTGGTGCCGGCAGGAGTTATGCCGGCGAGCGGCGGAGCGGGCATGACCCAGCACCATCCCCAAGCGGTCGCGCCACGCGGATCGGAAAGATAGAACTGGGATGGATCACGACGGCCCAAACGGGCTCGACGGATCCCCCGGCACGGTATCGAGGATCTCCGTCTCCATCCGGCCCGCTCGCTTCGAGGCCATATCCATTGCTGCCTTCTCGTCTGGAGCCTCGAAAAGCACGATACTATCCAACCCTCCTAGCGTCCAGTAGTAACCCTGGTAACCAATGCCGGCATTCTGGTCGCCCTTGATATCCCTCACGTCCTCGCCCACGATCTCGGCGGTCAGCTTCTGCTTGGACGTGGTCAGTGCAATGAACTGCATCCGTGCTCACGTCTCTCTCTCTCGGATGGGCACCCTCCCGTGGGTCTTCGAGTGATATGGAACGGTACGTATTGGATCCAGCACGATTGGCTATTGCATTCCCTCCGTCTGCGTCTGACCCTGTCTCGCCTGGTCCACACGATCATCCAGTGCCGTCTTCCTGCAGATGGGGCCTGGCGCTGGATCACTGGAGGTCTGGGGCAGACGGACAGGATCGCGATCACTTGCATGCAGGCCTCATCCGGGTGCACAGGCGGCGGGCGGTGGACGGGATCGTGGTCGTCGACGCCCCCGGGATGGACGACGCGTCGCCGTTGGTCTCGCTCCACGTCGAGCAGACGGTCTGACTCGTGCCCGAGCCGGTCCCAGCGTCCTCCCTCGCGGTCAGGCAACCGGTTCGATCAGCCCTTCGTCGTCCTGGGTTGGGCTGTTGACCCGGCGAGAGATCGGATAGGCCTCCATCGCCCCGGGGGGATACGGGCAGAGGAGGTGCGAAAGCTCGTCCGACGTCATCGGTGCCGGGTCGAGCCAGCGCTCCTCCATCTCGGGTGAGAGGATGGCCGGCATCCGGTCGTGGATGGGCTGGACGAGGTCGTTCGCCGCCGTCGTGATGATCGTGTAGGTCGAGTGCTCAACGCCGGCGGGGTCTGTCCAGAGGTCGAAGAGGCCGGCGAAGGCGAAGAGAGACGTCTCTCTCACCCGGATATAGTACGGCGCCTTCTGGCCGCCGTCCTTCTTCCACTCGTAGAACCCGCTCGCCGGCACCAGGCAGCGGCGGTTCCGGAGCAGTCCGCGAAACATCGGTCGGTCGGCGAGCGTCTCGGCGCGGGCGTTGATTGGCCGCCGGTATTGCGTCGGCTCCCGGGCCCAGTGCGGAACAAGGCCCCACTCCATCGGGACGATGTCGAACTGGTCATGGTTCACGACGATCGGCATCACCTGGGAGGGCGCGACATTGAACCGCGGGCGGCAGGGCGGGTCAGCGAGGGGAACCCTGAATCGGTTGCCGAGTTCGTCCGTGCAGATCAGCGAGTATCGGCCACACATCGTACCCTCTCCGTCTCGCTCATGATTGATGAAGGATCGCTTATACCACTGGGCGTCGTAAAACCGGGACACACACGGGACACGCTGGTTCTGAGCATCCAGGGGTGACGATACGGGAGGTAGACGTCTGCGTACCGATGAACCCCCGTTTGGCTGCACGTCGAAACCGTCGGTATTCCCCCAGTTTGACGATAATTCACGAAGTGTGGCATGTGGCCGCTCGTCCGTGGTGCAGAAATGGTGGTCGTCTGCGCGCCCGGTCGTTTACCACTGCACGGTGTGGGAAAACGAAAAATTTACGGTTATTGTGCAGTTTTACGGCAATATTTCGCCTTCTTGCAGGTTGGAGTATCAGAAAAAATGTCCACGACTTGAAAAGAAGGCATATCAAGCAGGGTTACTGGAAACCTCTTCAGAACGCTGGGGATTTGGAATTGAAATCCTAATGCGGGGAGAGGGATTCGAACCCTCGAACGCCTGCGCGATAGGGTCCTAAGCCCTACGCCTTTGACCTGGCTTGGCAATCCCCGCGCCATACACACTCGGCGGCGAAGGATAAAACCCTCCCGCGACTTTTCCCCTCTCTACCCGGATGATCCCCAACAGTTACCTACAAATACCATCGCACCAACGCTCTGGTACATCGAGGCGAGACAGATGGACCCTGGAGTACCGGAACCGCAGAGGCGTGCGTTCACCGTTCCGAACCGGAGCGTGGCCGCCTCGAGCCAGCAGGTTGCCGACGAACTCTTTCGCCGGTTCCGCAACGGGGATGCCGATCTCGACCTCTCCGACGAGGACCTCCGGGGCCTCAGCTCGATCCTGAAGCAGCCCGTCTCCAAACTGAAAGATATCTGCAGATAACTCCCACCTCCTCGCCGTGTGCCTGCTCGTGGCGGGTCGGCATCGGACGGGGTCTCCTGCCTCTCTGTTCACGCGACCGGATCCTCCACGACTCCCGTCTCCTCAAGGATGGCCTGCCCCTCCTCTGCCCGGCGACCGAGCTCCAGCTCGTCCACGACGATCGCGTACGCCCCCACCGCGAGCGCGAGGAGGAGGGGGCCGAGGATCAGCCCGACCAGCCCGAGCAGGGTGATCCCACCGAAGAACCCGATGAACATCACCACCGGGTGGAGCTTCGCCTGGGCCCCCATCAGCAGCGGGCGCATGATCCAGTCGGGGAGCGCCGCCACGAACGGATACCCGATGAAGAGGATGATCAGCACGCCGCGCAGGTCGCCGATCGCGAGGGCGTACCCCCCGATCACGATCAGGATCACGGTCTGGCCGAGGAACGGGACGAGCTGGAAGACCCCCGAGAGCACGGCGAAGAAGAGGACGTGGCCGTACCCGAGGAACCAGAAGAAGGGGATTGCGATGAGGAAGGTGATGAACGCGGTGGCGAAGTGGACCACGAAGATCGAGTACATCACATCGACGGCCATCTGCCAGAGCCGTTCGACCGGCCGACGGACGTGGGCCGGCAGGGCGGCTTCGAGCCGTTTCCCTGTTGCTTCCCCCTGCTCGAGAGTCAGATAGAGGACCAGGAAGAAGACAATCGTCTCGAGCCCGACGATCGGGAGTTCCCCGACGAGGGAGGAGAGGAAGTTGCTGAAGGCCCCGAGCTCGGCCTGGACCGCCTCCGTCACCTTCGCCGGATCGAGCGGCAACGTCCCGCCGAACGGATCGGCAATCGGTGCGGCCGCCGCCGAGAAGATCGCACGGACCATCTCGATGATGAAGTCCAGGTTCTGGACGAGCACCCCAATCGTGAACACCGCCGCCCCGACAAGCGCCACCCCGATCACGATCGTCAGGAGAACGGCCGCGACGATCGGCCCGAGCCTCTTCGAGAGCCGGCGCTGGAGCGGGAAGAGCACGACACCGAGCGACGCCGCGAGCACCGAGATCCCGACAAGGGGCCAGAAGGCGACCGCTCCCGCCGCGATGATCGCGAAGACGATCACCCAGAAGGTCCAGGTCGGGAGTGTGATGGAGGGGATCGCTGGGGCCATCGCATACCGATCCGTGACCCCGCCTCATATGCCTGCCGGCCCCTGCGTACCGGCAGGTTTATTTTAACATCGATCGAACGAGATCCCAATGTGTGGTGAATGTTTTTTCGCCCGTGAGTGCTTTTATCGCTAGGGCACCCGTTCACCGTACATCGTACCTCAACCGGCGAGCGAACGGCTTCGCATTCGCCGGCTATTATTTTTTCTGATCGCCCCACGAATGCAGTGCACCTGCAGGGCGTGGGGCGGCGGAGGCCTGTATCATGAGAGGAAAAGAGATCCGTCTTGAACGCATCATCAACCGCAATACCAGGAGAACCATCATCGTGCCCATGGACCACGGTGTCACCCAGGGCCCGATCCCGGGCCTGATCGACCTCGACGGCGCTGTCGATGCGGTTGCGCTCGGCGGTGCGAACGCCGTGCTCGGCCATATCGGCCTCGCGCTCTACGGCCACCGCCGGCACGGCCCGGACGTCGGCCTGATCCTGCACCTTTCGGCCTCGACCTCGATCGGGCCGGACCCGAACGAGAAGGTGCTGGTCAACACGGTCACCCACGCCCTCAGGATGGGCGCGGACGGGGTCTCGATGCACGTCAATATCGGTGCCGACTCCGAGGCCCGAATGCTCGGCGACCTCGGCCGGATCGCGGTCGAGTGCCAGGAGTGGGGCATGCCGCTCCTCGCCATGATGTACCCGCGGGGAAAGAAGATCACGGACGAGCACGCGGTCGAGCACGTCCGGCTCGCCGCCCGCGTCGCGGCCGAGCTCGGCGCCGACCTGGTCAAGACCGTCTACACGGGCGACCCCGACTCGTTCTCCGAGGTCACGAAGGGCTGCCCGGTCCCTGTCGTGGTCGCGGGCGGGTCCCGGACCGACGATCGGACCACCCTCGACCTGATCGAGGGGGCGATGGCGGGCGGCGCCGCCGGAATCTCGATCGGGCGGAACGCATTCCAGCACGCATCCCCCGACCGGTTCGTCCGCGCGGCTGCCCTGATCGTTCACGAGGGCAGGACCGCTGAAGAGGCGATGGAGGTGCTCCGATGATCGGAAAGGAGATCCGGCTCGAACGGATCATGGACCGGAATACCGGCCGGGCGGTGATCGTGCCGATGGACCACGGCATGACCCTCGGCCAGATCGACGGGCTGCGAAATATGACGCGGGTGATCTCCGAGGTCTCTGAGGGCGGTGCAAACGCGATCATCCTCCACAAGGGGATGGTCAAGGCGGGCCACCGGCGGCACGGGCGGGACATCGGCCTGATCGTCCACCTCTCCGCCTCCACCGCCCTCAACCCCGATCCCAACGACAAGGTGCTCGTCTGCACGGTCGAGGAGGCGGTGGCCCTCGGCGCGGACGCCGTCTCGATCCACATCAACCTGGGGGCGCCCAACGAGTCGCGCATGCTCGAGGCGGCCGGCCAGGTCTCGAAGGACTGCACGCGCTGGGGGATGCCGCTCCTGATCATGGCCTACGCCCGGGGCACGGGGATCGACGGCTCGAGCCCTGCTGCGGTCTCGCACTGCGTCCGGGCGGCCGAAGAGATCGGAGCGGACCTGATCAAGGTCAACTACCCCGGGGACCCCGAGGCCTTCAGGCGTATCGTCGAGGCCTGCTC
Organism: Methanoregulaceae archaeon; assembly: GCA_050178135.1. GTDB lineage: Archaea > Halobacteriota > Methanomicrobia > Methanomicrobiales > Methanospirillaceae > UBA288. Next base: position 46,495 of record JBFXGJ010000003.1, on the reverse strand, counting down.
GGTCCCGGTGATGATCGCCGGCGGCGAGAAGGGTGGGGACGAGGCCGCGATCGCGATGATCGCGGACGCCGTCGGGGCCGGCGGCGCCGGGGTCTGCATGGGTCGAAACGCGTTCCAGCGCGAGGACACCCGGGCCTTCGTCGGGAGGATCTGCAGCACGGTGCACGGGGACGGAAGATGAAGGCCCTCTGGGTCGAGGCACGCCCCTTCTCGACCGGGATCGCCACCGCCGCCCTCGAGGCGGGTGCGGACGCGATCGTGACCGACGAGCCCGACCGGGTGCGTGCGCTCGGCCGGGTCATGACCGTCGGGCCGGGAGGCGACCTCGAGTGGAACCGTGACGTCTTCGCGGTCTCGATCGCCTCCTCCGCGGACGAGGACCGGGTGGTCGAGCTCTCCCGCCAGGGCACCGTCGTGGTCGAGACGAGCGACTGGACCGTGATCCCCCTCGAGAACCTGATCGCCCGCTCGGACCGGGTCTTTGCCCGGGTGACCTCGGAGGACGACGCGCTCCTCGCCCTCGGGGCTCTGGAGACCGGGGTGGCCGGCCTCCTGCTCGCCACCGAAGATCCCGGCGTGGTTGCGCGGGTCGCCGCGCTTGTCAAGGCCGGTGGGGAGCGGATCCCCCTCGTGCCGTTGAATATTGTGTCGATCCGGCCGATCGGGATGGGGGACCGGGTCTGCGTTGATACGTGCTCCCTCTTTGGCGAGGACGAGGGTTTGCTCGTCGGTAATACCTCGTCCGCCCTCTTTCTGGTCCACGCCGAGACCCTTGAGAACCCGTATGTCGCACCCCGGCCGTTCCGGGTGAACGCGGGGGCGGTCCATGCCTACTGCCTCCTCCCGGGGGGAAGGACCGCCTATCTCGCCGACCTCGCGGCCGGAGACGCAGTCCTCGGGGTCGGGGCCGGCGGCTGCTCCGCGCCGGCCGCCGTCGGCCGGGTCAAGGTCGAACGCCGCCCCCTCCTGCTCGTCGAGGCGACCGCGGACGACGGGCGGCGGGCGGGGATCGTGCTCCAGAACGCCGAGACGATCCGCCTCGTCCGCGAGGGCGGGGGAGCCGTCTCGGTCGCGTCCCTCAAGGTCGGCGACCGGGTGCTCGGTGCGCTCCTCGAGGGGGGACGTCACTTCGGCCACGCGGTCCAGGAGACTATCCGTGAGCGATAGGGTCGGGATTCTGGGCGGCACGGGTGGGATGGGCACACTCTTTTCCCGGGTCTTTGAGGAGGCCGGGTGGGCGGTCTCGGTCCGCGGGCGGACAGGCAGCGAGCCGATGGCATCGTTCCTCACCCGCCAGGACGTGGTCGTCGTCTCGGTCCCGATCGAGGTGACCCTCGGGGTGATCGCCCAGGTCGCCCCCCACCTCCGGCCGGACCAGCTCCTCTGCGACCTGACCTCGCTCAAGGTGGGACCGGTGGCCGAGATGAGCCGTTCGTCGGCGCCTGCCGTCGGCCTCCACCCGATGTTCGGTCCCGGCGTCGCCTCCCTCACGGGCCAGACGATCGTCGTCACCCCCGCGACGGCGACGAAGGAGCAGTGCGCCCCCCTCTTCACCCTCCTTCGCGAGGCCGGGGCACGCCTCACCTTCTCCACCCCCGATCATCACGACCGGATGATGGCGGTGGTCCAGGGGCTCGCCCACTCGCTCACGCTCGTGATGGCCGAGACCATGCGCCGGCTCGACTGCGACCTGAACGAGGTCCTCTCGTTCACCTCGCCGGTCTACCGGATCGAGCTCGGGCTCGTCGGGCGCCTCCTGGCGCAGGACCCGGCGCTCTACCGGGAGATGCTCCGGTCCAACCCCCACGTCCTCCCCGTCCTCGAGGTCTGCTCGGAGGCGCTCGAGGATCTTCGGGACACGGTCGCCGACCCCGGGCCCGTGGCGTTTTCGCGCCTCTTCGAGGAGAACGCGGCGGTCTTCGCGGACTACGCCCCGGTCGCCACCGCCGAGACCGACCGCCTGATCCGCTGCCTGGTGGAGCGATGACCCTTTTCACGCTCGGGCCCGAGGGGACCTTCTCGCACGAGGTTGCCGCCCGCCTCGACCCCGACGTCCGGCTCTGCCCCACGATCGCCTCGGTCTTTGCCGGCGTTGCCGCCGCCGAGGGCGATGGGATCGTCCCGCTCGAGAACAGTGAGGCGGGTTCGGTCGGCCCGACCCTGGAGGGCCTCACCCGCCATCCCGTGGTGATCACCGGCGAGTGCACGATCCCGATCTGCCACCAGCTCGCCGTTGCGGACCCATCGCGCCCGATCGATCGGCTCTACGCCCATCCCCAGACCGTGGAGCAGTGCTCGCTCCGGGTCGAGGCGCTCGGCCTTCCGATCATCCCGACCTCCTCGAACGCGGCCTCGGCGATCGCGGCCCGCGATAACCCCGGGACCGGCGCTCTCGTCTCTGTCGGGCTCGCGGACCGGCACGGCCTGGTGATCCTCGAGCGCGAGGTCCAGAACAGCAGCACGAACCAGACGCGCTTCGTCCGGATCTCGCTCGAGGCGGTCCCGGCAACGCCCCCCTGTCGGGCCAGCCTCCTTCTCGATCCCGAGGGGGACCGTGCGGGCCTCCTCGCAGCGCTGCTCGCGCCGTTCGCAGTCCGGGGGCTGAACCTGACCAGGATTGAGTCGCGCCCGTCCCGCCGGGGCATGGGCCGGTATGTCTTTTTCATCGACGGAGACTGGGCGCCGGGCTGGGACGAGGCGGTCGAGGAGGTCTCCCGAATCTCCCGGGTCAAGAACCTGGGGCGGTACCGCCCCCTGGAGCTCCCGTGACCCCGGTCACGCTCTCCCGCGCAGGTCCGGTCGACCTGGTCGTCCCCTCCCCGCCGAGCAAATCCCTCACGCACCGTGCCCTTGTCGCGGCCGCGCTCGCCCGGGGGAGGTCGGTGATCCAGGACCCCCTCCTCTCCGACGACACCCGCCTGACCTGTACCGGCCTCTCCCGGCTCGGGTTTCGGGTCGAGGACCGCGACGGGGCGATCGTTGTTGAGGGGGTCGGGGGTCTTCCCGACGGCGGCGGGGTCCTGGACCTGGGGAACTCGGGCACCACGCTTCGCCTTCTCTCTTCGATCGCCGCCCTGGGACACCGGCCGATCACGCTGACAGGCTCGGCCCGGATGCAGGAGCGGCCGATCGGCCCCCTCGGGGATGCCCTCCAGCGGCTCGGGGCCCGCGTCCGGTACGCGGCCCGACACGGCTGCCCACCGATCGAGGTCACCGGGCCGCTTCGGGGCGGCCTGGTCACGGTCGACGGCTCGATATCGAGCCAGTTCATCTCCTCGCTCCTGTTCGCCGCCCCCCTCACCCCGGAGGGGGTCGAGGTGCTCCTCGCCGCCCCCCCCGTCTCCAGGAGTTATCTCGACCTGACGGTCCAGGTGATGGCCCGGTTCGGTGTACTGGTCGAACGGGAGGGGTATCGCCGGTTCCGGGTCTCCCCCGGGGCGTACGCTCCGAACGCCTACCGGGTCGAGGGTGACTGGTCGTCGGCATCGTACCTCTTCGCGCTCGCCGCCGCGCTCGGGGGGCGCGTCACGGTCCCGAACCTGGACCCGGCTTCTGCCCAGGGGGATCGCCGGTTCGTCGAGGCCCTCGCGGCGATGGGTTGCCGGGTCACGACCGGCCGTTCCGGTGTGACGGTGGCGCGGGACGGGCCGCTTGAAGGGATCGAGATCGACATGTCCTCCTCGCCCGACACGGTCCAGACCCTCGCCGTCGTCGCCGCGCTCGCGAACTCGCCGACCCGGATCACCGGGGTCGGGCACCTCCGGTTCAAAGAGTCGGACCGGCTCGCGGTCACCGCGGATCGTCTCCGGCGTCTCGGCCCCGGGGCGAGGGTCGAGGAGGACGCCCTGGTCGTCTCCCCCGCCCCGCTCCACGGGGGCGAGGTCGATCCCGCGGACGACCACCGGACCGCGATGGCCTTTGCCGTGCTTGGGCTCGCGGTGGGGGGCGTCACGATCGCCGACCCGGGTTGCGTGGCCAAGTCATGGCCCGGGTTCTGGGACGTGCTGCGGGGGGAGGGCCTCCTGTGAAACTCGTCCTGGTCGGCGCTCGCGGCGCCGGGAAGACCACGGTCGGGCGGCACCTTGCCGAACGGCTGGGCACCCGGTTCCTGGACACCGACGCGCTCGTCGAGGCGGCGGCCGGCAGACCTGTCACTGCGATCTTCGCTGAGGAGGGCGAGGCCGGTTTCCGTCGCCGCGAGCGCGCAGTCTGCGCCTCCCTCGCCGACGTGGATGGCGTCATCGCGACCGGCGGCGGGGTCGTCCTCGACCCCGCGAACGTTGCGGCCCTACGCCGGCACGCCCGGGTGATCTGGCTCGCCGCCCCTCCCGACGAGCTCGCCGCGCGGTGCGCGGGCTCGGACCGCCCGCCGCTCACCGGGCTCGGTGCCGAGGAGGAGGCCCGTGCCATCCTCACCGCTCGCGAGCCGCTCTACCGGGCCGCGGCCGACCACTGCGCCTGGACTGGCTGCCGGGACCCCGCGGCGGTCGTCGCCGGGGTCCTCACCTGGCTCGAGAACCGCCCGTCGGCAGCGCTCCGGGAGGAGCTCGCGGCCGCCAACCCCGACCCGGGGGAGGCCGCGGTGGTCGACCGGGAACTCACGGACGGGCGTCTCCTCTGCGCGGTCGTCGGCCACCCGATCGGTCACAGCCGGTCGCCGGCCGTCTTCGCCCGCCTTGCCGAGATGTACGGCCTTCCCTACGCGTATACGCGGATCGACGCTCCCTCCGCCGATGCCGCAGTCTCGCTCGCACGGCGACTGGGTCTTCGGGGCCTCTCGGTCACCATCCCGTTCAAGGAGGCGATGCTCCGGCAGTGTGATCTCCTCTCGCCCGAGGCGGAGGCGATCGGGGCCGTGAACACGGTCGTGCAGAGCGAGGGCCGGTTCTTCGGCCTGAACACCGACTGGCTCGGGGTCCGGGCGCCGCTCGCCCGCCTCGGGGGCCGGGGCCTTCGGGCGGTCGTGCTCGGCGCGGGCGGGGCTGCCGCTGCCGCTGCATACGCGCTTGTCGACCTGGGCATGGAGGTCACCGTGCTCGCCCGCCATCCTGGACGGGCTATCGCACTCGCCGCCCGTTTCGGGGCCGGTTCCGGGACCCTCGCGGAGTTCGACCCCACCCGGACTGACGTCGTCGTCAACGCGACCCCGGTCGGGATGGCACCGGACACGGCATCGATCCTCGGTCCCGACGACCTCCGGGACGGTATGACCGTCTTCGACCTCGTCTACACGCCGCCCGAGACCCCGCTCCTCCGGTTCGCCCGGGCCGCTGGCGCGACGACGGTCCCCGGGACGGCGCTCTTCGCCCACCAGGCGGCCGCCCAGTGCGAGGCCTTCTTCGGCCTTCGGGTCTCGGCGGCAGAGGTCGAGGAGGCGCTCCGATGAACACCTTCGGCCGGCTCTTCCGGGTGACCACCTTCGGTGAGAGCCATGGCCCGGCCCTCGGCGCCGTTGTCGACGGGTGCCCGGCGCGAATCCCGCTCTCCGAGGGGGACATCCAGCCGCTCCTCGACCGGCGCCGGCCCGGCACGGGGCCGCTCGTCTCTCCCCGCCGAGAGGCGGACCGGGTGCGGATTCTCTCAGGGGTCTTCGAGGGGGTGACCACCGGGATGCCGATCGCCCTCCTGGTTGAGAACGAAGGGGCCCAATCCAGGGATTACGAGCCTCTCCGCGAGGTCTTCCGTCCTGGCCACGCGGATGCTACCTTCACCTGGAAGTACGGAGTCCGCGATCACCGCGGCGGCGGACGCTCCTCGGGGCGCGAGACGGTCGGGAGGGTGGCGGCGGGCGCAATCGCCCTGCGGCTCCTCTCCTTCCATGGCATCCGGGTCGAGGGGCATGTCCTCTCGGTCCACGGCATCTCGGGCGAGGAGGCGATGGCCGCCGAGGTGCGGGATGCAGCGTCCCGTGGCGACTCGGTCGGCGGTATCGTCGAGGTGGTCGCCACCGGGGTGCCGCCCGGTCTCGGCGAGCCGGTCTTCGGGCGGCTCGACGCAGCGATCGCCGGTGCCATGATGGGGATCGGGGCGGTGAAGGGGGTCGAGATCGGCGAGGGATTTGGCGCGGCCGACCTCTACGGCTCCGAGATGAACGACCCGATCCTTCCCGACGGGTTCGCCTCGAACCGCGCCGGGGGCATCCTGGGCGGGATCTCGAACGGTGAACCGGTGGTTACACGAATCGGAGTGAAGCCGACACCGTCTATCGCCCGGCCCCAGGCGACGGTCGACGCGTCCGGCCAACCGGTCGAGGTCTCGATCGCCGGGCGGCACGACCCCTGCATCGCCTACCGGCTCGTGCCGGTCGCCGAGGCGATGCTCGGGCTGGTGCTCGTGGACGCCCTCCTCCTCCAGAAAGCCTGTACCGGGCTCACGGAGGAGTGAGATCCCCTATTGGGCCAGGTCCGCCGGCCCCAGGAGCGCCACGAGGGTCCGCATCTCGGCGAGGGTGTACTGCCCGGGCGAGGAGGGACGGCCGACCGAGCAGTAGGCGAACGACGAGCCAAAGAGCGGGAGGAGGGCCCGCCCGTGACGGAACGCGGTCCCCATGATCGAGGTACAGACCGGTTTTGAGACCGCATGGGTGAAGGAGAGGAGGTCGAGCAGGTCGTCGTCCGACGACGGGGCGAGGACGAGCTTGGGGATGTCGCCGTAGCTCCGGAGGTCTCGCTCGAGCCCGAAGAGCTCGGGGAGGGGGAGCATCGTGCCCAGGTGAACCGAGGCGATGACCCTGCACCCTGCCCGGCGGCAGGCCGGGGCCTGGGAGCGGAAGCGGCGCTCGAGGTCGACGTACCGGGCGAGGGAAAGGAACGGGACAAGGAGACGGGCGCAGTCGTCGGCATCACCGGCGAAGGCGCCCCCCTCCTCGACCGAGCGGACGGTCGCGACCAGGGGGAGGGAGACCTCCCTGCAGGCGGCGGCGAGGCCCGGGAGGTCCTCCCGGGCGACGAGGTCGAGCCGGAGTTCGACCAGGTCCGGCTTCGCCTCGACCACGGCGGTGAACTCGTCGAGCCCGGTCACCGGCGCGACCAGTTCCATCTCAGGAGTAGCCCGAAAGGGTTGTCGAGACGCTCTCGGCCCGGCGCTCGCCCGGCCCCTCGAGGGTCCCGAACTTTTCTTCGTATTCGGCCATCGACCCGCCGAGCACCGCGAGCAGGGACTTTGCATGGCGGGGGGAGATCGAGACGATCGCCTTGGCCCGGGCTTGGTTGGTCCCGGGGATCTGGTGGAGGAAGAGGAAGGTGAACTCGTCGTCCTTGTAGGCGATCTGGATCATGTTGGAGTAGACCGGATCGAGGTCGGGCGGCATCTGGACCTGGATCTCCTGGTTTGACATGGGGATAGGGTACCCTCCGCTCGTTTATCACTCCTTCGGACTGGACAGGCAGATTGATGCGGCATACGGGGCCACCCCTCTCCATCATGCCCCGGACCGACACCGGCCTTCCGCTCCTCGCCCTCGCCGCCCTCATCGCCTGGACCGCATCCGCCGCCGCACTCGTCCTCGACCTTCCTGCCGTCGCCGCGGCCCTTGTTCTCGTCCCGGTCGCCGTCGGGGGGTGCCGGGACCGGCGCAGCGCCTCTGCCCTCGCCGTCCTCGCCGGGGCGGTGTTTGCCGGTCTCTCGATCGCGACGGGGTCACCGTTCGTCCCCGCTCTGCTCGGGGGAGCCGCCCTCGCGGCGGTGGGCGTGCTCTTCGCGGGTCTCCTCGGGGCGGCGTCGGAGGAGGCGGGAACCTACCGGGTCTGGTATCACAGCCTCCGCGACCGGCTTCCATCCGCCGTCCTCTTCTTGATGCCGGCGACGGGCCGGGTGCACGACCTGAACGGCCGGGCCGCCGGCCTGCTGGGGCCGCTCCAGGGGCGGTCGCTCGCCGATGCCTTCGAGGATACGGCCGCGTTCGATGCCCTCATCGTCGACCTCCGGGCGGGAGAGGTCGTGGGGCGCGGGGCCTGGCTCCGAGGCCCGGATGGGTCACGCCGCTGGTGCGAACTCTCGGGCGCGATGGCGACCCCGGTGCTGGCGGTGCTATCGGTCACAGACCGGACGGTCGAACGGGAGGCGGGAGACGCTCTCGCAGCGAGCGAGGCCCGGCACCGTGACATCGTTGGCCACCTGCCGGGTGCCGCCCTCCTCGTCGACGAGGAACTCCGGTGCGGTATCGCCGGCGGCGAGGTTCTGGCTGCGCTCGTCGGCGATGAGGAGGCGGTCGAGGGACAGACTCTCTGGACGGCCTTTCCCGAACGGGTCGCCCAGGCCCTCGAACCACTTGCACGGCTCGCCGTCTTCGGCGCCCCCGGCACCGGGGAGGTCGAGGTCGACGGTCGGCGCCTCCTGCTCGGGGCCTCGCCGGTCACCCGTCCCGACGGAACCGTCGCCGCTGCGGTGCTCCTCGCCACTGACGCCTCGGACCTCTCAGGCCGACTCGCCGACGCCGAGTGGCGTCGGGGGCTGGCAAACGCGCTCCTCGAGGTGCACCGGGCTGAGCCCGGGCAGGGAGCCGACCGCCTCCTCGCCGTCGCCCTCCGCCTTTCCGGATCGCGCTACGGCGCAGTCTACCGGTTCGACGGGGATCAGCCAGTGCCACTCTCGTGCTCAGCGGCGCTCCGGGACGGTCCCGGGCGGTTTGAGCCCTGGAGACTGGTCCCCGATCCGGCGTTCCTCTCCCACCTGGAGGAGATCGACACCTGCTGTCTCCCGGAGGGTCACCGCGTTGTTCGGCGCCTGCTCACGGCACCGGTTCTCGAGGACGGTCGGCTCGTCGGCCTGATCGTGGTCGCGGACCGGTCCGGGCCGTACGGGGATCAGGAGACGGCGGTCCTCGATGGGCTCGCAAAAGGCGGGTTCTCCGTGGTGCTCCGGGACGAGACGTCCGCTCTCGAGGCGGCACGGGGCAGACGGTTCGAGGCGATCGTCACGTCGGCGCCGCTCCCCCTTCTCCTCTTCGACCGCGAGGGCCGGATCCTCTTTGAGAACGCGGGCGCGCAGCGGCTCTTCGGCCCGGGGGCACCTGCCGACTTTACCCTGCGCCTGGCAGAGCCGGACCGGAACCGGGTCAGGACGACCGAAGAGCGGCGCCGGCAGGGGGCACGGGGGATCCCGTCGCGCTACCTCGCCGGGGCGCTCGGAACCGACGGGGCGGTGCGCCCCTGCCTGGTCCTCGCCGCCTTCCTCCGGCCGCTCGAGGCAAGCCTCTTCGCCTTCGTCGAGCTCGGCGTGGTCGCGGCACACGACCATTGCCGCATCCGGGCGTTGGAGTCGCTCGAGGCCCGGATCGAGTCTGTGCTCCGATCGGACGCGGACGACCTTTCCTCGGCGCTCGAGGCTGCCTGGCGGGCCTCGGCCCGTGAACGGGGCGTGCTCGGCGCGCCGACCCCCTTCGAGTCCCTGCCCCCGGACTGCACCGACTATTCCTGATCGACCCGACGGAGGTCCCGGGCCTCGCGGAGGACGAGCTCGCGGACTCCGTTGTAGGTCGAGACGATGCCGTAGCACTCCACGGACTCGTCCTTGGTCGGGGCGGGATCGGGGACCGCGCTCGCCGGCATGAAGACCCGGACCCTGCCCACGCGACAGATCAGGTGGCCCCCGTCCGTCGCGACCACCTCCTCGATCGGGCCCCGGACGACGGCAAGCGTCCCGTCGGGAAGGTCGGCCGAGAAGGGGACGGCGAACGTCTCCGGGCCGAGCACCTCGAGTAGGGCCGCCCCACCGCCGACCAGGCCGAAGACGAGGATGAGGATCGCGAGGGCGCGGCGCTCCTGCGGCACCAGCATACGACGAAATAGTTCGTAGTCATCCTAAATATAACCGACAGGTTTAAGTGTTAACAGCGTTAACATAGTGAGTATGACAGGGTCTGGTCTTCCACCATCCTCCAGGACCGTCCTGCACCTGCTGGACAACAGCGGTGCCATGACCCACAAGGAGCTTGTGCAGCGGTCGAACCTCGCACCGCGCACCGTACGATACGCGCTGAAGAAACTGAAAGAGAATCACCTGATCCTCGAGAAGTTCAACTTTAAGGACGCCCGCCAGATCATCTACCAGTCGCGTCAGGCGGCTGTCGCGGTACCCGCATGAACGAGCGAGTCTGTGACATCATGGTGTGCGACGCCATGGTGCGCAAACTCGTTCCCACCGCCCGCGCCGAGATGGTCTGTCGGCTGGTGCACCACCAGGGTGTACCGCAGACGGAGGTCGCACGGCGCCTCGGTATCAGCCGGGCCGCGATCTCCCAGTATGTCAGCCATAAGCGCGGATGCTGTGATGGCAACGACTTCTCGCCAGAACTCTCCGCCCTGATCGACCGCTGGGCGCTGTCGGTCATGGGGGAGGAGGCGGGCACCGTCACGCTCTGCGACCTCTGCCGCTGTGCGGCAAAGAAGTTCGAACCCTCCCTCCGCGACGACAACTCGGTGTCCCTCTTCTAACCTCTCCTCTTTCGGACGAGGACGACTGCCGCCACCCCGACGAGCACGACTCCCGCGATCCCGATCCGCTGCCAGTCCACCCCGCGTCGGGCAGCGGCGGCGGAGAGGTCCGAACCCGAGCCCCAGTCAGAGTCGAACGCGGCCGTAAAGTATGCCCCTGTCGCGAGGTCGTCCACGATCACACCCGCCTCACGGTTGAACGAAGGCGAGTTCTCGTTCCAGTTGATCGACGAGACCAGCACCCGCTGCCCGTCTACGACCACTCCCTTGGTGTGAACCTTTGTGAGGTCGTGCGCCTGGAGGTCCACGAGCCGCGCCTCGAGTGGAAGCCCCTCGGCGGCTGCGATCCGGTTGATCAGGGCGACCTGCTCGTCGTTGTCCGCCTCGTCCTCGGTGTTAAACCAGGCAGAGTCCAGGAGCACCCGGACCTGCACCCCGCGCCGAGCCGCGTCCACGGCGGCAGACAGGTAGCGCTGGAGTCGGGTTCCCGACTCGTTGGTGATGTAGGCCTGCTCGATCAGGATTGACGAGCGTGCCGAGGTGACCAGGGCGGTCACCTGGTCGGCCGTGTCGGGGGCGAGGACGGCAGTCACCGTCGCGTCCCGGAACGGTGCCGGCGTGAACCGGGGCGCATATCCCCGCCCGGAGGGTGTCTCGACTGCCCCAGGGTGCACGGTCGTGACCGGCTCGATGTCCCGTCCACCGATGTCCTCGGCAAAGACCTCACGGAAGTACGCCGCGACCCGGGGGTCGTCGAGCACCACTCCCCAGCCGCGGTTCCCCTGCTGCCCCGACGGGGGAAATGCGGCCGGCTTCCAGTTCTCGGTCGTCACCATCGTCCAGCGGTCGTCAACGACCAGGTACTTGGCGTGATCGAACCGGTAACGGGCGTGGGCCGTCTCCCCCGAACCAATCCGGTGGATCGGGATCCCTGCCTCGAGCAGGCGGGCGAGAACGGCCCACTCGCCCGACGGGATGCCGCCCACCGGTCCCCCCTCCACGAGCACGATGACCTGCACCCCGCATGCCCGGGCGGCAAGAAGCGCCTCGGCGAGGACCGGGTCGGTCAGTTCGTAGGCGTTGAGGAGGATCGACTCGCGTGCCGAGGCGACCAGGTCCTCCAGGACGTCCTTCGAGCAATCGGGCGAGACGAAGGCGGTGCCTGAGACACCGGAGACCGTGAGGGGGCCGAAACGGGACTGCCCGATCAGGAGGACGCGCGGGTCCCACGTCCCGTTCTCCCGGAAGTGGACCTGGCCCTGGCGGGGCCGCACGTCCCCAGGCCAGGCGACCCGGTCGACCACCGTGCCGCGCACGAGCAGCGCCAGCTCGTCGTGGTCGTTTCCGAGCCGGAGGTCCTTCGTCCGCACCATCCCTGGGGCCGGCGAGACATCCTGGAGTTCGAAGTCCGGAAGGGAGCCGTGAACGAGCCGGTACGCCGTTCCGTTCCGCGCGACGACGACTCTCCCGTCTCCCCTCGAACCCGGAGGAAAGCTGGCCGTCCCTTCGCCATCGGTGACACTCACCCCGTCGAGTGGCCCCTCGACCGTGAGGACGAAGAACTCGTCCGCCTCGCCCGAGAGCCAGGTGTCCGGGCAGACCTCGGCGATCGCGTACGCACCGGCGCCCGTGCCCAGGCACATGAGGGCGAGCAGGACGAGAGGTACGCGCATCAATCGTTTTTTAGTCACACCTCGTTTTATACTATGCCGTGCGCCCGCTCGTGGTGAAGTACGGCGGCTCTCTCCTCGCTCTCGCCCCAGCGCTCGTCCCGGTGCTGCTGGCAGCTCCGCGACCGGTCCTGGTGGTGCCCGGAGGCGGGCCGTTCGCCGACGCTGTCCGCCGCCTCGATCCCGGGGACGACGCGGCTCACTGGATGGCCTGCGCGGCGATGGAGCAGTTCGGTCTCTACCTCGCCGACCTGGGCCTGCCGGCGGTCGAGGAGCTCGCGGTGCCGCCGACGCCCTCTGTCCTCCTCCCCTACCGCACCCTGCGCGACCTCGACCCGCTGCCGCACACGTGGGAGGTCAGCTCGGACACGATCGCGGCCTGGTGCGCGGACCGGATCGGGGCCGACCTCCTCCTCGCGAAGTCGGTCGACGGGGTGGTGGTCGAGGGGCGGCTTGTTGAGCACCTCTCCGCGCCGGTTGCCACCGATACGGTCGACCCCTGTCTGGTCCGGTTCGCCCTCTCCCGCTCCCTCCGTGTCCGGCTGGTGAACGCCCGGGCGCCTGGGCGCCTGGCCCTCGCCCTCGCCGGTGAGCCCTGCACGGGGACCGTGATCGACCCCAGGTTTCTTGAGCCCTCAGCCTGAATGTACTGGGGATCGGGTCTCTATGACGACGAAGAAGTGCACATCGTGCAATGCCCCTCTCGCCGAGGTTGGGGGAACCGTGTTCCTCTGCCCCCAGTGTGAGTTTGAGATTAAGCGGTGCTACCGGTGCCGCGAGCAGAGCATTCCGTACATGTGCCCGCAGTGCGGGTTCACGGGGCCATAACCATGGGTGACGTAGCCTGCATCATCAAGGTGATGCCCGAGTCTCCCGAGGTCGACCTCGAGGAGCTGAAGAAGGCCCTGAAGGCGAAGGCGCCCGAGATCCATGAGATCACCGAGCAGCCGATCGGCTTCGGCCTCAAGGCCCTGATGGTCGTTGCCGTCGTGGGTGACACGGGTGGCCAGACCGATCGCCTCGAGGCGGACCTCTCGTCGCTCCCGGGCGTCGAGCGGGCCGAGATCGTTGAAGTGACCCTGACCTGAACTTTTTTTTTCCAACGCCCCGCCCGAGCGGAGCGAAAAAAACGAGAAGGGAGTTATTCCCACGCGAGCTGTTCGAAGACGAGCCCCGTGTGGGCTCGGATCTTGTCGACCGACGCCCGAAAGGCCGTCACCTCCTCGGGGTCGAGCCGGATCGGGATCGGGGTGACCCCCTGCCGGTTGACCCGTGCGGGAACGCCGATGCAGACATCCCCGATATCGTGGACCTCGGAGCGGATGTAGGCCGAGACCGTCAGGATCCGGTTCTCGTCGCCGAGGACTGTCCGGACCAGGGTCGCGATCGCCTCTCCCGGGCCGTAGATGGTCGAACCCTTGTACCGTATAATCGTCTGGCCGCTCGCCCGCACGCTCTCGATCATCCGTTCGACCGGGAGGAACGCGAACGACGGGAGGCGGTCGATCCGGATCCCGCCGACCGTGGTGGCGGACCAGAGCGGGACCATCGAGGGGCCGTGTTCCCCGATGATCCGGGTGTGGACCTCGGAGACGTGGACCTGGAACGCCTGGGCGATCAGGGACTTGAGGCGCATCGAGTCGAGGTGCGTCCCGAGGCCGAAGACCTGGTTGGGTTTCATACCCGAACTGTGCAGCGCGACCGAGGTCATCACGTCGACCGGGTTGGTGACCATGAAGAGCTTCGCCTTCGGCGCCTGGTGGCCGATCTCCTCGGCGGCATCGGCGACGATCCGCGCGTTTGCCACTCCCAGGTCCATCCGTTCCTGACCGCCGTTGCGTGCGGCTCCTGCAGTGTGTACGATCACCTCCGACCCGGCGACGTCGGCGAGGTCGGTCGACCACGAGAGGCGGCAGTTCGTGCCTCTCGCGGCGTAGCTGTCGTTGAAGTCCCGGCGGAGTCCCTCGAGGAGCGACTCGCGCCCGGGCCGTCCGACGAGCAGTATCTCGTCGACGTACGGAATCTCTGAGATCGGATGCGCCGCAAAAGAGCCGACATTGCCGGTCGCACCGATGATCGCAACACGTGCCATGGTGATCAGAACCGGTGGGAACACGTTCTCGGTCGACGTCACCAACCCAATCGACCCAGCGGACCCCTCCTCCACCCCGCGCTCCCGCGGGCGCCAAACGTCTACGGTGGGTCTGCTCCCTTCCGGGCCTGGACCGGTGCCCGCAGCGACAGGCCGCCGCTCCCTCCGGAGCCTTGGTCCCTGGCCGCCGACCTCGCAGGACAAGGCTTCAACGTCAGGGTCCGACGGGAATGACTGGGCCGTGTGCGCCTTCCTCGAACTTCGCCCTCCGCATGCCGACGGTTTCGGATCACAGGTGACGCCGGACCACCCGGGCTAGTTCCCATCATTCTTCCCTCTTCATGGGATAAATACCTCTCCACCAGCGCAGTTTTGCCATTTCGCCTTGATCCGTGCGAGCCGTGTCGGCTCCTTGTTGAACGGGTCGAGGGCGGCGAGCCGGAGGCCCGGTGGGAGGAGCGGCGGGATGGCCCAGAGCGTCCCGTGGCTGACCAGGACCTCCTGCTCGCCGTGGCCCGCGGCGACCGCTATCGGCTCGTCGCGGATGGGCCGGGCCAGGAGTTCGGCGAACGGACGGAGGTGCTCGACCTTGTCGATCATGAGGGATGCGCGGTTCACTTCGAGGTTCAGCCCGGCGAACCAGGCCGCCGGCCCCCATCGGTCGTTGAGCACCACCGTCGGGACAAGGCGGAGGCCGGCCACCAGGCCCAGGGTGCCCACACCGGCGCACGCATCGACAAAGACATCGGGCAGGACCCGGCCGAGGGCCCGGTCGGTCGTGGCCACCTTCGGGTCGACCGGGCCAGGCGCTTCGATGTGGCAGCTCGAGGCCTGACGGTAGAGGACGAGTGGGCCGGCCGGGGTGAATCGGACCGTGGGATAGACGTCGCAGCCGGCGAGGAGGTCGTGGGTCCGGCCGTCCACCCCCGGGACGAGGCGACGGTCCGCGACCACCCCCTTCAGTTCCGGGACCTCTTCGAGGAGACGTCGTGCCGATCCGGGGGTCGTGTGGGGGCTCTGGAGGATGAGAGACCTCTTCGGGAGGTGGGGCGGGCGTCGCAGGGGCGCGAGGGGCGAGAGGAGGGGGGTGCCGACGGCGGCAAGGGGGGCGTCAGGCCGGAGATCCCCCTCGTTGACCAGGATCCAATGGACCGCGGCCATCACCCCGTCGAGCGAGCGTCGTCCGCAGGAACAGGGCTCGGGGACATGGTCCGGCGGCCGGCGGGGGTCGAGGAGAGAGGGCCGGCAGGCTCGGCAGGGAGCGAACCGCTCTGCGAGGGCGTCCAGTACGGTCCCGGCCTGGGGGAGCTCCTGGCCGCAGACCGGGCATCGCATGGACGAGGGATGCACCCGGTGCGGTGATAGTCCTTTTCAATTGATCCGGTATGGGCCCGATGCGATTCGAACGCATGACCGCCCGGTTATGAGCCGGGCGCTCTGACCAGACTAAGCTACGGGCCCGAACGGCGGAAAAGATCCGCATTGCAGGTATATAATCGTCGTGCCGGGCTTACACGGGGCAGGGGCGACACGGGGAACCCGGGTAAAGGAGGAGATGCCGCGACGAGACGGAAAGGACGAAGAAATTGTGGGTTATGACGCCGCCAACAGGACTCGAACCTGTGGCATGCTGGTTAACAGCCAGCCACTCTACCAACTGAGTTATGGCGGCTCAGGTGTCTTCTAACGTTGCCCGGATTTCTTAATAAAAGTAGCGGAACAGGCCCGGGAACCTTCGTCTGTCCTTGGCCGAGACAATGGATTCATCTGGGATGACGCAGAGAGATTGGAGTACTGTGGGGGTCGGATAGCTCCTGCTGAATAGGCCGCCTGATGAAACTCGTCCACCAGGTTGCGGTGATGATCGCCGCCCTCCTCTTGCTCCTGATCGGGGTTCTGGGGCTCAGCTCGTTTATACTGATCGACGAGGAGTTCCGTACCCTAGAGCAGCACGATGTGCTGCGGGAGCTCCATCGGGGTGAGGCCGCCTTGGATGCCGATCGGGCGAGCCTTGTGGCTGACTCCAGGGACTGGGCGTACTGGGACGATACCTACAGTTTCTCCCGGGGGGAATTTCCCGAGTTCGTCGAGCGAAACCTGATGCCGGAGACCTATGAGAACCTCGACATCGATTCTTTCGTCATTTTCGCCCCCGATGGCTCTCTGCAGTACAGCCGTACCCTGAACCGCTCTTCGCTCGAGTTCGAGACGGCGGCCCCTCTGCTCCTCGCGACGCTCGCAACCGCCGGGCTCTCGACACGGGCGCTCGCCGCCGACGAACCGATCGACGGACTGGTCCATGTCGAGGACCGGCTGATGATGGTCGTCGCGGCCCCTATCCTGACCAGCACGTTTGAGGGCCCGCCGGCGGGCACGCTCGTCCTGACCCGAACCCTCGACGAGGAGCGGATGGACGCCGTCAGCGAGCTCGTTGGGTTGCCGGTCTCCCTCATGCTCCCCCCGCTCCCCGACGGTGAGGGCTCGGTGGTCCTCAAGGATGGTGATGCCCTGCTCGTGCCTGAGAACGCCTCGTTCGTCTCTGGTTACTCCCGGATCACCGACCTCGGCAGCCACGACGTCTGGCTCCGTCTCGAGCTCCCACGCACGGTCACCGCAGGCGGCGAGCGGGCCAAGGCGGTCTTCTTTGGGGCGATTGTGCTGATGGTCCTCCTCTTCGGTCTCGTCGCGCTCCTGGTGACGGACCGCCGGTACCTGCGGCGAATCCGGACGATCACGACCTCTGTCGAGACGATCGGCCGGAACCCGGGCACCGCCCGCATCCCGGCCCTCCGGGGGAACGACGAGATCTCCTCCCTCGGCACCGCGATCAACGGGATGCTCGATGATCTCCTGGCATTCCACGAGCAGCTCGGTGAGAGCGAGGAACGGTTCCGGGCCGTGGTCGAGGACCAGACCGAGCTGATCTGTCGGATCGGCCCCGATGGCTCGATCGTCTTCGCGAACCGCGCCTTCCTCCGTCTCTTCAACCTCCCGGGCGGCATCGAGGGGCAGGACTTCGGTGGATTGCTGCCGGCGTCGGTCGCAGGAGAGATGAGCGAGGCGATCGGATCGACCTCTCCTGGGCAGCCCCCGGTCGAGACCGAGATCACGGTCGAGAACGGATCGACCGTGCGACAGATCGCGTGGACCGTGCGCGCCCTGGGCGGTGGGGCGCACCAGTTCGTCGGCCGGGACGTGACCGAGCAGCAGGAAGTCCTTGCCGAGCTGAGACGGTACCGCGACGAACTCGAGGGGCTGGTCGCGGAGCGGACGGCCGAGTGCATGGCGATGCACGACCGGCTTGCCGCCTCAGAGCGGCTCGAGGCCCTCGGCGTGCTGGCCGGGGGGATCGCGCACGACTTCAACAACCTGAACGCGGCGGCGCTGGGCAACCTCGAACTGGCCCGGGCCGGGATCGATTCCGACGACCCGGTTCGGGAGAGGCTCGACGAGCTGGCACGGCAGCTCGAACGCTCGACCTCCCTGACCACGCAGCTCCTCACCTTCGCACAGGGCGGTTCGCCGGTGAAGCGGGCCGTGCAGATCTCGGACCTGGTCTCGGAGGCGGCGGAGTTCGCCTGCCGCGGCACGGGCGTCCGGTGCCTTTTCTCGTCGCCCCGTGACATCTGGACGGTCGAGGCCGACCCCGGGCAGGTCTCCCACGTGGTCTCGAACCTGGTCCTCAACGCCGTGCAGGCGATGGATGGTCGGGGGCAGGTCGAGGTACGGCTCTCGACCGTCGTCCTGGACGGCGGAGAGGGGATGCCCCTTCCCGCGGGTCCGTACGTCAGGTGCGAGGTTCGCGATCATGGCCCGGGGGTGCCGCCCGAGCTCCTCACCCGGATCTTCGACCCGTTCTTCACCACCCGTCCCAGGGGAACGGGGCTCGGGCTCTCGGCCTCGTTCTCGATCGTCCGCCGACATGGTGGGTACCTGGCCTGCGAACCGGCGGTTGGCGGCGGGGCGTCCTTCATTATCTACCTGCCGGCTCACCCCGGGGTGCGCCAGGCATCGCCCCCAGCAGCGGAGCCGACGCACCTGGAGTCGGTCGCTTCGAACGCCAGGGTGCTGCTGATGGATGACGAGGCGGCCATTCGCGAGGTGACCGGGGCGATGCTCCGGATGAACGGGTTCAGGGTGGAGTGCGCGGCCGACGGGGAGGAGGCGCTGGAGCGCTACCGCGAGGCCCTCGCCGCTGCGGAGCCGTTCGACCTGGTGATCATGGACCTAACGGTGCCGGGCGGGATGGGAGGCGTCGAAGCGATGGAGCAGCTGCTCGCCCTCGACCCCATGGTCCGGGCGATCGTCTCCTCGGGCTACTCAAACGACCCGGTGATGGCTGATCACGCCGCCTGGGGGTTCGTGGGTGTCCTGCCGAAGCCGTACCGGCTCAACCAGCTCCTGGACGCCGTCAGGTCGGCCCTGGCCGCCTGAAGCGGATTACGGACCCCGGATCGCCTGAAGGAGTGTGATCAGGTGCCCGATCTCCGCGTCGAGGCTCGTCAGGAGCTCGGCGGTTCGGGGGGCGGCGATCGCCCCGGCCGGCGAGGCCGCGATGTATCCCTGCGCCTCCAGGACATGGAGGGAGTAGCGGACACGGTGGACCGGCTCATCCAGGAGCTCCGAGAGCTTCAGGATGCCGATGGGCTGGTGTCCTTGCACCGCCTTCGCCACCTCGATATGACGGGCGAGCAGTTCGATCTCGCTCCGCATCTTGCCGAGGAGATCGTTCTCCGGGTTCAGGGCTGGGCCATCAACCATGCCTTCTCCTTCCTGTACGTTCGCATGAAGACGAAAGCGAGCACCGAGGCGGCGAGCACGAGCGCGGCAAAGAGCGGGAGTGCGTATCCGCCGCCCATGAAGAAGGCCATCACTGCGAGGGCGTAGAAGAGGATGACCACGTTCAGGAGCAGGGTGAGCTTGTAGAACTTCCACTTGAAGCGCTCCTTCGTCGCATCGTCCATGATCGAGTATCTGCGGCATGGAAGAAGAAGGTGACCGTGGACCTGCCCAGGCAAGCCCTTCGCCCCCTCGTACCGTGCCCCTCACCTTACCCGCTCCGATCCGCCCCGGCCTCCGTCTCTTGCTGGACCTCTTGATCGTTCGGGGCTGGTTTCCCCGTGGAAAAGTCCGTTTCTGTCGGTATTAAGTCACCCCCCGACCCATCCTGCGGCGGAGACGAACTGCGTGACAGCACGAATCCTGGTCGCGTTCGCGACGAAGTACGGGTCGACCGCCGGGGTGGCCGAGGCGGTCGTGAAAGCGCTCGTCGGTGCCGGCCTTGAGGCCGTCGCCGTGGAACAGAAGGCGGTCGGGTCCGTCGAAGGTTACGACGGCGTCGTGCTCGGAGCGCCGATCTACATGGGCAAGCCCCTCGATCTTGCCCCCTTCGTCGCCCACCACGCCGGTCCCCTCGCCAAGATGCCCGTCGCTGCGTTCGCGGTCGGCCTCACGCCGGTCACCCCGAAGGCCGGCCAGGTGGAGCAGGTCCGGACCGCCCTCTTGAACGCCCTCTCCCCGCTCGAACCTGTCGCCACCGCGGTCTTTCCCGGGGCACTCGAGCCCTCGAAGATGGGCCTCGCCGACCGGACCGTGGTCCGGTTGATGGGTGCGCCCACCGGCGACCACCGGGACTGGGACGCGGTCATGGCCTGGACCCGTGACCTCGCCCCCCTGCTCGGTGCCTGACCTCCACGTAAACCTACTTCAACCCGGGGCGCCCAGTACTCCCCCAATGGACCTGCTGGACCAGGCGATTCTGTCGAGCGGTGCCGCTGCCTACGTTGGGTACGCGTCCTCGATCGACCCGGATATGCGCTACCTGACCCGGTTCCAGACGACCGACCCCGTCCTCTTCCTGAAGCGGCCGGGTGAACGGGGCCTGGTCGTCGTTTCTCAGATGGAGTACGCTCGGGCCGCCTCTGAGTCGAGCTTCTCCCCCCTGACGCGGGCCGAGGCTGGCCTCTTCACCCACTGGAAGGACCCCTCGGACCGCTGGGCCGCCATGGCCGCGGCGATCGCCGGGCTGGCGAAAGGCGACGTGCTGGTGCCTCCGTCCTTTCCCATTGCGCTCGCCCGCGGGCTCGAGGCCCACTGCCGGGTGGTCGTCGACGACGGGACGATCCAGCGCCTGCGCGCGGTCAAGGTGCCGGGCGAGGTGCAGGAGATCCGCTCGGTCCAGCGGGCGAACGAGGCGGCGATGGCCTCCGCGATCAACCTGATCCGTGCCGCCGAGGTCCGCGACGGCCTCCTGGTCCTCGGCGGGGAGTCGCTGACGGCCGAACGGATCCGTGCCGAATGCCACGTGACCCTCCTCGCACACGGGTGCCGTGCCGCCGACACGATCGTCGCCTGCGGCGAGCAGACGGCTCAGCCCCACCAGCGGGGCACGGGCCCGCTCGCCGCAGACCAGCCCATCGTGATCGACATCTTTCCCGAGGACGAGCTCTCGGGCTACTTCGCCGACATGACTCGGACGGTCGTCAGGGGCGAACCCTCCGACGAAGTCCGCGACATGTTCGAAGCAGTCCGCGAGGCAAAAACGCTTGCGATCTCCCGGATCCGGGCGGGTGTCTCCGGGGCGGAGGTCCACCAGGCGGTCGCCGACCACTTCGCCTCACGGGGATACGCGATGGAGGGGCAGACCGGTTTCACCCACAACCTCGGGCACGGGGTAGGGCTCGAGGTCCATGAACTCCCCACGCTCGGCCCGCAGGGGGGGCCGCTCGAGGTGGGGAACGTGGTCACGGTCGAACCCGGGCTTTACATTCCCGGGGTCGGCGGCGTTCGTCTCGAGGACATGGGGCTCGTGACCGCGGATGGGTTCGAGAACTTCACGCGGTTCGACGAGGAGCTGGTCCTGTGAAGGACGATGTCCTCGACCGATACCGTGAGGCAGGCCGGATTGCGCACCGGGTCCTCTCCACCGGGGTGGGCATGGTGCGGCCCGGTGCCGGTGTCCTGGAGACCGTCGAGGCGCTGGAAGCGATGGTCCTCGAGGCCGACGCCGGCCTTGCCTTCCCGCTGAACTGTTCTTTCAACGAGGCGGCCGCGCACGATACGGCCTCGGAGGACGATGAACGGGTCTTCTCACAGGGCGACCTTGTCAAGCTCGACCTCGGCGTCCACCTCGACGGTTACGTCGCGGACACCGCGGTCACGATCGACCTCGGCGACCACGCCGAACTGGTCCTGGCCTCCCGCACCGCCCTCGATGCCGCGATCGCGCACGCCCGGCCCGGCGTCACGACGGGCGAGCTCGGAGCGGCGATCCAGGCCGCGATCGAGGGGTATGGTTTCCGGCCCGTGGCGAACCTGACCGGTCACGGTCTGGACCAGTTTCTCCTCCACGGGCCTCCGAGCGTCCCGAACGTCGGCCACCCGGGGGGCATGCAGCTCATGGAAGGGCAGGTCGTTGCGATCGAACCGTTTGCCTCGACCGGTTCGGGCCTCGTCTCCGAGGCCGCGCGGATCGAGATCTACGGTCAGGTCGCCGTCCGTCCCACTCGCCTCCCGAGCGGACGGCGCCTGCTCGACCTTGTCCGGGAGCGCCGGGGGATGCCCTTCTCCCGCCGCTGGCTCGACATACCGAAGCGGGAGATTGCGCTCGCGAACCTGGTGAAACAGGGAATCCTCCGGAGCTATCCTGTGCTCCACGACATCCCCGGGTCGTTCGTCTCCCAGGCGGAGCACACGCTCGTCATCCTGGAGGACGGCTGCCTGGTCACCACGGCATGAACCATATGCTTATCGACTGATAAGCCGCAAAGATCAGGATACGCATCCATGTCAGCCGACGCAGCCAACGCACCGATTGTGACCGGCGCGGTCTCCGATGAGGCCCTGCTCCGGCTCGTGGAGGTGGTCCTGACCGCCGAGGTGTACAACCAGCATCCGAACCTCGACCTGAACGACCTCCCTCCCTCTTCCCGTGAGGTCTTCGGCGTCGGAGGGGCCTCGGAAGCGAAGCGGCCGGTCGCGGTCTCGGAGGCGATGCTCCGGAAGGTCTTCGGGGTCTCGGACGCGGCCGAGCGTCTCAAGAAGAACCCGTTCGTCAGCTACGAGGAGTTCGGCCAGCGACTCCGCGTCACGGCGCTCGCCGAGGCGGCCCGCTGGTTTGCCCGGAAGGGGGGCGCCCCCCTGGTCCGGGACAACCCGGCGCTCGCCTACTACTATGAGCAGCATGACCCGGTCGAGGGTGCGAGTTACGCCGACGCTCGCCGGCGCAACCCGAAGTACGAGGAGACCAAGGCCTACCTCGAGCGACGAATCTCGGCCCTGCTGGCAGAGGATGAGAGGATGCGGTCTGCCCTCGAACTCTGCATCATCTCGGCCCCCGAGGAGATCCGCAAGAGACTCGACGACCTGGTCCTGACCTCCGAGCAGTACACCTCGATCGAGAAGGTGCGGACCGCGCTCGAGAACCTCGCCTTCCTCCGGGAGCACGACAT
The DNA here is from genome assembly GCA_050178135.1 of Methanoregulaceae archaeon. Taxonomy (GTDB): domain Archaea; phylum Halobacteriota; class Methanomicrobia; order Methanomicrobiales; family Methanospirillaceae; genus UBA288. The sequence goes on along the minus strand of JBFXGJ010000003.1, from coordinate 23,850 downwards.
CGCCGAGGTCGGAAAATTCCTCTTTGTCGGCCCCCCCGGCACCGGCAAGACCTCGCTCGCCCTCGCCATGTCGCACGTCCTCGGCATGCCGATCATCGAGGTCCGGATCTCGATGATCACCTCACAATACCTGGGCGAGACGAGCAAGAACATCGACCGGGTCTTCGATTTCGCCCGCCGGCTCGCGCCCGCGATCCTCTTCGTCGACGAGTTTGACTTCGTGGCAAAAAGCCGGGTCACGGACGACCACGGGGCGATGAAGCGGGCGGTCAACGCGCTCCTCAAGAACATCGACCAGGTGAGCCTGATCCGGACGAGCGTCGTTTTGATCGGCGCGACCAACCATCCGCGCCTCCTCGACGAGGCTGCCTGGCGCCGGTTCGACGAGGTGATCGAGTTCTCGCTCCCCGACCGGGAGATGCGGCTCGAGATCCTGAACAAAGTCATGGCCGGCCTCGATACGGACGCCGATCTCGACCGGCTCGCCGACGAGACGGAGGGGTTCTCCGGAGCCGACCTCCGGATGATCGTGAAGGAGGGTGTTCTCTCGGCCCTGATGGAGGACCGAACCCGTATCTTCCAGTCCGACATCGAGAAGGGGGTCAACCTGGTCCTGAAGAGGAACGTGATCAAGGACCACACCTGGGTGTAGGATGGAGGTCCGCCTGCTCGGAACGGGCGACGCGATCGGGACACCGAAAGTCGGGTGCTCCTGTGCCCAGTGCCGCGAGGGCCTCGAGACGGGCCGGGAACGGCTCCGTACCTCGCTCCTGGTCACGGTCGGGGGCTGCCGCATCCTGATCGACTCCGGACCGGACCTCCGCCGCCAGCTCCTCTCGGCAGGCTCGCCCGTGATCGATGCCCTGATCTGGACCCACGGCCATTACGACCACTTCATGGGCTTCGGTGAGTTCTACCGGGTCCAGGCCCCGCCGCCCGTCCACGCGGCGCCCGAGGTGCTCGATTACTGCGGGCAGGTCTTCTCGTTTCTCGATTTCGCCCGGCACCCGCATGCCCCGTTCGAACCATTCGAGATCCGCGGGGCGACGGTCACGCTCGTACCGGTCAACCATCCCCCGGGGCCCGCGTACGGACTCCGCATCGAGGCCGACGGCGCCGTCCTCGCCTACACGGCCGATACCCGTGCGGATATCCCGGCGCGCTCGCTCGACCTTCTTGCCGATGCCGACCTCCTCCTGGTGGACGCGATCGCGCCCGCGGGGTACTGCATCAGCAAGCACATGACCTACGACGAGGCGATCGCGCTCGCCGCACGCCTCCGGCCTAAGGACTTCCGGTGCGTTCACCTTGCCCACCTGGTTCCCTGGGACCTGCCCCACCTCGGGCGGGACGGCGAGAGTTTCATCCTGGGGGACCATGTCGACGTGCCGCCCCGCTCTCTGCGCCCGCCGCACCTCTAGCGGTATCCATACCATTAAACTCCTCTGCCTCCAATGGTGGAGGCATGGATGTCAAGGTCCTTGAGCTCGGACCGGGCAGGGCACGGCTCGTGGTCGGGGGCGAGGGGCACACGTTCATGAACGCCCTCGTGGAGGAGCTGCTGCTCGACCCGGGGGTCGATGTGGCGAAGTACGTGATCAAGTTCCAGTTCGCCGACCCCGAACTTCTCGTAACCACACACGAGGGCCGGGAGCCGGTTGCCGCGATTCGCGAGGCCTGCCAGCGCGTGGTCGGGTACTGCGACGAGCTGCTCGCGGACCTCGAGTCCTGGCAGTAACCCTTCTCTCCCCCATCACCGCGTCCTAGCCCACCGGGCGCCGACGCCTCGTTTCCTATTTCTTTCAGGCCGACGAACCGTTCTATACATGGTCGAACCGGTGCGGTGCGGGACGAGCCTCTTTGCCAACTGCGACTGCATCGAGGGGGCCCGCCGGTTCCTGGCCGACAACTCGGTCGACCTGGTGGTGACCGATCCACCGTACGGGATAGGGGGTGATCGGCTCGACCGTCATTACAACCGCGACGAACGGCACGTTGTCGAAGGGTACGTCGAGGTCCCTGCCGGCGAGTACGGGGCGTTCTCCTCCGCCTGGATTGCCGAGGTTGCCCGGGTGCTCCGGCCCGGCGGCGCGCTCTTCGTCATCTCCGGGTACACGCACCTCTACGAGGTCCTCGGGGCGCTCAGGGCCTCTCCACTCATCGAGATGAACCACATCGTCTGGAAATACCCGTTCGGCGTCTTCACGCGGAAGAAGTTCGTCTCGAGCCATTACCACGTCCTCTACTGGGCCCGGCCCGGCGGTATCCGGACCTTCAACCTCGAGTGCCGCTTCGGTCTCGGTGAGCGGGACATGGGTGGCGGTTCCCTCAACTACCAGGACCGGGAGGACGTCTGGACAATCGCGCGCGAGTACAAGCCCGGAAGGGCGAAGAACCGGAACGAACTGCCGCAGACCCTCCTGGAGAAGATCATCCAGTACGCGTCGAACGAGGGAGACCTGGTCAGCGACTTTTTTCTCGGGGGCGGTTCATCGGGCCGGGCGGCGATCGGCCTCGGTCGCCGGTTCGTTGGTTTCGAGATCTCCCCGTCGATCTTCGCCGCCCGTGTCCCGGAGCTCTGCCGGCTCGATCCCGGCTGCCGACTCGCCTCCCTCCGGGTGCCGTTGACGGCCCCGCCGACCCGCCGGGGCCGGGCCTGGAGCGAGGAGGAGGACCGGGCCCTGGTGTCGGCCTACGTCCGGCTCCGGGCCGAGGGGCTCGGGAAGGGGGAGACCATCGACCGGCTCGCGGCCGAGTTCGGCCGGGGCCGGTTCGGGATCATGAAGCGGCTCTCCCGCCGAAGCTGAAGTCTCCTACCGGTCGTGCACCAGGTCGAGGATGACCCCGGCGAGCGACTCGCTGTGTTCCATGTCGACCATCAGGGTATCGGCCCGGACGGCGCCCGGGACTTCGACCGGGTCGCGGACGTCTTGGACGAAGCGGTCGACGAACTCTTCATAGAGCCGGAAGGTCCCGAGCGAGGAGGGCTCCTGGCCGACAGCCGTCATCAGCACGCCGGCCGGCCCACTGATCGGCTCGGTGCCGAGAAACGGCGAGACGGCAACCACAAACGCCTTTTTGAGCGCCTCGACCACGCCCCGGCACTCGAGGATCGGCCCGATCGACGTGACCGGGTTCGAGGGGCCGATCACGACCGCCTCTGCCTCCCCGAGTGCAGCAATGACGGCATCCGTCGCCGGCGGACGGCCCGGCGGAAGGCGGATCACATCGGTGATCGGGAGGGCGCCGTGGTGGCGGACCCAGTATTCCTGGAAGTGGAGGAGCCCCTCGGGGGTCTGGACATGGGTCGTGTACGGGGCGTCGGTCATCGGGAGCACCCGTGCATCGACCCCGAGTGCCGCGGCGAGATCGGTGGTCGCAGCGGTGAGGGTCCTCCCTTCCCGGAGGAGCTCGGCGCGGCGGATGTGGACCGCCCGATCACGGTCACCGACCGCGATGAAGGCATCGACCCCGAGCTGTTTCGTCATCTCGTGGGTCGTGAAGGTGTCGCCCCGAATGCCCCACCAGGTTGCAGTGTCGAGGAGGTCGGCAAAGAGGTACAGGACCGTGTCGATGTCGGGCGAGAGGTGGTTCCCGTAGAGCCAGCAGTCCTCCGCCGTGTTCACGACCACGGCGAGGTCGGGATCGGGGAGGAGGCGGCGAAGGCCCCGGAGAAGCTTGGGGGTCCCGGTCCCGCCCGAGAGCACAGTAATCATTCCAGATCCCATTTTATTCTCGAAGGGTTAAGCTGATCCCGATGGAGCGGCGGTCGAAATCGGTCAGGGACCCGGTCCATGGGTATATCGAGGTCGAGCCGGCGCTCCTTCCCCTCGTTGACTCCCCGCTCCTCCAGCGGCTCCGCCTGGTCAGGCAGCTCGGTTTCGCCTACCTGGTCTACCCCGGTGCGAACCACACCCGGTTCGAGCACTCGCTCGGTGCGATGCACCTCGCGGGCCGGCTCTGCCGCCACCTGACGATCGATCCTGAGCTCACCCGGGCGGTGACCGCTGCAGCGCTCCTCCACGACGTTGGTCACGGGCCGTTCAGCCACGTCTCCGAGTCGTTCCTCATTGCGCGGCTGGGCCGGGCCCACCAGGAGATCCGGGGGATCGTGGAGGCGTCGGGCGCGGCCGGCCTCCTCGAGGAGGTCTCCGTCGACCCGGGCGAGGTCTGCCGCCTCGTCGCGGGCGACCACCCGCTCGCCGGGATCATCCAGGGCGAGCTCGATGTCGACCGGATGGACTACCTCCGGCGAGACGCCCATTACACGGGCGTGCCGTACGGGACGGTCGACGCGGAGCGGCTGATCCGCTCGATACGGGTGACCGGACACGGCTTCGCGATCGACGAGGGCGGTATAGCGGCGGCCGAGTCCCTGCTGATCGCCCGCACCCTGATGCGCCCCTCGGTCTACTATCACCACGTCGCCCGGATCGCCGAGGGGATGTTCGCCCTCGCTCTCGCCCTCCACTTGGCCGAGCCGGGCGCGGGTGAATCAGCCGCAGCCCTCCTCTCGCTGGACGACGGGGGGTGCCTTCAGGCCCTGCTCAGCTCGCCGAGCCCCGAGACGCGGGCGCTCGTGCGCCGGATCATGAACCGGCAGCTCTACAAACGGGCGGTCTATGTCGGGCACGACCAGGTGAACACCGCCGCCCTCCCATCAGCCCCCGACCCCGCCTTCGCTCTCTCGGCCGCGAACGCGATCGCCGAGCTGGCCGACGTCCTGCCCGGGCAGGTGATCGTGGATGCGCCCCCGTTCCCCCGCGACCTCTCGATGGAGGTCCGGATCAGCCGTGGTTCGGGCACGGTCCCGCTGGACGAACGGTCCCCGATGATTCGGACCCTGAACGAGACCCGGCGCGGGCAGTGGCGTCTCGGGGTCTATGCCCCAGCGGAGGTCCGGGGCCGTGTCGAAGAAGCGGCGATCGAGTACCTCCACGTCCGCCCGGCGACCCGGCAGGAACGTCTTCCCCTCTAGGGCAACCAAAGTCCTTTTACCCCTGGAGGTCCACCTTCTCCGTGATACACGTCTTTTGGCCGCCGCGTTTTTTCATTCCGTTGTGAATATTGTTCCGATCGAAAAACGCGGTCTTTTCTGGTCATGCACGATGTATTCGAGGTGAGAACACCGGCATACGTTGGCCCGGGATGGAGGGGAGAGCGTGATCACGATCCACAAGTCCACGAGCGATGGGCTCCTGGTCGTTGACGACTTTGTCGCCGGCGCCTGGGTGCACGTCTCGAATCCAAGCAACCAGGAACTCGCCCTTCTCGTGGAACGATTCGGGATCCCGCTCGACTTCCTGACCGACCCGCTCGACCTGGACGAGCGGGCCCGCCTCGACACCGAGGACGGTGCCCGTTTGGTCGTGCTCCGCGTCCCGCACCTCGAGAGCTGGACGGACGACATCCCGGTCACCACCCTGCCGATCGGGATCATCCTGGTCCACGACATCGTGATCACGGTCACGGCGCTCGACGCCGAGGTGATCGGGGACTTCAAACGTGGCCAGGTCCGTGGCTTCTCGACCGGGGACCGAACCCGTTTCGTCCTTCAGCTCTTTCTTCGAACGACCCTTCTCTTTCTCAGGTACCTCAGGGACATCAACCGGGTGACCAACAACGTCGAGAAGGAGCTCCATCGATCGGCCCGGAATGAACAGCTCATCCGACTTCTCAACCTGGAGAAGTGCCTGGTCTTCATATCGACCTCGCTCCGGTCGAACGCGTTCATGATGGAGAAATTCCACAATGCGACCTACTCCCGGATGGACCAGGACGAGAAGGACCTGCTCGACGAGGTGATCATCGAGAACAAGCAGGCGATGGACATGGCGAAGATCTACTCTTCGATCCTCTCCAACATGATGGGGGCGTTCGCCTCGCTCATCTCCAACAACCTGAACACAGTGGTCAAGACCCTCACAACGATCACGATCATCCTGATGATCCCGACGCTCGTGGCATCGTTCTACGGGATGAACGTCGACCTGCCACTCCAGGGCTCCCCTGATGCGTTCCTGATGGTCGTCGGACTGACGGCGGTCCTCTGCACCCTGGGGATCGTGCTCTTCTGGCGCGGAAACCTGATCTGAGGAGCCGTTCTCCGACTGGCCCGCTCGCAGCCCGTATCGCCTACCGGTTCTTCGACCGCAGGTTTAACGCCTTGCCGTCACCAACCAAACCCCATGGAATGGAACCAGCGCTGCCCGGGTTGCGGCGAAGAGGCCGACCAGGAGGTCCTGCGTGAGTCCCATGACCTCCTGCTCCGCTGCTCTGCCTGCGGGCATATCCACCGGGCGCCCCGGGAGGCCCCGGCAGAACCCCTTCGCGTCAGGGCGATCGTCTCTGCCGGAACGGAGTCCCGTCCCGGGACGATCGAACTGATGCCGGACGACCTTGTCGAGGTCGGGGACCTGCTCGTGGCCGAAGGGGAGGGCGACGAGGCGGCGGGCGTCGAGGTGAGCTCGGTCGAGGCACAGGGTGGGGGCCGGGTGCCCCGCGCCCGGGCGAGCGAGGTCATCACGCTCTGGACACGGGTGGTGGAGGACGTGGTGGTCCCGGTCTCGGTTCACCGCGGGCGGGAGACGATACCGTTCCATCAGAGGACCGATGGGGAGGAGGTCTTCGTGGTCGGCGAGGTCTATACCTTCGGGGGCCGGCGGGTCCGGATCTCGCACATCAAGCTGCGTGACGGCCCGGTCCTCCGGAAGGAGGGGTGGAAGACCCTCGCCCGGCGTATTCGGCGGATCTATGGCCGGTTCGAGCGCGAGGAGACGGCCTACTCCCGCAGGAGGTAGTGGAGGACACCGTCGAGGAGCCGACGGGCTTCGGGCAGGTGCTCTTCTGTCGCGGACCTGTACCGGCCCCGCTCCTCCGATGGGAGGTCAGCGGTCCAGGTCTCGATGATCGCCGGTGTTGCCTCGAGGTGGAACTGCAACCCGAGGGCCGACCCGGCCACGAAGGCCTGGTGGGGGACGTCGAAACCGGTCGCGACGAGGCGTGCGCCCAAAGGCAGGTCGAAGGTCTCGCCGTGCATTTCGAAGGCAGAGAAACCTGGTGGAAAGAGCGGGTTGTTCTGCACTCCGGCGAGGGTCCGCCACCCTATCTCGGGGACCGAGGGATAGACTCGTGCCCCGAGGGCCCGAGCGATCACCTGGGCCCCGAGACAGATCCCCAGGACCGGGCGCCCCGACCGGATCGCGTCCCGGACGAGCGCCTCCTCCTCTGCCAACCAGGGATATGTGTCCTGGTCGTTCGCGGACATCGGCCCGCCCATCAGGACGATGGGGCCAGGACCGAGTCCTGGCGGGAGAGTGCCCATCAGGTCGAGCCGGTGCACCTGGGTGGGGATCCCCCGGGCAGTGAACAGTCCCTCGATCAGGCCCGCGGGCTCGGTCGGATCATGGAGGAGGATGCTGGCGTTTTTCGATCGGCCGACAACCCCCGTCCCCGCCTCGTCTCGTGTCCCGGGCGACCTCATCCACTCATCCCGGTGGGGGGGTTCACCGTCCCGCTATACACCCCGGAGCCGAGCCACCATTCATCGTCAATCTTCTGGACGTAGACCAGCTTCGACTCGAGCGAGCGGTTGTGAGCGGGGTTGATGTAGCTGATCCGGACGAAGCCGCCCCCGTCCCTGGCTGCGGCCATCGAGCTCGCGAGGAAGTCCCCGACCCCGTTCTCGGTCTCGTTCAGGCGGTTCTGACCGATCTTCTCGGGGTTGATCGGGTGGGCGAGCGTGGTGCCGTTGAAGTCGTAGGCATAGATGTAGAGCTCGCCCCGGACGAACGAGCCGTTCGGATCCGAGAACTCCTGGAGGGCACGTTCCTTCCCCTCCTTCTCCACGAAGGCGGCAGCGCTCTCGACGAAAGAGACGAGGGTCTCGTTCGAGACGAGTGTTCCATTCGGCGTGACCCCAGTTGCCTCGGTCAGCACGGGGGACGGCGGAAGCGTGGGCCCCGATCCGGTTCCACCCTGGAGGCAGCCGGCGCTGGCGATCAGCACGCAGGCAAGGATGATGACACTGAACAACGTGATTCCTGGTTTCATAATCTGGAAAGAGCGTGCACCCCCGGACTCGATAAGGGTGGTGTCACTGCGCTATCGAGCCGCTCACCCGGTCCTCGACGAGCCCATCGAAGAGCGGGGAGCCCGCGGTGAGCATCTCGGCGACGAGCCGCGTCTCGCGCCCCGGCGTGCCCCCTGGCCCCTCTTCAACTTCTCCCATGAGGGCCCGGAGAATTGAGGCGACGGCCTCGCCGTGACGGGGGCTGTATCCGCCCTCGAGGATCAGCGCGAGGGGTTGGCCTGTGACCTCGAGGAGGCGCCGGGTCATCGCGCCGAAGTCCCGCGGTTCGAGGGCCATCCCCCCGAGAGGGTCGTCCGAGAGCGCGTCCTGGCCCGCGGAGACGAGCACGAGCCCCGGTCGGAACGCGGCGATAGCCGGGCAGAAGGCGGTCTCGAAGATGTGGTCGTAGTCGGCGCCGGTGCTGCCGGCGGGGAGCGGAGCATTGAGCGTGAACCCGGTCCCCCGACCCGCACCGAGCTCGCTGTACCACCCGGTCCCGGGGAAGTGGAACCTGCGGTGGACCGAACAGTAGAGAACCCGGTCCGTGGCGTAGAAGGCGGACTGAGTCCCGTTACCGTGGTGCACGTCCCAGTCCACGATGGCGACCCGCTCCGTTCTTGCGAGGGCGTTTTTTGCCGCCACGGCGATGTTGTTGAAGAGGCAGAACCCCATGCCGTGCGTCCGCTCGGCGTGATGACCGGGTGGCCGGACGAACGCGAAAGTGGAGGTGCCGGCGAGGGCCAGACAGGACGCCTCAATCGCATACCCGGCGGCCGAGAGCGCAGTCTCGAAGGAGTGGCGGCGTATGTAGGTGTCGGGATCAAGGAATCCGGCCTGGTCCTCACCGAGCGCGGCACACCTGGCCCGAAGGGCCGCGATGTACGCCGGGGCGTGCACCCGGACGACCGCCTCCTCCGGGGCCGCCGGCACGGATGACCGGGACGGTCTCGTCCCTGGGGGGATCCTCTCAAGCGCCCTCTCAAGCCGTTTTTGGGATTCGGGGTGACCGGAGAGATCGTGTAAGGCCGCATCCGGCTGGACCAGCACGGTGGGTTCCATGCCACTCCATCTCCGCTCGTGCTCATCAGGGTTTCGGAGGTAAGACTTCGCGACGGGGGTCTACCTGTGCCGTTCACTCAGCGAATCGGCCAGCCATGCTACGATCCCGATGACAAGTCCCCCCTGGCCGACCCCGTAGAGAAGACCGGTGAGCACCCGTGCCGGCGTCGTCGAGACGTACGGCGTGACGATCTGGAGTCCGCCATCCAGGACCATCGGGAGCATCAGGGCGATGCCGACAGCGAGAACCCCTGCTCGCCCCCTAAGCCGGCGCGGGAGGAAGGTGCCGAGGGACGCGAAGAACCCGGGGGGCGGCGAGACCAGCACGGCCGCACCGAAGGCGAGGGTCATTCCGATCTCGATGGCGAGGCACCGTTCACAGACCGGGAACTGGTTCTCCCGGATGAAGAACGATCGATCCGGCCGCTGGTGGCAGACCATCACCCCGAACGCGTACGGCCAGGTGGCCGGCCGTTCGAGGGAAACGGTGACTGGGGCATGGAGCGTGCCGGCCGGCTCGACGAGTGGGACCAGGAACTGGGGCACGATCACCAGGAGTGCGGCGAGGAGGAGCAGGACCCACGGCGCCCGCTGCATGGATGCGATTGTTCGGGCTGAGAAGAGAAAAAATGGATCAGAGGTTCATCTGCGCGAGGGCGTCGGCGATGGTCTTTCGAAAGAGCGCCGGGTCGATCCGGTACTCCTCACCGGCCCGCTTCGAGTCCTCGGTCGTGCCGTAGGCGTCGATCCGGTCCAGCGTGGCCTTCGCCGCGTCCAGAACCCAGAGGTCCCTGGTCTCGCGGTCCACAACCGTGACCGACTCGGCTCGCAGTGAGACGTAGACGCCTCCGCCGTCGGGTGCCTCGAAGACATTCGGCTTGCCGACCACCGCGACGAATGCAGGGGGTTCGATGCGGGCGATCTGCTGCATCGCCTCGGGCTGGTAGTTGCCCGCGGTGACGAAGGTGGTGCCGGTGGGGTCGACGATGCGGGCCCGGTAGAACATGTTCTGCTCTCCCTGCCGCTGCTTCTCGGTCATCGAACCGACCACGAAGACCCGATTGCACCGCTGCCCGGTCGGCAGCAGGACGTAGGTCGGGCTCTTCTCCTCGGTCCCCTCGCGGAACTGGTGCCGGGATTCGCGGAGCTCGGCGGCGAAGACCCGCCGTGCGGGTTCGCGCTCGAAGCGGATCTCGCGTCGGCCGGCGAAGGGGGGCTGCGACGAGTTCATGCCTCTCCTCCCGCACGGTCGATCAGGGCGGCGAGCGCCACCGGGTCGAAGCGGTGTGGTTCGGCCGATGTGACGAGCACGGTCGTGTCCATCTCACGACCGTGGCAGTCCAGGTAGCGCCCCATCACGGCCGACTGGACGCGGAGGAAGACCTCGTCCATGCCGAGCGGGCTGTTCTCTGCGAGATCGACGGCCTCCTCGAGCGAGATGCCGGAGACCGATTCGGTCGTCTCGCGCTGCATCAGGATGTTCTTCGTTGTCACGCCATCATCGAGGACGGCCTTTATCCGGAGGTCATACCGAAACTCTGGCTGGATCTCGTGGATCGGGCAGTAGTTCTGCCGCGAGAGGACGCGGTTGCACCCTTCGACCGGGCACCGTTTCACCAGGCCCGACCCCTGGCCGACATGGACGACTGCTCCGGTGTATGCCTGGCCCCCGGCCCCGACATCGATCTCGGCCTCCTCGTCGGGGATGACGGTCCCCGAGTTCAGCACGAGTGAGAGCCGGCCGTTGTATTCATCGACGGTCGCGTAGTAGATGTCGTAGACCGTCTCGGGGACGAGCGGCTCCCGCCCCTCCTCTTTCCAGATGGTGAACTTGATCGTCCCTGTTGGGTCCCCGACGAGGCCGGTCTGCAGGATCCGGTCGGAGCGGGCCTCCCACTCCTGGACCATCTTCACCCGCACCGAGCCGACACCCGGCTTCAGGTCGGCGACGGCGGTCACCGAGGGGAGGAGCGCCTGGTCGGTCTCGAGCGGGGTGACGGTCGTGCCCGAGTGGACCTTGAGGTTCGGGGCCTGCCGGAACTCGTCGACAACCGCCGATTCGACCCGGTACCACCTGCCCACCTCGAGGTGCGGCCCCCCTGCCTTCGCCCAAACGACGAAACGTATCGCTCCCGATGCGTCGGCGATGATCCCTGTCTGGGCGATCGACGGGCTGTTTGGTGTCGAGAGGCCCACGACCTTTCCCTCGATCGTGACCCACTCCTCGGGCACGAGCTCGGCGATCGCGTGGCGGTCGGACTCGACGGCGCCGGCAAGCCCCTGTACCTGGTACTCGCGTCCGAGCTCGTTGATCACGGTCCGCTCGGCCTCTGCCGGCGGCACCCCGAACTCATCGACGAGCAGGCGGAGCTTCGCCTCGATCTGGTGTTGTTCGACGTTCTTTCCCTTTGATTGGATCTTCTGGGAGATTCTTGCTGCGATTATGGAAAGGTCCATACTTACATCTCCGGTGGGATCTTCGGCTCGATGGGGTAAAAACCTCGGTGGTGGTGGAGTGAAAGTGAGTCGGATCGCTACAATCTTTATCGCGAGGAGATGAATCATAAGTTATGGCTCTCACAGGTGACAGCACGATCTACGAACTGCTCCAGGAGAAACCTGAGTCCGTCGAGGTCCTCTTCAAGTTTGGTATGGGCTGCGTCGGGTGCGCGATCGCGAAGGGCGAGACGATCCGTGAGGCCGCGATGGCGCACGGCGTCCCCGTCGACGAGATGCTTTCGGCCCTCGGTATCGAGGCCTGAACTCCCCGCCTACCGGCGGGACGCCACTCTTTTCAGTTCGGCCAGCGAAGCCAGCGGGTTTCGGTTGAGGTGATCAGCCACCGCCGGCAGGTGCAGGAGCGTGCACCGGCTGCAGTTCCAGACCGCCCCGGCAGTCGAGGAGACGACCTCGTCTCCGAGCGAGGGGTCCCGGCAGGGGTAGAACGGGCAATAGCAGTACTCGCACCGCTGCCCCTCCAGGTGGTGGCAGGGATAGTACGGACAGGCTTCGGGAGACCATTCGACCCAGTGCCCGCCCCCGAACCGGCTGTAGATGAAGAAGGCGGGTCCACCTCCCGCTGGCCCATCGCGGCGTCCGAGCGCCTTCTCGACGGCTGCCGCCGCCGCTTCGAAGAGGGGTTCGGTGCGGAGCCCCGGCCCCCCGCAACCCGAGGCGAGGACGAGGGCTGCCGGCGCCGCAGCACAGGCGATCCGTACCCCTTCGAGGAGGGTCTCGATCTCCTCCTGGATGATCGAGAAGGGCGTCCAGGCGACGAGCATGACCCTCTCGACGTCGACGAGTGCAAAGGCGATCGCCCCGTCATACTGGGTGACGACCGCTCGGTTGACATCGACGGTAACGGAAAAACCGGCCGCCGAAGCGATGTCGAGCCCGGCGCGGCGTGCAGCGAGCTCGACGGCGGGCATCCCGGGACAGGCCGGCGGCACCGGGGCGAAGAGAAACGATCGGACCACCTTTCCCCCGGGCGGGAGGTCCGTACCGGCCGCGAAGGCGAGTCCTCGAAGGAGGAGTGCACCCTCCTTCGTGTAATACCTCATGAGACCGTGTAACGGATCCGGTCCTTGAGTTCCTGCTGCTTGCCTGCGTTCCAGCCCGAGACATCCTGCAGGTACCCGGTCACGCGCGAGATCTGGACGACGTCGTGCGAGCCGCACTCCGGGCAGACGGCCGCTCCGCAGAGCGGGCAGTACTCGATCCCGGTCACGATCTCGTGGGAGCAGTGACAGTGGTCGAGCGGGCACATGACCTGGGGGTGCGGCTCGCCGCAGTTCGGGCAGGGTGAGGCATCCACGATCAGGTGACAGGTATGGCACTTGTACTTGCGCTCTTCTTCCGGTATCTCATCGATACGGCGGTATTTCCGGGCGAGAGCCTGCTGCTCCGGGGTCCAGTCCATACCTACAGAATAGGGGATCTCGGATGTAAAGGTGTCGACACGGGCAAGGCGCCCATGTCGAACCATCGAGGCCTCAGGGACTCATAGGGTTCATCGCCGGTCAGGATGAGTGCTCATCATCGGCCCGAGAGCGTCGTGAGCGAGGCGGCAAGGTCGGCCGCGACCGTCGCCGGGTCCCGGGCGTCGTAGATCGTCCGACCGACGATCACCCCGTCGACGAGCGGAGCGACGCGGGCGAGATCGCCCCCCTGGGTCCCGATTCCCGGAGAGAGAATCCGGCGCGTGCGGACGATCGGTCGTAACGCACGGATTCGCTCGGGCCGGGTTCCCGGGGCGATGATCCCGTCGGCCCGGCAGTCCACGGCCAGCTCCGCCAGGCGCTCGGCGATCCCGGGTGAAAAGAATCGGGTCGCCCCGGGGTGACTCATCTCGGCCACGACGTAGCACTCGCCCCCGTAGGCGCGGGCCCCGTCGACGCAGGCCTCGATCGCGTCGCGGCCGACGAACCCCTGGCATATGATCGCGTCGAACCCGTGGGTGAAGACCTGCTCGGCGATCAGCCGGTTGGTGTTCGGGATGTCCGCCACCTTGAAGTCGGCGATCAGGGGCAGGCCGAAGGTCGCGAGGTCCCGGGCGATCCCAAGGCCGGCGGCGAGCACCAGGGGGTAACCGAGCTTGATCCGATCGAGGTACGGGGCGCACGCCTCGGCAATCTCGAGGGCGGTCAACGGGTCGGTCACGTCGAGCGCGAGGATCAGCTCGGTCATGGATCAGCCTCCAGCCGCTCGAGGAGGGCGGCGGCCATGATCGGGAAGGTGATGGTCGCGTCGGCGTAGACGGTGACGGCCTCCGCCTCCTCGGTCAGCTTACCCCAGGAGCGGGCCTCGTCGAGCGTCGCGCCCGAGAGCCCCCCGAGGTCGGGTCGGTCGCCGGTCAGCTGCACCGCGTAGGCGAAGCCGTTTTCGGTCATCAGCATCGACTGGAGGATGTAATTCTTGGGGACACCACCGCCGACGAGGAACGCCCCGGCGCGCCGTGCGTCGAAGCAGCGGTCGAGCAGGCCCGGCATGTCCCGGAACGCGTCGATCACGACGTGATGGGTCTGGGAGAAGAGCCAGTACTGGAGCCCGATCATGGAGTCCTGGATCGCTGGGCAGTAGACCGGGATCCCCTCCCGGGCGGCTGCGGCGAGGATCCCGGTGTCGAGCCGCTCGCCGACGTGGCGGAGCAGGTCGCTGATCGAGAGGACCCCTCCCTCGGGGAGGGCCTCGAAGGCCTCCTGCATGAACGATTCGAACCGGAGAAAGGCCTCGTTCGGGAGGAAGACGTCGTAGATGCGATTGATCTCGTCATGCCTGAGCTCGATGTCCGAGCAGGCCGCTGTCCCGCGATAGTGGGAGCAGCCGATCGCTTCGATCACGTCGTGGGTCAGGTTCGCCCCGGTCGAGACAAGGACGTCGATGTGGCCGCGTTCGATCAGGTCCGCGACGATCCCCCCCATCCCGGCCGGTACCATCGCGCCTGCAAGGCCGAAGAACCGGACGGTCTCCTCGTCCCTGACCATACGTTCCCAGAGGTCGACCCCCCGGGCGAGAGAGCCACCGTTGTAGGCCCCGGCGCGCCCGAGTGCGTCGACCAGGTCGGAGACGGTCATGCCCGGACGGAGGGCGACCGGCCGAACCGGAGTTCCGCAGTCCATCACTTCGATCATTGGAGCTCATCCATGATAACGGATCGGCACGGGGCACCGTGCTCGTCATACGGGTCGTTCCAGTCCTGCACCGGCACCCCCCGACAGAGGGGCCTGGCCAGGTGACGGCGAGCGACAGGGGGGACCTCGTACCACCCCGGTTCGATCGACCGCTCCTCGACCACGCGCTCGGGCTCGGCGGTCCGCACCCCGCAGGCCCGGCACTTCCAGCCTTTTCCGGCGCCGGCGCTCGTGGTTCGCCTTCCACAGGCCAGGCAGGGCGGCGGGCGAAGCGTGACCGCTTCGGCGACGGAGACGACCCGGAGCTTCTCGAGGTTGAGCGAGCCGTGCCGGAACGAGCCGCAGGCGACCACCCGGTCCCCGGGCCGGAGCGCCCGGATCACCTCGCGGAACCCCTTCGTCGGCTCGTAGGCCATGCAGCGAAGCTGTTTGCCTCCGTCCTCGACATAAAGGGTAACGTGTCCCCCCTCCCCGGTCGATGGTGTGGCGACGACCGTGCCGACGACCGCGTATGACCGTGCCTCGCGGAGCTCCCCGCAGACCCCCTTGACCAGGTGGGCGTCAGTCCCCTGGTTCGTGACCCAGCAGGCCTCCAGAGCGGCCGGCTCGGCGACGACGAGCCCGCGCGCCCGCTGAACCCAGCGGGGACTCTCGCCCCGGATCCCGAAGAGGACCGGGTCAGGGGTATGCGGGACGCAGACCACCGCCCGGTTCTCTCGGTCGACCGAGTCCCACGTATGGGGGGCTGTGGCCACCTCCGCGGCGAAGAGCGACGCCGCGTCCACTTCCCGGGGCGTCCCCCACCGGGCCGGCTTGCGGTAGACCAGGAGTTCGTATGTCCGGTCCGGGAACTCGGCCGCTACCGCCGCCGTCGCGCCGATCAAACCCCGTCCGTTCCCGTAGCCCCGGTACCGGGCCCCGGCCTCGTCGAGCACCCGGAGGGCTTCACCGACCGTGCAGAGATCGGTGACCGCCCGGGAATAGAAAGCGGGCGGGAGCGGCTGCTCAGCCACGACGACCCCTGGGTTGGTCATCGGTGCGTCCCGGGGCGCATACTCCTCGACAAGGGCGCAGGCGAGCGCGAACGCCGTCTCGGGGTCGCCGTCGGCGAGGAGGGTGACGGCCGCGTTCCCCCGCGTCCGGAACGGGGCGTTCGGGTTGAGCCGGACGAGGCGGCGCTCCCGCACCCGAAAGCCCCGGTCCTCGAGCCGCTCTGCGAGCACCGCTCCGAGCCAGGTGGTGCAGAGCCCTGAGGCCGCATCCGTGTCATCGAGCCCAATCCGGAATCCATCGGCCCCGATCGCCATGATTATAACTCCGGTGGGCGATACGTCTCATTAAGGCCGATGGTCCAGGAACGGCTCGTCAACAAGGCAGTCAGCGTCCTCCTCATGGCAGGATTCGCCTGCTCTGAGCGGTGCAACATCCGCCCGCGCTCGTTCGACCTGATAGCGAAGCGTGATGAGTTCCTCCTGATCATCAAGGTTGCAAGCCCGATCGACAATGTCTCCGAGGAGATCGCGCGGGACCTCGACCTGGTGGCGACCCACCTATCGGGTCTGCCGTTGATCGTCGGTGAACGAGGGCGCGATGCGGAGCTCGAGCGCGGTGCGGTCTACCTTCGCTACGGGATCGCCGCTGTCAACCCCGAGACCCTCTATGACTATCTCGTCGAGGAGGTTCCCCCGCTGGTCTACGCTTCGCCCGGTGGCCTCTACGTCAACATCGACGGCGATGTCCTCCGTGAACTGCGCGAGGCGCGGAACCTCTCGCTCGGCGACCTGGGGCACGTGCTCGGGGTCTCCCGGAGGACGATCAGCAAGTACGAGGCCGGGATGGGGACAACCCTCGAGATGGCGATCAAACTGGAGGAGTACTTCGATGCCGAGGTGATCGAGTCGATCGACCTGCTCAGCTACGCCTCGCACTTCGAGTCCTCGCCCCCCGGCGAGCCCTCCCCTGAATCGGTGGCTCTTGCCGCGCTTCAGCGGCTCGGGCTCCAGCTCCACCACCTCCGACGGGCCCCGTTCCAGGCAATGGCCCATTTCGAGGAGCAGACGATCCTGGCGGGTTGCGGTTCGGCCCAGAAGGTCGTCAAGCGCGCCGGCCTGATCGGAAACCTCTCTGAGATCACCCGCACGCACGCGCTCTGCATCACGGTCGAGGAGGTCCGGCAGAAACGGATCGGGCGCACCCTCCTGATCGGGCCCGAGGCGCTCAGCCGGCTCGAAGATGGTCAGGAACTCCTGGATCTGATTGGCTGACGACAATTCTTATATAGAACCACAAACCAAAATTATCGACACATCAGGTGATACTCTTGTCGCAACAGCTTACCGGACAGCCGATCTTCATCCTCAGGGAAGGGTCCTCGCGCACCCGTGGACGTGACGCGCAGGGCAACAACATCGCCGCGGCGAAGGCCGTTGCGAACGCAGTCAGGACCACACTCGGCCCGAAGGGCATGGACAAGATGCTCGTCGACACGATCGGCGACGTCGTGATAACGAACGACGGCGTCACGATCCTGAAGGAGATGGACATCGAGCACCCGGCCGCCAAGATGATGGTCGAGGTCGCCAAGACGCAGGACGACGAGGTCGGCGATGGCACCACCACGGCCGTCGTGATCGCCGGCGAGCTCCTCAAGCGCGCCGAGGAACTCCTCGACCAGGACGTCCACCCCACCGTGATCGCCCACGGGTACCGCCAGGCGGCCGAGAAGGCACAGGCGATCCTCCAGGAGATCGCGATCCCCGTCAAGCGGGGTGACCTCGCG
This sequence comes from Methanoregulaceae archaeon, assembly GCA_050178135.1. Lineage (GTDB taxonomy): Archaea > Halobacteriota > Methanomicrobia > Methanomicrobiales > Methanospirillaceae > UBA288. Next base: position 6,311 of record JBFXGJ010000003.1, on the reverse strand, counting down.
CTCCTCAAGAAGATCGCCGAGACCGCGATGACCGGCAAGGGCGCCGAGGCATCGAAGGACAAGCTGACCGAGCTCGTCGTCAAGGCCGTCAGCATGGTTGCCGAGGACGATGGTGCGGTCGACAAGGACAACATCAAGGTCGAGAAGAAGGTCGGCGGCTCCATCCATGACTCGGAGATCATCGAGGGCGTGCTGATCGACAAGGAGCGGGTCCACCCGGCCATGCCGAAGAAGGTCGAGAACGCGAAGATCCTCCTCCTCAACGCCGCGGTCGAGTTCAAGAAGACCGAGGTCGACGCGGAGATCAACATCACGAGCCCCGACCAGCTCCAGGCCTTCCTCGACGAGGAGGAGCGGATGATCCGCTCGATCGTCGATAAGATCGTCTCCTCGGGTGCAACCGTCCTCTTCTGCCAGAAGGGGATCGACGACATCGCTCAGCACTACCTCGCGAAGGCCGGCATCTTCGCCCTGCGCCGCGTCAAGAAGTCCGACATGGAGAAGCTCGCCCGGGCAACCGGCGCGTCGCTCGTCTCCTCGATCGACGCGATCTCCGCCGAAGAGCTCGGCTTCGCGGGTCTCGTCGAGGAGAAGAAGCTCGCTGGCGAGGAGATGACCTACGTCACGGGCTGCAAGAACCCGAAGGCAGTCACGGTCCTCGTGCGCGGCGGCACCGAGCACGTGGTCGACGAGCTCGACCGTGCGCTCGAGGACGCGATCCGCGTCGTCTCGGTCGTCATCGAGGACGGCAAGTTCGTCGCGGGCGGCGGTTCGCCCGAGATCGAGCTCTCGCTCCGCCTCAAGGATTACGCGTCCTCGGTCGGCGGCCGGGCTCAGCTCGCGATCGAGGCCTTCGCTACGGCCCTCGAGATCATCCCCCGCACCCTCGCCGAGAATGCGGGTCTTGATCCGATCGACATGCTGGTCGAGCTCCGTGCGGCGCACGAGAAGGGCCAGAAGACTGCCGGCCTCGACGTCTTCGCGGGCCACCCCGGAGACATGCAGGCCGCCGGCGTGATCGAGCCCCTGCGCGTCAAGACCCAGGCGATCTCCTCCGCAGCCGAGGCTGCCGTCATGATCCTCCGGATCGACGATGTCATCGCCGCGTCCAAGTCGGCTCCCCCTGCGGGCGGCGACATGGGCGGCATGGGCGGTATGCCCGGTGGCATGGGTGGTATGGGCGGCATGGGTGGCATGGGCGGCATGGACTTCTGAAGTCCCGGCCCATTCTCCCTTTACCGACTGTATCATAGCCTCCTTGTACCCACGTTCTTTTTTTCCCATTTCTGCCTCCCCGCTCTTTCTGCTCGCTCATTCCCTGAACCCGCGAACACCGAACGTGCCGCCACACCTTTTCGGCCCCGCCGGCGCATTCGCTCGAGCAGCCGCGAGGAGGAGTTGCTCCTGACTCTTTAGAAAAAGGCGCTCTCCGATGCCTCCCAGCGGCGTACAGCGGCGCGGACGGTGAGCACGGTCGGGACGAGCAGGAGGAGCGCTGCGAGGCCGAACCAGGGGTTGAGGAGGCCGAGAACGACCAGGCCGACCACGGGCAGGCCGACCCCGACCAGGTAGGTGGTGAGGACCCGCGGGTCGTAGACGAGCACGTTCGGCGAGAGTCCGGCGAGGTAGACCATGACCCCGGCCGACCAGGCCGAGACCCCGAGCATCAGTGCTAGCGCGGGGATTGTGACCCCGGCGCTGCCCGAAAGGACTGCTGCGGCGAGGACGATGGTGACCGGCACCGGTTGGAGGAGGGCGAAGAGGCCGAGCTTGGACCGGATCAGGTCGCCGACCGCGACCGGGAGACAGGCATAGGCCCCCGGTGTGTCGAACGCGGTCAGCCAGGTGTACATGGTGGAGGCGAGGACGCCGGCGAGCACAGCAAAGAGGAGGAGGACGCCGTGAGCCGGGAGCACCGGGCCCAGGAGCGAGAGGAGGAACCAGCAGAGGCCGAGCGGAAGGAGAAGCGAGAAGAGGACCTGCCCGACCCCGCCGCCGCTTCGCCAGAGGTCAAGGAGGTCCCGGGCGGTGAGCGCCGGGTACGGGAGCCGGCCAAGCCGCCGGAGCAGGCCCGTGAACCGATCGGGGTGCCGCCGCTCTCCACCCGCGGACCGGGGCTGGAAGAGGAGAAGTGAGACCGTCAGCCCGGCACCGACCGCCATGGCCGCGACGCCGAGCCCGAACCAGGAGAACGACCGGTAGAGGACGAGGGGGAGGAACGGTGGGAGGGCGCCCGTCCCCTGGACGTACGCTCCGACGGTTACGATGGCCGCGACGACGAGCCCGGCGAAGGCAACCCGGGACCTGCCCCAGACCGTGGTCGCGAAGAAGAGGCCGGCGAGGCCGAAGAGGAACGCGAACGGGAGCGACACAGAGAGGCGAAGAACCGCTCCGACGGGAAGCCCGACAAAGGGCGAGGCGACGGCGACGCCCACGATCACCGGCAGGACCCAGAGGGCCAGGTAGTAGACCGTGTCCTTGGCGACGAATGCACCGAAGATCCGCCGCTCGGAGAGGGGGAGCGTGCGGGCCGCATAGGAGACAAACGAGGCCTGGCCGAAGCGGCGGTTCATCACCTCGTTGCCGACGAGCCCGAAGCCCCCCACCATCGCACCAAGGAGGAGAAAGAGGACGTGAACGATCGAGGCCAGGTCGCCAGCGGGGAGGGCACGGTTCACCACGGGGACGAGGAAGGTGCCCATGAAGGCCATCGCTGCGACGAGCACCGGCAGGAGGGCGAAGACGGCCTGGCCGAAGAGGACCGCGTGGACCCGCCACTCCTCGCGGACCATCGCGATGAAGAGCTCACGCATGGTCGCGTTCCCGCCGGACGAGGTCGAGAAAGACGTCCGAAAGGTGTCGGCCCTCGGTCCGGAGGGCGTCGGGCCTCCCGGTGGCGAGCAGCCGGCCCCGGTGGAGCACGGCATAGCCCGTGCAGATCTCCTCGGCCACCTCGAGGATGTGCGTCGAGAGGAAGACCGTGTTCCCCTTCTTCACGTACTCCACCAGGTACTCCTTGACCTGGTGCTGGACGATCGGGTCGAAGTTGACGAGCGGCTCGTCGATCAGGGCGAGCCTGGGGGAGTGGAGAAAGGCCTGGGCGAACATCAGCTTCTGGCGCGTCCCCCGCGAGAGGTCCTTGCAGAGGACGTCCTGCTTGTCGCCGAAGTCCAGGAATTCAAACCACCAGTCGGCGGCCTTCTCCACCCCCGCGAAGTCCCGGACGGCGCCGACGAACCGGAGGTACTCGGCGGCGGTGAGGAAGGAGGGGGGTGTCTCCTGCTCGGGGATGATCCCCACCCGGCGCCTGACCTCGACCGGGTCTGCCGCCGCGTCCACTCCGAGCACCGTGGCCGTACCGGCCGAGGGCCGTGTCTGGCCGGTCAGCATCCTGATCGTCGTCGACTTACCCGAGCCGTTCGGGCCGAGGAGGCCGTAAAGCGCGCCTTCCGGCACCGCAAGGTCCAGGCAATCGACCGCGACCGTCTCGCCATAGCACTTCGAGAGACCCCTCGACTCGATCACCAGGGCCATGAAAAGTGATGGTCTCTGCAGGATAAAGAAGCGTGTGTCGGGGCGAATGGCCCCTCCTCCCCTCGGGCTTTCAGTCAGGGCCGTTCCGGGGCGAGGAGGGGGGAAGGAGCGCGTTATGGACGCGGGCGCGTTCCCGGTCTATCTGTTCGGGCGTGGCGCCGAGGTTCCTCAGGATGTACTCGGTCACCGAGAGCGATACCTCGACCTCGTCCGAGAGGACCTGGTCCACACCGGCATCACAGAGTTCGCCGCACTCGCGCAGGTACTCCGTCCGGGCGATCACGCGGATCCCCGGGTTGAGCTCCCGGGCCATACGGACGATCTCACGGCTCCCCTGGATCTGCGGCGTACTGAGCACGAGGACACGCGCGCCCGCCGCACCAGCCTCAACGAGGGTCTCCACGCGGGCTATGTCCCCGTAGATCGCCCTGATCCCCTGTTCCCTCAGCGAGCGGACTGTATTCACGTTCAGCTCGACCACGGTGACATCGATCTCGTTCTCCCTGAAGAGTCGGACAAGGGTCTGGCCCACGGGCCCGTAGCCCACGACGACCGCGTGAAACCGGTCCGGGGCGACGGACGGCAGGGGCGGTTCGGCGTGGACGTCCGGGGCGGTGCGGGCCCGGATCCGCCGGGTCACTCGGGGCGTTCGCCGCTCCATCCACCGTTCGATCCCGACCTTTCCTCGGTAGAGGAGGGGGTTCAGGGCGATCGAGATGATCGCGGCTGCGACGAGGATGTTTGCCGCATTCTCGGGCAGGACCCCGAGATCCCTGCCCATGGTCGCAAGGATGAACGAGAACTCACCGATCTGCCCGAGGACGAGGGCCACGGAGAGCGCCACCCGGAGCGGGTAGCGCATCAGGATCACCAGGGAGAAGGCCGCGAGCGGCTTACCGAGCAGGATGATCGCGAGAGCGGCGAGCACCAGCGTCGGCGACTCGACCAGGCCCTGCCAGTCAAAGAGCATGCCGACCGAGACGAAGAAGAGGACGGCAAATGCGTCCCGCATGGGAAGTGCCTCTGTTGCTGCCCGCAGGCTGAAGTCGGAACGGCCGACCACCATCCCGGCGAGGAAGGCCCCGAGGGCCATGGAGACGTCGAAGAGCAGGGCCGAACCGACCGCGATGCTGAGCGCGATCGCCAGCACGGAGAGCGTAAAGAGCTCGCGTGAGCCGGTGTCAGCGATCCGGGTCAGGAGCCGGGGAAGGGCCCACCCTCCCACGGCGAAGGTGAAGACCCCGAGCACCCCGATCTTGATTGCGGCCAGGCCGGTCGCGGCCACAAGACCGGTCGGAGTGGCAACAGCCGCACCGAAGACCGCCGGGAGGAGTACGAGCACGAAGACTGTGAAGAGGTCCTCCATCACGAGCCACCCAACCGCGATCTGCCCGGTCACCGTGTGGAGTTCATTGTTGTCGGAGAGGACCCGGGTCAGCACGACGGTGCTCGCTACCGAGATTGCCAGGCCGAAGACGATGCCGGCCGACCAGCTCCAGCCCAGCCCGTGAAAGATCGCGGCTCCCAGCACGGTCGCGGCCAGGCTCTGCACGACGGCTCCGGGGACAGCCACCCGTCGCACCGCCAGGAACTCTTTGAAATGGAACTGCAGCCCGACACCGAACATCAGCAGGATCACCCCGATCTCGGCGAGCTGTTCCGCCAGCTCCAGGTCGGCCACTATCCCGGGCGTATGGGGGCTGATCATGATTCCTGCGAGGAGATAGCCCACGATGGGGGAGAGACCGATCCGGTGCGTGAGGTACCCGAAGACCAGGGCAGCCGCGAAACCGCCGGTCAGGGTGAGGATCAGGTTGACATCGTGCACGTTCCTTTTTCATCGTCGCGAGGCTGAAAAAGAGTTTTCATATCCGAAATGCTGGACTTCGTTCCCTGGAGGGCCGTCCTCTCGACGAGTGTCGGCAGGAGAAAGCTTACTAGGATTGCACCCCACCTTCTTCTCATGGAGGCGGATGAGGAGACGCTGGGGGAGGTCGGGTGTTGCCCCCGCCGGGGCCGACCGCGGGTCCGCCGCTTCGTCGCGAGCGGCACTGCTCCCCGATGCTTTCTGCCGCAATGCCGCCCCTCGGAGACGTCCGAGCCGGTGGAACTCCTGCCGGATGAACTCGAGTGCCTCCGCCTGGTGGACCTGGAAGGGCTCCAGCAGGAAGAGGCGGCGACCGCGCTCGGCGTCTCGCGCAAGACACTCTGGCGCGACCTCCACGAGGCGCGGCGCAAGGTCGCTGACGCCCTGCTGCACGGCAAGCCGATCGTGATGGCCGGCTGCTCCACCTCGCTCGCCGGGGAGTGCCCCCGCCGGCTCCGTGAGACCTGCCCCCTGGTCGAGGCCTGTCCATATCGGCCCGCCACGGACTCTACTTTTAAGTAATTTCGCTCATAAGTGTACTTATTCTGCGGTGAGCCACCGGAGCGATGCCGCAGGTGGAGCTGAGATGGGGAAAGGCGAGGGAGCAGTCACAACTGCAGCGGCATCGAACCCGGAAACTGGAAGCAGGCAGGGTGCAAAGATTGGAGAGGGTTCACTGGGCGGCGGGGAGCGGACAGCCGCCCCGTCGTTGATCACGCTCGACCGGGTCTCGATGGTCTTCGAGGGCAAACGGGTCCTGTCCGAGGTCTCGGTTGAGATCCCCGAGGGCGAGATCCTGGGGATCATCGGCCGTTCGGGTGCTGGGAAGACGGTGCTGATGCACCTGATCCGGGGTGTTGACCAGCCCCCGACGAGCGGTCGTGTGATCTATCACATCGCTCACTGCGCC
>JBFXGJ010000002.1:0-157276 GCA_050178135.1 Methanoregulaceae archaeon | reverse complement strand
TGACGGTTGGAACGGGAATGGCGACCATTATAAAATTATTTCGTAAACTGAATATAAAGATCTTTCTGTTTGACTTTGTGTTTGACCGAATAACAGAAACGACGGAGATTACTGCGGAAGGTCAGATATAACAGGACCGACGCATGCCCGGTGCAGGCAGTCGACCGACCAGTCCCTTTTCCAGCGGTCGGTACTCACCGTACCGCCGGGTTTCGACCCTATGTCTTCGGCTCAGTCCCCCACTGGGCTGGCATCGTCCAAGAGTTCATCGAGGGAGGCGGGCTCGGCACGTTCTGTTCGGGAACAGGTAAACTAAATCTGTTTTATTATTCCAATAGTGCAATATTGTAGACAATATCGCCGGGCAAATATTATTGCCCGTGCAGCTGAGGAGATCCCCAACGAGGTGAGAACCTCGTGACAGGACCAAAAGATGTCGAGATCAGACTGCTTCCCACGCGGGAAGAGTACCGGAACTCCGACGAGAAGGAGGAACCGAGGGTCGCGGACATTATTCGGACGGAAGTCCTTCCGCAGAAGAAAGAAGAGTATTATCGCGTCGATGTCCAGATCATGCGAAAGGCGGACCAGACCCCTGAATACCTGGTTGCGTATCTCCTCAGGAAGGATATCTACCTGGCCGAGGTGGCCCGGGTGGACCTGACGCAGGACCTCGAGGTCAAGAAGGTCGACTTTTCGTATGAACCGGGAGCCGATGAGGAGGGCGAGCACACTTTTTCTCACGATGACCTGGCCCCCTCGGGTGAGAGGGCTCCCACCGGTCTCCCGGCGCTCGTAAAGAAGCCGGACTTCGTAATTGCCACACCCGTCGACGATATCCCGTCGGCGAAGAACGCCGTCAACGAACTCACGAGCTTCCTGACGTCGGCGGGATTCACATGCGTCAAGCTGCTTGGCAGCCAGGCAACGGTCGCTGCATACCAGCATTACCTGGCGATGGGCCTCGGCGGTTTCATCAACATCGGGCACGGGAACACGCAGGGGATTGCCCTGGCCGACGGATTTCTCTCGAGCACCTGGTTCCGGGGACTCGTCGACACACCGCTCAGGCCCGCCGTCGTGTACTTCAACTCGTGCCAGGTCCACAACGATCCGCTCAAGGACGCAGTGATGGACGCCGGCACACAGACGTTCGTGGGCGGGATCGTAAACCTGGGGATCGGCAGCTCCGAAGAGGTCTGCAAGTGCTTCTGGAAAAGGATCGCAAACTCCCTGATCGGCATGAAAGACGGACTTTCACGCTGCGAAGTGGAGAAGTATCCAACGACAGGCGCCCACGGGATCTGCGGCAACCTCGGCCCCTTCGGGAGGTGGCACAACGACAAGGTCCTTGTGCGGACACATGCCAAGGCGGGTAACCAGATGGCGTACGCCCTCTTTTCCGACAGCGCCTGGATCAACGTCCGGCCCGCATCCCCCGACGGGGTAACGAACGTCTTCGACCTTTTATGCGTCGCACTCGCTTCGAAACGGCACCTGGACGTGTATATCAACGAGGGACAGATCGAACAGGCAACCCTGAGATGACGAAGAGGAGGTATTCCCGATGTGGTACAACGATAAAGCGGTCCTGAGGACCCACGTTAAGAATAGTAGCCAGATGTGCTGGGCGGTCATCGACGGAGTGCCCAGTACCGGCTGGATCCCCATCAAGCCCGGTTCATCTGACGGGGTCAGCAACGTCTTCTCGATCCTCTGCCACGCCCAGGCCTTCGGACGGCATGTGGATGTCTTCATTCCGGGCGGGCAGATCGAGCAGGCGACGCTCCGTTAGTGCAAGGTGCAGCAAAGGATGGATGGTCATATGATCCGAACAGGAAGGAAGTTCGACCGTGAACAGGAGCTGGTCGCGTGAACCCCGAGATCACCATCACGATCACCCTCAACTCCGGGACAGAGCGGCAGCCGGTGGGCGTGATGAGATACGGGGTCGACACAGAGGCGCTCGCTCCACCGGAACCCATGACATCGACCGGGGAGACGATCATCCCGATCCCGTCCATTCCGGGTTTTTCGGAGGGAGAGGACAGGTGGTTGAAGGAGATCCCGCCACCCGAGGCGGCCATCACCGTGCCGGGAGGCGGGGAGTTACCGCCACCGCCGGGTGTCGAGGATCTCGAGGTACCTTCGACCGATCCCGGACGACCGGATTAAGATACGAGGCCTCGACGGAGAGGGAGGGGGGGATCCATGCTCCAGCCCTCCTTTTCGAGGCTCACGGGTCGGGTCACTTCGTGTTCCCCTGCCGTGCCGCGTACGCGCAACAGGTCAGTTCGCCCGCACGCCGCGGTGCATCCCACCCCGTGCATTCCTGGGGACAGCCATACCTGCCATGGAAGGATCCTGCGGGGTCGTCGCCGGCGATCGTTCACATCAGTCGGCATTCACCGGGACCATCATGCTGTCCCGCGGGTTCGTCATGCAGCCCTTCTCACCCGCGCCACAAAAGAGGGTCGAGCCGGCGTCAATGACGACGCCCCGTCCGGTCAACGTGAACCTCATGGTGGGTCGAAACCGCTCTGCGGTAAAAAAAGGGGGACGAGCTCACTCCGTGGCGAGCTCTTTCTTCGGCGGGAGCTTGATGTCGATCCCGTACTTCTCCGCGTTTGCGTCCGCGATCGCCTGGATCTTCGCAATCTCCCCGGTCGACGGTGCCGGCTTGAAGAGGTGGCGGAAGCGCTTCTGCTCCTTTAAGTACTCCTCGACGGGCTTGCGGACGACCTTCTTCACCCTGGTCACCTCGCCGTCGATCATCTCATAGTTGACCCAGAGACCGGTCTCGATCGCGAGCTTCCCGATCGCGATCGTCTTCGAACCGTCGAAGCCCCAACCGGTGCAGCAGGGGGCGTGCACCTGGACATAACAGGGGCCGGGGGTGTTGATCGCCTTCTCGACCTTCTGCATGAAGTCAGTGGGGTAGGCGACGGAGGCCGTGGCGACGTAGGGAGCCCCGTGCGCCGCGAGGATCCGGGGCATGTCCTTCTTCGGGCGCTTGTTGCCCATCGAGACCTTGCCGGCGGGGCTGGTCGTGGTCGAGGCGTCGTAGGGGGTCGCTCCCGAACGCTGGATACCCGTGTTCATGTAGGCCTCGTTGTCGTAGCAGATGTAGGTGATGTCGTGACCCCGCTCGAACGCGCCCGAGATGCAGAGCACCCCGATGTCGAAGGTCGCGCCATCGCCGGCGATCACGACCACCTTCTCCTTTCTTCCCTGGACCTTGAGCGCCGACTCGATCCCCGAGGCGACAGCCGAAGCGTTCTCAAAGAGCGAGTGGATCCAGGGCACCTTCCAGGCGGTCTCGGGGTACGGGGTGGAGAAGACCTCCATACAGCCCGTGGATGAGACCACAATCGTCTCCGGGCCTGCCGCCTTCAGAAAGAGGCGGGCCGCGAGAGAGGCCCCGCAGCCCCCGCAGGCGCGGTGACCGCAGTCAAAGAGTTCGCAGGTCTTGTCGATCGCCATCTAGAGCACCTCCGTGCGGAGACCGTAGAAACGGTCCCCATCGCCTGCCTCACAGGCCGCGACGACGTTCTTGATATCCTCGATCCGGACATCGCGTCCGCCGAGGGCAAGGATGTAGTCGAGCACCGGCGTTGACATCCCGTAGAGGGCGTCCTTCACCTCGAGCGCCACCGCACCCCGCGCCATCGCGCCGCCGGCGCCGAGCGAGATGTTCTTGTCCAGGACGGCGATCCGCGAGACATGTGCGAGCGCCGCCTTCAGGTCCTCTGCCGGGAAGGGGCGGAAGCACCGGATCCGGACCAGGCCCACCTTCTTCCCCTCGGCACGCATCTCGTCGATCGCGTCCTTGGTCGTACCGCAGATCGAGCCCATCGCGACGATCGCCGTCTCGGCGTCCTCCATCCGATAGGACTCGACCAGGTCGGAGTAGTCACGCCCGAAACGCTCACCGAACTCGCGCCCTGCCTCGCGGGCCACGTCGAGGGCCCGTTTCTGGGCCATGTCGTTCTCGTACCGGAACTCCAGGTAGTAATCAGGCGTCGCGTACATCCCCATCGAGATGGGGGCGGCCGCGTCGAGCCGGTACTTCGGGACGAATGGCGGGAGGTAGGCGTCCACCTCCTCCTGGCTGAGCATGTCGACCGGCTCGTAGGTGTGCGAGAGGATGAAACCGTCGAAGCAGACCATCGTTGGCAGGAGGACGCGGTGGTCCTCGGCGACACGGTAGCCGATGTAGTGAAGGTCGACCGCTTCCTGGTTGTCCTCGGCATAGAACTGGAGCCAGCCTGCATCGCGAAGTGCGATCGAGTCCTGCTGGTCGTTCCAGATTGAGAGCGGGGCGCCCATCGCCCGGTTCGCGATCGTCATTACGAGCGGCAGGCGCATCCCCGCCATGTTAAAGCAGACCTCGAACATCAGGGCGAGGCCCTGCGAGGTGGTGGCCGAGTAGGCCCTTGCCCCGGTGGCTACGGCCCCGATACAGGCCGATAGGGCGGAGAACTCGGACTCGACCGTGATGTAGTCAGCGGCGAGCTCGCCGTTCGCGACGATCTCGGCGAGCGACTCCACGATGTGCGTCTGGGGCGTGATCGGGTAGGCCGAGACCACCTGCGGCCGGCAACGGCGTATCGCCTGTGCGATCGCGATCGAACCCTCCATGATCTCAAGTGCCATTACTTCTCCTCCTGGACCATCGTGATCGCCTTCTTCGGGCATTCCTCGGCACAGAGGCCGCAGCCCTTGCAATAGGTGTAATCTGGGACGAACTCTTTGTCATCCGTCTCACTGATGCAGCCCTCGGGGCAGACCAGCTGGCACATACCGCACTTCGAGCAGGCCTCATGATCGAAACGGGGGATGAAGACGCGCCACGAGCCGGTTCGGTTGTCCCTCGCCCGGCCGGGCGCTGCCGTGCAACCAACATTGAGCGCCATCAGGCCGCCCCCGCTTTCGCCGTCATCTCGTCGAACGCCCGGCGCGTCGTCTCGATGTTCTTCTCCGCGAGCGAGCCTGAAAACCGGTGGCGGAGCGCGCCGACAAGGGTCTCGAACGAGACCATGCCCGTCGCTGCGGCGAAGGCACCCATCAGGGCCGTGTTGGTGATCGGGAGCCCGAGTGTCTCGAGCGCGATCGTGGTCGCGTCGATCGTCAGGACGCGAACGCCCTCCGGCACTCCCTGCTCGATCGGCCGCTCGGTGTTGATGATCGCGATCCCGCCCGGCCGCATCCCCTTGAAGACGTCGACGTCCTGGATCAGGCTCGAGTCCTGGACGATCACGAAGTCCGGCGTGTAGACCTGGCTCCGAAGCCGTACCGGGTGGTCGCTGAACCGAACAAAGGCCTGGACCGGGGCTCCCCGCCGCTCGACCCCGAAGGCCGGGAAGGCCTGGACGTACTTGCCGCCCTCGAACGCGGCGACCGCGATCAGTTCGGCCGCCGTGACCGAGCCCTGGCCACCCCTGCCGTGGATGCGTAGCTCCTGCATAGTCCTCCCTTAATCTTACATGATAAATCGATATAAATCCTGGGGAGAGGGAGGGCGGTCCCGCGGGCTCAGCGGTCGACCGGGATGCCGAGCACCTGGTCCGCCCCGGCGAAGACGTCGCGCGCGAGGCGCGAGAGGCCCCGAGCTGCTGCCCACTCGTCGTGGACGGCGACCGGCCTGTCGAGGAGGGTGGACACCTCGTCCGCGACCAGGGGGGCGAGCGAGCCAGCGAGCACGACCCGTGCATCGGGGGCAAGGAGGAGGAGGGAGGCGCACTCCATCGCCGCAAACATCGCCACCGCCCGGTGCCGTTCGTCCTCGGGCAGGGTGAACTCCACCCCGGCGTGGAGAAAGGCCTGGTTCGCCGTCTCCACACCGCGGTCGATCCGCCGGATCGCGTCCACGTCCAGGGCCCCGTGCCGGCAACCGGGGGCAAAGACGCAGGCGTCAAAGGCCCCCACGATGCGTCCATCGCGGACAAGGAGCGAGACCGTGTTGGACGAGATGTCCGAGACGACCACATCGGGTCCGTGCTCAAGGACGGCGAGATAGGCAATGCCGAGCTTCTCTGGGCTGGTCTGGTGGGAGTAGGCCTTGAACCGTGGATCGGTCGGCGAGCCCCGGTGAAGACCCGGGACCACGACCGTTGGGATGCTGCTGGCCGCCATCACGTCGAAGACCCGGGTCCCGCCACCCGTGTGCTCGCCAGCACCCTCCTGGCTGATAACGCCCCGGTTCTGGACCCGGTCGATCGGCGTGATCGCGCTGATGCCGTCACCCATGGAGTAGCAGATCGCACACCCCTCGATAGCGGTGAGCGGCCCCACCGGCTCCAGGTCGGCGAGCTCGAAGGACCGTGCCTCTCTCCGGGGGATCCGGAGGACGCCGGAGCCGGTCGCAAAGCGCATGGCGGTCGTGCCGTGGTCGATCCCGAGGAACATCGCAGTAATCGTATAGGATCACGGCCCTATATTGATACGATGTTCAGCGTCGTGACCGGCGGGGCCGGGTTTATCGGATCGCACCTCGTCGACGCCCTCGTCGCGCGGGGCGACAGGGTGCTGGTGATCGACAACCTCTCGAGCGGTGAGCGTAGCAACCTCAATGTCCATCTCGAGAGCACAGCGGTCGAACTCCTGGTCGCCGACCTCCTCGGGGACGGGTGGCAGGCTCGCCTGGCCGGCGCCGACCGGGTCTACCACGTCGCGGCGGACCCCGACGTCCGCGGCGGAGCCTCCTCGCCCGACGCGATGTTCAGCGAGTCCGTCGTGGCCACCGAACGAGTGCTCGAGGCGATGCGCCACCACGGCGTCCCGGAGATCGCCTTCACCTCGACCTCGACCGTCTACGGCGAAGCGAGCGTGATCCCGACCCCCGAGGAGTACACGCCGATGGAGCCGATCTCGGTCTACGGCGCCGGCAAGCTGGCGGCAGAGGCCCTGGTCTCCGCCTGGTGCCACTCGTTCGGAATGCGCGCCTTCGTCTTCCGGTTCGCGAACATCGTCGGCGAACGCTCGAACCACGGGGTCTCCTGGGACTTTATCCACAAGCTGCGGGACAACCCCGCGGTCCTCGAGATCCTGGGCGACGGCCGGCAGACCAAGTCATACCTGGAGGTCCACGCCTGCGTCGATGCGTTCCTCCACGTCTGCGACCACGCGAAGGCGACCGTGAACACCTACAACATCGGGTCCGACGACTGGATCGACGTGGTGACGATCGCCGACCAGGTGGTGGAGGCGATGGGGCTCGCCGAGGTCGAGTACCGGTTCACCGGCGGGGACCGGGGCTGGGTCGGGGACGTCCCCCGGATGCAGCTCGCAATCGACCGGTTGAAGGCGCTCGGGTGGCGCCCCCCGCTCGGATCGAGCGAGAGCATGGAGCGAGCGATCCGCGCCCAGCTGGAGATGGCATGAAGGTCTTCGTCCTGCTCGGCGACGGGATGGCCGACGAGCCGCTCGCCGAGCTCGAGGGCCGGACCCCGCTCGAGTACGCGTCGACGCCGAACATGGACCGGCTTGCCCGCGAGGGACGGTGCGGGCTCGTCTCGACGGTCCCCGACGGGTTCGAGCCCGGCTCCGACGTGGCCAACATGGGCCTGCTCGGGTTCGACCCCAGGCGGTTCTACACGGGCCGTGGGCCGCTCGAGGCGGCGAGCATGGGGGTCGACCTCGGGAGGGACGATGTCGCCTACCGGTGCAACCTGGTGACGGTGGAGGACGGGGTGATGAAGGACTTCTCGGCCGGCCATATCTCGAGCGACGAGGGAGCGGCCCTCCTCGCCTCGCTCCAGGAGACCTGCCCCCGGGTCCGGTTTCACCCTGGCATCTCCTACCGGAACCTGCTCGTGGTCGAGGGCGGTGAGGGCGACCCCGGGACGCCGCCTCACGACATCGTCGGCGAGCCGGTAGCCCCCCACCTGCCCGGCGGCGCGGACCGGGAGCTCCTCCTGGAGTGCATGGCGGCTGCCGAGGAGGTCTTCCGGGACCACCCGGTCAATCGTGCCCGCCGCGCCGCAGGACGACCGGCAGCGACCGGGATCTGGCCCTGGTCCGGCGGGAAAACGCCGGCGTTCCCCCGGTTCTGCGAGCAGTTCGGCTGCTCGGGCGGGATGATCTCGGCAGTCGACCTCCTGAACGGACTCGCACGGCTCGCCGGCCTGGAACAGATCCGCGTCCCCGGGGCGACGGGGTACCTGGACACCGACTACGACGCGAAGGCTCGGTATGCGCTCGAGGCGCTCGAACGGCTCGACTTCGTCTACTGCCACGTGGAGGCGCCGGACGAGGCCGGACACCTGGGCTCTATCGAGGAGAAGGTGCGGGCGATCGAACGGGTGGACGGGATGCTCGGCACGATCATGGACCGGTTTGATGGAATCATCGCTGTCCTGCCCGACCACGCGACGCCTATCCGGATCCGGACCCATACGGCGGCCCCTGTGCCGGTCGCGGTGCGCGGGCTCGGCACGGACATGACGACCTGCTACTCGGAGCGAGAAGCGGAAAAGGGAGACCTCGGCCGGTTCGAGGCGACGAAGCTGCTGCCGATCCTCCTGGGCGGCGCGTCCGGTTAAGTGGCATCAGCCCCCTGCATCATCACGCGTCAGTGGGGGTAACTTTCATCATCTGCCGGCAGCCGCGCCGCAGAACGGATACGCATAGATACGGAAGCGGAGGGTAAAGAGAGTTTTCCCGGTTCGAGGTTTGCCGGCTGCGGGCGATCGGGACAGACCTCGTCAACGTCGGCGACCTCGAGGACGTGAACGGCAAGTAGGGGCGCGATTTCGCGGACATCGTGACGTTCTTATACCAGCTCGACTGGATCGCCGTGGACGAGCCAGCCGACCGGTTCGACGTAAACGCCAACGGCCGGAAAAGACGTCGCCAATGTCGTGCTCTCCTTCAACCAGATGGCCTGGACCGGGGAGAACGAGCCCCTCGAGACGTTTGACTGCAACGGCAACTCGAGGTTCGACGTCGCTGACGTCGTCTGGCTGTTCAACAACCTCTGACCTCTTTTTCCAGTTCGCACCACTCCGTACTGCTCGGGTGCACCGGGCGGTCGGAGCACGTGGACATGCCCGGGCACGTGCTTAAGCCTGCCCGTTACCGGGCGAGGGGCCATGCGATGTCCGGCAAACGGTGCGCGATCGTGACGACTTGTCCGGAGGACTCGCTAGAGGTGTCTCCGCCATCGCGAGGGAAGGTGGACCTCGGCGGGCCGACGGTCGAGCGATGCCCGCCGGTGCTGGCACCATGAGATTTCCCCGACAGGAGACAGGGACAGTGTCGCCGACGCAACGGGACATCCGGCCCGGCCTGGGCGTCACCCCCGTCCCGGCGAGGATCGCGGCGACTACGGCTTCGAGCGGGGCGAGGTCATGGACCGCTTTGCTCGACGTGGCATCGAGGGCAACACCAGCGTACTGACGGATGAGGGCGTGACGAAGGCCGATGGTGCGTCGCCTGGGTATGTCCGGGCGTGCGGCGATAAAACCCGGCGAGAGACAGTTCACGGCCTCGCCGATCACCTGGAGGTGATGGACGACCCAGACCTGCATCAATGGATGTCTGGAATCCAAGGATACAGCGATGGACCGAGCCCCCGCCGATCTCATCGTTCATTCATTGAAAACGACGGATCGGGACCCCAATATTTTCGATACACCGTTCTCCGGCGTTCTATCTCGATCACGAAGATCACCATCATTTGGTCCTCGATCGTCAGGATGACGCGGTAGTCGCCGACGCGCAGGGCATAGAACGCGCTTTCAGGCGCTCCCTCGAGCTTCTTCACATGCCAGTACGGATCGTCCTGCTGACCGAGGGCATCGAGAGCGGCTGCGATCCGATGGCGCTCCCCCCTTTCGATCTTCTTCAGATCTCGCTTCGCTGCCGGAGTGAGCTCGATCTTATAGCGTCTGCTCATCGTCTGCGTCCAGTTCGGCCATCACATCTTCGAGGGATTGTGTGCGACCTGCCTTGATGTCCTCCAGCCCTTCTTCGAGTTTGCGGATCGTTTCAGCGCTGAGAGGTTCATCATCAATCGCCATGCGAGTGAGGCGTGCGATCACATCGCTGAACGATTCGCGGGGATAGCGTCGCAGGACCTTCAGCCGGTCACGGACCGCGGGGTCTATCTTGACAGTCGTGCAGGAAGGCATACCATAGTATACGCATGGAATACTAAAAATCTACCCTATCTTCATCGATGGCTCATGACTATCGAAATCGACGCGGCACAGGACCAACTCTACAAACCATCCCTACATCACGGTGCTAAGGGGGGTCGAGTCTCCCGAGCGGCACGGACGACGATGGCATGTTCGAGGGTGTCAATGGCATCGATCGGAAAAACGTCTCCGATATCACGCTCTTCTGCAACCAGATGACCTGGATCGCCGATTACGAGCCGCTCGCCGTGTTCGAAAACAACAAGGACGCCCGCAACGATTTCACCGACGTCACCTGGCTGTTCAACCACCTCTGACCCTTTATGCCGACACAGGCAGGCCGATACCACTCGGCATAAAGGAGCGGCTGGAACACATGGACGCACTGAGGCATCTAGAAGATCTCAAGCGGTACCAGGCCCAGGGCTACGCGATGCGGGGTAACTGAATTGCCGTCGTGATGGACCACCCAGAGGACCTGGCGGAGGTGCATCCACCGTCGCGAGGGAAGGTGGACCTCGACGGGCTGACGGTCGGGCGGTGCCCCCCGGCGCCGGCGAGGGCTCCGCGATAGTGACCGGGCCGCGCTCGGACTCGGTGTGCCGGCTCCAGATCAGCGCACTGATCGGAAGGGTATCGTGGCTGATCTCACTCGCGGCCAGTAAGGGGCCAGGCGACGAGGCCGAGCCGGTGCTCACGATCCTGTGGCCGGACGAGAACTGACTCTTTTTTCAAGCCGGCGGCTACGGGTTCCAGTACGCCATCTCCCACGGCGCGACCCGGATGACTTAGATGGTCAGGTGCGCGGCGGTGATCTGCATCACGACCCGGTACGGGCCGACCCGGAGACGGTGGTACGGGGTGCCCTCGACCTTCCGGACGTGTGCGAAGGGATCGTCGGCGATGCTCTCGACCAAGTCGACGATCCGGCTCTGGACCTCTCGCAGGAGGTGCTCGAGCATGCGAGCCGCCGTCCTGGTCCAGGCGACGGTGTAGGCGGGCGGCATCAGAGCCCGAGTTCACGCCTGAGCTGCGCCGTGGAGAGAACCCGCCCGGCTTTGATGTCCTCGACGGCCTCGGAGATATCGGTTGCCTCGTCCTCCGTGATCGGCTCATCGTCGATCGCCTGTCGTGCGAGGCGGCCGATCACGTCGGCGTAGGTCTCGCGGGGATGGACCTTCAGGTCGTCAAGCAGGGACTTGGTGACGGAGTCGATCCGCACGTTGACGCACGCGGCCATGCACCATTGTATATGACCGTATACGTTAGCGGTTTCGGTCGGAGCGTTCCACGGAGATGACAGTCATCAACGGTCCCCGGCGCGCGGTCCGCCCGATCGCAGATCACCGGCGAGCGTGGGGGGAGATCGCCGGACCGCCGCTCCGTCTGCAATGGAGACGCGCCGCTACCGTCACGCGATCGCCTCGAGGCGCCTGCCACCCTTTGCTGGACGCCCCACCACCCGCCCCCGGTCCCGCGCCTCGTTGCTGTATCACGGCGCCGCGTCACTCCTCGCGTCCGACCGGGGCCGCTCGTTCGCGACCTCGCGCCTGTGTGTTCGCGGTGTATGGTCGGTCCTGGCTCTGCCCGTCGCGCCGTGCTCCGCGCCGCGCTTGGGCGACTCCTCGGCGCCCCGTCTCCCCTCCTCCGTCTGCCGGTGGTTGCCTCTCAATCACTGCCGATGGTGACCGCTCGCCGTGTTCGATTAATTAAGAACGGCCGCATCGACATCGCCGACAGCGTCTGGCGGTTCAACCATCTCTGACCTCGATTCCTTTCCATCCCTGTCGTCGAGCACTTGCACACCGCGAGTCGCACCGTTGATAGCACACCTCCACGAGATTCATCTCTCTCGCCGCCGCGGCTTCGGCGACGGCCCGGAGGTTCTCACCATGAACGTCAGCAACGGACGCAGACTCTCCACCCGTCCCCGGCACCAGCCTGGTGGACGGGGGGGGCGAACCAGAACAGTGGGAGACCAGGAGGTGCGGGGATGGTGAGCGGGACGGAGCCGGCCGGGCTCACGGTTCGCCACGACGTCGGAGAGTACCGGTGGAGGAAAGGTCCCAGGACGGGCAGGGCCGGCGGGAGCTGACCATGTGGATCCTCGACACCACGGTCGAGCGCGACCGGGTCGCCCTCTGGGGTCCGGGCGGGGCGGTCGAACGGGTGCCCTGCTCGCCGTCGTTCCTCCTCACCGTCGACGACCCCGTCCGCCACTGGGAGCTCGTCGAGGCGCTCGACGCCGAGTTCGGCGCGGAGCCGGTGACGATCAGAACGATCCACTGCGAACAACCGGGCTGGCGGGTCAGCGCCGGCACGGACGTGGCCGACGCGGTCGTTCGGCAGACGCACTACGGCGCGCAGTGCTACAACGCCAACGTCCGCCGGGACCAGCGCTATCTCGCCGAGCACCACCTCCTGCCCTGCACCGGGCCGGGTGAAGAGCGGTTCTCGATGACCCTCGCGCAGGACCTCGCGGTGATGGACCTCACGCTCGACGGCGACCCCGCCCGGTCCGACCGGGTCGGCGGCTGCACCGTGACCGACGGCGGTCGTTCCCGCCGGATCGAGGGCGACGAGCCGACCGTGCTCGGAGACCTTTTCGGCCTGGTCGAGGCGGTCGACCCCGACGTGATCCTCTTCCCGAACGCGGACACCTGGACCGAACGGCTCGTCGCCGCGGCGGAAGCCTACGGGATCGAGACGACCTTCTCGCGGACCGGGCGGTACGTCGCGCTCGGCTCGCGGTCGTACTTCTCGTACGGGCGGATGTACCACAGGCCGAAGGCGATGATCCCGGCCGGCCGACTGCTGATCGACACCGAGCAGTCGTTCACCTATCGCGAGGGCGGCCTTCCCGGCGTGCTCGTCGCGGCCCGGATCACCGGTCTCTCACCGAACCGGACGGCGAGAGTCACGCCCGGGACGCTCATCTCGTCGTTCGAGGTCTACGCGGCGCTCTCCCTGGGGATCGCCGTGCCGTGCCAGAAGGCCGACGCCGAGCGGGTGAAGTCGGTTATGGCGCTCAAGGCGGCAGACCGCGGCGGGATGATGTTCCAGCCTGAACCCGGTGTGTTTGAACGGGTCCACCAGGTCGACTTCACGTCGCTCTACCCGTCGATCATCGTGAAGCACAACCTCTCGCCCGAGACGGTCGGGCACCCCGAGCGGCCGGGGTTCCTCGCGGAATGTCTGCGCCCTCTGCTCGAGATGCGGATCGGGACGAAGGCGGGGAAGAGGGCGGACCCGGTGGTCGCCGGGATGGACTCGGTGCTGAAGTGGATGCTCGTCACCTGCTTCGGGTATACGGGGTACAAGAACGCGAAGTTCGGGCGGGTGGATGTCCACGAGGCGATCACGCGCCACTCGCGCGAGGTGCTGATCGCGTCGAAGGAGCTGGCGGAGTCGATGGGCTTCCGCGTGCTGCACGGGATCACGGACTGCCTCTTCGTCCAGGGCGAGCCGGTGGACCGGCTGAAGGCGGCGATCGAGGCGGAGAGCGGGTACCTGATGGAGGTGGAGACCTTCGACTGGGTGGTCTTCCTTGCGCAGAAGGACGGGACGGGGGCGTACACGTGGTACTACGGCCGGCTCGAGGACGGCGAGGTGAAGGTCCGGGGGATCATGGCCCGGCGGGGCGACTGCCCGGCCTACGTGCAGCGGTTCCAGGAGGCGGCGCTGGCGCTGATGGGCACGGCGCGGTCGGTCGCGGATCTGTGTGCGATCGCGCCCGAGGTCGAGGAGGTCTACCGGCGGTACGCCGATGGTCTCGCGTCGGCACCGGTCGAGGACCTGGTGGTGCGCCGGCGGATCTCAACCGTGAACTACACGCGGAGGTGCCCGGAGCAGGGGGCGGTGGCGTCGTACCGGCGGACCGGGGTGCCGGTAGCGCCGGGGATGACGATCCGGTACGTGGTCCGGGACGCCCGGGCCGGCCTGGCGGACTGCGTCTGGGAGGCGGAGCACGCGGACCGGGCGTACTACCGCCGCGTGCTGGCGAAGGCGTGGAACGAGGTGGCCGTGGGACTCAGGCGGCCGGCTGCCCGGAGGGAGTATGTACCGCCGGCGTAGTCCGGGGAGGACCACCGGGCCCGGGCGGTCGCTTGCGGGCAGCGTTCGGGGACGGTACCGGCGGAGCTCTACCAGTCGGGGTTCTACGCGGAGTCCGCCCGGCTCGTGGACTATCACGCAGAGCGGTGCTGGAAGGCTGGGTACATCTGCAAGAACCAGGAGGCCGGCGGGCTGACACCCATAGATTGTTCCGACACGGGCTCGGCGTACGGGCTGGGGGTGGAGTGCGGTGGCGCGTGGGTGTGGGTCGAGAACTTGGTCTCGGACGGCGCGACGGGGAGGGCGCTGCAGATGGTCGGCAATGACGCGGCAGTCGGGATCGTGATCGTCAACTATACCGGTACGGGCTGGCCGGTGCTGCCCTGGATCACCGAGCGGCAGGAGTTGGTGGACGCGTCAAGGCACGTGGAGGATCTCAAGCGATACCGGGCGCTGGGGTACGCGATGGCCGGCAACCGGTGCGCGATCGTGACGGCCCGCCCTGAGGAAATGATTGAGGTATACCCACCGTCGCGAAGAATGGTGGATCTCGGGGGGGTGACGGTCGAGCGGTGCCCGCCGTTTTCGGCGATTGGATGAAAAAGAATGATCGGTCGTGCCTCCTCATTCTGAACACACACACACCAGTAGAGTAGGGATCCTTGATCACGGTCGGCATCAGCCGATCGCGACCGCTATCAACGTGACGGTTCCGGAGATCCGATCGTCGACCCGACAATCAATCGAACTCGCCGTCGCGGACCCGGTCAGCGAATCGGCGAGCGTACCGCCGCGCGCCCTCGGCGTAGAGTTCGTTCTTGGCATCGTCATCGAGAGCCTCGAGAAGGGTGTCGCGGTTGATGCCCGTCACGGACGGGGATGTGCACGACGAGCCGAGGGTCTTGAGGGCCGCGTGCAGATGTTCAGTCTCAGCCTCGAGTCTGGCCTGCTCCATCGTCATGGATTGCAGGCTGGCTTCATATTCCTGAAGGGTTCGGACTGCCTCGTCCGAGCTCTCCCCGTTCGCCTGGAGCGTCCTGGCCTTCTCAGCCGTGGTCGCGATCATTGCGTGGAGATCCCTCATCTTTTTCCTGACGGTCATGAGTCGGTACTCCATCTCGTCCCGCTTCATTCGAAGATGCTCCTCCATCTGCCGGCGCTCGTCGAGCACCCGCTTCACTTCCACAACAGGTGACATCTCCTCTTCTCTCCGCTGACGGTTCCAATACGGGCTCCGGCACTTCGGGCACGTCCGGGGCGGGGTGCCCGTACGCTGTGACCATTCATGACCACACCGGAGGCACCTGCGTATCTCTGCCATGCGATCAACGATCATCTTTTTGAGGGAAAAAGGTTGCCAATTGATATCCATTCAATCGTAAAACAATATCATTAGAGTTCAGAATAAACAGGAAAGAATATGGTATCAGGTTTGAGAATACGGTGGATCAGATGATCTCGATCGCGAGCAGCTCGGCGATCTCCTCGTCCTCGTCCTCCTGGCTTCGCGAAGGTCGGCGGTGTTCCGATGGGGGGCGCTCTGGAGGTCTCGTCAGCAATCAGCGCCGCAGCGATTCGATCATTCCCATCCGTGCCCTCTCGGCGAAGTGATCGGCCATCCCGGATGATAAGTGTTCGCCCGCGTCTCCCAGCGGAATGCAGGCGCCCGATCGAGAACGGCAGCGCGAACCTCGAGGAGGAGCCTGCGTTCATCAGGTCTGAAACCAAAACGGAGAAGGCCGCCGATGTACACCGCTTGAACCGGGAATGCTCGACCGGGTCCCACTCCTCGTTATACCCGTACAGCCTGAGCGCATGGTCACCGGTCATGCCGTCCCCTCCCGATCAGGGACGCGATCGCATCGCCGATCTCCCCCATCTGCATGGAGCGGCAGTACGCACGGACCGCCGGCTCGCTCACGTCGTCTGCGACCTGCCAGACGAACGAGTCCAGGTGGATCATGGTCACCCGCGGGTTTGTTGTCCGGACATCCGTCAGGATCTCCGCCCAGTACTTGCGGACGACCTCGTCCGATGCTGTCGACTGGCCGAGCGCTTCGGTCAACCGCCGGACGCGGAGATCGTTGGGGAGCAGCAGCAGTTCGGACTCGAAGTCGTGCATTCCGGCCATGACCAGGGCGAGGCCCAGGCATCTCATGGCCGAGGCGGTCGTCTTCAATTCCATCCGCTGGTTCATCACCCGGGCGAGCCGCTGCCAGAGCTGCCCGTACTCCTTCGCGACCTGGCCTGGTGTGCTCCGCCAGAGATCGACGGCAAGCTGGCTGGAGAGGAACTGGCGGAGGCGGTGGGCCTTCATCCCCGCGGAGCGCTCCTGCTCGTAGAACGGCTTCAGCACCGTTGCCAGGTCCGACGGGGAGGCCGGCACGGGAACGGTCGAGAGCCGGTCGCGGAGCGACAGCCAGTACACGCGATCGGCCGAGCCCTTCAGCTGGACGCTGTTCAGGCCGGCCAGGACCAACGTCGTCGCGAACGGGCCGAAGCCGAACGCGGGGAGGAACTCCTCCATCTCCCGCCACGCCGGCTCGCTCGTCATCACGCGGGTCCAGCTCGCGTTGGGTAGCCACGTGAGGAGCTTCACGAACTCGTCGCGCGTCTGCATCGGCGTCCTGGTCGTCAGGAATTCGTCGATCAACAGAACACCCCCGCCGAGGGCGCCCGGTGCTGCCGGACCACCTGGCGCGGGTGGATGAGGGCGTAATCGACGCGGAGCGGTCGCCGGAGGCGATCATCGATGCGCTCGCCGAGGTACCCCTTGACGTACGACCTTACCGTGGCGGAAAACCGCACCCGGTCGCCGGGGACCAGGTCCCCGAGTGCATCGAAACCGGCGAGGTCGTTGATCCAGATGTGCTGCGCGGCGATGCGCCCATCGGGCAACCGGACGTCCATCAGGAGGATCGTCCGGCCGGCGGTGCCGTGCTGCCGCCACGATCCATACTGGCCGAAGGTGGCGGCGAACGTGACCCGTCGCCCTTCGAGCGACTGGAGGTTGTGTCTCATCTCCTGTTCACGTACAGTACAGTCTCGCGCCCGACCATAGTAATTAGTAGATATAACGACTCTAACAATTCTTTATGGAGGAGCTGCAGCAGACCGTCGACATTGTGCCGCTCGGTCACGAGTACGACCGGGCGATCGCCCCCTTTCGGATCCGCAAGGTGGACCGGGTCCACCTGCTGACGATCCAGGCGCACGACGGGCACGACCCGGCGATGTTCGAGAAGCAGCGGCATTTTAACCGGAAGGTCGAGGCGTTTCTCCGGGGGCACGACATCGACGTGCGCGTCGTCTCCGTGGACCTCTTCGATATTCGGGCGGTCATGAACGCGGTGGCGCAGCTGGTCAAGACCGAGCAGGAGGTGGGCAACTCTGTCTTCGTGAACATGTCCGCGTGCGGCCGACTGACGTCTGTCGGTGCGACCCTGGCCGGGATGGCGCACAACGCGACGGTCTACTACGTGCACGCTGACGGGTACTCGGTGACGCAGGACCAGGAGCTGGAGCACGGCCTGAGCATCTGCACGACGGACCGGGTCGAGCGCCTCTACAACTTCCCCTTCGCCCTCCCGAGCGATGACGAGCAGCAGCTGCTCGTGGAGCTGTGCCGACGGGAGCGGGTCCTCGCCGGGAGAGGCGCAGACGAGGTTCGGCTGAACTCGAGGGAGATGCGGAAGCTGCACGACCATCCGAAGATGCCCGCGGTGAGGGCATACTTCATCCGGAACCAGGAACGGGGCGGGCGGACCGGCGAGCAGTACTTCCTGACGTGGCTCAACAAGGTCTTCCTGGAGAAGCTCCTCCTCAACGGCTACATCGTCAAGACGCGAGAGACGCGCCGGGAGTGGCGGCTCGGGATCACCGACGCGGGCCGGTACCTGGCGGCGATCTCCGGCGAGGACCTCGCGGCGCCGGCCCACACGGCGGGGTCACGGGCCGTATTCCATCGAGAACGGCCGTGACGCGGTCGGTTGCGGCGCGGGGCTGTTGAGCGAATGGCGATGGGTGAGCTGATCTCCTGGATCGCTGGCTCAAGCCTGTTCGGAGACAGCCCGTGACATCGCAGGGTCCAGGCACCAGGAGATGAGGTGCCACATCCCCTCGGCCTGTTCAGCAGGTGAGTCTCCGCGAACCGACAGGAGAACCACGGACCGGTCTTCCCCCCCCCAAAAAAAAGGTAAGACCAGGGCCGTCCAGATTGAACATCCCTGTGTGCATACTACTCCTTTAACCGGTGATCGTGGTCAGTGCACTCGGGGCTCCGACAGTTTACACTCGTCTGGGTGGAGTTCACAGATCTCACGGTAGTCGCACCATTTGCAGTCGTACGACGGCCGCGACGGGAACTTTCCCGCGAGAACGTTGCCGATCATCTCGTCCAGCCGGCTCCGGAATGTCGTGACCGTCTCCGGCGTCGGGGCATAGGGGATGTACTTCGTCTCTTTGAGGTAGAGGTACGCGGCCTCGGCCGGCAGTTCGCCGAACTCCTCGAAGATCGCAAGGGCATAGAGGTTCAGCTGGATCTCCTCTCGTACCGAGTTCCTTGATGGCGCGGACGAGGTGCTCCCCGTCTTGAAATCGACCACGACAAGCCGGCCATCGGGCCTGCGCTCGAGCCGGTCAATCTTCCCGCGCATCGGGTGGTCCCCGTACGAAAACGAGAATCGACGTTCGACCTCGACGACAGTATTCTCGTTCGCCGCCTCCCACGCAAAGTAGTTGTCGAGGAGCCCGAGGGCCTTGTTCCAGTACTCGTCCTCCTGCTTATTCGAGGTGTATGCGCTCGAGTCCCAGGACGCCTGCAAGATCGCGATCGCTTCGTCTCGACTCCGATCGATCCCCTTCTGTCGGTCCTTTGAGAGCAGTTCAACCGTTGCATGAACCGCCGTTCCAAGACCGAAATAGGTCTTCGGTGGCGTCGGGATCTCGAGAAGGTACTCGAACTTGAACTTGAGGGGACAGGTGTCATAACAGCCGATCGAAGAGGCGGAGAAGGTGAACGTCTTCGGGATCTCGAAGGGCCTCGTCCCCGACTCCCACAGCTGGATCTCGGCCGGCGGCAACTGGATGGACAGGTACGATGCCGGATCGAAGGTGGTCGGGTCTCCTCCCCCTGCAAGTACTCTGAGTCGCTCAAGCTCGATGAGGTGATAGAAGGCTTTCGAATACCGTGCTTCAACGGCGGCATGAGTGAGATGCCGAATTGCCGTCTGGCGCCGGGTTTCAAGTGGGTTCTGGACCTCTCCCGCGATAAGTTCGGTGTCGGATCCCGACTCGACTTCGAACGTTCGGATGAGCGGGTTCTTGTCGACGTCGAGCTCGCGAAGGAAGATCGAGGGTTTCGTCTCGCGCTTGTTGGATCCATGCTGCCGTATCTGGGTCAGGTAGAGCCGCTCTTCGGCGCGGGTCATGGCGACGTACATCAACCGCCGCTCCTCCTGGAGGAAGAGCTCCTTTTCGTCGTCGCCGGTCCGCAATCCCCTGGCAAGGTCTTCGGGGACGACGAACTCCTTTGACCGGAAGGTCAGGGGGAACCGTCGTTCCGAGAGATCACTGATAATAACGGCCGGGTACTCTGTGCCCTTGGACTTGTGGACGGTCATGATCTGGACCGCGTTCTCTTCGTCCTCCGTCTCTACCTCGACCCGGAATGCAGCCATCACCGTGAGGTATTCGAGAAATCCGGAAAGATCGGCGTTGCGGGTGATCGCATCGTACTCGGTCGCAATCCCGTAGAAGGTGTTCAGCGCGGTGATCGCCTGGGGGTCGGTCTTCTCAATGGCGACCAGGTACATGCCGGCGCCGTGCATCATGATCGCGTGGGTGAGCTGCGGCAGAGACAGGGTCTCCTTATCGCCGATTAAGCGGTCAATCGACGCGACGAGCTCGGCGATGAACGGTGCCTCGAACGGCACGAGTTCCTCGGCATGACGCATCGCGGTCAGGACGCCGTCGTCGCCGAGGTCTCGATCGCGAAAACGGCGCGCACCGGCGTGAAGCCGCTGCACGGCAACTTCCCCGATCCCAGCCGACCGCATAAGCCGGTAGAGCGAGATACCGTTCCCTACTGGGTTGTCGACGACACGCAGCCAGGCCATGACGTTCCGGATCTCGGGCAGCTTAAAGAGTTCCACCTCGCCACGGAACGTGCAGGGGATTCCCTCCTGAGAGAGGGCCCGGGCGAGCGCGACCCCTTGGGCGCGCCGGCGGCAGAGGATCGCGATGTCGCGATACTGGAACTTCCGATGATCGTTCTCCTTGCGGGGGAGGAACTCGGTCTCGAGCAGATGTGAGATCTCATCCCGGATGAACGCGACCTCGGCGGCCTCATTCGCGCACCGTGCCAGGACGACGGGCTCGCCCGCGGAATTATCGGTCCCGATCGCTTTTGGGATGCGGTTCGGGGCTGCGCTCATCAACTCGAGGGCGAGCGCGAGGATCGTCGAGGTCGAGCGATAGTTCCGGTCAAGTAGAGTCTCGCAGCAGCCCTGCCAGGTCGTCTTGAAGTCGTTGAGGTTGGTGAGGTAGGCCCCACGAAACCGGTAGATCGTCTGGTCGTCGTCCCCAACGACGCAGAGGTGATCGCCGGCGAGGAGCTTGATGAGCAGGAGCTGGACATAGTTCGTGTCCTGAAACTCGTCGACGAGGACATGAGTGTATTGCGAGCGATATTCGTCGCGGATCCGTGGTTTCTTCTCGAGGAGCCGGACCGCTTCGTGGACCATGTCGGGATAATCGATGAGGTGCTCGGCCCGCTTGTACTGCTCGTAGGCGCGGTAGACCGCGAGGAGGTCCCGAAGACGGCCGGTCTCATCCTGGACGTTCTCGGCAGACCGGGCGTCGAGATAGGCGCTCAGGTCGTCCGGGGTGATCGCCTCGTCTCGGAACGCGCTGATCCCCTCGAGCATGGCCTCGATCACGCCTGCTGCGTTGTTCCCCACCTCGATAGTCTCAAGGCCGAACGTGTCGATGTTCCGCAGGCCCCAGACGAGCTGGTTCGCGCTGGAGATGACGCCTGCGTGCATGGCGATCCCCGAGTCGAGGACGTGGTCGCGGAGGACCTGAAGACAGAAGGAGTGGAATGTGTGGACCGCCACCTCGGCGCCCGTCGTCTTCTCCGCGATCCGGTCGACCATCTCCTGGGCCGCCTTCTCGGAAAAGGTGAGGGCGAGGATGGCGGCGGGGTTTACCCCGCTCTCGATAAGGTGGACGACCTTCTCCGTGATGACGCGGGTCTTGCCCGACCCCGGCCCGGCGAGGATCAGCTGGATGCCTGATGTCGTGACTGCCTCGTCCTGGGTGGGGTTGAGCTGCATAGGTTGTGGTAATCGTCGGTGGGGAAAAATGATCCGACGTGCGACTGCCGGTGATCCATTTTTCGTGATTGACCGCCTTCGCTCTATCATTCATGCGATCATTGCCGGTCGGGATCTACGAACAGCTCGTCAACGAGGCGACCCGCGACGCGATGCAGGGCCTGTCCGGGACTGGAGCGACCATCACCACCGACTCCCTCGAGCGGTATGATCCCGATCTTCCGAACCTCCTCTCCTCCTACCTCCACCCGGTGACGCGGAAGGCCTTCTCGTTCCTCCAGGACAGGCACCTGTCCGTCCCGGAGCAGATCGAGCGATGCAATCCGGGTCATCGAACTCCTCTCCTCCCTCACGGGCGAGCCCTGCCTCGAACGCTGCCGGCTCGCCGGGCACACGATCCTTCTCGCGGTGGAGGCACAGGACGGGCGATCCTCGCCATCGCTCCTTCCCCGTCCCTCCACGCTTCTCTCCCAGAACGCGCTCTTCACGGGTTCACCGTCCGAGCCGAGCCTCGTAAACGAGCTCAAGACCGAGATCCTCTCCGCCGACCGTATCGATCTCCTCGTCTCCTTCATCAAGTGGAGCGGCATCCGCCTCCTCATGGACGAGCTGCGGACCTTTACCGCGACGCGCCCGCTCCGGATCATTACGACGTCGTACACCGGTGCCACCGACCTCAAGGCCGTCCAGGCCCTCTCCTCTCTCCCGAACACCGAGATCCGGATCTCCTACGACACCGAGCGCACCCGACTCCACGCCAAGGCCTACTCGTTCCATCGCGATTCCGGCTTCTCGACCGCGTACATCGGCTCCTCGAACCTCTCGAACCCGGCGATCACCACCGGCCTGGAGTGGAACGTCAAGCTGAGCGAGCGAAACGAACGCGACCTCGTCGACCAGATCCGGATTACGTTCGAGACCTACTGGGCGGCCCCCGATTTCTCGCTATATACGCCGGAGGACGCCGATCGCCTCCGGGACGCCCTTCGTTCGCAGGGGCGCACTCCTCGCGAGCCCGGCACCTACTTCGACATCCGCCCCTTCTACTATCAGCAGGACGTGCTCGATCGGCTGAAAGCGGAGCGTGAGGTCCACGGACGGAATCGGAATCTCGTCGTCGCGGCGACAGGAACCGGGAAGACCGTGATCGCGGCCTTTGATTTCCGCGACTACCTTGCCCGGCATCCGCAGGCACGCCTTCTTTACGTCGCCCATCGCGAGGAGATCCTCGAGCAGAGCCTTGCCTGTTTCCAGGGGATCCTGCGGGATTATAACTTCGGCGAACTCTGCAGCCGGGGCCGACTGCCCAGCCGGCGCGATCACGTCTTCATGACGATCCAGACATTCAATAGTCAGAACTTCTCCGCCCTGACCCACTCGGACCACTTCGATTATATTGTCGTCGACGAAGTCCACCACGCCCCGGCCGCCTCGTACCGCCCCCTTCTCGCGCACTACTCTCCGAAGATCCTGCTCGGCCTGACCGCGACGCCCGAACGGGCCGACGGCGAAGACCTCCTTGGAGACTTCGACGGCCATGTTGCGGCAGAACTCCGCCTGCCCGAGGCGATCGACCGTGGGCTGCTCGCCCCGTTCCATTACTTCGGTGTCACAGACCCGGTGAATCTCGACACCGCTGCGCTCTCGTGGCGACAGGGGGTATTACGACGAGGGCGAGTTATCGAGACTGTACACTGGGAATAGTGAACGGGTCCGGGCGGCGCTGGCCGCCATCGAGCGCTATGCTCCACCGATCGACGAGATCGTCGGCCTCGGTTTCTGTGTCAGCGTCGATCACGCGAATTACATGGCCCGGATGTTCAACGAAGCCGGAATCTCGTCGATCGCGGTGAGCGCCGAGACGCCGCGGGCCGAGCGGGAGAGGGTCAGGGGCCGGTTGCGGAGGCAGGAGGTCCACTTCGTCTTCACGGTCGACCTCTTCAATGAGGGGATCGACATCCCCGAGATCAACACGGCCCTCTTTCTCCGGCCCACCAGGAGCCTGACTATCTTCCTGCAACAGCTCGGGCGGGGCCTCCGCCTCTGGCCGAGCAAGGAGTGTCTCACGGTCCTGGATTTCGTCGGCCGACAGCATGCCCGGTACCGTGTCGAACCGAAATATCGCGCCCTGGCGACGGATCTCTCGGTCCCGATTGGGAAGCAGATTCAACGTTATTCCATCTCGCTGCCTCGCGGTTGTTACGTCTCGCTCGAGCGCGTGGCCCGGGAAACGGTCCTCGCTCAGATCCAGCGGGCGTTCTCGCGGCAGTCCGAGCTGGTCCAGGCCGTTCACGACCTCGCCGATGGTCTCGGAGGTCAGTGCTGCCTGCGCGACGCGCTGGAGCATCTTCAGCGGTCACCGGACGAGATCTACCGCCATTCGACCTTCCGGACCCTCTGCGCCCACGCCGGCCTCTGCGAGCGTCCCTCGGATGAGAACGAGGCGTTCCTGCTGGGGGTCTCGCGGCGCCTGCTGCATATCGACTCTCAGTCGTTCATCGCGTATGCCCGGTCGTTTCTCGCCTCGAGAGGCGCCGCCCGATCAGAGGAGGACCCGATGACAAACCTGCTCTATTACACCCTGTACAACGATCCCGCGCCGGAGGAGAGCGATGATGCCGTTGCGTCGAAGTTCTACCGAATCTTCGAGGGGGAATGGATGGTCGAGGAGATGGATCAGTTCCTGGGGTACCTGCAGGACCGGATCGGTTTCTCCTCAGCACCCCTCGACCTTGGGTTTCCCACCGCGGTACAGCTGCACTGCACGTATACACGTGCTCAGATCTTTGCCGGCCTGGGCCTGTCCACTCCACGGAAAAGAAATGTCCGGGGGTCACGGGAAGGAGTGCTGTATCTGCCGGAGAAGAAGCTCGATGTGTTCTTCGTCACGTTGAACAAGAGTGAAGTGCATTTCTCTCCCTCGACCCTGTACAAAGACTACGCAATCGACAACCGCCATTTCCACTGGCAATCGCAGAGTACAACATCGACATCTTCCCCCACTGGTCGACGATATATCGAACATGAGAAGGGAGGAGGCAGGGTTCTTCTCTTCATGCGGGAGTTCAAGACCGTCAATGGCGTGACTCAACCATTCACCTGCCTTGGCACCGCCTCGTACGAAAGCCATACGGGAAGCAAGCCCATGTCAATCGTCTGGCGACTCCATTTCCCAATCCCGGCGCGACTGATGAATAAGGCGAACAAGGTGGTCGGGGGCTGAGCGATCGCCGATAGGTTCGGCGGGACCGTATCCCGGAGCGGAGATTGTTCCCTCCGAACCCTAGGACGATATCAGGTACTGGTATTGTAAGCCCCTTTTCCCCCGCTCTTTCCAACGGCAATTGATGGTGCGGGGATACACGTCGGTCTCGATCCCGAACACTCTCCTGGTGGAGATCGACGAGCTGGTGAGGAACGGGGACCTCGGTTACACATCGCGGAGCAAGTTCGTCAAGGAGGCGCTCAGGTCTCATCTGCTCAAAGTTAGGGAGAGAAACCGCGTCGCCGGCGGCGGGTTTCCTTGATCTCGTCGGGGATGGAGTGGACCGCCGACCTCGAATGCTTATACACCCTCCTCGAGCGCCTCCACGAGCGGCAGGGCGGGTACCGCCGTCTCGGCGACTGCACATCCCGCGACGGCTGGCCGGCCCGCGGTGTGTACTTCTTCTTCGAGCCCGGCGAGGTCCGCGCCGGCGGCCAGACCCTCCGCGTCGTCCGCGTCGGGACACATGCCGTCTCCCGGGGATCAAAGGTCACGCTCTGGCAGCGGCTCGCGATGCATAAGGGGACATCGGCTGGTGGGAGCCATCACCGATCCGTCTTCCGCCGGCACGTCGGCGGCGCCCTGCTCGCCCGAGGTGGATTTCCCCCCGAGATCGGCGAGACGTGGGGACGAGGTAGCTCGTCCGGTAGCGACGAGGTCCGCGCCCGAGAGCGGCCACTCGAGCGGGCTGTCTCCGCGTACATAGGCGTCATGCCGTTTCTGGTCCTCGCCGCCGACGACGAGCCGGGGCCGGCGAGCATCCGGGGATACCTCGAGCGGAACGCGATCGGTCTGCTCTCTACCGCCGGTCTCGAGGCCGACCCACCGTCGCCGGCGTGGCTCGGCCGCGACTGCCCGCACCCGGCCGTCCGCGATTCAGGGCTCTGGAACGTCAACCACGTCGGCGAGGCATACGACCCGGCGTTCCTCGACCGGCTCGAGGACCTTGTCCAGAGCGATCCCGGGCACTGTCGAATGTGATGCCGGACGTGCAGCTCACCGGGATGATGGAACTTGTGGGAGTGCTCGAAGGATTCCAGCAATCCGCCAGGTCGAGGTTGGACTTTAACCCGGATAGGCAACCTGGCAGCGGACCAGGGGATCCCATTTCAACAATCTGATAGCCACTGGTATCGTTAACTAGATGTTCCTATCTGACGATCATCTCAATGAATAGTGAATTGGAAGCCCGTCTGCTCGACGAATACCACACGCTGAACACCATCATAGAGCAGGATCGGACCGTCACCACGTTCAAGTATTCCCTTCTTCGAGGGACCATCGAGGTCTGCCAGCACTACTCCCATCTTGCCGAGGTCAAGGACGATCGCGTCTGGTATCCTCTCGGACTGCTGGTCGAGCGCTGGATACTCTACTACTACCCCATATTCGAGAATGAACGGTTCATCCCCCACCTGAACGGAGAACGTGACCAGGTCGGGGGATCGAAGAACATTCTGTTAAGATGGGAGCTGACGAAGATCATCGACCATTACCGCGTATACGGCGGAATCTCCGCGTTCTACACGGATTTCCGGAAGGGGTCACTCCCACCTCATCTGTACGACACCATGCGGACCCTGATTCAGAAGGTGCGTCAGGCGATCACGCAGGGGCCGATCAGACATCTGGGATTCTCGCAGCACCACGAACCCAACGCCGTCTTCGATTGGGACGGGGCGCGTCATATGCTCATTCGCGGGCCCGTCTCGTCGATTGATCTGATCGCCGGTTGTGGCAGTTTCTCACTCCAACGCGATCTGGAGTCCCTGTTCAAGTATTTCGGGAGTTTCATCTTCGGAAAGGGTACGCTCCTGAACACGTGGGCCGAGTTTACGATGAGCATCGCACAAGCCCTGGGGCAGATCGTCGATCGGAGAGAGATGCTCGATATACTCGGCCGTTCGCCGGCAACCGAGAGACAGACACAGGAGGCCTCCCGCTTCTAACACCAGCTCCTCGCCGACTCCGACGGGCTCTCCTGTGTCTGGTTGGGGGATTTCATCAAGTCCCACAACAAACTCCATATCGATCACCTTCTTCCGTTCTCGCTCTGGAAGAACAACGATTTCTGGAATCTGGTGCCCGTCCAGGCATCGGTGAACCTGAGAAAGCATGATGCGATACCATCGCCTCTTCTCCTGAGGAAGCGGAAGGAGCTCATCATGACGTACTGGGAGAGACTTGCAGACTCCTACGCGGACACCTTCTCCAGGGAGATGCAGTCCGCCCTGGTCGTTTCGAACGCCCCGATCGAAGAGGGGATGATGGAGACTGCGTTCGAGAACCTGGTTGGGAAGAGCACATATATCATCGAGATCAGGGGGTGCACGCCCTGGAACGCGTGACCTGCATCTTCTGCGATCCCGATCCCTCGGGTGTGCTCCTCCAGGACAAGCACGGCTACGTCCGGTTCGACGGCTACCCTGTGACACCGGGCCACGTCCTGGTTATACCCCGCCGCCACATCTCCTCGCTATTCGACCTCACCGACGACGAGGCCCGGGGCCTCTGGCACCTCGTGAACGAGGCGAAGGAGGCGCTCGACGCCAGGTACCACCCTGACGGGTACAACGTGGGGGTGAACGTCGGGGAGGCTGCGGGGCAGACCATCGGGCATCTCCACATCCACGTCATTCCCCGGTACCGTGGCGACATGGAGGATCCCCGGGGCGGGGTTCGGGGCGTGATCCCGGAGAAACAGCGGTACTGAGAGAGGGTTGAAAAATTCTCAGCTGGTGGTCTCATAGAGCGGATTGGCCGCCTGACCATTGAGCGGTGCTCGGTTATCCCCGGTGATGGAGTGAGGAGAATCAGAACAGGACGTCGTCCTCCCGGGGTACCGATCCTGGAAGTTGCACACCGCCCCGTGCCCCGAAGGGCTTCCCATTATTGAACTCGGTCAGTGGTTATACCTGCCAACACGGGTAAAACGGCGACGAAGTCACCGGTTGAGACGCCAGCGACGCCATGAACGAGGACTTCGCCTGCAGTCTCGACCAGGACCTCTGCGACGCCTGGGACCGGGCTGGTGGGGATCGGGCGGACTCGGAACCGGTGCTGTTCCGGCCCCACCGACAATTTTCATCATGAAAGGCACTGACAGGCGGGTGGAGCATGAAACAAAAAAGGTGGGTATAACTCAATCGCGCCCGAATATCCATAACGGTGGATCATGCGCACACTCTATCTCTCTATCCTCGATACCATGGCCGACTGGGAGCCGGGCCATGTTCTGGCCGAGCTCCGTTCCGGACGGTACCTGAAGGATCCGGCACTCAGGTATTCCGTTGTACTGTGCGGTGCTACCCTGGACCCCGTCACCACCATGGGTGGGCTGCATCTGACACCCGATGCCCTCATAACGGATATCTGCCCCGTCCCCGGCGACGTGCTCGTACTGCCGGGAGCCGATACCTGGCTTGATCCGTCTCAGGCGCCCGCACTCCGTGTGGCAGGCCGGCTGCTTGATGAAGGCATATGTGTCGCTGCAATCTGCGGTGCGACGCTTGGCCTCGCAAACGCCGGCCTGCTGGACAGACGCCCGCACACCAGCAACGATCCTGCTGTCCTGAAAATGTTCTGCCCGAACTACCAGGGCGAGAATCAGTATGTGGACGAACCCGCAGTGACTGACGGCAATCTCATCACCGCAAGTGGACTTGCACCCGCCGAGTTCGCGTACCATGTATTCCAGAGCCTGGACGTCATGGCACCGGCAACACTCGAAGCCTGGCACGGGCTGTTCACCACCCGGAAGCCCGAATATTTCTATGCCCTGTTGGAATCCCTGCCGCACCGGTAGGGATACATGGGTATGCGTGGGGGGACGAACCACGTCCTCTCAGTGATCGACGGAGACGGAACCGGGATGAGACCGGACCCAGTGTCAATTGCCGGCATGAGGAAGTCCCGAAAAGTGATGGTATTGAACGGCGACACAATACACGTTCATAGCGGAAAAAATGTTGAATTCGATCAGGTTTCCAGATTATCATTCAGGAAGACCGGATCAGGCATTCTTCACTGGATACCGGAGCCAGATACTACTCGACCCCAGTACCCCACTTTTTAAAGGTTGGAGGGGGACCTGAAGATCCACTCAACCGGCTTTTGTGGAGATGAACAGGATCCGGCCGACGCGGATCTTGCTGAACTCGGCGGGGACCTCGATGGTGGCCGAGAGGCGCTGCAGCATCTCGTGCGTGAGATCGTCGCGGCGTCCCGCAGCCCCGCCGTGCGGCATGCCGGTAGGGCGGGCGGGACTGCGCGGTCACATCCCTGCAAGAACCGACGCATTAATAAGGCAAATTACGGAGATGTGACACAGGATGAGTACCATGCGGAAGCTGACGATCGGGGTGACGGTCAATCTCAAGAACTACGAGAGCCTCCGGCTCGAGGTCTCGGACGAGGTCGAGGGGGAGGAAGGGGCGCAGGAGCTCGCGCAGTTCCTCGACCACACGCTCGCCCTCTTCGGCAGGGAGAACCCCGAGACGGCGGAGCTGGTCGGCCAGTACCGCCGGCGCGTGCTCGGCGGGCTGGCGACCGCCTCCGGGGGGGAGGATGGCACACCGGCTCCCGCACCGCAGTTCGCGCCGAAGCCGCCGGCAGCCGACGCTCCCGCCCCCGTACGCGCTGCACCCGGTCCCACCCCTGCCGCTCCGCCCGACCCCGGCACGGTTCCCACCGCGAAGGGAGCGGGCAGCCCCGGTGGAAATACGCCGCCTGCCACCGCCACTCCCGTTGCGAAGGCGCCCCCCACACCGGGTGTGAAAGAGACGCTGTCGTTCACGCCCGCCTCACGCGTCACCCCCCCCGCTCCACCTGCGCCCGAGCCGCCCGTCGCACCGCCGAAGCAGGCGGCACCCGCAGGGATGCCGGCACCGGAATCGACGGCAACGCCCGCTGCGAAGCCGACGGCACCCCCACTCCCCAGCGCAAAGGCGGCGCCGGGACCCGCATCACCCCCCGCCCAGGTGGCCGAACCCCCCGTCGAGCCGACGACGAGAGCGGCGCCCGAGGCGGCACCCGCTCCCGCTGCCCGCCCTGGCCCAAAGGCGGCGACTGCCGCCGCACCGCCAGCGGAGACCACCACTCCCGCCGTAGAGCCGTCGGCACCGGTGACGAGCAGGGCGCCGGCAACGACCCCGGTCCCGAAGCCTGCCGCGAAGGCGCCGGCCCCATCGCCCACGGGAGCCGTCTGCGAGGACTGCGGGGTGCCGGTGACCGCGGCCGAGGAGAGGGCGAGCCGGCTCTTCGCTTCCCGGACCCTCTGCAAGCGCTGCCTCCAGAAGATCTAGGAGACCCCG
This sequence comes from Methanoregulaceae archaeon, assembly GCA_050178135.1. GTDB lineage: Archaea > Halobacteriota > Methanomicrobia > Methanomicrobiales > Methanospirillaceae > UBA288. Next base: position 127,170 of record JBFXGJ010000002.1, on the reverse strand, counting down.
ACCGTGCCCGTGAAACGCCAGCTGCTCAAGTGGGACGAGACCCTCTTCCGTGACCCCGAGGTCTTCGACCCCGACTTCGTGCCCGAGCAGTTCAACTTCCGCGAGGAGCAGACCAGGGAGCTCGCCTTCCAGCTCCGCCCCGGGCTCCACGGCGCCCGGCCGATGAATACCGTCTGCCGCGGGCTCCCCGGGACGGGCAAGACCACGACCGTCCGCAAGCTCTTCAACGAGATCGAGGAGACCACAAAGTCGCTCGTCCCGGTCTACATCAACTGCCAGATAGACAACACCACCTTCGGGATCATCTCCGAGGTCTACCACCGGCTCTCGGGTCACCTCCCCCGCGCCTCCGGCACTTCGACCAAGAAGGTCTTCGATGCGGTCGCCCGGATCCTGGAGCGCGAGCACAGGGTGCTCGTGGTCGCGCTCGACGACGCGAACTACCTCCTCTATGAGAACGAGCTGAACCGGGTGCTCTACTCGCTGCTCCGAACCCACGAGGTCTATCCCGGCACCAAGATCGGCGTGGTCGTGATCCTCTCCGACCTCGCGGTCAACCTCGCCGAGCGGCTCGACGCTCGAGTCCACTCGATCTTTTGCCCCGGCGAGGTCTACTTCCCCCCCTACTCGTCCGCCGAGGTCGAGGAGATCCTGGACGCTCGGGCCCGCCAGGGGTTCTACCCCAACGTCCTCTCGCCCGAGATGCTCTCGCTCGTTGTTGACCAGACCATGAAGGGCGCGGACCTCCGGGTCGGGATCGACCTCCTCAAGCGGGCCGGCATCGCGGCCGAGATGGACGGGCGTCGCCGGATCGAGGAGGAGGACATCTCGCGCGCGTACGCCGCCTCGCGATTCCTGCACCTCGACGCGGTGATCCGGACGCTGCAGGAGGAGGAGAAGACCCTGCTCAGCCTCCTCGCCGAGAACCAGGCCGACGGGGAGGAGCTGACCGGCGGCGAGTTCTTCGAACGGGTTAAGCCGACGCTCCCGCTCGGATACACGCGCTATTACGAGATCGTGACCAAGCTCGAGTCGATGCGCCTCATCGACGTCAACTACCGATCGGGCCGCGGACGCTCCCGCGTGATCACGCTCCGGTACGAGCCCGACCAGATCCTGGGCCGGCTCGGGTAGCCCGGACGGTTTTGGCAAGTCTTATCTCTTTTGCAACCGTCCTTAATGGCATACGGGGGTTCTGCTTGTGCTCAGCGTAAACGAACTGGCATTGGAGATATTTGAGAACCTGGCCGAATTCGCGGAGGAGTTCAACGCCGCCTACCACGAGCTCGGAAACGGGGCCCGGATCGTCGACTGCGGGGTCAGCACCCGGGGCGGATACGCCGCCGGACGCGCCTTCACCGAGATCTGCATGGGTGGGCTGGGCGAGGTCGACTTCACGATGGGCGAGATCAAGGGCATCCCGATGCCCTTCATCGAGGTCAACACCGACTTCCCATCGATCGCCTGCCTCGGCGCACAGAAGGCCGGGTGGACCGTCAAGGTCGGCAACTACTTCGCGATGGGCTCGGGTCCGGCGCGGGCGCTCTCGCTCAAGCCGAAACACACCTACGAGGTGATCGGGTACGAGGACGACTTCGACTCCGCCGTGATCGCACTCGAGTCCGACCACCTGCCGAACGGTGAGGTGATGGAGAAGATCGCGTCCGAGTGCCACGTCGATGTCGGCAACGTCTGCGCCGTCGTCGCCCCGACAGCATCGCTCGTCGGCTCGATCCAGGTCTCCGGCCGCTGCGTCGAGACGGCAATCTACAAGCTGAACGAGCTCGGGTTCGACACGACCAAGATCTCAGCCGCAATCGGCACCGCACCGGTGCCGCCGGTCAAGAAGGACGCGACGAAGGCGATGGGAACGACCAACGACGCGACCATCTACCACGGCAGGATCATGCTCACGATGCGCGCGCCCGAGATCAAGGACTACCTCGACCGGATCCCGTCCAACAAGTCCAAGGGATACGGCAAGCCGTTCTACGAGATCTTCAAGGAGGCGAACTTCGACTTCTACCAGATCGACACCTCCCTCTTCTCGCCGGCAGAGGTCGTCATCAACGAGCTGGACGAGGGCGTCGTCTACCATGTCGGCGCCGTCAACCCCGACGTGACCCTGAAGTCGTTCGGACTTCTCTGAACACCCTTTTTTTAAAAAAAAAGAGAGCGATTACTGCTTACGGCAGGAGACGTCCATGACGCCGTGCCGGACCTGGTAGAAGCTGTGCCGGATGTCGATGGGGGCCGGGAGGTCGATCTCCGTCACCCGGTCGTCCATCACGATCCGAATCTGCCGGGGCATAATGTCAACGTAGGGGGCGGTATGGAGGTCGGCCGGCACCTTTGCGGTGACGTAGACCTCGTCCCGACCCTCGACGAACTCGTAGTCGATCACGCCGTCCTCCTCATCCGTCTCCGCCTCGAAGAGACCGTCCGGGGGGGCGTTCGTCATGCCGGCACCTGTCATGACCGTGAAACCGACCACCTGGCCCGGTTCCGGTTGCGGCAGGCTCCGGAGCAGGTGTTCGAGAAGTCGCGCGAGGTTCCGGTAGGTCTCATCATCGGTATTACTCGGCATCGGCACCACACAAACGGTACTGGGATCCTTCGGCCCGGACGACACCCATTGACTGGAGGTGCGCCAGGCGTCCGTTCAATTCATGGACCGGGAGCCCGGTCAGTTCGAGAAGGGCTTCGACGGTCGGCGCCCCGAGCGAGAGGGCGAGCAGGAGATCGATATCGGTCTCGCTCTCGATTATTCCCTCACCGCACTTAATGAGATCGGTCAATTTCTGCTGGATCTCGCGGTCCACCCCCTCCAGGTTCGCGAGGAGGTGCTCCCTCGTCTCGAGAAGACCAAGGAACTGGCGGAGGCGGTGCACCACTAGCGCCGTCCTCCCCGGGGGTGCGATGGCCGGTTGACCGGCCCGGGTCACCCGTACAGCGATCGATACATCGAGCTCCTGGTAGAGGTAGTAGTACTTCCGCCTCCGTTCGTCCAGGTTGAACCCGATCAAACGCTCGCGTTCCAGCAGGGCCAGGTGCTCGATGACGACCTTTGGAGAGAGGAGGAGCCGGTCAGAGATCTCGGTCACGTAACAGGGCTTCTGGTGCAGAAGATCAAGGATTCGCCGCCGGTTCCGGTTGCCGAGCAGGTCGAGAAGACGGGATATATCGTCGTGCTCGAGCATTATTCACTAAAAGTTAGCGATAAAATTATAAAAGTTTTATTGCTCGAACATCCGGTAGTTCGGGGCCTCGTCCGTGATGAGGATGTTGTGCGGATGGCTCTCGCCGAAGCCAGCAGCCGTGATCCGGACAAAGCGACCGCCCTCGCGGAGTGCGGTGATCGTGGCGGACCCGGTGTAGCCCATCGACGACTTCAGGCCGCCGACGAGCTGGTAGATCGTGTCCGATACGCGGCCGACATACGGTGTCGCGCCTTCGACCCCCTCGGGGACGAACTTGGTCCGGCCGATCTCCTTCTTCTGGAAGTACCGGTCCGAGGACTGTCCCGTCGTCATCACGCCGAGTGAGCCCATGCCGCGGTACTGCTTGTACCGCCGGCCCTTGATCGCGACGATCCTCCCCGGGGACTCGTCCGTCCCCGCCAGGAGCGAGCCGAGCATCACCGACTCTGCCCCGGCGGCGATCGCCTTCGCGATGTCGCCCGAGAACCGGACGCCACCATCGGCGCAGACCGGCACGTCGGCCGGCCCGGCAAGATCCGATACCGCGGCGATCGCGCTCACCTGCGGGACGCCCACGCCCGCGACGATCCGGGTCGTGCAGATCGAGCCCGGGCCGATCCCGACCTTGAGCCCGTCCACTGTCCCGACGAGGGCCTCGGCGGCTGCTCGGGTGGCGATGTTCCCGGCCACGACATCGACGTCGACCGAGCCCTTGATCTCCTGTACCGCGCGGACGACGTTCAGGTTGTGCCCGTGGGCGCAGTCCACGACGAGCGCATCCACGCCCGACTCGACGAGGGCCATCGCACGCGGGTGGTCAAACGGGCCGACGGCGGCGGCCACGCGCAGGTTGCCGTCGCGGTCACGGACCGCGCGCGGGTACTGGTGCTTCTCGAGCACGTCCTGCATCGTGATGATCCCGACCAGATGACCCCCATCGTCCGTGACCGGTAGCCGCTCGACCTTGTTGGTATACATCGTCTCGAGCGCCTCCTCCATCGTGAACGACTCGTCGGCCGTGATCGGCGACGGTGTCATGATCGCTCGGATCGACTCTCGCCCCCTCCGGGTGGCGATCGCGCGGACATCGCGGCGCGAGACGATACCGATCACCCGATCGGCCTCGTCAACGACCGGCACGCCGCCGATCCCGTGCCGGCTCATCAGCGCCTCGACCTCGGCCACGGTGGCATCCGGGCCAACGGACTGGACCTGCCGTTCGACCAGTTCCTCCGCCTGCTTGACCAGCACCACGTTCCGGCACTCCTCCTCGATCGGCAGGTTCCGGTGGATCACCCCGATCCCCCCCTCGTGCGCGATCGCGATCGCCATCGCCGCCTCGGTGACCGTGTCCATCGCCGCCGATACGAGCGGGATGTTGAGGTGGATCCCCCGAGAGAACCGGGAGGAGACATCTGCCTGGTCGGGCTCGACCCGGGAGGCCGCCGGCTCGAGCAGCACGTCGTCGAAGGTCAGGGCCAGGGGCGCGTTCTCGATCTTGGTAGCGAACATGGACCCTCACCTGATCGCAGCCATCGCCTGGAGAACGAGGGATTCCTGAAGCTTCGCGGTACGGTCCCCACCGCAGACCATGCCCCGGACACCGATGATATCGGGCTCGATCCGCCGGAGTGCCGGGAGGTCGTCGAAGACCAGAGAACCGGCGAGGGCGACGCCGAGCCCGGTGTCGTGGCCGATCTCGACAAAACGAGAGAGGGCGTCCTCGTCCATGAACTCGAAGGTGGACCGGCCGTCCTTCTTCCCGGTGTCCACCATGACGAGGTCCGCACCCGCCTCTGCGGCGACCGGGACCACCGAGAACGGGGAGACCGTGCCGAGCCGCTCGAAGTCGGAGTAGGCGGCGATGACGACCTTCTTCTCGGGATAGTTCTCTTTCACCGCACGCACCACGGCCCTCGCCAGGCACTGCGCCTGATCCAGCTCGGGGACCATGAGCCCGCACTTGATGTAGTCCGCGCCGGAAGCGGCGGCCCCGAGGGCGGTGAGGGCGGCGCCGCCGGGCCTGTTGTCAAAGTCCCCGATCGCGGCCGAAACCGGCTTGTCGGTCATCTCCACGATCGCCCGGATGACCCAGGGGAAGTTGGCGCCGAGCGACCCCTCAGCGGGCCTCTTGACATCGATGATGTCGGCGGCGCAGGCTGAGCGGGCCTCTTCAAGGCTGCTCGGGCTGACAAGCAGTTGCATAGAGCTGATATACACCCACCCGTTAATAGGGGTTCCGAATAGACCGGGCCTCCCGGGGCCGTGAGAGGAGGAAAAGCATCTCTTGTCCGCGCGCCAGATCGATCAGGGAATGCATGAACCTGATCCTCGCTATTGACCTGAAGGGGGGACTCGTCGTCCACGGGCGGTCCGGGGACCGCGAGTCATATCGTCCGCTCGACTGGGGCCTCTCGGGCACCGCCGAGCCGGTGGGCTACCTCGCGGCTCTCCGGCCCCGTCACCTCTACATCGCCGACCTCGACCGGATCGGCGGGAGGGGAGACCACGCCAGGGAGATTGCGGGCCTCGCTCACCGGGTCGAGACCTGTTACGTGGACGCCGGGTACCGCTCGGCGGACGAGTGTCGGAGCGTTGAAGGGTTCATTCCCGTCCTCGGGACCGAGACCGCCGGCAGTGCGCTCGGCGACTGCCCACGTGCCCTCCTCTCCCTCGACTGCCGTGACGGGCTCGTCACGCCCTGGAGAGAGGATCCGGTCCGGTCGCTCTACCGGGTCCGGGACCTCGCCGTTGCCGGCCACCTCCTCCTCGACATCAGTGCGGTCGGGACCGAACGGGGCCTCGACGCTGACCTGCTCGCGCGCCTTCGGGCCGCCTCGGAGCGCCCCCTCCTCTATGGCGGCGGGGTCAGGACCACCGGGGACCTCGACCTCCTCCGTGACGCGGGCTTCGATGGTGCAATCGTCGCCACCGCGGTGCACCGTGGCACTGTTCCCCTCGACGCCATCAGGAGCGGACGATGGTGCTGATCACCCTCGAGGGGATCGACGGGACCGGCAAGACGACCCTGATGACCCACCTCCACCACCGCCTCGCCGACCTCGAACCGGTCTTAACGCGCGAACCGACGTCGGCCTGGACAGGGCGCGCGGTTCGTCGCGGGATCGCCGAGGAGATCGATCCGGTCGCCGAGGCGCTCCTCTTTGCCGCGGACCACGCCGCCCACCTCGCGTCCGTCGTTCGCCCGGCGCTCGCCGAGGGGCGGCCCGTCATCTCGGACCGGTACTCGGACTCGCGGTACGCCTACCAGTCGGTGGTCCTCGAGGGGCTCCTCCCCGACCCGATGGGGTGGCTCCGCGCCGTTCATGCCGGCTGGACCGTGCCTCCCGACCAGACCTATCTCCTCGTCCTCCCGATCGAGCAGGCGGTGCGACGGCTCGGCGGAAAGCACCGTCGTCGCGAGCATTTCGAACAGGAGGAGGTGCTTCGGCGGGTCCAGGAGGCCTACATAACGCTCGCCGAGGCGGAGCCCTGGCGCTTTGTCCTGGTGGACGCGACAAAAGAGAAGAGGGAGGTCGCCCGGTTCGTCGAGGCGGGGATCAGGGAGACCGTCGAACGGTCACGAGCACGTCGCCGATCGTGACCACGTCCACCTGTTCTCCTCCAACGAGCGTGGCGTAGACCGGGGAAAAAGCCCCTTCGGGGACCGAGACCTCGACGCCGTCCACCACCACACACGCGATGGGGGCCGCGAGCGACGCCTTCGGGAGCGCCTGCACGGCCTCCATGAAGGCCGCTGCGTCCTTCCTGAGCGTCTTCCCGACCACGGCCCGGTCGAACTTCACGTCCACGATCTCGCGCGAGAGGCCGCCGGTCCCGACCTGCCAGTGCACGACCGCGTTCAGGGCGCGGCCCGCGTCTCCGCCGTCCTCGATCGCACGCGGGGCCATCACCGTCACCTCGCCGAGCGGTGCGTTCAGGGCCATGCCCTGCTCGTGCTTGAACCGGCGGAGCTCGGCGACGATCCGGGCGACGACCTCGCCGTCCTCGAGCGCCTGAGCGTCCTGATAGGCAAAGTCGGGCCAATACTGGGCGTGGACCGATCCGCGGCCGAGCTGCGAGAAGACCTCCTCCGCGAACGAAGGGATGAACGGGGCGAGGAGCCGGCAGAGGACATCGAGGGTGGTATCGAGCGTATGCACAGCGCCTGCGCGCCCTTCACCCTCGCCGTAGAGACGGCCCTTGACCAGTTCGATGTACTCGTCGGCGAGCACCTCCCACGCGAACTCCCGGATTGCCTTCAGGCCGCGGTCGAACTGGTATGCCTCCATCGCCTCCGTCACCTCGGCGACACAGGACGACAGCCGGGCGAGAAGCCACCGGTCGGCGAGGAGCGTCGGCTCGGACGCTTCTTCGACGTCCTCTTTCCGGAGTTGGAGCAGAGAGAAGCGGGCGATGTTCCAGAGTTTGGTCTGGAACCGCGAGGCGGCGACCACGTCATTCCAGTTGAACTGGATGTCCGACCCGGTCGCCGCACCGGCGGCAGCCCACTGGCGGAGGGCGTCGGCTCCGTACTGCCCCAGGATCTCCTCGGGGGCGATGATATTGCCGCGGGACTTCGACATCTTGAAGCCGTCCTCGCCGAGGACCATGCCGTTCACCAGGATCTGCTCCCAGGGCTTCTCACCGGTCAGGGCGAGCGAGCGGAGGATCGTGTAGAAGGCCCAGGTCCGGATGATGTCGTGGCCCTGCGGCCGGATCTGCGCCGGGAAGAGGGGCGGGCGCTGGGCCGCACCGTCCCAGCCGGTCACGTTCAGGACCGAGATCGACGAGTCCATCCAGGTGTCGAGGACATCAGTCTCGCCCTCGAACCGGGTGGAGCCGCAGGCAGGGCAGGGCAACTTCGGCTGGTCCACCGTCGGGTCGATCGGCAGGTCGGTGACGCTCGGCAGGACCATCTCGCCGCAGTCACGGCAGAACCAGACCGGGATCGGGGTCGCGAAGATCCGCTGGCGCGAGATGCACCAGTCCCACTCCATCTTGCCGACCCAGTCCTCCATCCGGAGGAGCATGTGGTCCGGGACCCAGCGGAGCTGGCGCGCCGCCTCGAGGATCGCCTTCGGGTCGACCCGGACGAACCACTGCCGCTCGGAAAGGATCTCGATCGGGGTCTTGCACCGCCAGCAGGTCCCGACCCGCTGCTCCAGGGGCTGCTGCCGCTTCAGGATCCCCGCGGCGGTCATCGCGCCCAGGATCGCCTCGCGGCACTCGGGCGCGGTCATCCCCTCGTACTCGCCGGCAAGCGCGGTCATGTGTCCGCAGGAGTCGATCGCAGGGCGCAGCTCGAGGTTGTGGGTCTTCCACCAGACGACGTCCTGCTTGTCGCCGAAGGTGCAGATCATCACGGCCCCCGAGCCGAAGGCGGGGTCGACCGCCTCGTCCCGGATCACCGGGACATCGTGGCCGAAGAGCGGGACGCGGAGAGTCCGGCCAGCAAGGGACGCGTACCGCTCGTCCTCGGGGTTGACGGCGACGGCGACGCAGGCTGCGAGGAGTTCGGGCCGCGAGGTCGCGATCTCGACACCATCGAAGTCGAAGAAGTTGAGCTTCGTTGTCCTCCCCTCGTACTGCACCTCGGCGAACGCGATCGCGGTCTCGCAGCGAGTGCAGAAGTTGACCGGGTGCTCCGAACGGTAGATGTAGCCCTCGCGGAGCATCCGGAGGAACGATGCCTGGGTCTTTCGGTAGTAGGCCGGCAGCATCGTGACGTACTCGTTGGACCAGTCGATCGAGAAGGCCATCCGCCGCATGGTTCGGCGCATCAGGTCGATGTTCTTCTCCGTCATCTCGCGGCAGAGGCGTCGGAACTCCTCGCGCGGCACGTCGTTCTTGGTGATCCCCTGCTGCTCCTCGACCTTCACCTCGGTCGGAAGACCGTGGCAGTCCCATCCCTGGGGAAACATCACGTTGAAGCCCTGCATCCGCTTGAACCGGGCGAAGAAGTCGATGTAGCACCAGTTCAGGGCGTTGCCGATATGGAAGTTGCCGGTCGGGTACGGGGGCGGCGTGTCGATGATGAACCGGGGCAGGTCCGAGTCCCGGGAGAAGTAATGGTCCTCATCGCGCCAGTGCGCCTGCCACCGCTCTTCGACGGCGCACGCGTCGTAGGCCTTGGGCAGTTCGGGATGGATCGACATCGGAAGAGATCTTGCCGCTCTATCGACATTACAGTATCGAAGCCGGGAACCGAAGTTTCTTCATAATCCGGCGCGAATCATTGGAGAATGATGCGGCAGACGGGCACCCTGCTCGGCACCCTGGTCGGCCTTGCCGCGATCGCGGCCGCCCCGTTCGTCACCCCGGGCTGGGTGCTCGCCGGCGTCGTGATCCTCGCCTGCCTGGTGGTGCTCGCCGTCTACCGCGAGCCCTACCCGACCGCGCCGATCATGGTGCTCGCCGTTCTCTTCGGCCTGCAGGTGATCCCGCTCCTCGTCTTCGCGCTCACCCTCGCGATCATGCTGTCGGGAGAGCTCGCCGCCCGCTACGCCGACGGAACGCTCTACTCCCGCCGAGGGCGCCGGATCGAGGAGAAGCGCCGGCTCTCGGCCGGCGAGGTCCCGCCCGCGTACCTCTGGTTCATCGGTGTCTCGCTCGTCGTGGGCCTCGTCGTCTCGTGGGCGCTGGGTCACCCCGACCCCCTCCTCGTCCTGATGGGGATCACCGTCGCCCTCCTGTTGAAGGCGATCCTGGAGGACCGGGAGGACGCCTTCCTGGTCGAGGTGCTCGGGGTGGCGATGACGATCCACCTCTTCAACGACCTCGAGTTCACGGTCGACGCCATGAACCTGATCGCCGCCGCCATCCTCGCCTTCTCGTTCGGGTACTTCGCCTACCGGGCCCGGGCGATGGACCTCTCCGGCCTCTTCTCCGGTGCCCTCGTCGGCATCCTCCTGATCGTCTTCGCCGACGTGCGCTGGTTCCTGGTCCTCCTCATCTTCTTCGCTCTCGGCTCTGGCACGACCCGGTACCGGTTTGACTACAAGCGGCGGATCGGTGTCGAGGAGGGCAAGAGCGGGGTCCGCGGCTACCGGAACGTCTTCGCGAACGGGATCGTCGCGGCGGCGGCGGCCGTCCTCTACGGCGTGACCCAGAACCCCGCGTGCATTGCGCTCTTCCTCGGCTCGGTGGCGACGGCAGCCGCCGACACGGTCGCCTCCGAGATCGGCGTGACTGGCTCGATCCCCTACCTGATCACGACCTTCGAGCGGGTCCGGCCCGGTACCAACGGTGGGGTGACCCTTGTCGGTGAGGGCGTCGCGTGCATCGCTGCCCTCGTGATCGGGCTCGTCGCCCTCGCCGTCGGGATCGCCGACCCGGTGCTGGTGCTGGTCACCGTCGCCGCCGGGTTCGTCGGAACGAACGTCGACTCGCTCGTCGGGGCGCTCTTTGAGAACCGCGGGCTGATCGGCAACTCGGGGACGAACCTAGTCGCCACGGTCTCAGGTGGTATCTTCGCCGCACTCTTCTACCTCCACTAAAAACCGCCTCTTCTCCACCGGCCGGGTGAGACGATGCAGAGGTTAAAATAGGGGACGGGTCGATTCACTCGATGGAACCAGGCACCGGCCGATCGCCACCCGGCCCAGCGTGCCCGGAGGAGATCGAGATGACGAAGAAAAAGAAGTTGACAACCGCTGCAGGGGCGCCGGTACCCGAGAACCAGAACGCCATGACGGCTGGTCCCAGGGGGCCGATGCTGCTGCAGGACACGTGGTACCTCGAGAAGCTCGCCCACTTCGACCGTGAGGTGATCCCCGAGCGCCGAATGCATGCGAAGGGCTCTGGGGCCTTCGGCACGTTCACGGTGACGCACGATATCACCCGGTTCACACGGGCGAAGCTCTTCGCCGAGATCGGGAAGAAGACCGATGTCTTCGCCCGGTTCTCCACCGTGGCCGGAGAGCGCGGTGCGGCAGATGCAGAACGGGACATCCGGGGATTCGCGGTCAAGTTCTATACCGAGGAGGGGAACTGGGACCTGGTGGGTAACAACACCCCGGTCTTCTTCTTTCGTGACCCGCACAAGTTCCCCGACCTGAATCGGGCGGTCAAGCGTGACCCCCGCACCAACATGCGGAGCGCCACCAACAACTGGGACTTCTGGACCTCACTCCCCGAGGCGCTCCACCAGGTGACGATCACGATGAGCGACAGAGGGATCCCGCGGTCGTACCGCCACATGCACGGGTTCGGGAGCCACACCTTCAGCATGATCAACGCCGCGCGGGAGCGGGTCTGGGTGAAGTTCCACTTTGTCACCCAGCAGGGAATCGAGAACCTGACCGACGCGGAGGCGGAGGCGATCGTCGCGAAGGACCGCGAGAGCAACCAGCGGGACCTCCTCGAGGCGATCGATCGAGGTGACTTCCCCCGCTGGAAGCTCTTCATCCAGGTGATGACCGAGAAGCAGGCGAAAGAGATGCCCTACAATCCCTTCGATCTCACCAAGGTGTGGTACAAAGGAGAGTTCCCCCTCCACGAGGTGGGCGTGCTCGAGCTGAACCGGAACCCCGACAACTACTTCCAGGACGTGGAGCAGGCAGCCTTCAACCCGGCAGCGGTGGTCCCTGGGATCGGGTACTCGCCCGACAGGATGCTGCAGGGCCGGCTCTTCGCATACGGCGATGCCCAGCGCTACCGCCTCGGCGTCAACCACCACCAGATCCCGGTCAACCAGGCACGGTGCGCCGCACCCCACGCCTCCCACCGAGACGGACAGCTGCGGGTGGACGGAAACCACGGCAGCGCCGTCGGGTACGAGCCGAACAGCTTCGGGGAGTGGCAGGAGCAGCCCGAGTACCGGGACCCGCCCCTGGAGCTCTCCGGCGCGGCGGACAACTGGAACTTCCGGGAAGACGACGACGACTACTTCACCCAGCCCGGTAAGCTCTTCCGGCTGATGTCGCCGGCACAGCAGCAGGTCCTCTTCGAGAACACCGCGCGGGCGATGGGCGACGCACCGGCGTTCATCAAGCACCGGCACATCAGGCACTGCCTGCTGGCCGACCCGGCCTACGGGAAGGGGGTCGCAGACGCGCTCGGCATCTCATTGGAAGAGGCGACGAAGACGGGTTGAGCACCCGGTCCGGTCCCCTACCTCGCCGGCTGTCGGCGAGTTGCACCGGCCCGTAGGTCTGCCCAGGTGCGCCCTGAGGATCCACCCCCTCTTCCCGTTCGGTCCGAGACCGGTGCATGGACGTCACCGACAGCGGGGAGAGCCGGCGCGGGGATCTCGGATGGTGCCTCGGGCTGATCGGTGCGAACGAAATCGACCTCGTCCGGACCATGGATGGGGACCCCCCCGGTCAACGGACGCCCGAAGAGGTCCAGCGGGAGTGCAACGCCTACCGGCAGCGGGCCCACCGGACGTTCGGGTTCCCGTGCCCGGGAACCGACGGGACATCCGTGCTCCCCAGATCGGCCGGCACCTGGCGGGGCCACCAGGTTCATCCCCTGGAAAGCAAATGTATCTCCAACGAGAGGTATCCATGATGCGACAGGTCCTCGTTCTGGCGGCGGTCGTGCTCCTCTGCGCGACCGCGACGGGTGTTGCGGGTGCCGAGACTTACACCTTCAGCGGGATGTGGGGGAGCCTGGGAACCGGCGATGGCCAGTTCTCCACCCCGGTGGGCATCGCCCTGGATACGGACGGCAGCGTGTACGTCGCCGATACCAACAACGGGCGCATACAGGTCTTTACCAGGGACGGGGCGTATCTTCGCCAGTGGGCGGTCCCCTATCCAGAGAACGCCGCGAGAGCATGGCCCGTCGGTATCGCGATCAACGCAACCGGGATGGTATACGTGGTCGACAGCCAGGAGAACACGGTGCAGGTCTTCAACCGGACCGGGTACCGGTTCTTCTGGTTCGGCGGCACCGGGGTCCAGGACGGGGCGTTCGACACCCCCGTCGACGTCATCGTGGGCCAGGACGGCACCGTCTACATCGCCGATGCCTTCAACCACCGCGTCCAGAGGTTCAACGCCGACGGGACCTTTCTCACCCGCTGGGGTGGGTTCGGAACGGGGAACGGTTCGTTCAATACTCCTCACGGTGTGGCGGTCGATAGCAGGGGAGAGGTCTTTGTAGCCGATGCGGACAACCACCGGGTCCAGGTGTTCGACGCGGACGGTGCCTTTCTCCGGGCCTGGGGAACCGAGGGTGCCGGAGAGGGCGAGTTTCAGCGGCCCACCAGGATCACGATCGACCGCCAGGACTCCGTCTTCGTCGTCGATTCGGGACTGCACAACGTCCAGAAGTTCGCCGCTGACGGAACGTTCCTCGCCCGGTGGGGATACTACGGGTGGAACCTGCCCGGTGACTTCAACCACCCGAACGGGGTGGCGGTCGCCGCTAACGGCACGGTCTACGTCGTCGACACGGGCAACGAACGGGTCCAGGCCTTCCGGCGGGAGGGGGGTCTACCGGTGATCACTGTTCCCGGGGGTACGGGAGAACCGCGGGACCTCGACGATGATGGGCGCTACGAGGACGTGAATGGGAACACCCGAAAGGACTTCGCCGACGTCGTCCTTTTCTTCAACCAGATGACCTGGATCGCCGCGAACGAGCCGGTGGCAGCCTTCGACTTCAACCGGAACGGGCGGATCGACTTCGCGGACGTGGTCCTGCTTTTCGACTCCCTCTGAGCCGGCGCTGTCTCGCGGGGAAGGGACAGGGAACCCCCTCCACCACCTGGTTGTCCCGTGTACAGCCGATATTCCCTCCTCTTCGTATCGATCACCCGGGAGCCCATCCCGGCCGTTCGGGATCCGCTTCTGGCCCGTCTGGGCGACGGGGTGGCGTTTAACCAGGGTCACGGCAATGGTACAAGGCTGATCACCGATGCTCGTCTCCTCCCTCCGAAAATCCGCCGCGTTCGGCATGGGCGCCCTCGCCCTCGCTGTTTTTGCCGTCGCCGCCTGTGGGTGCCTGCACCAGACGACGAAAACCGCTCCCCCGGCGGGCATCCCGAACGAGTCGGGACCTGACGAGACCGGGCCGATCCGCGCGAACTTCTCGCCGGGGGAACTCACCCAGCTCTCTGAGACCGCAGCGGTGGCGGCGAACGCCTCCTTCGCCCGGATCGCCGCCCAGCCATCGGGCTCCCGCACCGTCGAGAACACCCTCCTCGCCTTCGAGACAACGGTCGGCGACTACCGCAACATGGTCCAGCCCCTCGCCCTCATGGGCAACGTCCACCCCGATCCAGCTATCGCCGCCGAAGGGATCGCCTGCCAGGAGGCAGAGGGAGCGTTCCTGACCGCGACCTACTCGCGGCGTGACCTCTTCGATGCGATGCAGAACACCGTCCCGCGGACGCCGGAGGAGGCGCGCCTCCTCGCCGTCACCGTTCGTGCCTTCGAGAAGAACGGGCTCTCGCTGCCCGATGAAAACCTCGCCCGCGTGCAGGCGTTGAAGGACGACCTCAACCGGCTCGAAGTCCGGTTCCAGGCGAACCTCAACAACGACAGTACCACGCTCGAGTTCGCTCCGGGAGAGCTTGAAGGCCTCGACGCCTCGAAGATCGCGTCGTTTCCCGAGACAACGAACGGCACCCGCCTCGTCTCCACCCGCTACCCGGATTACATCGTGGTGATGACCGGCGCCACCCGGGGCGAGATCCGAAAGGCGATGTACCTCGCCTACAACAACCGCCAGGCAGAGGAGAACACCCGCCTCCTCGAAGAGGCGATCGGGCTCCGCCAGGAGATCGCCCGTGAACTGGGATACTCGACCTGGGCCGATCACCGGATCGAGGGGCGAATGGCCGGCAACACCTCGTCGGTGATGAGGTTCCTCTCCTCCCTCCAGGCCCCGCTCCTCGAGAAGAGCCTCGCGCATACCCGTCAGCTGCTCGAGGTGAAGCGCTCTCTCGAACCTGCCGCCGCCCAGGTGAACCCATGGGACGTCATCTATCTCGTCGAGCAGACGAAACGGCGGAAGTTCTCGTTCGACGAGGAGCAGGTGCGGACGTACTTCCCGATAGACCGTGTCCTGGAGGGACTCTTCCAGCTGACGGGTTCGCTCTTCGAGGTCCGGTTCGAGGAGGTGAAGGGGGCGTCCGCCTGGTCTCCGGATGTCCGCCTCTTCCTGGTCCGAAACGAGAGCGATGGTACGCCGATCGGTCACCTCTACCTGGACCCCTATCCTCGCGAGGGGAAGTACGGGCACTTTGCAGCCGAAAACGTGGTGCTCGGTCATGAGCGAGACGGGCAGTACGTGATGCCCGTCGCGGTGATCGTGGCGAACTTCAGGGCGCCCGAGCACGGGCGTCCGTCGCTCCTGGCCCCCGACGAGATCGAGACCCTGTTCCACGAGACCGGTCATGCCCTCCACATGCTTCTCTCCAGCGCACCGTATGCCACTCTCTCCGGGGCCGAGTGTGAGTGGGACTTCGTCGAAACGCCCTCACAGGCCCTCGAGGAATGGGCCTGGGATCCCGACATCCTCGTCTCAATCTCGGGGAACTACGAGAACCTCTCGGAACCAATCCCAGCGGACCTGGTCGAGCGGGTCGTCGCGTCTCGAACGATCGATCTGACTCCGACCTATGCCCGTCTCCTGGCGAACTCGCTCGAGGACATGCGGTATCACACGGCGACAGGGGCCGTTGACGTCACCGGCGTGGCACACCGGACCTACGAGGAGGTGACGGGGATCGCACCGCACCCTGAGACCCACCAGCCCGCAACGTTCGAGCACATGATGGGGGGTTATGACGCCGGCTACTACGGGTACCTGTGGTCAAAGGTCTACGCCCTCGAGATCGTGGACGAGTTCAGGCGTACCGGGATGACGGACCGGGCGACGGGCATGCGCCTCCGGCACACGGTCCTCGAACGCGGCAACATGGCGGACGGCGGTCTGCTCCTGGAAGAGTTCCTCGGGAGGCAACCCGGGGCCGAGGCCTTCTTCGAGCAGATCGGGATCGACCCCGTGCTGACTGGGCCAGCATCCCCGTGATCGCTTCGTCCTACTCGATGACCTCGGCCCGAAAGAGCATGCGGGCGATGGGCAGGATCGCTCGTGTTCTCAGTCCGCCGAGCGTGCGCCGCACCTTGGCGAGTTCCCCGGGAATGTCGATCTGCTGTGGGCAGGCCTTTGTACACCTGCCGCAGTTGCGGCAGAGCGAGGCATCCGCCCGTTCGCCCATCACCCCCATCAGGTTCATGCCGTACATGCCGCGGGTGAAGAGGCGGTTGCCGCCCGTGTTGTAGAGATTGTAAAGGAAAAAGCACTGCGGAATGTTGACACCCGCCGGGCAGGGGAGACAGTAACCGCATCCCGTGCAGCCGACCTTCACCGAACGCCGGTAGACGGCAGCGACCTGCTCGACCGTCTCGACCTCGGCAGGGGTCATCGCCCCGGGTAGGGCGTCCTCCGAAGCCGCCAGGTTCTCTTCGATGTGCCGCTCGTCGTTCATCCCGGAGAGGACGACGGTCACCTCGGGGTGGTTCCATACCCAGCGAAGGCCCCACGCCGCCGCCGAGCGGCCGTACGCGCTCTGTTTGTAGATCTCCTGGACCTCCTTCGGGAGGCTCGTGGCGAGCATCCCGCCCCGGAGCGGCTCCATCACCATCACGGCGATCTGCCGTTCGGCGGCATACCGAAGTCCCTCGGCCCCCGCCTGGGTCTGCTCGTCCAGGAAGTTGTACTGGATCTGGCAGAACGTCCAGTCATAGGCATCGATGATCTCCTTGAAGGTCCGGAGATCGCCATGGAACGAGAAACCGGGGTTCACGATACGCCCAGATGCCTTTGCCGAATCGAGAAACTCCAGGACGCCCAACCCCTTGAGCTGCGCCCAGTTCTTCGCATCAAGAGAGTGGAGGAGGTAGTAGTCGATATGATCGGTCTTGAGTTTCCTGAGCTGGACGTCGAGGATCCGGTCCATGTCCTCGCGGGTCTTCACGGCGAACGGCGGCAGCTTGGTCGCCAGTTTCACCCGCTCGCGGTATCCGTCCCCGAGGGCGCGACCGAGGAACCGTTCGCTCTCACCCCCATGGTACGGCACGGCGGTATCGACATAGTTGACCCCCCGGTCGATCGCACTCCTGATCTGGCGCGTTGCACGCTCCTCGTCGATCTTCCCCCGCCGCGTGGCAAGGCGCATGGCGCCGAACCCCAGGGCTGAGAGACGGTCGCCGTTCTTCGGCACGGTCCTGTACTGCATCCCGATCACGCCGGTTGCGGATAAACCGCTCATTGGAATTCGTTTGGGGAGGGATAAGATAAGGCGATGGCTCCGTGTTCCGCGGGGCGGCGACCACGCAGGGGATACGCCCGTCGGGATAAAAAAAAGGAGGAAAAGGTCCTCAGGGGAAGTCGACGATGTCGTAGCACTCCGGGAGGAGATGCTCCTGGGCGGTTGGGGTCCCTTCGAACGTCAGAAACTCGGCGGAACGTCCCCAGAAGTCTGCCATCGTCATGTTCGGGTGCGCACTTGCCTCGTTGGCCGCCGTCTCGTTCAACCCGCCGATCAGGGTGAACGAACGGTAGACGTGCGGATACCCCTCGGCCCCGAGGAACGAGGCGTCGCCCTTGACCACCTGGAAGTGGAGGTGCGGCAGGTCGGAGTTGCCGGAGTTGCCCATCTTCCCGAGCACCTGGCCCTCCTGCACGACGTCGCCCGCCTTCACCCGGACGCTGCCGGGGACCATGTGGCCGTAGCAGGCATAGGTCCCGTTCTCGATCTCCAGGATCACGGAGTTGCCTGCAAGTTCCGCGACCTCCAGGTGCCGCGCGGTATAGATTGTCTCGATATCGGGAAGCCCGTCGAGGGCGGCGACCACCGTGCCGTCGGCGACTGCGTACACTTCCGCACCGTACCCGACATAGTCCTTCGCCAGGCTCGCGTTGTCGTTCGCGACATTCCCGGTCCCGGGGTCGACCCGGATCCAGTCCTGGGCGTACCGCTGGGGGACCCGCGTCACGCCGCCGAGCGTGATCTGCCCCAGGAAGTGGTGAGTGAACGGCGAGGTGGTCTCCAGCGCGACCCAGCCCGGACCCCGCATCGGCGAGCCGATCACGACCGGCTGGAGGCCCTTCCTGACGGCGACCTCGCCGGCGGTGACCGTGAGCGGAAAGAGCCCGTCCGCCGTCCGGTTCACAGTGATGCGGTGGACGAGGCGATCGGGCACTGCCCCGGGTTTCACTGTGAACCAGATGGAGAGTCGCGGATAGACGAGTTTTCCGGTCCCGTTCTGCAGTTCCTCGGCGGTGGGCGGGGGGACGGCAGCGGGATGGTAGAGCGCTGGGAGGAGCGTGCTGTTGATGGCGTAGAGCACCGCGCCCGTTGACGGATCAAGCACATCGACCGCTTCGAGGACAGGCGTAGTGTTCCCGGGTGGGACCATCTCGAGTTCGTAGGCGATGTTCTCCCCGGTCCGGCTCGCCACGGGGAAGGGCGGATACGGGACGGAAAAGTTCGCAACGGCGGTCCCGGGAGATGTGGTCCCAGTGCCGGCGGAAGTGTTTGAGTTCGCGGCTGGTTGCATGCAGCCGGCACCGATGAGGAGGCCGACAAGAAGGGTGGTCAGGAAAAGACGTGGCAGGGAGGTCATGGGAGTACCCTTGTGATGGTATTGGTGCAGCTGGACAAAAAGGGATGGCCCGCCCACTCCAGCGATGCCTCCAGGAATCCCGGAATGGTTGCACCGGTGCGCAGTCATCGGTTGGACAGAGGGGACCTTTTATCGGGCAGGCCGCCGAACGACCGAAAGAGGGGAGGAACGCATGGATTCGAGCGAGCAACGAGAGCCGGCACGGGTCACCGGCCTGGTCCGGCAGCGGCAGAAGGGATACGTGGCCCTCCGGCTCCGGGCCGTCGGCGGCGAGTTCACCGCCGACCAGGTCAGGGCGATCGCGTCCGTGGCCGAGCGCTATGGCAAGGGGCGGCTCCATCTCACGATGCGGCAGGGGATCGAGGTCCACCACGTCCCTCGCTCGAAGAGCCGTGGCGCAGTGGAGGAGCTGGCGGCGGCAGGCCTGACGATGGGAGCGGACGGTCCCCGGGTCCGCATCATCACCGCCTGCCCTGGAAGAGCAACCTGCCGTTGGGGAATCATCGACACGCAGGAGCTCGCCGGGGAACTGGACCGGCTGTTCTTCGCCCGGGAGGCCCCGTACAAGTTCAAGATCGGGGTGACCGGCTGCCCGAACAACTGCGCCGGGGCAACCGGGAACGATGTCGGCGTGATGGGGGCGGTCGTCCCCGCCTGGGACGGGGCGGCATGCAACGACTGCGGTGCCTGCCTGGAGGTCTGCCCTCACAGCGCGATCGTTCGGACGGACGGTACCTACGCAATCGATACCGAACGCTGCAGCCAGTGCGGCAGGTGCACGGTCTCCTGCCCCCAGGGGGCGTGGACGGTTGAGCGCCGGGGCGTCGTCCTCTGGATCGGGGGGACGATGGGCAAGAAACCCCGCATCGGCACCTGTCTTGATAGGCTGATCGAGTCAAGGGAGGAACTCCTGGACCAGGTCGAACGGGCCTTCGCATGGTACTGCCGGAATGGGAGGCCGAAGGAGCGGTTCGGCCACACAATCGAGCGGGTTGGTCTCCGGAGCGTCCTCGACGAGGTACGCACATCGGAACGGTCTTAACCATCCCGTGGACAGGCAGTCATGGGCCGGAAAAGGGACCACGGGGACCGGGGTTTTGATCAGGTGCCCGTGAGCACTCCATCAGGCGTGGGAGGTCGGGCAGCACCGACCGGCTGCATCCCGCCGGCACTCGAATAGGGAGAACAGGAGAGACCATCATGGCACGACGTGAGAACCGGGTGGCCATCGTGACTGGGGCGAGCTCCGGGATGGGAGCCGCGATCGCCGTCGCCGGGGACGTCTCGATCGAAGACGACGTCCAGAAGGTCGTCAGGACAACGGTCGAGCGGTTTGGAATGCTGGATATCGTCGTCAACAACGCGGGACTGCTGGACAACATGGCCCCGCTCCACGAGATGGACGACGCGACCTGAGATTCGGTGCTCGATGTCAATCTCACCGGGCCAAAGCGCTTCTTCCGGGCTGCGATCCCGGAGATTCCCCGGAACGAACATGGAGTCTTCGTCACCATCGCTTCGGTCGGCGGCCTCTTCGGCTCGCGCGCCGGTACCGCGTATACTGCCTCGAAACATGGTGTGATCGGACTGGCGAAGAGCGTGGGCTGCATGCTGCATGTACGCCCGAAACGGGATCCGCTCCAACGTCATCGCGCCGGGCGGGGTCAGCACCGAGATCGGCGTCGGCAGGGAGATGAACCCCGAGGGAGCAGCATCGCCATGAGCGGTCTCGCGCTCAACCCGCGGACGGGTGAGCCCGAAGAGATCGCCCGGGTCGCCCTCTTTCTCGCTTCGGACGAGGCGAGCTTCGTCAACGGGGCGACCATCGTGGCGGACGCTGGCTGGACCTCGTACTGACCCAGCCAGGGCAGCCCGCGTTCAGGCGTGGTGAAAGGGTGGGAGGTTGAGCAGCCTGGTCGACGGGGTGCCCTGGTCCGGGCTGACATCAGGCGCGGGATTGGGATGAACCAGGGTGTCGTTGAATGTACCGAGAAAGAGAGTCGCTGAGGAAAGGGGGGGCCCGGAGGGGAGGGATCGCCCATTCTCCGCGAAACCCCTCCGGTCCGAAAGAGGTCGAATCCTTTTTAAAGTCTCTTGAGCGTGTCGATCGCCACTTCGAAAGACGGGCCGTCCTCCACGTAGACGAGTTCGATCTCGTCCGGCGCCACGAGGAGGCCCCGACTGTATCCGCCGTTCTCCTCGGCGAAGGAGAGCTGCGTCCCGTCCCGGTCAACCACACCGCCGAACCGGCTCCTCACCGTCACGTTCGCATCCGCGTAGATGAACTCGCCCGTGAAGATGCGGTCATTCTGCTCCGTCACCTTCATCGAGAACGTGCTTCCGGGGTAGTCGGTGAACCCGGTCTTCTGCGTGTATCCCTTTGCGGTCCCGGTCCAGTTCCCGACAAGGTCGGGGATTGCCCCAGTCGTCGCCGCGGAGTCCAGCGCGACGACGGTTGTCTCAGGCGTGGTAGAGTTGGGCGAGGAGGTGCAACCGCACGCGAGCACGACCACGGCGAGCAGGATGCCAGTAAAGAGGAGGAGTCTCATGTGCAGGCATTCGGTGGTGATCCCAAAAAGGATTCCTGTTCGCTCCAGCATACGGCTGTACCGGGGGTTGGAGAGCGGGACGCCGGAAGCCATTACTCCACCAGGAGCGACTCCCTATCATGGAAGGACGGCGACGCCTGGGAGAGCCGGCACCAGGAGAGCAGGAGAACGCCACCAATAAGGGGTCCGGCGTAGACCGGCCGGTCTGCCAGGTCTGCGGAGCGGAGGCGATCGGGATCCAGTCCCTCGGGTGCTGTGCTGTCACCGTCTGCTTCGAGCATGCAGAGCCGTCGTTGCGGAACGCGCAACCGGGCGAGACGGTCTCCTGGGGGGACTGTGCTTTTTTCCGGTTCGAACACGCCACCCGACGATGAGCACCCCCACGGGATACAGAGGCTGTGCACCCTCGTATCCAAACCAACAATGACGAAAACCAACTGTTATCTCCGCAGGAAGGTATGATCAAATATTCCCACCGTCGGTACAGGACCGCTGTCGGCGGCGGAGGTCCGAGTCATGTCATTCATCACACGCCCGGGGAGGTGCTCACCATCCCTCCTCCCCTGTTTCCTGGTACTCGCGATGGCCCTTGTCTGCACCTGTGCAGCGACTGGCGTTGAGTACGAAGTGGTCTCCACCATCGGTTCCGAAGGCAGCGGCCCCGGATCTTTCCTGGGTCCCGTCGGGATCGAGACGAATGCATCGGGACACATCTACGTGGTCGATCTCGTCAACTCTCGTGTCCAGGTCTTCCGCCCGTCCGGTTCGTTCCTGGCAGAGTTCGGAAGCGAGGGGAGCGGACCGGGAGAGTTCGAATCCCCCTTCGGGATCGCGATCAACGGTTCGGGGTTCGTCTACGTGACGGACACCGGCAACTCGAGAGTCCAGGTCTTCGACGCGTCGGGCACGTACCTCTCCGGTTTCGGGAGCAACGGGAGCGCACCCGGGGAGTTCTACGAACCCTTCAGCATCGCCGTGGATCAGGCGGGCACGGTATACGTCGCCGACAACGGCAACTCGAGAGTGCAGGTGTTCACACCGTCGGGTGCGTTCGTACGCGAGTTCTCTGGAGACGCCGGCACCGAGGAGATCGGGGAACCCTACGGCATCGCGGTCAGCCCATTCGGTGAGGTATACCTGGCCAGCTCGTTCACTAACCGGGTCCAGGTCTTCTCGACCACCGGGACGTTCCTTCGGTCGTTCCCCGTCCAGGGCGCCGGGAGCTCGGCGATCCCACTGGGCGTTGATCTTCTCTCGTCAGGAAACCTTCTCGTCACCACGGCCTCGATGAGGGGGTGGACGACCGGGGAGGGTGCTGTTCATATCTACACCCCGACCGGGACGCTGCTTACGGCCATCAATCCAACAACGGCAACGGGTGCTCCCGGCTTCATCCTCTTCGACGGTGTCGAAGGGCCCGATGGGCACCTCTACCTGACCGACTACTACGCCTGTCACGTCCTTGTCCTGGGGCGTAAGGCGTACGCCGGTCCAACGGCCGGCTTCATCGCCTATCCGGAGACCGGGCGTGCCCCGCTCACGGTCCGGTTCCAGGACACCTCGACCGGTGCTGAGTCCTGGACCTGGGTCTTTGGAGACGGGACATACTCGTCCGACCGATACCCGGTTCACGTCTACACCAGGTCGGGCACGTACACCGTCTCGCTCCTCGTCTCCGATGGGTCGGGACGGAGTCATTCGAAGGTGGCGCAGGACCTGATCCGGGTCACCGCGGCACCGCCGACCGCGGATTTCACGGCGAACCGCACGATGGGTACCGCACCCCTCGAAGTCGCATTTGTCGCGAACACGACGGGTGCGACCTCCTGGCAGTGGCTCTTCGGAGACGGGGGGACGTCAACCGAGAGGGACCCGGTGCACGTCTACCGGGCTCCCGGGAGGTACACCGTCTGGCTGGTCGCCTCGGCCCCCGGATACGGCTCGGTGATCGCTCGCCGTGACAGTTACATCACCATCGCCGAGAAGGTCACCGTCGACTTCACGGCGAACGTGACGTCCGGGCAGGCACCCCTCGTGGTCGGGCTCGCGGGCCAGGCGTCCGGCGGCACTCCGATCGCGTGGCGGTGGGAGTTCGGTGACGGAACGAATGCCGGTGGACAGAACACGACCCATACCTACACGAAGCCCGGCGATTACACCGTAAACCTCACCGCCTGGACCGCCGCCGGTTCTTCGACGGCCACGAAACCGGCCCATATCCGGGTCACTGCCGATCCACGGGCGCCGGTGGCGAACTTTTCCATGAGCCGTACCTCCGGGCCGGCCCCGCTCTTCGTCCGGTTCACCGACGGTTCCTCCGGGGATCCGACGTCATGGCGCTGGGACTTCGGCGGGCTCGCGTGGACGACGTATCGGAGCCCCGGCGTGGTCTTCCGTACACCCGGCGAGTACGTGGTGACGCTCACCGTCAGGAACGCCTTCGGCTCGTCGTCGAAGACCGAGTACCTCTCTGTCACCGCGGGAGGTGCCGCGCGTACGCATGAGACCGGGGGATTCCCGGTGACCGTGGTCGAATAGACCACCCCTTTCCTCTTCCTTCGTCCATCTCCACGTGGTCTGAGGGGACCATTCAGTCAGGGGCCAGGGTCTCAGCGAAGGGGATCCACCGGGCACTGGGCGCAGAGGGCGGCCCGGATCAGGTCCTCACCCTCGTGCCAGTAGATGTCGTCATGCCCGGTCCAGGGAGGCAGGCCCCGAATCACGACAGCCGGCACCCCATTGTTGCTCTCACCCATCACGAGGTTGGCGAAACCGGCGCACTCGTCGACGACCGCCTCCTCGGTGATATGGAGGGTAAGGCCGAAGAGGTCGGTGTCGCCCCGGAAGTCGCGGATCGCCGTCAGCCCCGACCACCCGATCGCATGTCCGGTCTGGCCACGCCGGAATGCTCGCCCACAGGTGTCGGTTACGATCACCCCGATCCGGGCACCGGCTCGATCTTCGATCGCTGACCGCAATTCCGCTGCCGCCCCCATCGGGTCCGGTGGCAGAAGGATGATCCGCCCGCCGTCAACATTGCTCTGGTCGACGCCGGCCCGAACGCCGATGTGGCCATGCGGCAGGACCGAGAGAACGAACGGGAATTCGAGCAGGAGTTCCTCGGACTCGTCAAGGACCGCCTGGATGAACCGTGGGTCCTCGCCGGTCCTTTCGGCGATCGCCTTCGCCCGGTCCGTCGGGGATATCTCGTCGAGCGAACGGAGGTATCCCTTCGCCTTCGACCAGACCGAGGATGCGACACAGAGGACGTCGCCATCGACAAGGTCGATTCGCTCAGCGATGAGGGCCGCCAGGTCGTCACCGGGTCTGATCAGGGGAAGTCCGGGGACCGGGTACACCGTGATCGTCATAGTAGGGGTGGGCGTTGCCGACCCGATAACCGTTCCGATCATCGGCGCTCGAGCTGCACTCCCGAACCGCCAGAGAGTGTTTCTCCAGTGCAGGCGCACCCCGAACATAAGCGCGCGACCGGAGAGAGAGGTGCGACGGATCAGGCTCTCAGCCCAGATAAGGAGGAGCATTAAAAAGGTATATGGAGACAATTGAAGACGCCAGTCGCTGTATGGAGATTCAATGCTCTTTTCTCCCGGCGAATGGAAGGATCATGGAGCATGGTGGGAAGCAGCGGTAACGGTGACAATGATCGGTCCTCCGCCCTGAGCGCTGTCAAGGCAACCGGCCTCGTCTTCGGTGACATCGGCACCAGTCCGATCTACACCCTGACCGTTATCCTCGCGCTCGTGCCGCGGACCGAGTCCGCTGTCATGGGCGTCCTCTCCCTGATCATCTGGACCCTGATCCTGATCGTCTCGGTCCAGTACGCCTGGCTCGCCATGAGCCTCGCGAAGAAGGGCGAGGGCGGGACCATCGTGCTGCGTGAACTTCTCAACCCGCTCCTGAAGCGACCACAGTCCAAGTCTGCCCTGCTGATACTGACAGTGATCGGGATCTCGCTCCTGATCGGTGACGGTGTGATCACGCCCGCGATCAGTATCCTCTCGGCAGTGGAGGGTGTACCCCTGATTCCGGGCCTGGAATCGGTCGGGCCAGATCTGCTCGTCCTGGTGGCGGCGCTGATCGCCATCGGCCTCTTCGCGTTCCAGCGTCGGGGAACCGAACGAGTTGCCTTCGCCTTCGGACCCGTCATGACCGTCTGGTTTGCCGTCCTCGCCATCTCCGGCCTGGTCATGATCATCCAGGCTCCTAGCGTCCTCCTCGCCTTCAACCCGCTTCTCGGTCTCTCGTTCCTCTTTTCAAACGGGCTCGCCTCCTTTCTCGTTCTCGCCTCCGTGGTCCTCTGCGCAACTGGTGGCGAAGCGCTCTACGCCGACATGGGGCACCTCGGCCGAGAGCCGATCCGCCGCGCCTGGAAGTACATCTTTTTCGCCCTCGTGATCAATTACCTGGGCCAGGGGGCCTTCGCCCTGACGCACCCCGAGGCGTCGAGCTTCCTCTTCGAGATGATCCTCTCGATCTCGAGCCTCCTCTACGTTCCCTTTGTCCTCCTCTCGATCGCCGCCACCGTGATCGCATCCCAGGCGATGATCAGCGGGATCTTCTCGATCGTCTACCAGGGGATCACTACCCGCCTCCTCCCGGCACTCAAGGTAGACTACACCTCCGCTACGCTCCGTTCCCAGATCTATATCGACTCCGTTAACTGGATGATGCTTGGCGCTGTCCTCTTCGTGATGCTCCTGTTCCGCGAGTCGGCGAACCTCGCCGCTGCATACGGCATCGCCGTCACGGGAGACATGACGATCACCGGCATCCTGATCACCTCTATCTTCATACTCCGGGGCCGATTCGGCCATGCGTCCCTTGCATGGAGTATCACCCTTCTCGCGATGGTCTTCTTCGGCGCCAGCCTCAGTAAACTGCCAGCCGGCGGTTACTGGTCGCTCGTGCTCGCGGCAATACCGCTCACCATCATCCTGATCTATCTCACCGGCCAGAAACGGCTCTATCGGGCGTTCCAGCCGGTCCCGCTCCGCCAGTTTCTCAAGGAATACCGCGAGGTGCACGACACGATGAACCGGATCAGCGGGACGGCCCTCTTCTTTGCCAGGGACATCGAGCGGATCCCACCGTACATCGCCCGGACGATGTTCGTCAACAACATTCTCTACCAGGACAATATCCTGGTCTCGATCATCGTAGAGGACAAGCCGTACGGCGTCACGCACGACTTCAAGAAGAACCTGGCCGAGGGACTCCGCACGTTCGAGGTGCGGCACGGGTACCTCGAAGTGGTCGACATCATGCCGATCCTTAGGGAACACGGCATCAACGAGAAGGCGATCTTCTACGGCCTGGAGGAGATCGTCACCGATCACCTCTCCTGGAGAATCTTTGCGATCATCAAGCGCCTCGCGCCGACCTTCGTCCAGTTCTACCGTCTACCAGCAGACCACATCCACGGCGTCACAACCCGGATCGAGATGTGAGCCGGCACCTGCCGGCCGACCTCTTGTCCCGGCCCCGCCATCCCCTTTTTCGGGGCGTTCCAGGTGAGAGCGTGAAGGGGTTTGCCAGGGCCGAATCCCCTGCCAGGACCTCCCTCATTCAGTACTTGTAATAGCGGCCCTTCTCGTCGTAGACGCCCTGCGGTTCGGGCGGCGTGGCATCAGCAATTGAGAGGAAGAACCGGGACTTGCTGGTCGTCACCAGGACGAAGGACAGAACGATATAGAGCCCATAGAAGAGAGCGCTGAGCACGAGCCCGGTCGTTCCTATCATCGCGGCGAGCTGGCTCGGGCCGAAGGCGGCGAGCTCGCTCGCCGGGAGCGATGCAAGCGGCGAGAGCTGCTCGAAGAGGAGCGTGGTCCAGCCGACCAGGAGGACGAACGCGAGCCCGAGCAGCACCGCGAGTATTGTAAGGATAAAGACGATGATCTTCCAGATGTGGGCGAGGACGAGGGTGAACGACCGACGGAGCGATGCGAAGACGCCGAGCCCCTCGAAACAGGCGGCTGTGTCGTAGAGAAAGGAGAAGAACAGCACCGGGATCATGATCGCGAGCGTCGCACCGGCCACCAGATCGCCCGTCAGCCCGAGGCCCAGGATCGAGAGTGGGAGCAACAGGAGAAAGAGCACGACGACCGCGAGAAAGGCGATCACAAGTCCGGGGAGGATGACCCTGAAGTAGTTCTTGATCGCCTCGGTTCCGAAGAGACCAAGCGAGGAGTCCTGCTCCCGCAGGACGCCGTAGGCGCCGGCAAGGAGGAAGGGGAGGAGGAGGTACTCGATCACCATGAGACGGACCGAGAAGAAGGTCTCTCCCTGGAGGGAGAGGACCAGCTGGACCATGTCGAGTGCGGCGTAGGACACGGCAGCGACCCATACCGCGGGGTATCGGACGCTGTCGCGGAGGGCCTCGAAGAGCACTAGCGGTCCCTCGGCATCGCGACGATCTCTCGCACCTGGCAGTCGAAGAAACGGCTGGTGTGCGCCGGACGGACCACGACCACGGCGTCTGCACCCGAGCCGGTGCCCCCGCACGCAACGACCTCCCGGTCGATAGGAACGGCCCCCTGGTCTGCGGCAATCAGCACGCATTCAACCGCGACCTTGAGCCCGACCGCGATCAGGCGGCGGAGCGCCTCGCTGACCGCCTCGGACCGCGAACCCCCGCCGACCTTCGGCGAAGCCGAGAAGGCCCGCTCAAGCCCCGAGAGGACGTGAGAGCCGGTCACGACCGTCGCTCCGGCCGCCTTCAGCACCTCGGCTGCTGCCATGTCGAACTCCCATTCGCCCGGTTTCCTGAACCCGACCGCGTGGGTCACCACGACGAGATGGAGCCCTGTCTCCCGGGACGCCTCGAGGAACTGTAGGGCGGTTCGACCGCTCGTCGATGCGACGACGATGGTATCGAGGCCGAGCGCCGTCGCGCGTTCAACTGCGAACCGGGCTGCATCACCCGTGTTCTCCGGTCCGGGTCGCTCGAAATAATAGACCCGTCCCTCCGCGTATACCATAGGTACGAAAGGGGAGCGGGCTGGCTTAATACCTCTCCGGTCCGGGGAAGTACTGGAGAGGGCTCAGATGAGGAAGAGGACTCGGGGTGCCCGCCGGTGCCACAGTCCGCGTTCCTCGAGGAGGGTCACCAGCAGGTCGAGCTCGTCGTGCTCTCCGTAGGTGAGCCCGTGACTCTCGTAGAGCTCGCGCTCGGCTTCGTACCAGGAGTTGAAGTCATCTCCAGGGGCCCTGAAGAACGCCCGCAACTCTTCGACCAGGGGGAGGTCATCCCTCAGGACATAGACGACCCCGTGCGGGAGATCGACAGGCCGGCTATTGACAACGACGAGCGGAACGACCGGGTCCTCATCCGGGTTGTGGGGATCGAGAAGGACAAGATCCCCGCTCGTCAGGGTCATGCGAGTCCGGGGTTCTTTATGCAGTTCGGGAGCGGATCCGGTCATGACATCCTCCGATGAAGTGACGTGCTGTCGGCGCCGTCCATCCATCCACTCAGAGAGTGAGGAGAGACACCCATATATCTGCTTCGCACGGTGGACTGCACCAGGTCCCCATGATCAGACGGAGGAGGTCGACCAGCACGATCGTGAAGGTATGGCAAGGGTGTGAATGAAAACGTCCGGGGCGATTCGGACGCACCCATGGTTGAAAAAAGAAAATTCGGGGTCAGAAAGAGAAGTTCTTGCTGACGATCTTCAGGGCGCAGTAGTCACCGCACATCGTGCAGGCATCCCCGTCGGCGGGACGACGGGAGTTGCGGATCTCCCGGGCGCGCTCGGGGTTGAGCGCAACCGCGTACTGCCGCTCCCAGTCGAGATCGCGCCGGGCGTGACCCATCTCGAGGTCGTCGTCGCGCTTCCCGAGTTTGACCATGTCCCCAACGTGAGCAGCGATCCGGCTCGAGATGACACCCTCGTAGACCTCCTCCGGTGTGGGGAGGGCGAGGTGCTCGGCGGGGGTGACGTAGCAGATGAAGTCCGCGCCGTACGAGGACGAGAGGGAGGCCCCGATCATCGCAACCCGGTCGTCGTACCCGGGGGCGATGTCGGTGACAAGCGGACCGAGCATGTAAAACGGCTTTCGGTTGGTCACGCGCTTCTGGAGGATGACGTTTGCCTGGATCTCGTCGATCGGGATGTGGCCTGGACCCTCGACGATCACCTGGATGCCGCGGTCGTGGGCCTTGTCCGCGAGCTCCGCGTTGATCAGGAGCTCCTGGACCTGGGCGCGGTCGGTCGCGTCGTGGACTGCACCGGCCCGCATACCGTTGCCCGTCGAGAGGGTGACCTCGTGTTCGAGCATGATCTCGCAGAGGTAGTCAAACTCGGAGTAGAGCGGGTTCTCCTTCTCGTTGTGCAGCATCCAGGCGGTCATGAAGGCGCCGCCTCGTGAGACAAGGCCGCCGTGACGCCCCTGGTTCTTCAGCCGCTTCATGGTCTCCAGGTTGATCCCCGTGTGGATCGCCATGAAGTTCGTACCGGCCTTCGCCTGTTCGGCCGTGATCCGGAAGAGGTCGTCCTCGCGCATGTGGACAACGGCGCCATCGCGATGCGCCGCCTCGATGAAGGCCTGGTAGAGGGGGACCGAGCCGACCGAGAGACTCGTCTGGGCGATGACCCGCCGCCGGATCTCGACCAGGTCGCCGCCCGTGGAGAGCTCCATCAGGGTGTCCGCTCCGGCAAGCTCAGCCTGGCGGGCCTTCTCGACCTCGATGTCGATATCGACGATGTCCGACGAGGTCCCGATGGAGGCGTTCACCTTGGTTCGGAGGCCCTCGCCGATCCCACAGAGGCGCACCTTCCGGTATGGCGAGACCGGGATCACGATGTGTCCGCCGGCAACTCCGCGCCTGATAAACTCGGGATCAAGCCCTTCCTGTCGGGCGACCTCCTTCATCTCCTCGGTGATAATCCCCTTCTTTGCATCGAATACCAGACTCATGATAAATACTGGGAGAAAATACCAGATAAAGCCTCCTTTTGGAAAAATTCGATGAAATATTGGTTGTTCTCTCCGCAAGCAAAATTGATTTCATTAAGGAAGGCCAGGTTGATCTTGGAAATTTTCGATTTTTTTCTACAAATTTCGACAGAAATCATTGTTTCAAAAAAAGTGTTAAATTCACATCGACGAGACCGGGGCCCGCGACATGGTCGATAAAACGCCGACCCCGACCAGGGTTCCCTGACCGGATCGACCTTCTTCTGGACTTCAAGCGGATTCACTTCGAGGTCTTTTTCCCTTCGCCCGATGATGGAGGAATCCAACGGAATCGGCCTCAATAGGGGCCAGGACGGGTCCGAGCGATGCACACAACCGAGAAGATACCTGATGAAGAGAGCGTCCTGGTCTTCTCCGACCTTCACCTCGGAGGTGCCGACGACCGGGAGACAGCAGGGCGGTTCTGCCGGCTCCTCGACCACCTCCTTTCCGGTCACCGGGAGGTGTGCCACGGCAACCCGGACGCACAGACCGGCCCGACCACGATGCGCCCCCCCGCGAAGGTGATCCTGCTCGGGGATATCCTGGAACTCTGGGACCCGCGGGGACAGGACCGGCACTGTGCTCTCCTCGATGCACTGGTCCCGTTTCTGAAACTCAGGGAGCTTCGGTGCAGCATCGTCTACGTCACCGGCAACCACGACGAAGATGTGGGTGAGATGGTCGATTCGGTCATCGACGGCAACCCAACCGGCAGCCCGCTCTGGAGACAGGCCTTTCGGGTCTTCTACGGGTGCGAGAACGGAAAAAAAGTCGCTGAGAGCCTCAAGATCGCCTGGAACGGGACCTACCGGGTGCAGATGGATTACGAGAAGCACCTGGTGAGCAACACGGAGGACATCCTGGAGATCAGCCCCCGGCATTACCCAGCGGCGACCACCGGTGGAGACGTGATGGGGCTCGAGGCGGGCGGCATTCACTACGTGTTCTTTCACGGGCAGCAGTTCGACGACGAGCAGGTTACGCACACCCTCTCGAGAGCAATCGGCAGGAGGATCGACCCGGTAGATGCGATGGAGGACCTGGTCTGCTGCTCTTTCACCAGGACCATCCCGTCGACCGGGCGTGCCGTCATCTCTCTTGCGGCGTTCGGTGCGTGTGTTATCGGACTCGCTCCGGCGCCCGTCGAGGCTCGCCTGGTGACCGGGGCGGCCACCGCCGTAGCGCTTGCGGCGATCTCAGTCGCAGGCATCTGGCTCTTCGGGCTCTCCACCAGGGCAAGGGCAGGCCTCCTGCCTCCGACGTCGCTCCACTTTCTCGGATTGAGCAGTGTCTCCCTCGCCATCATCGTGGGCGGCATCGTGTATGGGTGGCAGCTCCTGGGAGCCGGAGTCCTGGAGTGGATCTTCCCGATCGGGCTGATATTTGGCCTCTTCTGGACGTTCACTGTCTCGGTGCCAGGGCTCGTCGCGGGGGTTAAGAAACCGTTGTACCGCCTCATCAGCTCGAAAGATCGGTCCACCGAGGGGATTTACCGGAATGCGGTCAGGGGTCGGCTGTACCGGTACCGTGCCGAGGTGCTCGTCTTCGGTCACACCCATGTTGCAGAATCGTTTCCGGCTGACAGGGCGGGGCTTCGGGATACCAGGAACAGGGATGATGACAAGCCGGTCCTGATGATCAACACCGGCTCCTGGGTCTCCGAGGGCGAACAGACCGACGTGTTCGTCTACATCGACTGTGACGGCGTTGGCTCGATGCGCTGGGACGACGAGGGCCGAAGGGTCGTCTGTACGACCCACTTCCCATCATCCGATATCCTGGCATCGAGAGAGGCGATCCGGTCCCACTAAGTCTTCAGGGACAGACAGCTCGCCCGTCCACCACGGAAAAAGAGCAAGGGTCCATACGAGCCCTCGCCGTGTGTATCCAGAAAGGAGAGGCACGGGGCGCCTCACGCAGGCTTGACCGTTTCGACGGCGACGATCCTCCACTCGGTGCCATGGAGTCCGGCGGACGTCCAGGAGACCGCCTTCTTGACCGGAGTGGTGCCTCCCTCGGCCTTGAAGTTGTACTCCCCCGATCCGCTCGACTCATTCATCATCCTTTTCGCGATCTGCTGCAGATCGGGGTAGTCGTGATACTGCGGGGACGAGAAGGTATCTGTACCAATCTCGGCGGGATCGCGGTCGTAGAGGACGATACCGTCCGTGTCGATTACAAAGACCTCCGCTGTTCGGCCGGCGAGGGCCTCCTCGACCGCGATCGTGAGCAGCACAACGGGGCGGAAGAGCAGGCTTGCAGAACCGTTAAACGCGCCGGAAGGGGTAAAGACCGGGTGCTCGATATCGGTCGCGTTCTCCTTCTCGACCGTCGCGAAGACCTGGCTCATCACGGGTTTCTGCGTCGAAATCAGGCGAGCGATGTGCTCCTGGTTTCGAATATCCGAGCCCTCCACGTGGTGATACTCGACCGGTTCCACGGTGAGCATGATCCCGTCCTTCGAGACGGCCGTTGCATCGATCACGGCCGGCGACGCGAATGCGAGTTCCTTCAGGACCTCCCTGGACGCATTGTCCGTCAGCCCCAGGGGGCCGAGTTTCCCTGCCGCTGTTGCGGTGTCCGCATCCATCTGGTCGAGCGCCGCCTGGACGCTCGCGCGAACGGTCTCGAGGCCCTCGGCCGAGCCAAGGGGCGATGGTGTTGTAAGCGTCGTGACCGCCGGTCCCGAACCCCCCGGGAGAGCCGGGGGGGCGAGGATCAATGTGTATACCAGGGCGAGGGCAATGACACCGACGCCGACAAGAAGGATGGTCTTTCTCTCCATGACCCACCGCACACTGGTTGCCCGGAGACGGTAAAAGGTAAACGAATGGGTTGACAGGGGACCGGGCCGGGTGAGAAGTCATGGCCCGGCCCATCATGCATCTACCTTCGTCGCCGCTCCGTCACCCGATCAGGACTCCCCGTTTCCCCCGGTTCCGGTGGAGTGCCGGCCTTGATATCGGCCTCATTGGTAGCCGCCTTTCGGGCACGGAGACGATCGGCCTTCTGGCGTTCGAGCATGCGAATCGCGGCAAGGTCTGCCCGGTCACGGTTCGAGAGGGGGGGGTCCTCAGCCGTTGCTGGCCTTGGCAGCCGCTTCGGACGCTCGATATATGGACCGACGAGGGGGCCATGCCCAGGAGGGGTGGTCCGCCCGGACCCTTCCTGATCAGGTCCGTTCCCCGGACCACGGTGCTCTTCGGCGCCGGGATTCCCATCCGTCGTTCGGGGCCGACCACGTCCCCTCTCGTTCCCCGGTCTCTCCATGCAGGAAGTCTCCGACACCCTGAAGTCTGTGTGAATACTTAATGGTGTCGCGGGGAAAAGACGGGGAAAAGAAAAAGACGATCAGACAAAGACTGCTGCAGCGATCACGGTCGTCCAGTTACCGTTCTGGTCACCCCGGGCCACCTGGCAGATATTCTTGGTCTCGATGATCTTACCGCTCGCCTTGTAGATCTGTTCTCGCTCCTGCCAGGCACAGTCGGGGTCGAACGCAATGCCAAGCGTGGTCGCGAGCATGGTGGCCGCCAGGTCCTCTGCGTATTCGCCCGAGATCTCCTCGGTCTCGCCGAACGCGTGGTGCTCGGAGAGGTAGCCGTATGCCTCGGTCTCCTGCGGCAGGGCAAGACCGATCGCGGCCGAAACGAGGCGCGATGGTTCGTTCGTATCGTTCCTGGCCATCACGCAATACACGATCTGACCGGGCTCGATCTCGCGAAGACCCTCATCACGGGGGAGCTCCTTGGCCATCGGGGGAAAGATGGACGAAACGTAGACAAGGTTGCATCGCTCGATCCCGGCCTGCCGGAGTGCGAGCTCAAAGGATGCGAGGCGGTCCTTGTGGACACCAACCCCCCGGGTGAAGAAGACCTTCGACGGAACAACCATATACGTGCTTGTTTGATGGTTCACGCTTTTTAATTTTCGGTGCATATATCCGACAGATCGTCAATAAGACGGCAGTACTTCCATCTCCGACGAAATATGGAACAGCAGCGCGGTCTATCTGCGTCGACAACCGGACAGTCTATCCGAGGGAGCCGCTCTCTCCAGGAGCCCTTCCGTGATCGTGGTCGTCGTGTTCGTGAAACGGGCGAGGAGTCGTTCGCCAGGGCGATCGATGCGACGCACTGCTGCCTGTTATTGTCCCGAGAGAACCACTCATCCCCGATCGTCACATGCTGATCCTTCGCTCCCGCCCCAGGTCGGGGGTCGACCAGGACCATTCGGTCCCCCAGAGGGTCGCGCCACGACGAGGAGAAGGTGGTCTTCGAAACGATCATGTGGATCGGGGATGGCCTGGGGGGAGGTGGTGCAATTCGAGCGGCGCCGTCGACGTCGGGTTCGGGACGGTTTTAATACATCCCCATCGTCAATCATGGGTAGAGGAACCATGAAGGTCGTCGCGTTCAACGGGAGTCCAAAGAGTGACGGAAACACCGCCCGCCTGCTCCGGTACGCACTCCAGGAGCTGGAGGCTGCCGGCTACGAGACCGAGCTCGTTCAGGTCGGGGGCCTTCCCCTCCGGGGATGCCTGGCCTGCGGAAGGTGCTTTGAGCACAGGGACGGGCGGTGCGTCAACGAAATGGACGAGATGAACGATCTGATCGCAAAGATGATCGAGGCGGATGCGATCCTTCTCGGGTCTCCGACCTACTTCGCGGACGTCTCGAGCGAGATGAAGGCCCTCATCGACAGGGCCGGGTACGTGACCCGGGCAAACGGCAACCTGCTCGCCCGTAAACCTGCCGCCGCTGTGACCGTCAACCGCCGGGCAGGGGCTGTCCACGCCTTCGATACGATCAACCACTTCTTTTTGATCGGAGAGATGATCGTGGTCGGGTCGTCCTACTGGAACATCGGTGTCGGGCTCGGACCTGGAGATGTCGACTCCGACGAGGAGGGGATCGCGACAATGCAGACCCTTGGTCGAAATATGGCATGGTTGCTGGAGCGGCTCGAGAAGGGGGGCCGGGACTGATGGATGTCGAGGATTTTACGCGGAGAGGGCTGCGCGCCGGAACGGACCGTCGTGTCATCGAAGAGGCGCTCGCTGATCGCGTGCAGGAGTTCAAACCGGTCGACAGGACGTACGCGGCAGCCTTCGCCCGTGCGGTCGTCGACGAAGCGCTCCTGACGAGCGGCCTTGAGGGCGACCTCTTCGAGACCACTTCGTCCGGGGTCTCGATGGGCGAGTTCGGGGTCGGATCCCGGGGCACGGGCGACTTCTTCGCCCACAGCCAGATCGCCCGGATCATCGGCACGACCTCGGCATCGGTCGGTGTCGACCAGATGGACGATGCGGGGGCGATCCAGGTGGGAGACGATTACGTCTGCTGCACGGTGGACGGGATGCACTCCCGCCTCTCGGACTTCCCGTTCCTCGCCGGTTTTCACGCCACGAGGGCGACCCTCCGCGACGTGCTGGTGATGGGCGCCCGACCGATCCTGCTCTTCTCGGACATCCACGTCGCCGACGACGGGGACGTTGCAAAGATCTTCGACTACACTGCCGGGATCACCACGGTCGGCGAAGAGCTCGGGGTGCCGCTCATCTCCGGATCGACCCTCCGCATCGGCGGGGACATGGTGCTCGGCTCGCGGATGACCGGTTGTGTCGGCACCGTCGGGATTGCCCGCCATCTGACCGCTCGCCGGGAACTCGCCCCCGGCGACGTCCTCCTGATGACCGAGGGGGCCGGGGGTGGGACGATCGCAACGGCGGCCCTCTACTCGGGCCACCCGGAGGTGGTGGAGCGGACCATCAACCTCCAGTTCCTCTACGCGTGCCAGGCGTTGATCGAGAGCCCGGTCCTCGAGACGGTCCACGCGATGACCGACGTCACGAACGGGGGGCTTCGCGGAGACGCCCACGAGATGGCGCGAACGGCCAACTGCCGGATCGTGGTCGACGAGAAGGCGATCGCCCCCCTTGTTGACCCCGTCGTGAAGAGGATGCTCGATATCCTCGGGATCGACCCGCTTGGGGTCTCACTCGACGCTCTCCTGATCGCCGCCCCCCGCGAGGCGGTCGAAGCGATTGCGGGCGTGGTGCGCGGTGCGGGGGTGCGGTGCGAGGAGATCGGCCGGGTCGAGTCGGGGCCGGCAGAGGCTGTCCTGGTGGTGGACGGCCGGGAGGAGGACTTTACCCCCCGCTTCCGCGAGGCGGCGTACACTCCACTCAAGAAGGTCGTGGAGACGCAGAAAGGGGACGTCGCTGCGATGACGGCACGCGTTGAGGCCGCGGCAGCAGCGGCGATTGAGAAGAAAAGACGGGTCCGGGCACGCCTATCGACCCGGCGCCCCTGATCATTTCTTTTTTTATGGGTGGGGCTTTCGACCGGTCGCGCAGATATTGTAGGCCAGGTACGGAAGCCTCTTTTCGACGATCGGCTCGATCCGCCGGGCGAGGTGGTAGACGGGGCGTGCGAGGTTGAGGTGGGCGAACGAGCAACGCTTCACCCGCACGTCGACGAACGAGGCCCCGGCAAAGAGGGCCTCCATCTCTGCGTCCGAGTAATAGTGCTCCCCGAAGCTCCCCATTCCAACCTGGCGCACCCGCGCAAGCTCCCCCAGGGTGTGGATCGCCGGCAGGCCCGCGGTCAGGAAGTTGCGCCCGAGGGTGCAGAGTGCAACCCTCCCTCCTGGCCGCAGAACCCGATAGACTTCGGCGAGCATCCCCTGGGGGTCCTTAAAGTAGGAGAATGCGAGAAGGCTCGAGACCGCATCGAAGGTGTTGTCCTGGAAGGGCAGGGACTCACCGGTCCCCACGGTCCAGTCAGCCGAAGGTGCCCGATCGCGTCCGCGCTCGATCATCTTCTGTGAGATATCGAGGCCGATCCCCTGCCCACCCCGCTCGATGTACCGCTCGACGAAGAGACCAGTGCCGCACCCGATGTCGAGAAGACGTCCATGGGGGGGGAGCCAGCCCATCACCTGGTCGGAGATATGCTGGTGATATGATTGGCCGGTCCCCTCGGTGTACCGGCGGTCGTAGATCTCCGCCACCTCGTCGTAGTGACGCTGGACCTTCTTGGGACCTGTCATCGGCACCCCTCCATCATCGCGGCGAGGAGTGCCGCGATCTGGACGTACTCCCCCGCCCCCTCGGCAAGGCGGGCATCGGTCGCGGCGAGTGTGATGGCGATCCTCGGGTCGTTCATCCGTCGGCGGACCGCTTTCCGGAGTTCGTGCAGGACCTCGCGGCCAGATAGTCCACCATCTATCATCATCGAATCAGCGAGTCGCTGGGCTTCCAGAAGGTCACCCCCGTCGATCGCCGCCATCACCTCGCTCGCAGTCGCCCCCGCCTCGGTCTGCTCGTAGGCGTCGATCTGGAGGGGGCGCTCTGATCGGACAGTCAGTTCGAGCAGCATGATCGCGCGGCGGAGGTCCCCCCTCGACGCGGTCGCAATCATCGCCAGGTCGTCCTCGGGGACGGGCGCCGCCCCCTCGTTCTCCAGGATCTTTTCCAGGTGGGTGATCACCTGGTCGACGGAAAGGGGCCGGAAAATTACCGGGAAGCACCGCGACGCGATGGGAGGAAGGATCGCCGACTGCCGTGCCGTGATAAAGACGAACCGGCAGGTCTTCGAGGAGCGCTCCATGGTCCGGCGGAGCGCCTGC
The DNA here is from genome assembly GCA_050178135.1 of Methanoregulaceae archaeon. Taxonomy (GTDB): domain Archaea; phylum Halobacteriota; class Methanomicrobia; order Methanomicrobiales; family Methanospirillaceae; genus UBA288. The sequence continues at coordinate 89,220 of JBFXGJ010000002.1, read as the reverse complement.
TGCATCTCCCCGGGGAGGGCGTCTGCCTCGAGGAAGACCAGCATCTTGAACTCGGCGTCGAAGGGCCTGATCGCGGCGTAGGTCCGGACGATTCGCTTCACGTTGGCGAGCAGGCTCTCATCCCTGCGGTAGAGGTGCGAAAACCGCTCGTCTGCTTCCAGGTACGCCCGGCCCTCGCCGAAGAGGTCGCCGCTGGCGATCACGGTGGTATTTTCACCGGCATGGTCGCCGTACAAGACCCTCCCGAGGCAGTGCACGGCGCTCATCCGTCCCGACCCGCTCGGCCCGGCGATCAGCAGGTGCGGCATGGAGCGCCTCTCGGCAAACGACCGAAGAAACGCTGTGGGCCGGTCCTGGCCGATAATCTCGTCAAAGGTCCCGGGACGATATTTCTCAATCCAGAGCACGACTCAACTCCCGGACGATCTCAGCTATTGCGGCCTGCAGCAGATAATGATTGTCGAGATTCTGGACCAGGGCGTCCGCCTCCCCCGGGGACATCTCCCGGTACGCCTCCGTGATCAGGGGCATGGCACGGGTCAGCTCGTCCACCACCGTCAGGGTGGCCGTCCGGGCCGTGCGAGAGAGCGGGTTGAGGTCGATCGTCACGACGGTCCTGCCCATCGCCCGCAGGGCCTCGCATCGGTCCCCGTCCTCGAGCGGCACCAGTACGAGGTCGGCACTCCCGATCCCGTTGGGGAGGCAGAGGGCCCGATCATGCTGAAGCGGGATCAGGCGCTCGGGAGCGCCCTTCAGGACGGTGGCTCCCGCCTCTTCGAGGAGACGCGTGATCCGGGCAATTCGCTCCTCGCTCCGGTGGAACAGGTTCACCTCGACACCACAGCCGGTCACCTCCTGGAACCGGGCACACTCGTCGGCTGCCAGCGCGGCCGTATTTCCATTCACCGAGAGGACCGGGTGGCGGGCCTTGTGGACCAGGGCGGCGGCCACGCGGGCCGCCTCGCGGGCCGTCGCGGTGCTCTTCTCGCCGATCAGGTAGTCGAAGGCCTCTGCCCGCCCGTGAGCGGCCAGGCCCTCGAGCGCCACGACGCCCTCGCGAGCGCATCGAGCGAGCCGCTCCCGGATGACGAGCGACCGGTACCGGGGGTGGTCTGGCGGGATCATGCATCCCCCTCCAGCAGGCAGAAACCGCGGGACGAAACGGCGAGTCGGAAGACGTGCCCGAATGGAGCAAGGGCCACGGGGGCATCCTCGCCAATGGCGAAGACGCCATCGCCGAGCATCGTCATCGAGGCCGGCACACTGGCTTCGTCACACGCAGCGAGCGCGGCCCGAACGCGCCTGGTCACGAGCCCGCTCGCCTCGGTGAACCCGCGGGAGACCGTGACCAGCGGCGCCAGGCCATGCGGCTCTGACCCGGGAAAGGCTGTCCGAACGCGGGCCATCGCCTCGTCCGAGTCCAGGACTCCACGGGTGGGGATCGGGCCGAACGAGACGGCCCAGAGGGGGGCGTCGTTCCCATGCCGGAGGATCTCGCCGTCGATTCCGGGAGTGCGCCGAACGACGACACCGCCACCCTGTTCGGCCGCGACGTCCCCGAGCCCGGTGCGAAAGCACACCTCGACGTCGTGGGCAACGCTGGCGATACAGGCGCGCGAAAGCTCGAGCCGGAAGAGAGCCGAGAGGGCTGCCCCCGACGCGAGGAGGGCGGCGGCCGAGAGCCCGAACCCGGCCCCGATCGGGAGGGAGCAGGTCGTCGTCAGGTCGGCCGAGACGCCGAGCCGAGCCATCAGGTACTCGACCGGCGGCGACCCCTCGGCAAGGATAGCGGCACCGCCGGGGCTCCGACAGCAGACCCGGACACGGGGAAACTCAGACTGCACCGCTTCCACTTTCACCCCCTCGGCGATCACCACACCACCGCCGATCGATCCGGTGACAGCCCCGTCAGGACCGGTACACCTCCGGAAATACCCCGAGATATGACCGGGGGACCAGGCTACTGCACGCTCGACCATACGGCCGACGCCACCTCCTCTTTCGTCCCTTCGACTTCGAGGATCCCCCGAGGCGAGTGGAGGGCGAACGTCCCCTCAGTCGCCCCCATCGCATCGGGGGTGTTCGCCACCACGAGGGCCGCTCCCTTCTCGAGAAGGGCGCCGGCCTGCGCATCTGCATCCTGTGCGAGTTTGAAGGCGATCGTGGTTGGTCGGAACCGTTCGATCACCTCGTCGAGGATCTTCGGAAGCGTCTCCAGCTCGATCGTCGCCGGCCTGCCGCTCGGAATCTTGCCAGGGTATCGAACCGGCGCGAAGTCCGAGACGGCGGCAGCGGAGACGTACAGGTCGATCCCCTCGGTCTCACCAACAGAGAGGACCGCGTCGCGCATCTGCTGCGCGGTCTCGACCGTGACGTTCCGCACGCAGGGGAAGTGGTCTGCGTGGACCACGGTCACCTCCGCCCCGCGCCGATAGGCCTCGAGCGCGAGAGCGCGGCCCATCCGGCCCGACGACCGGGTCGTGAGCACACGCACGTCGTCCACCGTCTCGCGGCAGGCGCCGCTCGTCACCAGAACGCGGCGTCCCCGGAGAGAGCCGTCGTCGACCGCCCGCTCGACGTGGAGCACAATCGTCTCAATGTCGGCGATCTTGGCGCGTCCCTCCTCGACCCGCGGCGGTACCACCACGACGCCGAACACGGCCAGCTGCTCAAGGTTCTCGGCAACCGCGCGGTGGCGAAACATCGTCTCGTGCATTGCCGGGACAACGATGATGGGGAGATCGCTCCCGAGCGCTGTCGTGGCGAATGTCGTCACGGTGGTATCGTCGATCCCGTGCGCGATCTTGCCGATCGTGTTCGCCGTGCAGGGAGCGACCAGGAGGAGGTCGGCGACCCCCTCAGCACCGCACCAGGTGACGTGCTCGACCAGGCCGGAGAGTGCGGTGATCGCGGGCCGACCGGTAGCGTAGGTGAGCGCGTCGGGGTGGATGATGCGGGTCGCCGCGGGCGAGAGGACCGCCTGGACCTCGGCGCCCCGGCGCCGCAGTTCGTGAGCGAGCCGGACCGTCTCCACCGCGGCGATCGATCCGGTCACTGCGAGCAGGATCGTTCTTCCCTCTAGTGTCTGGTACATCACGGGATCTCCAGGTCGTGGACCGTATGAAGGCGGCCCGGTGCGTACTTCTTGATCACGCGAACAGAAGAGGTGAGCGGAAGCCCAACCGCCTCTGCACGACGGGTGAGTTCGGGAGCGAGTGCTCCGGCGCATACCTCGATGGCGTGGACGTGGAGCCGGCTCCCGGGCCGGGCGTGAGCGAGAGCATCCTCCAGGAACCGGGGGGCGTCGAAGTGCCCGAGCACAAGCCGGTCGTACATCCCCGAGAGGAGTTTGCGGCAGTCGCCACACTCGGGCTGCACCCGGTCGGCCAGGCCGTTCTCAGCGACATTCTGGCAGAGATACCCGTGGGCTACGGGGTTGATCTCCATCGCGTGGATGGACGCTCCGGCGCGGGCGAGTCCGAGCGTGAAGTACCCTATCCCGGCGAAGAGGTCGGCAACGCGCTCACCCGGCCGGACGAGGCGGGAGAGCCGGCCCTTCTCCTCGCGGTTTCCCTGGGAGAACATGACCTGTGTCGGATCGAGCCGGTAGCACAGCCCTGACTCGCGGTGGACGACTTCGCCGGCCTCGCCGAAAACCACCTCGACACGGGGAACCCGTTCAACCCCCTCGTGTCCCCGTATCCAGAGCACCCCCCGGGGCCGGCAGCGCCGCACCGCGTCCAGGACGGCCGCTCTTTCAGGGCGGTCCCCGTGGAAGAGGACCAGGTCGCCGAGCCTCTGGTACCCCCGGGGTGCCCTGTTGCACCGCTCGGGAAGGTCCAGTTCCCAGGAGAAACCGTCGCGGACGGGAACGAACGCGGTGCCGTCTTCGACATACGGTCGACGGTCCGGGTCGGCCCACTCGGCGCCACGGCACTCCCGGAGAGCCGCTGCCGGACATCGCCGCACCCGCAACGATATCACCCGAGGACGACGAGGCGGTCCTCATCCCTGAGGACTCGGACCTGGTCCCCTGGCTCGACGTTGAGCCACTCGGGCCGCGACACCTCGAGGGTTCGCCCGGAGTCTGGATCGAGGAGCCCGAGCATCCCGCCGTCGATGAAGGCGACGAGAGCGTCGAACGCACCGGAGCTGTGGCCGATCAGCCGTTTCTCCTCGCTCTCCCGTACCGTCCGGGTTCGGCCTGAGAGCAGGTCGACCGCCCTAAGATGATGCCCTTCGACCGAGATGACCTCGAGGTCTGACCCCTGTACCCGGATCACGTCGCCGCGGAGAAACGGGTGGAGCCGTACCAGGTAGGTGACCCGGTAGATCGGCTTGCCGGCCTTCTCTCCGACGAGCTTTGGGTGGGTCGAATATCGCCCGCCAAGCCGCGCGGCGATCGCCTGGGTGATCCCGAGACCGATCGACTGGGACCCGACAACGATGTCGAGCCCGTCTCGGGTCACCTGCAGGTCGGAGATGTACGAGAGGCGGTCTCCTTCAGTCTGGTGGGCAGTCTCCGTCTCGTTCGCGATCCGCTCAGCCTCGCGCAGCTCGCGGTCGGTGAGACGCCGGTCGGTCGCACGGACCTGGACAATCCCCTCGTAGTACGACCCGGCGATCCGGTTGCACCGGGTGCACTGCTCTTTCTGCCAGATGAGCTCCACGGTGCATCGGTCCTGGAGTGGCTCACCGAAGAGTTGCCCGTTCACCTCCACCTCGGCGAAGGACCGGTTGCTGGATATGTCGCGAACCGTGACCTGGAACTCCGGCCGGCGGACCTCGGGGTGAAGGTGGATCGCCGAGAGGGCGAGAGAGGGGGCGAGCTCATCTCTCACCTGATCGGAGTCGGTCCAGACCTGTCCCCGTTTCTGGGCGCCGCAACTGGGGCAGTACGTGTGGACCGCACGGGAATCACACTCGAGCCACTGCGTCCCGGCGAGACGGCACCGTCCGCAGAGCCCACCGGTCTCCGTCGGTGCCCCGCACCTTGGGCAGAATGCAGTTCGGATCTCCATGTCAGATCAGGTAGACCTGGGCGTGCGGAACGTCCTCGATCATCAGGCAGTCCGCCTCGCTTACGAGACCCAGTTCACAGGCCAGCCTGAACGAACGGCGACCGAAGAGGTTGATGTTCCCGGCAGAGCGGAGGGTTGTGCTCGCTTCCGTCTCGTCCACGAGCCGGTCGCCAAAGAAGCCGCCGGTGATCGGGACGTCCACGTCTCCGTGCCTGAGGGTCCGGTTCAACAGCTCCCGGTCGCAGATCGCCACCACCTCGCCCTCGCCCGGTATGCAATGAACCTTGAGATACATGCTGCTCATCTGGTCGCCGGGAGTGATTAAAAAAGTGCCCGTATGGGCGGATTCTTTGTCAAAGGACGATATCGACACCGTAGGTGCGGGACGGAGTCTCCACGTGGCAGCGGGCGAGGGCCTCCTCGTCGATCGCCCCGCTCTCGAGAAGGCGAAGCGAGAACCGCGGTACCGATTTGGGACCGATCACGGCGCCAGGCCGATCTAGCTCGTCCATGTAGTCGCTCTCGAGCATGAATCCACGCCCCGTCCGGGCGAACTCGGGGACCGCATCGTGCCGGGCCACCAGGGACGGCACGAGCGGGGTCGAGGGGTCGGCGAAGTGCTTGACCACCCGGGCCGGGTCCATCCCGGCCTCGCGGGCCATACCGACCACGTCTTCGCACGGCCCACTCTCGGCGTGGATCTGGAGGGCACAACCCGCCCGCGCCGCGAGAGCGAGTGCCCGCGCCAGCACCCGGTTCGAGAGACGGGACACCTCCTCGCCGGCATCGTAGTGAGGGCGGCCACTCTTGAGGGCGACGGCACGCCCCTCCTGCACGTACCCGGCAGCGACGTCGAGTCCCTCCTCCATGATCCGGGCGGACTCGGCGGCGGGGCGGTGATCGGCGAAGTACGTGATCTCCGCCGGGTGGACGCCGAGCACCGGGAAGACGACCGGGCCGACCCGTCGAATCGCTTCGGCTGTCGCGAGGGTTGCATCGAAGACAGTCCGGTAGTCGTCCCCGCATGCAGGCACGATGCCGAACGACCAGGACGGCTTGGTGACCAGGAAGAGGTGCGTACCGCCGGCGCGATAGAACTCCTTCGCTGCTTCGATTCCCCGCCCGTTCAGGGGATCGATGTGGATGTGATCATCGGTGATCGGGAACCGGTGCGGCATCATGGATGGAGAGGATCGACATCAGGGGGTATTCGCCGTGGGGGGCGAGGCGGGCCCGGCAGGAGACGCCGTTGCACCGTGTGGTGATCTCCACGTCGAACATCAGCCCGGACAGCTCGCTGTACCCGAACTCGTTCGGACGCATCCTCCGGGTATCGAGCTGAACCGTGATCTCCTCGACGCACGGCTGGAGCCCGACTGCCTGCTCGATCGCCTCCTCGACCACCTCGGCGGTCTGAGGTGAGATCGGGGTCCCCACCCACTGGTGATAGAGCGCCCCGAGTTTTATCCCCGCCTCGAAGATCGCCTGGTCACGGTCCGCAGTCATACCAGGAAGGTAAGAGGGGGTAGGGGATTAAGCCGATCCCGCTCGGCCAGCAGCGCCTATCGGCCGGCCCCCCACCCATCGAATGGATACCACCGCTGGAATGGACGGGCGGTCGTACCGGATGCGCCGGTCCCCCGCCCGGTCGGCAGGAGGGTGGGGGCGGGGGTCGTCACAACCGGGCCGGTCGGGCTGCCGGAGCCGAAACCGGTGGCAGAGTACCGCCTCCCGAAGGGAGTCCGCCCGAACTCCACCGTGGAGGTGGGTGTGGGTGCCGGAGGCGCCGGGGTGATCACCGCGCCCGTCGGCGTGACGGCGGGGGTCGATGTCGCCGTCGGGACCGGGGTGACGGAGCCTGATGTGACGAGCTCGTACATCGCGAGTGCATCGGCTCGCCCGTGCCCGAAGACCGGGTCCCATCCGAAGGCGCCGAGGTCGGCCGCTGAACGGTACAAGGCCGCTCGGACCTCGTCCGCTGAGAGGGCTGGACGGGCGGACCACGCCAGGGCACAGAGGCCGGCGATATGGGGCGACGCCGCCGAGGTGCCGATAAAGATGGTCTTGAACCCGCCGGCTCCCGAGACCTCGACCCGGTCCACCCCGCAGATATCGGGCTTCTGGCGGACCGTCCGCACCGGGGAGACGTGGGTAACGGGACCGTTCGAGGAGAAGGGTTCGATCGTCTCGGGGTCCGCTGCGCTTACCGCGCCGACGGCGACAACGGACGGGACCGCCTGGTGACCGTAGATCCCGTCCCCGGCGACGAGGTTCTCGTCGTACAGGGACGCCGTGGTCGATGGATAGGCGTAGACCTCGAGGGTCCGACCGTTCCCGCCCCCGCTCGCATCAAGCACCACGATGGCCGCCTCGAGGTCACGCTCGTAGTTGGTCCAGACGAACGCCTCGAACGGGTCATCGTTCCCGTCCTGCGGGTCCATGGAGGAGTCGAGGACGTCGCCGGTGACGGTGTCGACCAGGAATATGTCAAAGTCCTGGCTCGAACGGCCGAAGGGTTCGTCCCACTGGAGCACCACCTGGATTGACGAGCCGGCGGGGAGGTCTGCATAGAGATACGGGCGGTCCCCACCATTGCTCGAGAAGTCGTGGAAACCCTCGTTCCCGTTTCTGAAGAGGCCCTGGTAATGCTGCCGCGCATAGTTGCCGGTCGCGCTCACATAGACGAAGTCGTGAGTGGCCAGCAGGCCCGCAAGATGGCCGGCGATCACACCGTCCTCGAAGAAGGGCTCGCGCGGCCAGGCCACGTCGTCAACGATCACCCTGCAACCGGCGGCGACAAGGGCATCGATCGCCTGGTTGAACTCCAGGATGCTGTTGCCGTGGTCGTGGAAGTAGAGGTCGGCCCCGGGCGCAAGGTCGTGGACGATCTCGAGCATCGCCGTTCCCTCATCGCCACCCTGCAGGTTCGAGACGATGTGGACTCCCTGGGGAGCATCTCCGCTTGCCTGTGCCTCCGCCAGGCTCTCGACCCCATCCGAGATCACGCCCACCCGGATGCCGCTCCCCGTGACGCCGTGCCGGGCGCGGACGAGGTCAGCCCGGAGGATCGCGTCGCCTGCCGAGGTGAGTCGCCCGGACGAGAGAACCGGCCGGTCGACCTCTCGGACTCGCCGGACGCCGGGGGTGTCGGCAAGGGCACCAAGTTCGCCCGCAGTGACCCGCGCCGTGACAATCCCGGCCGCCTCGTCTCGGTCGTCGATCCCCGAAAGGACACCATCGAGAACCGATGTTGAGGTTCCCGTATCGAGGTTAACGTAGACGAAGGTCCGCGCCTCGGGGCCGATTGATGCCTGAAGTTCGGGCTGCCCATGGTCGTCGAGCCAGTCGAGGAGGGTGGTGGAGAGGGGCGACTCTACGTCGAGCCCCGTGCTTTCAGCGGCGAGCACGGAAGCGGCAATCGCCCGGGAGGTATCCCCGGGATCGGCGGCGAACGCAGGGCCGGCACAGAGCGCACCGGCGAGCAGAACGAGCAGCAGTACCCTTCCGGCACGGCAGCCCTGCAGGGTTCGAGGGGTCATGTGGTGATTCAACCTCCTGGACGAGACGTCATACAACCATTAGGTCCGGAATGCATCAGCGTTGCGGATCGGCCGGGTTCAGCCCCGGAGTCGGGCCGCCAGGAGGAGGGTCATGACGAGTGCTGCCGGTGCAAGGCACGGCTCCAGGGGGGACTCGGCCGGTGTCGTGGTCATAGGAGTCCGGTTCGATGGGGTCGGAGGAAGCCGGACCAGGGTGCGGTTCACGAAGACCGTCTCTCCCGCCTGCAGAAAGACCGTCTCCTCGAGGGAGACATAGCCGGGGTGGGAGAGAACAAACCGGTGCCCACCCGGAGAGAGTTCCCGGACCGTCCGTGGCGCGATACCCCGCTGCACCCCGTCCACCGTGATAGCGGCCCCCTGGGGCTCCGAGACGACGCGAACCGCACCCGAGGCCGAGAGTGTGGATGCCGTCGCACCGGTGGAAGGAAGAAGAGTCAGCTGGAGCGGGGTCTCGTTACCGGCAACCACCTCCGCCAGGACGCTCTCCGCCTGGTACCCGTCCGAAGTAACCCGGACCTCGTGGACCCCCTGATCGACCTCGATGACAACGGGAGAGAGACCGCGGAGGTTTCCGTCGAGGTAGACCTCTGCCCCGGGAGGGTTCGAGGTGACAGCGAGCCGGCCGGGAGGTGGAAGGGGTTCAAGTATCGCGGCGACCTCGGTCCGCTGGTTTGCCCCGAGGATCGCCTGGACGCGGTAGTTCTGGTACCCTTCCTTTCGCAGCTCGACCAGGTGTGTGCCGGGGGCAAAGCCCCGTCCTTCGTACGGAGTCTCGCCCCTATCCACACCGTCGACCCGGACCGATGCGCCTGGAGGAGATGAAATGACCGCGAGCGAACCCGTGGTTGGCGTCCGGGTAAGGGTCACCTCGACCCGGGTGAGCCGACCGTCCAGGACCGTGACCTGCTCGGCATACCGGTCGTAGCCCTCGAGGACAAGGGCGAGGTCGTGGGTTCCTGCGTCCACGCGCCCCGAGGCGTACGGCGTGCGACCGATCACCGCCCCGTCGAGAGAGACCTCCGCTCCGTCGGGAATGCTCTCCACCCGGAGCGTCCCCTCCCCTGGGGCAACCCGGAGGAGCGCCTCGATCATTCGGCTCTCGTCCGAGGCAAGCAGGACAGTGGTTTCGTAGGGGTCGTAGCCGTCGAGACGGAAGACGACCGCGTAAGTACCCGGGGGGCGGGGGAGTTCAATCGGGGTCGTACCGGCGACGTTACCGTTCACGGAGACCTCGGCACCGGGAGGGACCGAGGAGATGAGGAGGCGGCTTGCTCCGTCGGCCGCAGGAACGGCAGCTACGAGGAGGAGGAGGAGAACGAGGAGACAGGTGGATGGGTGCAAGGCAGACCGCTCACCGTACAATTTTATTACCATAGGATGGGATGTGTCGTTAGTATTTTCGGTCCCTCTGGAATGGGACGGGAGTATTGGTATGTTCTTCGAGATTATCCGATCCGAGGGGCTGGCACACCAGTCCTACCTCGTCGGCGGCAACGGAGAAGCGGCCGTTATTGACCCGCGCCGGGACTGCGGTGTGTACCTGGAACGGGCAGCAGCGCACGGTGCGGCGATCACGCACCTCTTCGAGACGCACAGAAACGAAGACTACGTGACCGGCTCGGTGGAGCTGGCACGGCGCACCGGGGCGGTGATCCACCACGGCGCCGCCCTCCCATTCGCGTTCGGCACACCCGCACACCACGGGGACCGGTTCCGGGCCGGTCCTCTCGAGATCGTCGCCCTGGAGACGCCGGGCCACACGGACGAATCGCTCTCATTCGCCCTGTACGAGCCGTCGGTTCCCGGACGGCCGGTGATGGTCTTCACCGGGGACGCCCTCTTCGCCGGGTCGGTCGGTCGGGTCGACCTCGCGGGCGACGACCCGGCGGCGAACGCACGACGGCTCTATGACTCCCTGAACGGGGTGCTGCTGCCTCTCGGAGACGGGACGATCGTCTGCCCGGCCCATGGGGCCGGCTCGGTCTGCGGCCCGTCGATCAGTGATCTACCGTTCACCACGATCGGGATCGAACGGGCCTCGAACCCGTACCTCAAGCTCGATCGGGAGGCGTTTGTCGCCCGAAAGGCAGGAGAGGAGGGGTACCACGCCCCCTACTTTACAGTGATGGAACAGTTGAACCTCGCCGGCCCGCCGGCACCGCCCGACCTCTGCGCCCTGCGCCCGCTCGCCCCTGCGGACCTTGAAGGAATGCAGGTGGTCGACATCCGTTCCCCGACCGGGTTCGCCGCGGGCCACATCCCCGGGAGCATCAACATCTGGCGGGACGGGCTCCCTCTCTTCATCGGCTGGACACTCGACTACGAACAGCCCATCGCCCTCGTCGACGACTTCAACCAGGAGATCCACGACGCCGCGGCCCACTTCGTCCGGCTCGGGTTCGACAACATCGCCGGGTACCTGGGAGGGGGCTACGCCTCCTGGCTCCGCGGCGCCCGCCCCGTCGGCCGGATCGAGACCTTGACCGTGCAGGACCTGCATGCGCGCCTCGACGAGATGCTGGTCCTGGATGTACGCGACATCACAAACCGGGAAGAGAGGGGGGCGATCCCGGGCTCGATGCATATCTACGCGGGGGAGCTCGCCGCCCGGATCGACGAGGTTCCGATCGACCGGCCCATCGCGGTCCACTGCGATGTCGGTTTCAAGGGAAGCCTCGCGGCGAGCCTGCTGACAGCACGGGGTGCATCACGAGTCGGAAACGTCCTCGGGGGATTCGCCGCCTGGACTGCGGCGGGCTTGCCGGTGGAGAAGGCGTGAGGACGAAAAACCCCAATCCCCCACCCGCATCCTGAAGACGAAGCGGTTCGTCGCGGTGTTCTCCCGGTCGTTTACAGACCGGATATCCGCTGTCAGATCGGTCCTGCAGTCCTGCTCAGCCGCCGGCTCCTGAGCGTTCCGCAGACAGACGGCGTGCGATTCGAGACGTCCATCGCACGGTTTTACCTCGCCCGGGGTGACGGAAAACTCCTCGCGCCCCTCCCGGCGTGGAGGGGAGTCATACTCGGCGCAGACGAATCGACGGATTCGATGGGCGAGCTAAACCCGGCATCGACTTCCAGCGGCTCCGGCCCGTGCGGCGGGGGTGTGAAGGACTCCTCGGATCGACCGGGGTCCGCGATGGGACGGGGGGGCGCCTCCATCCGGGCGACGAGGGTGTCCATCCGCTCAACGAGCACCTGCGCGAAGGCGAGCGGGCACTTCATCGAAAGGGGTGATTCCCGATACATGCGCGACCCAAGGTCCCGGGATATTGGTGTCCCTCTCCTCCTCGTGGACTGTGAAGCCCGGGTGTGCGAGGAGCAGCCGTTCGACCCGTTCTCGACGGTCACGACATCGAACCACCCGACCCGCTCGCGCTCCACCAGCCCCGGCGGGCAGGTCGACCCTCCTGGAAGGGATCCCAGGCGAAGACCGTGCGCAGGTCCTGCTCGTCGACCTGCGGGAACGCGCCGGCGTGGATCCGGAAGAGACGGCGGACATGGTCGTCACGGAGGGTTCGGAACTGGCGGAAGAGGTTGACGGGGAGGCCCACACCGGTCCCGTCGGGTCCAATTACCCGCCAGTTGCCCTCCGCGACGCCATCAATCGTGCCGCGGTACGCCCTGGGATCGAGAAACACGGGCCCGGGGGGAATCACGAACAGGCAGTCCACCTCGCCGTTCGCGGGGAGTCAGGTCGAGATCAGGGAGATCGGTACCTCGAGATCGGATAAAGCCACGGCATCAGCGAGGTCCCGGGGCTGGCCGAACTCACGCGGGTGTCGGGAACGCTCCATGAAAGAGCTGGACCGTAGTCATGATCACCGCGGTCCTGGGGCGGAGAAGAGAAGGTAATCACCCGCTCACGGAAGCCAGATGTCGTTGAACTCGCTCTTCGCATCGTCCGACTCGACGAAGGGGTCGACCATCGCCCGGCGAACGGCCGGACGGACCCGGACCGGCTCGGGTACGGCCAGGGTTTCGGAGAGCCACTCCCCGCACCAGCACCCCTCGCGCACGAATGGGAACCCGGCAGATGCCCCGTTACCGGGGAAGCACGGCGCCCGCCTGCGGCATTCTCCCTGGTCTGGAACCAGGGGATCAACGACGACATAATACTGGCAGGTCCTGCAGCGGATGTGCTCGATGCTCCCCACCTCTCCCTATCGATCATGATCAATAATGCTAATCAACCTTTCACCTCCCGTTTTTTACAGGAGAGCGAGGACCGCGCTGTACCGGAACGGTTAGAACCCGGCGCGCATAACCCTCTTCTGTAGGTCCACAATGAACCAACGCCTGCTGCTTTCCGGGGCTGCCGTCCTGCTGGGACTCGTCGCCCTCCTGTCAGTCGTCGCTCCCGGACCACCCGGTCCAGCCTCGTGGTCAGCGGACGGCACCAGGATCTCTCCCAACGGTTCAAGCCCTCTCTACCCCGCCATCAGCGGGGATCTCATCGCCTGGGAGGAGCACGGCATCGGACAGGTCACGCAGATCGAGGTCTTCTCACTCTCAAATCAACGTTCTCGGGTCGTCTCGCCGCACCCCTGGATCCAGTTCACCCCCTCAATCTGGCAGGACCGGGTCGTCTGGCAGGACAAGCGGAACGGGAACTGGGATATCTACATATTCAATCTCACGACGGGAGAGGAGATGCCGATCTGCCTCCACCCGGCGAAACAGTCCCACCCCGTCGTATCAGGGGACCGGGTCGTCTGGGTCGATGAGCGAAACGGGGACCCCGACATCTACCTCTACGACCTCGCCTCGAGGACTGAACGGGCGATCTGCGTCCAGCCCCAGACACAATACGACCCCGACATCGACGGGGACGTGGTTGTCTGGGAGGATTACCGGATGGGGTACGAGACGGCGGGCGACATCTACGCCTACGATCTTTCACAGGAGAAGGAGGTCGTGATCTGCCGGGAGAAGCGGGGCCAGTGGTTGCCGGCGGTCTCGGGGGACCGGGTTGTCTGGCAGGACTACCGTTCGGGAAAAGGTTTCGACATCTATCTCTACAACCTCAGCTCGAACGAGGAACTGGTTATCTGCGACGATGCCGCTCGCCAGTGGCTCCCGAAGATCAGGGATGACACGGTCGCATGGGTCGACGGGCGAAACCAGAACTGGGACATCTACGCCTTCAATCTCTCAACGATGAACGAGTACCCCGTCTGCACCCAGCCCGAGGACCAGGGTTGGCCGTCGGTCGGGCGCGACACAATCGTCTGGCAGGACTACCGGGGAGGAAGGACGAGGATCTACGCTGCGACGAACCACCGGTGATCAGAACCTTTTTCTCTCCGCTCTGTGAAATGTGAATCATGAAACGGCGGGATCTCCTGATGATCACGATCGCCGGGATCCTGGCGATCGTTGTCGGCCTCTCCGTGGCATCGATGCTGGGGGTCGACGTTGGTCTCCTGCAGGGGGCCATCGGCAGCGGAGTTAACGGCATATACCCCCCATGAGGGGGGGATTCTCCTCTTTTTATCGCTCTCACGTGAGAGCGGCGCAACGGATTCCACAGAAGGAACCGAACCCTGAGCTCGCGACTGTCGGTTACATCATCGCGTAGAAGACCGAACCCACCGGGAAGAGGGTCGAACCGACCAGCATGATCGCGTACCAGAGGCGAGAACCCCGGGCGTAGACTGGTAGCCGTCGATCGAGCCAGATCAACATGAACCCGACGAGGCCGAACATGAAGACCGAGACCGTCAGGACGTCCTTGATCGTGTACTTGCTGCCGAAGTACGCAAAGAGGATGAAGACCAGGGAGAAGAGGACCACGACCCCACGGTAGAGCCAGTCCTCGGAGATCCGCGTCGGGACCGTCTGCTTCAGGATCCATGCGACGGCTCGCGCCCGTCCGTCCGTCGCGCCGATCAGGTAGATGAAGAGGGTCAAGAACGAGATGGCGACAAAGATGGTCATTCCGAATGGGATCACGTCCATGGTATGGCCGATCACCGGGACCATAAGGTCCTGTTCGAAGGCCGGGAGACCGTGCTCGTTTAGGACCACGAACCCGATCGTGAGGTAGAAAAAAGAGAGGAGGGCGAGGATACCGAACCCGAGGCGGAGGTCGAAGTAGACCGACTTCATGTGGTCGCGGAAGAAGGTCTCGCCGTGGTTGTCGCCGATCTGCTTCTGGAGCCACATCGACGAACAGAGAAGCGAGAGGCCGGTGCCGAGCGAGCACATGATCACGCCCGCGTAGTAGAGGTGGTCCTCGTTCCCGAAGGCGGGAAAGAAGAGGCCGGTGGCGATCTCGGTCGGCGAGATGTAAAGCGAGAGGAAGTTGACACACATTCCGGCGATGATCACGATCCCGGCCCCGACCATGATCCTCTTGAAGAACGAGTACGAGTTCTGAAAGAGGATCAGGGTGATCAGGACGAAGATCCCTATCATCGCGTACTGCACCGGAATGCGCATCGGCACCATGCCAGCGAGCAGGCTGGCCGCGACGAGCGCTCCGCCGGCGTGATAGACGATCTCGACCACGTAGACGGCGCCGATAAAGAGCACCTCCCAGTTCCTCAGCCCCGGTATGCGCTGGAGGCCCGCGTAGATGTTCTCCCCCTGGGAGACGGTGTACCGGGCGATCCCGGTCGTGAAGGTGTACTTGTAGATGAGCACGCCGGCGATCGCCCAGAGGAGGGCGTAGCCCATGTTCGCGCCGAGCGCGAGAAAGACGAGGATACCCACCCAGCCGGCCGACGACATGGCGAGGATCAGGCCGGGCCCGAGGAAGCGGGCCCGCTCGGAGTACCAGGCATGGAGCATGGCGGGGAGTGTGTCGGCCATGGATCGGATCGTGCACGAGATCTCAACATGGAGACGGTTATGGATACCGGTGAGAGGGGGGTTTTAAGACGTCCCTGGATCCACCTCTCCGGGTGGAAGCCCCCGGCACGCCCCTCGCCCGCCTTGCGGTCCTCTCCGCCGCCTTCTATCTCCTCCTGGCGGTCTCGATCGGCCTCTTCGGGGTGGTTCTCGTCGCCCCCGGTCACTCGTTCCCGGGCTTCTACGACCTGAGCAACTACACTCAGCTCCTCGCCTCGTCGGCGGTCACCATCATCTGCGCGTATGCGTATTTTCGGTGGTCGCGCGACGTGCTCCTGGTCCATGCCGCATTCGCCGCCGGGGGGTGGACCCTCGCGAACGCGTTCTGGTATGCCTACACCCTGATCATCGGGACGAGCCTGCCGTACCCGACCGTCGCTGACGCCGGGTTCGTCGGTGTCTTCCCCTTCCTGATCGCCGGGTACCAGGAGGTCTTCGTCCGAAACCGCCTCCCGTCCTGGGTTGGCCTTGTGGTGCTCGGGCCGCTTGTCATCGTCGCTCTCTGGCTGGTGGCGGACCTGGGCGTGACGCCCGCCACCCTCCTGACGCTCCTCTTCTTCGTGCTCTGCGGGGGCCTGGTGATGATCTCACTCCTGTACTCGATCTACCTCTACCGCGTCCTCTTCCTGGGGACGCTGGCGATCTCCATCACCCATATCCTGAACGCCTATCGTTCGACCGTGCTTGAGCCCCACTGGCTCTTCGGTGTCGTCGGCCCGCTGGCCGCGATCTCGTTCGCGCTGCTCGGGATCGGGCTGCTCGGCAGGACAAAGGAGGCGATGGAATGATCCTTGAGTTCTACCTCGCGGCATCGCTGCCCCTCTTCTTTCTCCTGGTCTTCCTGGAGGGCGAACAGCGGCGGATCCTCTCGTTTCTCGTCTGGGGCCTCTCCGCGGGTGCAATCGCCTATTTCGTCAACTACCACCTGTACCTCCTCTTCGCGTCCACCGCCGTGGTGCCCGAGGTGACGATCGCCCCGGTGGTCGAGGAGTTCCTGAAGTCGCTTCCCCTCTTCGTCCTTCTGCTCGTCTTCGGACGGCGGTACTCGAAGGAGCTCCTGGTGCTGGCGATGGCGTCGGGGTTCGGCTTCGCGATCCTGGAGAACTACGTCTTCATCACTCACTACGAAATCGCCGGTGTCGGCTCGATCGTCTACGTGATGATGCGGGGGATCACCACCTCGGTGATGCACGGGTGCATGACGGCGATCATCGGCTACGGGATCTTTCTGACCTACGGGTTCTCGCGACGGTCTCTCCCAGCGATCCTCTTCGGCCTCTTCACCGTGGCGATCACGGTGCACGCACTCTTCAACCTCCTGATCGGCCACACGGGCTTCGGGAAGCTGCTCGCGATCGACCTGCCACTCCTCCTCTTCGTTATCCTCCTCGTGGTCTATAACCGTGAGGTCCTCTTCCCACAACCCCCCGATCTCTTCTCCTGATCAGAGACCGAACCGGATGGGGAGCGCTTCCGCCCACGCCTCGATCGTGGGCCGGTCGCGGGTGTCCTTCTGTTCGGCTCCCGGAAAGAGCCGCCCGACGACCGGCACCTGGCGAGCGGAGAATCGCCCGCCGAAGAGGGCGAGGGCCGCGATCGGAACCCCCTGATGGATTTTTTCAGCGATCGCCCGACCCCGCTCGTCCTGGCGGGCGTCACCGGAGGCGATCAGTGTCCCGGAGAGAAAGAGCGCTACAGGAATCGTTCCGAGTGCGGCCCGGTGATGAGAGAAGAAGGAAGAGACGGGTTTTAAAACCCGCCCCACGTAGAGCGGGCCGCCGATCACCACGGCATCGATTCCCTCGAGGTCGCCGACCTCGTCCGCCGGCAGCACGGGGGCCGTCACCCCCATCCGCTCGAGCGCCTCCGCGATCCACTGCGCGATCTCCCGCGTCGCCCCGTGCTTCGACGCATACGCAACAAGAACGGTTGCCATGCCTTCGCATCGACGTCCCGAACGGATAACCGTACCGGTCGATGCAGGACGGAACTCCCTCACCCGCTCGAGGGGGTGTCGTCCGTCGGGAGAGGCGGCCCCCCGCGGGCGTATTCCGTGGAGCCGACAATAAAAAGTCCGTCGAACGATTCGATGCTCCCGGGTGTGAGTGGGAAGTACGTAGTGTTGCGCCGGCTCCTCGATCGGCTTTCAAGGGTCTCGACCGCAGCCCGGTCGAGGAGCCTGCCTCGGTGCGTCGGGATAAAGACCCCTTCACGCGTGTCAGCAAAGAGTCGCTCCTCCAGGGAATTCACCTCCGCCCGCCCGATACCGTTCGCCTCCGACACCACCACCCCCGACCCGATGACGGCGTAGCCTGCACCGAGATGCGTATCCAGATGGGGCCCTGCCGGCCACCAGGCGAGGTGGTGGGGGCCGAGTTGCCACTCGGCTCGCCGGCGGGCAAGGTGGCTGTTATGGGCAAAGACCAGCACCCGGCCCCGCCCCTCTTCCCTCTCGGAGGCAAAGGCGATGGTGTCCGCCATCATCACGTCGCGCATCCCGAGCATTCTGATGATCCGGCTGCCCGCCTCCGACGTTCGTGCCGCCTCGGCGTGGTAGGAGAGAAGCCAACGGGCCGCCTCCGCGCAGAAGAGAGCTTCGCGGTACCGACCGATCTCGTCCGCCGTGACGAGGACGGGGCGAAGAAGCCGCAGTTCCATCACCAGGTCCTCGACCTGGGCCCGAAGCGCCGTCGTCTCCGGCGAGAGACCCACCGACTGTGCCGGATCCATCATCGCCGCCGGGTTCTCCCACCGGGTGTCGTCGCCGACGAGGGTCAGGAGGTGCTCGTACCTCTCGCGGTCACCGATTTTCCCTTCGATCGAGTGCAGGTACTCGACCGAGACCGAGAGGAGCGCACGCGGGCTCCCGGCGTGGGTCATCTCCGTTGGGCTGTCGACGCCGTAGAACCGGATTGGAATGGGATGGGATAGGTCACGGTTATACTGCCGCATCCACTCCACGAGTTCCCGGTTCGCCTCGAGCCGTCCGAAGCCATGGCTGAAACCGGCCTCGCAGACATCCTCAAGCGAACCAGGTCTCGTGCCGGCGATGTAGTCGTCGACGAGCCGGCCCCGGAGGAAGTCGCTCTCAATTGCGATGGCGGAGAACCCGTGGGCTTCCACCAGACGGAAGAAGAGGCGGTTACGAAAGGCAAGAAGCGCCTCTCCTCCGTGGAGCGCCTCGCCGAGCCCGAGCACCGTTACCCGGGTGTCCAGCGCGGCGATCATGCGGTCGACGGCGAGGTCAAGGGACGCGTCCGCATCGAGGGAGAAGGAGAACGACTCGGACGCGATCCAGTCGTCCAGGGTGTTGCTGGGACCGTTCATCGCCCCCTCACCTCCGGACGTCGTGCTGTTCTCGCCCTCTCGTTTCGCCGCCTTCGGTCGACCCGGTGTCGCCGTGGAGGTTGATCGTATTCACCAGGCCGAAGAACCCGGAGAGTTCCAGATCGAGCACCCCCTCGCGGGTCATACCCATGCTCGTCTCGCCATCGGCGGTCAGCATATCCGGGCCGCGGACCACGGTCCTGGAAACTCCATCGGCCGAGAGGATCGCCTCCGCCTCCCCGTCGTGAACGAGAGCCCGACCCGGTAGAACCACGAGCTGCTCGAGGCCGGCGAGATCGATCTCGCGAAGGTCGTCGGCCGTGATCAGGCAGGCGATCTCCTTTCTCACCGGCACCACTGTCGCCGTACCTCCGAGTCGCTCAAGGAGCGGGCCGATGAACGGGGCTGCTACCGCGCCCGTTACGACGGAAGCCCGTCCGGTGAGGCGTGGGAGCCGCTCGAGGAGGTCGGGCTCGTTGCGAATCGCGAAGGGCGACCCGAGGGCCGGGTCGAGGAGCGGTGTGCCTGTTATCCGCATCCGGTGTCGGCCGGAGAGGTCGTGGACGAGCGCGGCGAAGGACTCGACCGACTGGGGCTCGATCCCGGGCATCACCGGGGCGTTCCCAAGGACGAGCCCCTGGTGCGGCTCGTTCGCGAAGCGCATCAGGATCAGCCCCTTCGCACCTGCATTCTCGAGCCAGGAAGCGGTCTCCTCCAGGACTGCCCCGTCGTTCACGCCCGGGAGCACAACGACCGCCGCGTAGAGATCGATCGAGCCAGCGAGCCGTTCGATCACGGCGAGCGACGCTTCGGGTGTGGGGTCATGCATGTATCGTCGGCGAAGCTCAGGGTCGGAGGCGAAGACCGTGAACGAGACCTCCGCGAGACCGTGCTCGATCAGTCGGTCGGCGACGCCAGGGTCGTCGAACCCCTTGCCCGAGGTGTACCCGATGTGGAGCGGCGCCTCGATGGCTGCGAGCACCTCGGCGAGGTCCTCGAACGCCGGGTAGCAGCTGGGGTCACCGCCGCCGCTGATCGTCACACGATCGATCTCGCCCGACGCCACCTGGAGCCGGCCCAGGGTCTCCTGGGCGACGTCGCGAAATGGACGGAACCCGTCGTACTGCTCGCGGACCATGCGCGTGCAGTAGTCGCACCCCTTCTTGAAGGGGAGGCAATGCCGGCACCCGAGTGGGGCCGGGTCCCTGACGTGCTTGAAGTAGCAATAGGTGCAGAAGCCCCGGCAGTCAAGCCCCGGACGTCCACCGACGTCGACGATCAGCTCCCCCATTGGTGGATCTGTCGGCGGGGGAAGGGTAAAGGATTGCCCCATCTCTCTGGGGCTCGACGTCGTCCAGGTAGGAACAGGCGCCCGCGCCGCCCCAGGAGCGCAGAGCCACATTCACGTGAACTGGGCCGAGCTGCAGGAGTAACGGGAGACCGGGCTCCTCACCGGTTCGACCGGTCCGGGTCCCGGACGGAGAAGACGGTTCCGAGGGCCCGAAACGCGTCCTCGATCTCCTCGAAGTTCGGTATGTGATGCTCGCGGAGGATGCGAAGGCCGGCCCGGATCGAGTCGCCGCCGGCAAGACAGCCCACGATCATCTTGTCCGTGTGCTCGCTGAACCGGACCACCTCGTTGGCGAGGTGCGCCGGGTCCATCGTCGCGGACGGCACCGCGATCACGACCGCGATGTCCCAGAGGTCCTGCCGGCGGATGAGGGCGTCGAAGACCCGCGCGAACCGATCGGCACCGGCGTCACCGATCAGGTCGAGCGGGTTCTGCCGGTTCCACTCGTCGGGAAGAATTCCATCGAGCTCGGCGAGGAGGGCGGCGGGGAGTTCGATCAGGTCCACCCCGTATCGTTCCGCATAGTC
The DNA here is from genome assembly GCA_050178135.1 of Methanoregulaceae archaeon. Lineage (GTDB taxonomy): Archaea > Halobacteriota > Methanomicrobia > Methanomicrobiales > Methanospirillaceae > UBA288. Next base: position 68,579 of record JBFXGJ010000002.1, on the reverse strand, counting down.
CGACGAGAGGACGGCAAGCCCCCCGGCACTCGTCACGACCAGGGCCCGACGCCCCTGCGGGTACCCCTCGGAGCCGAGGAGCTCCGCGATCTGAAAGGCCTCGGAGAACGAGTCGACTGCGATCACTCCCGCCTGTTCGAAGGCGCCTCGATAGACCTCGTAGTCCCCGGCGATGGAGCCCGTGTGCGACGACGCGGTCTTCTTCCCCCGCGCAGACGAACCGGACTTCAGGATGATTACCGGTTTGCGGGCGGCCACCCGTCGGACGATCCGTAAGAATCCGCACCCGTCCCGTATCTCTTCGACGTACATGATGATCGACCGGGTATTCGAATCCTGCTCGGCATAGCGGAGGTAGTCCTGGAACGAGAGGTCCGCCTGGTTGCCGACGCTTATCACAACCGAGAAGCCGATCTCCTCGGGAAGCGACCAGTCGACGACCATCGTGATCACGGCCCCCGACTGCGAGATGAACGCGATCGTACCGGCCCGGGGCGAGACCGGGTCAAAGGTGGTGTTGATCCGGTACGGCGGTAGCATGATGCCGAGGCAGTTGGGGCCGACCACGCGGATACCAGCCCTCTCTGCGTTCGCAAGGAGTGCCTCCTCGAGCCGGGCGCCCTCCTCTCCTGCCTCGCGGAAACCAGCCGAGAGGATCACGGCGACCCGAGCGCCGGCCCGTCCCGCCTCCTCGATCACGCCGGGGACCAGGACGGCGGGGATGGCAACCACCACCATGTCGACCGGATCGGGGAGCGATGTGAGCGTGGGGTAGGCCTTCCGTCCCAGGACCTCGTCCCTCTTCGGGTTCACCGGGTAGAGGTCCCCCTTGAAACGGAGGAGGTTTCGGAACGCGGCATACCCGACCTTTGTTGGATCGGTCGACGCCCCGACGACCGCAATCGATCGGGGGAGGAAAAGGTCTGGCGGGATTGGGTCGGGCTCGACACAGGGGGCCTCAACCGGCAGGTCGTCGAAGTAGACCCGCGCATCAACGACCATCGCCCCGGAACCGTACAGCCGGACCGGGTTGAGGTCGAACTCCGCGAGGTTCGGGGCGTCCTGAAAGAGGCGGGCGACCCGTCCGATGAGAGAGAGGAGCGCCTCTTCGTCGAGGGGGGGGTAATCGCGGTACCCCTGTATCAGCCGGTAGGCCCCGAGTTGCAGGACCATTCCGGCGATCTCGTCGTCGGAAAGGGGCAGCACCCGGACCACGACGTCCTGGAGGAACTCGACCAGGGTCCCGCCGAGCCCGAAGGTCAGCACCTTGCCGAAGGACGCGTCCGTCCGGCCACCGATGATCAACTCGAACCCCGGGGGGGCCTGGCCGACAACGAGCACCCCGTCGACTTGCGCATCGGGACGGTGCGCTCGCACGCTCGTGAGGATCCGGTCGTACGCTTCTCCTGCCTCCCCGGGTGAACCGATGTCCAGCACCACGCCGCCCGCGTCGGTCTTGTGGACCACGTCAGGCGAGACGATCTTCATCACAACCGGGAACCCGATCTCTTCCGCGGCGCGGATTGCTTCCGCGCGGGTGGCAGCCTGAGCGGAGGGCGGGACCGGCACGCCCGCCCCGCGCAACAGCCGGTACGCCTCCTCTTCCGGCATCAACGTCTTTGCCATTGCGACGACCTCAACCAGACTGAAGGGTCCTGTAAGGAGATAAAAGGGTTTTGATCGGTTACGGGACCGGAAGCTCGGGCCTCTCGGCCCCCCTGGACGGGGCGCCTGGGGTAAAGGACGGAGAAACACGGGGCAAACACCAGCTCGTGTGATGCCGGTGTCATCCGTAGGTATGGCCAGAGGCGACGCGGAGGAGGGCAAAGACCATGACCAGGTACGCGGTGGTCCTGAGAGCGATGATCAGGAGGTCGCTGGAGACGACGCCGAGGAGGGTGAGTAGGTGCGAGATCGCGAAGAGGCCGAAGGCGCCGCCCACCAGTGCCTCCGTCTTCCGACCACTCGTCCGGTATCCCCAGTACCCCAGGACCATGACCAGGGTCGCCAGGACCAGGTTCACGACGCCGACCGGGTTGTACGAGAATGGCATGCCGGGTTCTCCAGCAGTCTTGAGTAACGTCCCAGCTTATTATCCTGCCGGACGGGTCGGTGCTTCTCGCACTTCTCTCTCCAGGAACCGGCCCGCGCCCCTCGTCCCTGTGAACTCGCCGTCCTCGACCACAATGCCCCCGGACGAGATCGTCATCACGGGCCATCCCCTCACCCGGAGACCCTCGTAGAGACAGTAGTCGAGAGGGGTGTGGAGGCACGAGGCCGAGAGGGTCCGCTCGGCCGATAGGTCGACCAGGACGAGGTCCGCATCGGCCCCGGGGGCGATCACTCCCTTTCGCGGATAGAGGCCGAAGTAGCGTGCAGGATTCGTGCTGGTCAGCCCGACCACCTGCTCTATCGTGATGCGCCCGCGGGCCACCCCCTCGGAGAGGAGGAGCGGCAGGCGGCATTCGATCCCCGGCACCCCCTGGACGACCCGGGTGAAGTCCGGGACTGGCCGACCAGCGGCGTCTCGCTCCAGGAATGCCTCCTTTGCCGGACGAGTGTAGGCGCAATCGTCAGACCCCACCGCGGAGATGGTGCCATCGGCGAGCCCCACCCAGAGCGCCGCCGCCTCTCCCTTCCCCCGGAGGGGCGGGGAGCAGACGGCAAGGGGACCGCGTTCGGTATCGTCGTAGAGCGAGCGGTCGAGGACGAGGTACTGGGGACAGGTCTCGACGTACAGCTCCTGGCCGATGGCATGGGCGCGGCGGGCGCAGTCAACTGCCGCCCGGACGGTCGTGTGGACGACGTAGATGGGGCAGGAGACTGTCCGGGCGAACCAGGTGACCCTTCCGAAGGCCTCCGCCTCGCAGGCAGGGGGTTTCACGTCGGGGTACCGCGACCACGATAGGTCACCGTCGCTCTTGGCCCGGGCGACGAGAAAGGCCGCGATGGGGTCCGATTCGGCGTGGACGAGCGGCAGGGCGCCACAGGAGGCGGCTCGGACGAACGCCTCGAGAACAGTGGCGTCGTCCACCATCAGGCCGACCTCGGGATAGGTTAGGTAGAGCTTGAAGGATGGGCACCCCGCCTTCGCCGCTGCAGAGACCTCGTCGATGTGCGCCCGCTCCAGGACCCGTCCATGAATCGCGTGGTCGAGCGCGGATTTCCTCATCTGCTCCTTTCTCCGTTCGATCGCCTCCAGGAGCGAGCCTCCGCGGGGAGCGGCAGCGAAGTCGAAGAGGGTGGTGGTCCCCCCAAAGGCGGCGGCGATCGATTGGGTGTAGAAGTCGTTCGCCGTGGATAGACCCAGAAAGTCGTTCTCGACGTGCATGTGCGGCTCCACCCCACCTGGGAGGACAAAGAGACCGGAGGCGTCGATCCTCCGCCGTGCCGTCCCTGTCACCGCTCCCACTTCAACGATCCGCCCGTCGAGGATTGCGATATCGGCCCGGCGCGTCCCCGCCGGCGAGACCACGAGCCCGTCCCGGACCAGGAGGTCGTACACGACCGATCTTCGTCCGCCGGCCTCATCAAGCTGCGGGAACCTTCCGAACAGCAAACGGGGACAAGAAATGAATCGGCAGGCTCAACCGTCGGTCTGCTGATATCACATCCATGGATCCGGAATGCATCGGGATCAACCGTACCCTTGACAGTTACACCGTGCTGTACGCCCATCGAGACCTCGCGGGGGTCGTCTCCCTCGTCGAGCTCGACTTCCATGGATTCGGCACCGGCCCTGACGAGGTCGTCTCGAACGCAGACGAGTTCCGCCGATCCGTCGAGCGCGACTTCGCCCAGACCAGGTCGGCCACCATCTCCTTCTCGGACCGTCGCTGCACGGTCGAGGGGACGGCTGCATGGGTGATGGGAACCTGCCGTTTCGAGTTCGACACCGGGACCTTGGAGGGCCTGATGGAGGGGCGGTTCACCGCCGTGCTCCGTCGGAACGAGAAGGTATGGCGCCTGGCGCAGCTCCACCTCTCGATGCCCTGCGAAGACCAGTCCGAGGGCGCCTCCTGGCCCTCGGAGTAAGCGAGACTACGCCACCTCGTCTGCCTGCTCCCGTGGGAGCAGCCGGAGCTCGCAGGCCCGGTCGCCCGTGCAGGCGGCCCGGACGTATCGAAGGGTAAACGTGGGGTTCAGCATCTCGACGAGGGGGATCATGAAGGCTAGGCACCGGTCGGGAAGAAGGCCGTGGTCGATCTCGACGAGGTCGGCCTCCTCGACGAAAGGGCACCGGCGGATGCGGAGAGCGGCACTCCCTTCATTTTCCGTTACCCGGTCGAACTGGAAGTCCTTCCCGAAGAAGGCCCATGCCAGTGTCGAGAGCGTCCCCGCCAGTTCTTCGGCAGTCTTTCGGGGCAGGTGAAAGGCGTCGGCGAGGTCGCGGGCCTCGCGGGCCACCTCGATCCAGATCTCGTGTTCTCGCTCGTCGTAGGACTCCCCCACGACCGGGCGATAGACGATGTCATAGAGGAGCGGCAGCTTCGCGAGGAGACGGGAGCAGACCATCCAGCGCGCGGATTCGGGGATCCGTTCCAGGTCCTTCGGGCTCATGCAGCCCTCCCGATGCCCATTCCAGGGCGATGATCCGAATACATCGTCCACAACGTGAGCCACGAGAAAAGAAAAGCCTGCGGGTGGCCACAGGACGCCCTGCGCCCGCGGAAAGAACCATCCGGAGGTCGACGCCGGCGAGCGGGACTCAACGCCTACCGGGCGAAGCGGAGAACGTCCTCGATGTTCTCGACGTACTCGGTCCTGATCCCGATCTTGGACTCGATGTACTGCTTGGCATCAACCCGTTCGGGCACCTGCTGGATGATGGTGTAACCGTAGTAGTCCCGGGTTCGCTCGGTGTAACGGACCAGCTGGCTGTTCTCGCGCGGGAGTAAAAAGAGGGTCTTGCCCTTCTCTTTCGCCGCCATTGCCTTCTCCAGCACGCCGCCGATCGCGCCGACATGCCCTTCCTGGTCGATAGTGCCGGTGAGCGTCACGTCGGACCGGACCGACGACCCCTCGATCGCCGAGATCATCAAGAGGGTCATGAGGGCACCCGCCGACCCTCCATTCACGGCAGGGACCTCGTCGTCAGCGACGATCGAGACGATCACATCCGAACGGGAGAGGTCCCGCCCGGTCCTGGCCTGCGCCACGAAGACGGCAGTGTTCGCCGCGTCCTGGAAGACCTCGCCCATCAGCGGGGTCGTATGGACGAGCACCCGCCCCCGTCCGGGCGCGATCTCGACCGTGACATGGATCAGGGAGCCCTCCTGCTCGATCCTCTCGGAGATGAACGGTCCGTCCCGTTCATAGACCCGCCGCTGCATCACCGCCGGCGCTTCGAGCGAGGCAGAGCCCGAAAGCGCGGTGCTGTTCAGGCCCGGGAGGGTGCAGACCGCTTCTCCCATCTGCGACCGGTAGAACGCGAGCTGGTTCTCGTACGATCGGACTGAGAGGTTCTCCTGCTCGAGCTGCTCCCGAAGATCGGCGTTCTCCTCCTCCAGCGCGTTCACCCGCTCCAGGAGCACCTGCTCATTCCCGCCGGGAGAGAGGGCGGAACGATCAAGACATCCACTCACCGCGAGAAGGACGACAAGGGCGAGGACGAGCGCCCTTCGGTCAACCATGATCTCTCTGTCTTCGTGGAAAAGAGATAAGCGTTGGGTCTCCGGTCAGGCGTAGCCCGAGATGTCGTACCGGATCTCGGTCGAGAGCCGAGCGCACTCAGGGCCGTCGCGCTCGAACTCCTCGATCTGTTTCTTGATAACCGCCGGATACACAGCGCCGACGATCTCCCGCAGGGCCCGTCCACTGCAGAAGAAGGTGAAGGTCGGGGTCGAACGGATGGCAAACCGTTCGATAGACCAGGGATTCGTTGCGATGTCGAGACGTGCGAACCTGACCCGAGCTCCGAACTCACGTGCCATCTCCTGGAAGTACGGCATGATCGTCGCGCAGTGGGGGCATGTCTCGGAGTAGAACATCACCACAACAGGCCGCTCGCTCTTCTCCACCTCGTGCTCAAAGGTCCGGTCAGTCACCTCGACGACTGGTCCGATCTTCTCTTCTTCTTCTCCGGTCATGTGGGGTCAGCCTCCAGGCGGGAGGTTTGCCTCTTGGGGAATATAGCCTTATGCCGGCAGACGGGTTGCGAAGGGGTTCTCGACCCCCAGGTAGAACTGCTGGCCCGGGTCCCCGACGACATGCCGGAAGCTCAGGTTCATCTCTCCCTCGAGTTCGCCCGTCTGGTTCCAGACCTTAACCAGCTGGAGACGGTCCCCATCCCGTTCGAGGGAGAGGACCCTGGTCCCGTTGCTCAGCGGTGCGACGTAAGTGAGGTTCAGCTGGTTCCCGCCGGTTGGCTCCCACGACCCGTTTCGGACCTGGATCGTCTTCGCAATCCCGAGGTCGAGCAAGAACCTGAGCTCGGCTGTACCTCCCTCGGAGAGGTTCAAAAGGATGTCCGGCTCACCCGAGTTCTTCAACCAGTGACCCGAGACGTCGCCGAGCCCCTCCTGTGCTGGCGGAGACTCGAGACAACCCGCTCCCAGGAGGGAGACGATGACAAGGAGTACAGGGAGACACCCGCGTCTCATACCTTGAATGTGGGATGGCGGATGAGATAGCGCTACCCAATCAGGCGGCGGAGGAAGGGGCGGTCGAGGGCGATCGCGTCGGCAGGGCAGAGTTCCTGGCAGCAGAAACACCGGATGCAGTCCTGGTACCTGATACGCGGGTACCGCCCGCTGAACTCAATCGCGCCCGGCGGGCAACTCTCCACACAGGCGCCGCACCCACGGCACCGGTCCTCTTCCACCCGTGGTCGGACGGCGAAGAAACGGCTTGCTGCTCGGATGAGCGGGGCTGGCACCCGCGAGGAAAGGTGGGCCCCAGGACGCTCGAAGTCAGCTCCCCGGAGTTCGCCGAACGGATCACCGAGAAACTCGATCTCCTCCACGGTGCCCGGTCCAACGCCCCGGTCTGCCGCTTCTTGAACGGTCGGGACGACGAGGGGATCGATACCCAGCAGCATCGCCTGGACAAAGTCGAGGTCCGGGGCATGAGGACTCGCGAGCAGGAGACCAAGCGCGCGAGGACGGCCGTTCGAGGGACCGTTCCCCTCCATCCCGACAATAGCATCCATCACCGAGAGGACGGGGGGGCGGGCCTGGTACAGGTCGAGCAGGAGCGAAGCAAACCGGCGCGGGTCCTGCCCCGAGTGGAGGTGGTACTCGGCCTTCGCCACGCCCGGAATGTAGCCGTAGCAGTTCTTGACGGCCCCGGTGCAGAGGGTGAGCTGGTGGGTCTTGCACTTCGAGAGCGAGACCACCGCCTCCGCCTCGGTGACGGCGCGAGCAACCCGGAACCGACGATACACCCTGCCGCTGGGAGATGGAAGCTCGGTCGATGCCTCGTCGAAGAAGACCGCCTCGCACCCGCACTCCTCGAGGACGGGTGCAAGGCCAGTTCGGCGGAGGAGCGCAGCGAATCGTTCGGGAGTGTTCCGGCCCCCGGGCGAGTCGCCCACCACGACATCGGTACCGGCGGACTGTAGTGCCCGGATTGCCGCTCGGACGACGGAGGGATGGGTGGTCACCGCTGCGTCGGGAGGCCGGCTCGCGAGCAGGTTTGGCTTGACAAGGACGCGGGATCCGCGCCGGGCGAACGCCTCGATCCCACCGAGCGGTGCGAGGCAGGCGGCGAACGCATCCTCTACCCGGTACGGCTCGTAATCGGGACAGCGAGTGATCGAGACCCGGCGTCTCATTCGCAGCCCCGGACTACTCCGAGGTCGGGCCGGATCTCGATCCGGCAACTGCCCTCGAGAAAGACCCGGACCGTGCCGCCGCTCTCCGAGATGATCACGGCGACGACCGGGAGGAGGGTGGTGATCGCCGCGGCCGCTCGGTGCCGGCCGCCGAGCCCGCTCGGCAGGGAGACCGACTTGGAGTCGACATCAAGGTACCGTCCAGCCGCGATCACCGCCCCCGAACGGTCCACCACGAACATCCCATCGAGCTGTGCAAACTCCTTGACCGACTCCCAGTTCTCGCGCGAGAGGATGGTGGTCACTTCCGGGGGGTGCCCGAGATAGGGATTCAGGATCAGCTGGTGCGATACATCCAGGATCGCGTCTCCGTCGCCGATAATGAAGGCGGTGCCCACAGCCTTGCCCTCTCGCCCCTCTCGCCCGATCTCGAGGGCGAGGCGAAGGGCGGCGGCCATCACTCCGCGGGGGGCTGCGGTGTCGAACTGGGCGAGGTCGAACCTCGACCGGACACGCTCGAGGTCGAGGACGACCAGGCCGTCCGGGAAGACCCCGATGACCTCACCGCCTTCCGAGCTGTCCAGGGCGACTGCTCCCGCCGCCTTGCCGAGCCGGTCGAGGAGGACGTCGTGCAGCCCCTCGAGGGTGGTGGCTCCCTGCCCGAGCGCGAGCTCTCCTGCACGGAGGATGGGGACCTGGTGCGATCCGCAGGGGACCTCTTCCGCGACGAAGGTGATCACCGCGCGTGCATCGATCACCGACGCGAGCCCGAGTCCAGCCTCGAGCATCTCTCGGTCCCGGCTCATAAGAGGCCGCTGACCAGGCCCGGGATCTCGGAGGGGCGGGAGGCAACGGTTATGCCCATCGCCTCCAGTGCCCGGATCTTGGACCGGGCGTCCCCCTCGCCGCCCTCGACGATCGCACCGGCGTGGCCCATCCTTTTATCGGGCGGGGCCGAGACGCCGGCAACGTAGGCGACGAGCGGGAGCGAGGTGGAGGCCGCCCCCTCCTGTTCGAGGGCGCCACCGACCTCCCCCACCAGCACCACCGCCTTCGTCACCGGGTCCTTCTCGAACCTCTCCAGGATCTCTATGAACGTCGACCCGATCACCGGGTCGCCCCCTATCCCGACAACCGTCGACTGGCCGATCCCCGCCCGGGTCAGCTCATCAACGATCTCGTAGGTGAGCGTTCCCGACCGCGATATGACCCCGACGGGGCCTGGCATCGCGAGCTGGGTCGGCATGATCCCGAGCTTCGCCGCTCCTGGCGAGAGGAGGCCCGGGCAGTTGGGTCCGATCACGGTCGTCCCGCAGAGGCGGGCATAGGCGAGGGCCTTCATCGTGTCGTGGACCGGAATGTGCTCGGTGATCGCGACGGCGAGCGAGAGACCGTTCGCCGCCGACTCCATGATGGAGTCGCCCGCAGCGCCTGCCGGGACAAAGATCACCGAGGCGTCCGCGTCATGTTCCTTCAGGGCCGCGCGGATGCTGTCGTAGACCGGCACTCCCGCGGCCTCCTGGCCACCCTTGCCGGGGGTGACGCCGGCGACCACCCCAACACCGCCGACCTCGTGGGCGTACTCGTTCATCAACCGGATATGGAAGAGCCCCTGTCGCCCGGTTGCGCCGGCGACGATCACGCCGGTCTTTTTACCTGCGAGGATCATGCCTTCACCTCCGCGGCGGCGCCGACCGCCAGGTCCATCGAGTCGTACATCTCGTACCCGTGCTCTGCGAGCAGGGCCCGGCCCTCGGCCTCGTTCGTGCCGGCCATCCGGACGATCACCGGCTGCATGACGCCGGCATCGATGATCCCCCGCGCCACCTCGTCGCAGCGCGTGATCCCGCCGAGCAGGTTCACGATGATCACCCGGACGCCCGGGGAGCCTGCGAGGAGCCGGACCGCGTGAGCGACCCGTTCCCGGTCGGCACCGCCCCCGACGTCCAGGAAGTTGGCGGCGCGAAGACCGTAGTGCTCGATCAGGTCGAGCGTGGCCATCGTCAGCCCGGCGCCGTTCCCGACAACACCGATCTCCCCATCGAGCTCGACGTAGCTGAATCCATGTTTCTCGGCCTCTGCTTCGCGTTCGGTGAGATCGCGGTTCTGGCGGAACCCCTGTCGGGCGAGTGCGTTGTCGTCGACGATCACCTTCGCGTCCGCAGCGAAGACCCGGCCGTCCTCCAGGACGACGAGCGGGTTAATCTCAGCGAGTAGAGCGTCTCTCTCGAGGAAGACCCGGTAAAGAGCGGCGACCACGGGGCCAAGAGACTTCGGCGCACGGCCGACCAGGTCTCGGACGGCGAAGGCTGGGAGCTCGGCGAGGAGCGGCGATACGTCGAACCGATGGATCCGATCGGGGTCCGAGCGGGCCGTCTCCTCGATCTCGACACCGCCGGCCTCGGTGAAGAGGACGACGGGCTGACGGGTCGAACGGTCGATCAGGACCGCGCAGTAGTACTCGTGCGCGATCGGGAGGCGCTCTTCCACCAGGATCTCTGTGACCGGCAGGCCCTTGATCGTCCTCGAGAAGAGCTCGCCCGCTCGGGTCGGCGCCTCTCCTGCAGGGCAGATCACGACTCCGCCGGCCTTGCCCCGACCCCCGACGTCGACCTGCGCCTTCAGCACGACCTGGTCTCCGAAGGAGGAGAGGTCGTCCAGTTCATCGACCGACCGGACGATGCGCCCCGCCGGCACCGGGATCCCCGCCTCAGCGAAGATCCTTTTTCCTTCGTGCTCTCTCAGTTTCATTCTCTCGCCTCCTCTCCCCGGGCATATCCCTGCCGGAGCGCCCGGAGGTTCAGGTCCTCGGTCCCTTTGGGGACCTGGTCCAGCACGGCTCGCTCGATCGCCTCGCGCGAGACGACCCCGGTCGACGCGACCAGGGCGCCGAGCATCACGATGTTGGCGACGATCACCTTCCCGAGGACTCCCCGGGCGTCCTCGGTCGCCGGGATCTCGTGGTACCGGCACTGTGGGCGCGAGTGGACGAGCCCTCGATCAAGAAGCATGACCGCATCGGACCGGGCGCTCGTCCCGTATTTCTCGAAGCCCTCCTGGCTCATGATCACCAGGATGTCGGGGTCCGTCACCTCCGGGTAGAGGATGGGCTCGTCGTCGATCACGACGGCGGCCATCGAGGCCCCACCGCGCGCCTCGGGACCATAGACCTGCGTCTGGACCGCATCCTTTCCGTCGTACATCACAGCGGCGCGGCCCAGGATCACGGCGGCGAGCATGATCCCCTGGCCCCCGAAACCCGAGAGCCGGAGTTCGCGCCTCATGGCACGACTCCCATCGCGGGAAGCGACCGCCGCACAAACTCTCCGACCACGATGGTGTCGGGGGGAACTGGTCGGCCATCGGCCACGAGCCGGTCGAACTTCGTCTTCAGCATCGATTTTGTCCGGAAGTGCTCGGCCATGTCCGTCACCTCGCGCAGCCGGTTCTTGCGCCCGTAGTTCGTAGGGCAGCCTGCCCGGACCTCGATGAACGAGAGGCCCGGGGTCTCGAGCCCTGTCTGGACCGCCTTCTCCAGTTCCCGGACATGGTACGCGGTCCACCGGGCGACGTGGTTCGCGCCTGCCGCAACGGCGAGGGCCACCAGATCGAAGGCCGGCTCAGACGCCCCGTAGGGCGTCGTGGTGGAGAGGGCGCCGAGGGGGGTCGTCGGTGAGCCCTGGCCCCCCGTCATGCCGTAGATGAGATTGTTCATGCAGACCACGGTGAGGTCGATGTTCCGGCGGCAGGCGTGGATGAAGTGGTTGCCCCCGATCGCGGCGAGGTCGCCGTCCCCGGTGAAGACCACCACGTTGAGGGTCGGATCGGCGAGCTTGACCCCGGTGGCGAACGCGAGGGCACGTCCATGGGTCGTATGGAGCGAATCGGTGGAGATGTATCCCGGTGCACGGGACGAGCAGCCGATCCCGGAGACAAAGACCGTGCGGTCCGGGTTCCAGCCCTCCGCCTCCACTGCGGCAAGGGTGCAGTTCAGGATCGTGCCGTTCGAGCAGCCGCTGCACCAGATGTGCGGCAGGCGATCGGCACGGAGCCAGTCGACGAAGCTCATCGTGACCGCACCTCCTCGGCCGCACGGGCGAGTTCGTCCGGAGTATGGAGCTCCCCGCCGAGTTTCGGCACGGTGACGACAGGCACACGGACGTGTCGCTCGAGCTCCCGGGCGATCTGGCCCAGGTTCTGTTCGGGGACGATGAAGACTCGGGCATTCGGGAACTCGGCGAGCGCGTGCTCGGGGAAGGGCCAGACGACGCGGAGCCGGAGGATACCAAGCCCGTCGTCGGGATGGTCAGCGACGACCTGCTGGACCGTGCGGGCCGGCGAGCCGTAACAGACGAAGACCACCTCAGCGTCGGGGTTTGTGATGCGATAATCGGCGATCTCCCGCCTTGCATCCTCGACCTTCCCCACGAGCCGCCGGACGAGCGCCTCGTGCATGGCAGGGTCGGTCGTCACCGGGTACCCGCGTTCATCATGGGTCAGCCCGGTGACGTGGACCCGGTGGCCCGTGCCGAAGACGGGGAACCCCGGCACCCCGTCCGCGTCGGCCGCGAAGGGGAGCCGGCCCGGCTCGAGCAGGCGCCGGTCCGCGACCTCGACTCGATCGGGGAGCTCGATCCGCTCGCGCATGTGCCCGATGATCTCGTCGGCCATCAGGAACGCCGGGCAGCGGAATCGCTCGGCGAGGTTGAAGGCCTTCACGGTCAGGTCGTACATCTCCTGGACCGAGTCGGGGGCGAGCGCGATGATCGCCATGTCTCCATGCGAACCGAAACGGCACTGGAGCATGTCCCCCTGCGCCGACATCGTCGGCTGGCCGGTCGACGGGCCGCCACGCTGAATGTTCACGATCACGAGCGGAGTCTCAGTCATGATAGCAAAACCGATGTTCTCCAACATCAGCGAAAAGCCGGGCCCCGAGGTCGCGGTCATCGCCTTCTTCCCCGTCCACGACGCGCCGATCACTGCCGCGATCGAGGCGATCTCGTCCTCCATCTGGACGAAGACGCCGCCGACCTTCGGCATCCGGCGGGCCATCGCCTCTGCCACCTCGGTCGAGGGGGTGATCGGGTAGCCGCCGAAAAACCGGCATCCAGCCGCGATCGCTCCCTCGGCGGAGGCAGCGTTACCCTGCATGAACTCGAGCTTCGTCAATACTCCACCTCGATCTTCGCGGGTTCGTACGGTCGTTCCCGCACCCAGCTGATCGCCTGGTCAGGGCAGGTGAGCTGGCAGACTCCACAGAGGGTCCTGCCGTAGAGCCCCTGGAGCCGGCAGTTCGTGCACCGCTCAGGCCGGTCGAGCTCGGGGACGATCACACCCTTCCGGTTCGCCCAAGTGCCCGGCCGGAAGATCCGGTAGGGGCAGACCTGCGTGCAGAGGTTGCATCCCTTGCAGCGGTTCTCGTCGATCACGAGTTTCATCGATCCCTTCCTGTGTATGGTTTTCTCGCCATACTTCGAAAAGGTATTTGAAGCGGAGCCGTCACGGGAGGTCGAAAGCCCGCTCGGCCCGTGCCTGGACCCCGGCAAAGAGGTTGCCCCCGCGACTGTCGATACCGACCACGAGCGGGAGTCGATCGAGCCGGATCGCCCAGACCGCCTCGGCCATACCGAGCTCGGGAAATGAAACGCCTTCCAGACGCATCCGGGTCGCCGCGAGAGCAGCGCATCCTCCGGTGAAGGCGAAGTAGACCCCCCGTCCCCGAAGCTGCTCGGTCACAACGGCATCCATCCCACCCTTGCCGATCAGGGCGCGCACGCCCGCATCAAACAGGAACTCAGAGAGCCGGTTCATTCTCGAGGAGGTGGTGGGGCCGGCGGCAATGACACGATCGTCGGCGATGACCGGGCCGCAATGGTAGACGGCGGCACCGATGGGGTCGAAGGGGATACCCTGCCGCATCATCCGGAGGTGGGCTTCGTCACGAGCGGTGTAGACCACACCCGAGAGCGTGACCCGGTCTCCCGCGACCAGTTCAAGTACTTCGGCACCGAGCGGTGTAACAAGGTCGATCACAGGTCAACCTCCACGCACTCGGTCGCATGCCGGTTCGCCCAGCACTGGACGTTCACCGCGACCGGAAGGGACGCGGTGTGACAGGTCGCCCGGCGGACCTTGACGGCGAGCGCGGTCGTCGCCCCACCGAGGCCCATCGGCCCGAGACCGAGCCGGTTCACGGCATCGCAGATAGAAGTCTCGAACGGGTCCATCGTATCGATCGGTTCGAGGAGCGCCTCCTTCGCGAGCGCTGCGGCGAGGTCGAAGGTTCCACCGATCCCCACCCCCAGGACAACCGGCGGGCAGGGGCGTGCGCCGGCGGCGAGGATGCACCTGACCACGACCCCTGGGATCTTCTCCACCTCCGACGGAAGGAGCATCTCGATCCGGGACATGTTCTCGGCCCCGGCCCCTTTCGGCATCACCGTGACGGAGAGACAGGAACCCGGGCGCACGTGCACCACTGGCATCCCGATGCCGGTGTTGTCACCCGAGTTGTGACGTGTGACCGGGTCGACGACGTTCGGCCGGAGCGGTACCGACCTCGTCGCCTGGCGCACGCCCTCGGCAATCGCGTTGTAGAGGTCGTCCTCGAGCGGCACGGTTGGGGGCAGCGTGAGGTAGACGACCGGCACGCCCGTGTCCTGGCAGAGAGGGAGCCTGCCCGTCCGGGCGAGGGCGATGTTCTCGAGGATGTTCTCGAGTTCGCCCCGCGCCACGGGGTCCGACTCCGCGTCGAGGGCTCGTTCGAGGGCGACCTCGACATCGGGAGGGAGCGTGGTCACGGCCCGGGCATAGGCCCGGGCGGTCGCGTCGGCGATCCTGGCAAGGAGGCGAGGGTCCATCAGAAGATCATCGGGCCGCACAGTGAAAAATCGACCGGCGGGTATTAGTTCCCGGGGAGCGAACGAACACCCATATGGCCCGAGAACTCACCGGGCGCGACCTCGAGATCCTGGCAAAGCTCGTCCCCGAGTGCGGGGCGACGATCTGTGGGGGATCCGGCCACGCCTTCCAGTCGATCCTGCCCCCGGTCTCGAACCACTATGCCGAGTCTGCCGAAGATTTCGAGCGTCGACTCGAAGCGCTCGACGGGGCGGACCTCCAGTGGCTCGTCGACCGGATCCTGGACGGCTCAGAGAGCCTCGGTTGCGTGCAGGAAGAGGACATGGAGGCATTCGTTCGGCAGGTCAAGAAGGTCCTATCCGACGCCACGGGGGAAGCGGTGCTCGCCTATTATCTGGCGTCCGGCACCTTCGAGCCCTGATCGCTGCCGGGTTCACCCCGCAGCGTACAGAACGAACCACAGGCGTCGCAGCTTGCATCGCACGGCTCGATCTGTATCACCACCGAGCAGCGTGGGAGCGCCTGTCGGATCTCTGACTTGAGCCGGTCTGCGAGGCCGTGGGCCTCCTCGACCGTGAGGCTGCGGGCGACGCAGAGGTGGAGGTCGACGAACCGGTTCGGGCCCGAGCGCCGGGTGCGGAGCGCGTGGAACTCGGCGACGTGCTCCCCGTGTTCGGCAATGATCGTGCGAATCCGCCTCTCCTCCTCGTCCGGCAAGCGCTCGTCGATCAGGCTCGCCCCGGCGCGACGGCAGAGGTCCCATGCCGCCCTGCAGATGAGGAACGCAACCCCGATCGCAACAACGGCGTCGAGGGCGACGATACCCGTCAGCCGGATCGCGACGAGCCCGACAAGCACGCCGAGCGAGGTGAAGACATCGGTCCGGAGGTGCCAGGCGTCGGACTCGAGCGCGATCGATTCGGTCGCCTTCGCCACCCGCATCAAGTGGCCCGACACGTACCAGTTGACCACGGACGAGAGGCCCATCACCGCGATGCCGGCCCCGATCGCCTCGAAAGCCAGGCCATCACCCCCGGAGAGGAGTTTCTCGACCGCTTCAAAGATGATCAGGCCGGCCGCGACCAGGATCAGCGCCCCCTCGAAGAGTCCCGAGAGGTCCTCGTACTTTCCGTGACCGAACTGGTGCTCGGGATCGGGCGGCCGGCCGGAGGCGCGCACGGCGAACCAGGCGACGACGGCGGCGACAAGGTCTATCCCAGAATGGACCGCCTCGGAGAGGATCGCGACCGAACCGAGCCAGAGCCCGACGGCGAGCTTCAACATCACCAGGACCGAGTTCGACGCGACGGAGAGGCGGGCAGCCCTCTGCTTTCGGAGGTCCCAGGCCTGCCGGTCGTGCATAACCCTTGCGGTTGACGGTCATCGCCCATAGGCATTTCGGACCCGGCCGGCACAACCAATATCGGCGTCGGGGGTCCACCTGGAAGGACACGATGGCGACCGGCAACCGCGTCCCGATCCTCTTCGCTCTCCTGGCGGCGACCCTGTTCGGAGCCAGCGCGCCGCTCGCGAAGCAACTCCTCATCTCGGTCCCGCCGGTGATGCTTGCCGCCCTCCTGTATATCGGGGCCGGCACGGCGGTACTCGGGGTCCGGCTCATGCGTGGCCCGACCGACCGCGAGGCCCCGCTCGCCCGCCGCGACAGCCCGTGGCTCGCCGGGAGCGCTCTCGCCGGCGGTTTCCTCGCACCAGTGCTGTTGATGTTCGGCCTCACAGCCACCCCCGCGGCGACCGCCTCGCTCCTCCTGAACGTCGAAGCAGTTGCGACGGCTCTCCTCGCTGCCGCATTCTTCCACGAGGGGATCGGCCGCCGGGTGCTGGGAGGAATCGGGCTGATCACGACCGCCGGGATGGTGCTCTCGTTCGACCCGACGGGCGATCTGGGCCTCTCGCTCGGCGCTCTGGGGGTCGTCGGTGCCTGCGCGCTCTGGGGCCTCGACAACAACTGTGCTCGCCAGATCTCGGCAAAGGACCCGTTCGCGATCGGGACCATCAAGGGCCTCTTTGCCGGCACAGTCTCGCTCGGACTCGCCTTCGCCCTCGGCAACCCCCTGCCGCCACTCTCGACGGCGCTCACGGTCCTCTTCCTCGGCGCCTTCTGCTACGGGATCAGCATGGTCACGTTTCTCCTTGCACTCCGTCACCTCGGGGCGTCGCGGACCGCCGGCATCTTCGGCATGGCCCCATTCATCGGCGTGGGCATCTCCCTGTTGATCGCCCCCGAGATCCCCGACTGGCAGTTCTTCGTCGCGCTGCCGATCATGGCGATTGGGGCGCTTCTGATTGCCCGGGAGCACCACGAACACTGCCACGTCCACGAGCCGATGACACACGCGCACCGACACAGCCACGACGAGCATCACCGACACCCGCACAGGGAAGGACAGTCGGTCGAGGTACACGCACACGTGCATACCCATGAGCGGCTCGAACACAGCCACCCGCACACGCCGGATATCCACCACCGGCACCAGCACTAAAAAAATGAGGGAAAATGGCCCCCGGGGAGGATGAGTCCCGGATGGGGGAGATTTACGGTGTAACGGAGATCTCGACCGAGAAGGTGTCGGCGTCGGCGGTCTGATTCTCCCATGGCCGTGCGTAGACGCCCCGGATCTCCTGGATACCCGCCGCAGTTGCCTGGAGCTGCCAGTGGTGCTCACCACCGGCCCCAACGCGTGTCCCGGCAGGGTCATCGGAGACGAAATCGTCCGAGAGGAGGGTGATACCGGATGTGGTGGAGAGGTTCCAGGAGTAGCCCGTGGTCGGGTTCTCTTTCAGAGTCAGGTTGATTTTTGAGTTCAGTGGTACTGCATGCGTGGTGCCGTTCGCGCTCTCGTTCAGGACGAGCGGGCCCGTGATCGTCGGTTCTGTGGAGGAGGGTGGGGTGTCGCCGCCCGTGGTGCAACCGGCGACGAGGGCCGCCGCGAGCACGAGCCCGGCAATGAACCAGAGTTTCGGCTGAGGTGTCATGTCAATCGCCCCATCGTGGGGCATATTCCTATTTGAATCCATCATACTTATTTTCTTATATAACTTCGAAAATGTTCGAAGTAACCCTGATCGGGAGACCCCGAAGGCCCCGAGGAGGGCGGTCTCCGTCCGTCCTATCTCCCTTTCGTCTGCATCGACGAAGGGCCGTACACCAGGGCGCCCTCAACAGGGCAGGTTTCGATGCACCGCCGACAGAGGTAACATTCGCTCTGGAGGTCTCCCGGGTGCGCCTCGCCCGTCGGGCAGGCCCGCTCGCACTTTCGGCAACCGATGCAGGCATCGGTCCGCCGGAGCTTCCACCATCCTGGGGCTGCGACGAGCTGGAACAGGGCGCCGAGTGGGCAGATCACCCGGCAGAACGGACGATAGATGAAGAGTGAGACCAGAACGATCGCTGCAAAGACAAAAAAGCCGGTGGACAGGGCCAGGGTGAAGAACTCCCGGATACCGAAGGGAGCAAGGACGCTCACCCCCGCCCCGAGCCCGGCACCGAGCAGGACGAGGAGCACCAGGCCCCGGACCACGCTGAGTTCCCGCTTCTTCGCAATCCCCACCTTCGGCACGGGGGCGGCGAACGCCAGTTCCTGCACGGCACCGATGGGACAGAGGTAGCCGCAGAAGTGGCGGCCAAAGATGAAGGTGAGGACGAGCATGACGCCGATGCCGATCACTCCTCCCAGGAGCCCGAACCCGATGCGGGAATCCAGGCGGAGGACGAGCTCCTGGAACTGGTGGGGCAGCATCGGGGAGAAGAGGAGGAATCCGAGAAGGACCGTGACAAGGAGCAGGAGGTACCGCACCGTCTTCGAGAACCGCCCGGTCCTCCAGAGCAGGGCTGCAACGACGACAAAGAAGACCGCGTAGACAATACCGGCCACCTGGAGGGGATTGGGGCCGGGCCCTACCACGAAACGACACCTCGCATACACATCCATCAGCGCGGTAGAAAAAAAAAGGGTATGGATCAAATCGACCATGCCCGGCCCTGCACGCGGGAGCGGTGGGGTTCAGTCCCCGAGCATGATGGTCTCCGGCTCGAGCGGCTTCGGCCAGCCGACTCGGTCCTCCCCGGTCGCGCGAATAAGGGCCTTGGCGAGTTCTCGCGCTTCAGCCGAGTGGACGGCGTCATCGGGAACAGTCACTGCGTACTCGATGGGGACCCCGACACGCTCGGTCCCGATCGTCGTGAACCGCTGGAACCCGAGATGGACAGTCGCGTGCCGGTACGTGTCAGCCCGGAACGCAGAGCCCAGGTTCACCGAGTCGGGGAGGGTGACGTAGCGGAGGTTCCGCCCCTCTGCGACCGATCGGTACTCGAAGGCGTAGTCGATCCCTCCGGCTTCCAGGAGCGAGAGGAGGAAGACCGACCCGTCCCGTATCGCAACCTTGCCCCCTGCAGCAGGCCGGACGATCTCCGGGAGGCGCACCTCGAGGCCCGACGGACCGGTTGTCGGTGCCATTGGCGGCGAGAGATGGTCCCCGAGCACCGGGCCGAAAGTCTTCTCTCCACCCTGCTGCTCCTGGAGGAGGAGCACCAGCATCGCCCGGTACCCAGCCGCATCGAGCATCGGGTTCGCGAACCCGACCCGAACATCCGGGCGTGCGAGGACGCGCGCCCAGTTGGACCCGTCGATCTCATCGGCATAGCGACTCTGGTTCGTGAACGCGACCACCACCTCGGTGGTGCCGAAGGTCGTATACTCCCGCGTAGAGTCGTTCATCAGGTCCGGGATGAGCGATGCGTCCGCGACGGCGACGAGGTCGACGGGGCGGTGGAGGTCAGTCACCTGCCGGATCGCCTGGATCGACCCGTGCCCCTCGAACCGAACGTCGATGCCGGGATGGCTCTCCTCGTACTCCGCCTCGAACCCGGCGAGGGGGTCCACGAGCGAGCCGGCGACCATGCAGGTGACGGGCACCCGTGCGGACGGTGCCGTCGTGCACCCAGCCGCGAACAGGAGAAGGAGGAGGAGGAGGAGGATAACGGCACCGGGGAGGTGCCGTCTTACCTGACCTCGATCCGGTCCACCCACTTGACCCATCCGGACCCCTCGGTGATCACGGGCGTCCCTTTCTGGTTCAGCACCGCGATCCGGAACGGTCCACCCAGCTCTTCGGAGAGCGCCGTCCCGTTCTGTTCGTACATCAGGACCGGGATGACCGCCGGAGGCGGGTCGATCTCCTTCAACTCAGGCGTGAAGACGATGAAGCCCTCTCCGTCAATCTGGTCCGCGCCAAGCACCCACATATACCCGTCGGGTGCATGCACGCGGAGCGTCTGGTTCGGGCCGATCCCACCGACCTGTTCGGCGAGCGTCCGCAGAGAGACTCCCTTGATCTGGAACGGTCCGTACCGGATCCCGGTCGTCGAGACGGCACCGCCGACGCCGCTCACGGACGGTAGAGCAAGCACGTCCTCGTAGGAGAGGGTGACGCTCGTCGACCCGTTCAGGACGAGAGTCGCGTTCGGCGTGGGGGCGGATGCCGGAGATTGCGGGGGGGTGGTGCAACCGGCAACGAGGAGGGCGACGGCGGCACAGGCGAGGAGAAGGAGGGCCCGCCTCACCTCAACGCCTCCGGAGCAGCATGGCGCCCCCGATCCCGAGAAGGACCACCGGGAGAAGGCCCGCCGCCTGTGTCGTCGCCGGTGTCGGCGTCTCGTCGCTAGCTGAGGTGCCGTTGGTGAGCGACTTCACCGGCGCGTGCCGGTCACCCTGGAACCCGCCGCGATAGACCCTCACCTCCGAGACCCACTTCACCGAGATCCCGCTCGTCGAGGGGAGGAGGTCGTTGTAGAAGTACTGAGCGTTCTCCGGGAGAGTTTCACGCATGTCGCTGTTTCCAAACACGTGGAGTCCGTCCGCGTTCGTCGAGGTGTCGGCGAAGAAGACCAGGCGCATGCCCGTGTAGAAGTCCGGCGGGTACCCGGTCCCCTGCTTCTCACCCTCCGCTGCGTCGACACCGTTGTACCAGGCGACCACTAGCGGGCCCTGGCGGGACGGCGGGTTGACGATCGTGTCGTACCCGTAGACCACGTTGTAGCCGTCGGCCGATGCGACCATCGCCTCGTCGCCGGGTTCGAGCCCGCCGACGAGCCCGCAGAGGTCCGCAACATCCGTCCCCTTGACGGCGCCGCGGTCTTTTAGGTTGACGGTCTCGTTCGGGTCCCACTTGTCGCCCTCGAACGCAGGGCCCTGGTGGTAGTAGTGGGTCACCCCGTCACCCATGACGGGGAGGTTCACCTCGAGCCAGCGGTAATCGACCGTGGTCGAGTTCAGGACGGTACCGTCGGGGCCGATCTCGGAGATCAGGAGCGACGTGGTCGGCTCGGCGAGCGCCGGGATTGGGGCCAGCACGAGGAGGCCGATGAGGGCGGCTACGATAAGAGCCACCGGGTGGAGTCTGGATCGGATGTTCAGGAAAATCACCTCAAATGAAGAAGGGGTCGATAATGGAACCGATCATCTTGATCGCGGCCCAGAACGCCCCGAGGGGAGAGTATGGCGAGATCACCGCGGCGCGCGGGGCGCGGGGCTCGATGAATGAGGTCCCGTCGCCACTCTCGTGAACAGTGAACGAGAAGGTGAATCCGAGAGACCGGGTCTTCGTGCGGTTGTACGACCGGTCGACCAGCGCCTCGGCGGCGGTGGGGGCCGGCACGAGGACGCCGGCGGTGATCGGGGTCGCCGCGGGATAGGCAGGCGTGGTGGTGACCACCGGTTCAGCGGTGGTGGGTGTCGGCTCGGGAGTCGGCGTCGCTGTCGTGGTGACGGTGGTCACGTCACCGCTCGCGCTGGTCGTGTAGTCGACGCTCCCCGAGTACGACCAGTCCGTCGAACTCGAGTATGTTGTCGGGCTCGTCGCCGGCGGCAGGGTCGATGGCTCGGGGGTGATGTTCCCGGTACTGCCGGGGGTGAAGTTCGGGGTCGTGACCGACGGCCCGGTGGAGACGGGTGGCACGGTCGTCATCCCGGGGGAAGGGGCCGTCGTCGTCGAGGACGTGCCGGAGGGAGTGCTCGTGGTCGCACCAGGAGACCGGGTGGGTTCGATGTCGCTCCCGCCCGAGGAGGGAACGGTCGTTATGACCGTCGTCGCGGCGGGGGTCGTTCCTACCCCGCCGGGGGAGACGGTCGAGATTGGAACAGTCGTTTTCGGGATGATCGGTGCCGTTGTGCCGGTTGTCTGCGGCCCAGTCCCCGACGGGGACGGTGAGGCCGACGGTACCGGGGTCCTGGTCCCGGTACCGGGTTGAACCTGGGTGGTTGTTGGCGTCGCCTTCGGGGTTGGAGAGGGAGTGACGGTCGGACGGGTGGTCGAGGGTGCAGTGGTCGATGCGGGGAGGGTCGAGAGGATCCGGATCTCGCTCACCGACTGGACCGAGAGGCCGGTGGTTGTCGGGTAGACGCCGTTGAAGAAGTGCCACTCGTTCTGGGGCATCGACGCCTTCATGTCACTGTTGCCGAAGACATGGAGACCGAACGGGTTCGTGGAGGTATCGGCATAGAAGACGATCCGCATGCCCGTAGAGTAGGACGGGACGTACCCCTCGTCAGCCCGGTACCAGGTCAAAACCATCGGCCCCTGCCGGGCCGATGGCGAGTAGACCGTCCCGTATGAAAACTTCTTCGAGAAGCCGTCCCCTGAGCGGACAACGAGCGTGTCCCCTGACTGCATCCCCCCGACGAGGCTGCAAAGATCGCGGACAGCCGTCCCCTTGACGGCGCCCATATCCTTGTCCTGGACGTTCTTGCTCTCGGTCGGGTCCCAGAGATCCGCATCGTCAAAGGTCGGTCCCTGGTGATAGTAGTGGGTCGAACCATCGCCGCGGACCTGCAGGTTCGACTCGAGCCAGCGGTAGTCGACCGTCCTTTCTGCGATCACGGTCTTCCCGTCGGCCGCGAGCTTCACCACGTGGACCTCGGTGGTGACCGCCCAGGCGCCGCCGACGAGAAGACAGAGGCAGAAGACCAGTCCTGCGCACCGGAACGCCTCGGATAAAAAGGGGGTATGAGGCACCATCGCCTCCTCTCTACCTGACCGTGACGAGGTTCACCCGTTCAACGGTCTCGGTCGAACCGTCCGTGTAGGTGATCTTCACGAGCGGGGTGTAGGTGCCGGCCCTGGGGTAGAAGAACGTCGGGCTGATTGCCCGCGAGTTCCAGGTGCCGTAGTGGCCGACCTTATCAAAGGTCCACCAGGCCGAACGGACGGTCTTGCCGGCCGCCGGGACCAGGGTGAACTTGATCGCGGCCGACTTCGCCACCGGGTTCGGCGCGACGGTGAAGGTCGCCCCCTGCTGTACCGGGGTGGTCGGCACCGTGACCGTGCCCGAGGAGAACTCGACCCAGTTCAGGTTCTGACCGTCGCCGGAGAACTGGAGGCGGAGGTCATGGGAACCTGCTGCGATCGTGAGCGGCACGGAGACCGTCGTGAACCGTGAGAAGTCACCGGTATTCGGAACCTGGACCGTTGCTGCCTCGGCGCCGTCGACGACGACGCGGATGGTACGGCCGTCCCCGGGGCTCGAGACGCGGGCGGTCATGCTGTTGATGCCGCCGTCACCGACCTGGACCGTGTAGGCGAGCCACTCGCCGTTCCGGATCCAGCCGACGTTCGGGGTCTGCTCCCAGGGGTTCTGCTCGATGTCGACGTCGTCCTGGCGGTACGCACCACCGGTGTTGCCCGGCGTGGTGTCCTGGTAGGCGACGCCCGCGCCGCCGAGGTCGTAGTCCTCAGCCTCGACCCGTCCGGGCAGAGTGTGTGGGGTGTACGGCAGTCGACCGCCGGGGATGATCGTCACCGTGGGCTCGGGTGTAATCGTCGCCGTCGGCTCGACCGTCACGGTCGTGTTCGGGGTGACCGTCTGAGTGGGGGTCGCTGGCGGCAGGACCAGGATCTCCTGGTACACGATGCCCCCGCCGTTCGGCCCATCTGCCCTGAGTGAAGCAGTGTAGGTGCCCGGGGTTCGATAGATGTGAAGCGGGTTCAGCGACGAGGAATACGAGCCATCACCGAAGGTCCAGACCCGGGTTGTGACGTTGGAGGAGTGGTCGGTAAACCGGACCACGAGCGGGGCTGGGCCGGTCGTCCGGTCAACCGTGAAGTTCACGACGGCATCGCCGCCGCTCGGAAGGCCGATCAGTTCGATCGTCGCGACCTTGGCTACCGAGCGATGCGGTGGGACCGAGGAACCGACGAGCCGGAGTGGCCACATCGTCTCGGCGAGCGGTGCACCGTTCAGGAGGTCGGCGATGATGAAGCCGGAGCTCCCGGCGATCTCGCTCGACTCCAGGGTCACGTTGTACCCATCGACGGAGGTGACCCGGACCTGGTAGCCCGCCTGGGCGAGCGCGTCGTTGAGGTTGGACGAACCGGCCGGGACTTCAGCGACGAGGCCGACGAGGTACCACAGGGGCAGGCCCTGCCACTCGCCAGAGACGTCCGAGTAGGAGACCGCGTTCCCGGCAGACTTCGCCTGTTCGATGTCGGACTTGGTGAAGATGAGCGTCCGCGCACCCTTCAGTTCGATCGAGTAGTCGCCGGAAGACGCGACGAAGACCCGGATCCGGACCACCGCGCTGGCGGACTGGAGCGAACCGCCGCGGGTCCCGTAGAAGAACTCGATCCGGTCGCCGTTCTTGACCTCGAGGTTGCTCATCCCCGTGTCGACCGAGTTGTCGTTCATCACGACACCGTTCACGGCGTAGGCCCACCCGAGGTTCTGGGTCTTGTCGTAGTTGAAGTCCGCGATCCCGTCGAGCAGGTAGGAGTTGATGTACTCCCAGCGCTTGTCGGTCGCGTTGTAGGTGAACGGCACCTTCTTCGATGCGGCGTCGAGCGCTCCGTGGACCGTGAGGTTGTTGACCTGGCGGGTCGTGCCGGAGTTGTAGGCATAGGCATCGAAGGTCCCGTCCACGAGCGTCAGGTCACCATCGAAGATGACGGTCTGCTGCGGGATCTGGACCCGAGCACGGATCACCGCGGTGGCGTCCTCGAAGGCAGCGCCGTCGAGCCCGTAGTAGAACTCGACCAGGTCGTTGTTGTTGAGCCGGTAGACCGACATGCCCTCGGTCGATGAGAAGTCGTTCTTCTTCTCACCGTTCACCCGGTAGGCCCAGACCATCTGCGTGGTCCGGTTGTAGTCGTAGTTGCCCGCTCCGTCGAGGAGGAGCGTGCCCATCGTCTCCCACTTCTTGTCGGTCGCCTTGTAGGTGAAGCCGGCAGCCTTCGATGCGAGCTCGAGTGCCCCGTTCGGGGTGAGGTTCTGCACCTGCCGGACCTCGCCCGAGTTGTACGCCGTGCACGGGAAGGTGCCGGGCTGGAGCGAGACGGTGCCATCGAAGAGCATGTCTGTCTCACCGCTTGGGACGGTTGGCGTTGGCGTGGGCGTTGTCGGCGCCGACGGGAGGCCCTCGAGCCGAATCTCGACCACGTTGCCGATCGACTTTCCGCCGGTGGCGTTCGCCCCGACGAGTTTGACCGGCCAGACGTTCTTGCCGTTGATCTGGACCGGGAGGGCGGTGCCGTTCAGGCGCGAGGCGAGCAGGTAGTTGTCCGAGCGGATGATCTCCTGGCTCGTGAAGGTCCTGTTGTAGTTGTCGCCGGCGATGACGCGGACCGTGTAGCCCATCTCCGCGAGGGTCTGGTTGTACGCGCCGATCAGCACCTCGTGGCCGAGCTGGTCATCGACGAGCCCGACGAGCCGCCAGAGGGGCAATCCCATCCACTCGCCGGTCGCATCACGGTAGATGCCGGTGTGCCCGCCGCAGGACATCGCCTGGTCCCAGTACTGGCTGGTCACCGTGAAGTCGGTGTACCCGGAGAGCTTGATGGTCCAGGTGGGTGCCGGCGTGACGGTGGTCGTGGGGGAGGGAGTGACGGTGCGCGTTGGGGTGACGGTCGGGACCGTGATCGGCACGCCGTCAAGGCGGATCTCGGAGATGTTGCCGACCGACTTGCCGCCGGTGGCGTTGACGCCGACGAGCTTGAGCGGCCAGACGTTCTTGCCGTTGACCTGCGCAGGCAGCGGCGCACCGTTCATGGTGTTTGCGACGATGTAGTTGGAGTTGAACGCCACTTCGCCACTCGTGAAGGACTTCTGGTAGTCCGGCGCGATCACCGTGATCGTATAACCCTGCTCCAGGAGCGTGCGGTTGAAGGCGACCTGCCCGTGCTCGTTGTCGTCATCGACGTACCCGACGAGCCGCCAGAGGGGCATGCCCTCCCAGAGATTTCCGTCCGAGTCGGTGTACTGGGCGCGGTGCCCGGACCATGAGAGACCCTGCTCGAAGTAGGACTTCGTGATGTCCCGCTTGATCGAGCCGTTCAAGAGGAGCGTCCAGTCGGACGCGGGTGCCGGGTAGATCTCGATCTTGGAGACGAACTTGTTGGAGAGCTGGGCTGCGGACGGGAGGTTGCCCTTACCGCCGTACCAGCCCCAGTACTTCTCGTCCATCGTCTCCTTCATGTCCTGGTGACCGAAGACGTGCATGCCGTACGGGTTCACCGAGGTGTCGCTGTCGAAGAAGAGGCGCATCCCCTCCTGGTACCCGTACCCCTCGCGGGCCGTCCACCAGGCGATCACGGGCGCGCCCTGCCGGGGCAGCGGCGTCATCACGTTGTCGTACCCGAGACGCACCGCGAACCCGTCGCTCGCGCTGATCTTCAACTCGCCGCCGGGCTGCATGCCGCCGACCAGGTTGCAGAGGTCCTTGAGGTAGGAGCCCTTGATCGTCTCGTTCACCTTCCCGAGGTTGTTGTCTTCGGCCGGGTTCCACTTCTCCGGGTCATCGGCCGATGACTCAACAATGGGCCCCTGGAAGAGGTATGGTGTTGTTCCGTCCCCGAAGACCGGGAGGTTGCTCTCCATCCAGGCGACGTCGTGTGTCACCTGGTCAGCGACGGTCGTGCCGTCGCCTTCGTAGCGGATCACTGTCACCTGCGTCGTCTGCGCGGCAGCCGGAGCGGCCACGAGCAGCACCATGAGCAGGAGCAGCAGAAGTCGAGTCTGTCTCATCATAACTCCTCTGGTCGGGAGCGGAGACCGTAGATCGCCGCTTCGCCAAGATCAGAACGACAGAAGACTCGTCCGCGTGCGGTAAAAAGATTATTGTTTATTTTTCAGGTTAATTAAATTAAATTAATCAACTTGACTCAGAGCTTCTCGAAGAGGCGCACAACGTCGGCAAAGTCGATCCGGCTGTTGTTGTTGAAGTCGAAGGCGGAGATCGGCTCGTTCGCCGCGATCCAGGTCATCTGGTTGAAGAACAGGACCACGTCGGCGAAGTCCGATCGCCCGTTGCCGTTCACGTCCTCGTATTTCCCGTCCCTGTTCCAGTCACCCGGCGCCACCTGTTGAGGAGGTACGGGGATCGGAATCGATGAAGGAAAGATCTCCAGCCGTGCGACGTGTGAGATCGAAAGACCAGCGGCGGAAGGGTAGTTCGTCTCGCCGTCCCAGAAGTAGTGCCAGTACGAGGGGGAGAGGCAGGTCCTCATGTCTTCGTTGCCGAAGACGTGCCAGCCCCTCGGGTTTGAAGAGGTGTCCGCGAGGAAGAAGAGGCGCATGCCGTCCTTGTATGCCTCGCCGTCCCGGGCATTCCACCAGGCGAGGACAGGCGGCCCCTGGCGGGCGGGGGGCGCGTAGACGTTGGTGTAGTTGAGACGTTTCTTGAACCCGTCCGCCGCACGCACCTGGACCTCGTCACCGGGGCGCATCCCGCCGACCAGCTCACAGAGGTCACTGATGGCGGTACCCTTGATCGTCTCGTTGATCTTGTCAAGGTTGACGTCCTCGGCAAAATTCCAGAGGTCGGTCGAGATGAACGTGGGACCCTGGAAGTGGTAATGAGTCACCCCGTCACCCATCACCGGCAGGTTGGATTTCATCCACGAGATGTTGACGGTCGTACTCGCGGCGACCGTGGTGTTGTCCCAGCTGTAGCGGATCAGCTCGAGTGAGGTCGTCTGCGCCGCTGCTCCCGGCACGACCATGGCGAGCAGGATTGCCAGGGCCAGTATCACCAGGGGGCTCCTTCCTACCATCATGGGGACAGGTACTCCCGGGATCCCATTAGTCGATTTCGATCTATTCCCAGGGTTAATTAAGTAAAATTAACCCATTCCACTATCAGCAACAAGACCGAACCCGATCATGATCGTCATGGCGGGAATCGCGTCGCAGGGCACCCATCGATCGGCCCGCGGGGCCCTCCTGCTCGCCAGCAGCCTCCTGGTCGGCCTCGTCCTTCTCTCGCTTGTCACCCTGGGCATCCAGGCTGCAGAAGACCCCGGGGCGCTCGCGACGGCGGCGCTGGACGGCGAAGTCGCGTCCGCGATCGGCATCACGTTCGGATCGGCGGCACTCGCCGTCGGGATCCTCGCCCTCCTCGGCACCCCGCTTGCTTACCTGATGAGCCGGACGCGGAGCCGGGCACTCCCACTCGTCGAAGCCCTCGTCGACCTCCCGCTCATCCTCCCCCACACGGTCGCCGGCCTCCTGGTCTACCTTGTCTTCATGCGGAGCGGCCCCCTGGGGTCCCTCCTGGGTGGTGTGGGACTCTCGTTCGAGGATGCCGTCCCCGGGATCGTGGCGGCCATGCTGTTCGTCGGCATCCCCTATTACGTGGGGGCCGCCCGCGACGGGTTCGCCAAGGTCCCGTTCGAGCTCGAGGAGGTCGCCCGAACGCTCGGCGCCGGCCCCGGCACCTCCTTTCTGCATGTCGCCCTTCCCCTTGCGGGGCGCGAGTGCCTGTCCGGGGCCGTCGTCGCCTGGGGGCGAGCGGTCGGTGAGTTCGCCGCCGTGGTGATGGTCGCCTATCATCCACTTGTCATCTCGACCCTGATCTATACCCGATTTACGCAGTACGGCCTCGCCGACACGGTCGCGATCGCCGTCGTTCTCCTCGTTGTCTGCGGAATGGTCCTTTTCATACTGCGCCGGGCAGCCCTGCACCTATGGAGGCCCGATGCTGCGCTGTGATGGGTGCCGGGTGAGAGCCGGTCACTTCCTCCTCACCATCGACCGGTTCTCGCTCACGCGAGGAGAGCACTGCCTGATCATCGGACCCTCGGGGGCGGGGAAGAGCCTCTTTCTCAGGGCGATCGCCGGTCTCGTCCCGCTCGATGGAGGGTCGATCCACCTCCGGGAGACCGAGGCGACAGATCTTCCGCCCGAGTCCCGCCGGATCGGGCTCGTCTTCCAGCACTACAGCCTCTTCCCCCACCTCTCGGTGATCGAGAACGTGGCGTTCGGGCTCCGGATGCGCGGTGTCGGAACAAGAGAGCGGCGGTACGAAGCCGAGGCGGTGCTCGAGCGTCTCGGGTGCGGAGCGCTTCGCGACCGCCGACCGGGGACGCTCTCGGGGGGCGAGCAGCAGCGGGTGGCGATCGCACGGGCGCTCGTCGCCGGAGCTGACCTCCTCCTCCTGGACGAGCCGTTCGCAGCCCTCGACCCGTCGACGAGGGCCGTCTGCCGCGCCGAACTCCTCCAGTTCCGCCGCACCCTTGACCTGACCGTGCTCGAGGTGACGCACGCGGCCGACGAGGCGTCCGCCGGGGCAGACCGGGCGATCGTCCTCGAGGGGGGCGAGGTCGTGGCGGATGGGATCTATGCAGATCTGGTCGAGGAACCGCCCAGCCTGCGGGCCGCACGGGCACTCGGTGTGCCGAACCTTGTACGGGAGGCCCTCATCGACCCGGAGAGAGAAGGATGGTGCACAGTCTCCCCCACACACGTCTCCATCGCGTCGGTCGACGACGCGACCCTGCCGGAGTCAATCGCACTGACCGGCATGGTCGAGACGGTCGAACCCCTGGGGCCGGTCGGGCGTGTCCGACTCCGGGTAGAGTGGCCGGGCGGACCGACAGTCTTCGTTGGGTTCACGCACGGTGCGTCCGGGTTCAGGCCGGTGCCTGGAGAGGTTGCACGAGCGGTCTTTTCACGGAAAAGTGTTCGACGACTCCCTGTTAATGGCAGAACGGGAAGAGAAGCATAAAAGAGAAAGCATATCACCCCGGTCTACAGAGTTCTCTTCCAGCCATGCCCCGGGTTCAGGCCGGCCCGCCGGCGACAAGAACGCACCTGGACAGGATGCTGAAAAAGGTCAACGGTGGGATCGCGCTGGAGAGAAAACTGCTCGAGCATCTCCTTGCCGAGCGGATCCCCTCGACCATCTGCCGCGATCGTTCGGAATACCGGTTCGATCCTTTCATCCTCCGGGATCTCGCCGCCCTGCTCCCGCCGGTGCTCCGGCAACGCACCAGGCTTCCACTGCTCTTCTTCGTTGACTTGGACGACGGGGAGCGATGCTTCATCCTGAGCACCGACACGCTCGCCGTGCTCCTCGCCGTCGGGCTGCTCCAGGGTCAGCGCGAGGTGATCGACAAGAGACTGTATCTGGAACGGAGTGTGGCAGATGCGTTCATCGCCCGGTTTCCGGGCCTCGGGCAGGTTGCAGTCGCCGCCCCGGCAACAACCTGAACCATCCGCCAGCAGAGCCGACCCCGTTGTCTACCCGGTGGACGCCCGGTACTCAGCGAGGAGCGCGGCGGCGTAGGCCTCGCGCTTCCTGGTCGGGACATAGTTGCCCTTCGAGAGCCGGGCGAGGAGTGCGTCGGCGATCTCCGCATCGGTATTCAGCCCGAGCTCCCTGACCACCGCGATACACTCGTCGAGCCCGGTAATCCCGGTCGGTTTTCCGTCGATCAGGACCTGGCGGACCCCGGGAGCCTGGCTCACCATGCCCCCGCAGATGGTGCAGTAGACTCCTTCCTCCTCCTTTCCCACCCGGCTCACCCCCGGATCATGGTGAGTGACATCTTGAACGGGGTCACCGCGGAGAGAGCGTGCGGGACGTTCGCCGGGAAGATGATCGTCTCGCCCGCCTTCATCTGGTGGGTGACGCCATCGACCCAGACCTCCGTCTCGCCGTCCAGGATCGTGACCACCGCGTCGTACGGGGCCGTGTGTTCGGAGAGGCCCTCCCCCTCGTCGAACGAGAAGATCGTGATCGACCCCGCCGGGTTGTTGACGATCATCCTGCTCGCAACCGTGCCCGATCGGTACTCGACGAGTTCGGGGAGGTTGAGGACCTTGCCCCCGATTTCTTTTCGTGACTCTGCGCTCATGTCTCGATCCAATGATGGGGGGCTCCTCGCCAATAAGGGTGAGGATCTGAGAGGGATACACGCGGCGCGAGACCGAGAATACGTTACACGGCCGGTCTGGAGATCGAGGTGAACCTGGACGGCCTTATCGCAAGATTTAACAACAGGAAACGAGAGCCGAATGGAGAGAGAACTGAGGACAGGAGTATGACGAAATCTTTGATGGAATACTTCAACCAGGCGCCCCGAATCGGGACGATCAGCACCGCTGCACGTGACGGCACGGTCGACGTCGCCGTAATGGGGTCACCCAGGATGACCGACGAAAAGACCGTGGTGCTCGGATCGGGCTCGAACCGGACGCTCGATAACCTGAAACAGAACCCGAACGCGGTCTACATGATCATGGAACCGGGACAGGGATTGATGGACTGGAAGGGCGTCCGGGTGTACCTAAAGATGCTGGACCTGGCCACGTCCGGGCCGGCCTTCGACGAGTACCGACGTCAGATCGCCGGGGCCGTTGGGGAGGCGGCCGCGGCGATGATCCACGCCCTCGTCACCTTCGAGGTGACCGAGGTGCGACCGATCGTCGACATGGGCCAGGGGTGGGAAGCGGGCGTCTGAACCATCCATCAACGGACCGGTTACCCTCCCGCGTGAAGCGGCCGGCTCACGAGTACCGGAGGTTGTGCCAGCGCCACTCGTGGCTCATCCAGGAGATCACGCCGCTGGCAGGGTGAAGGAGAACGTGCTCCCCTCTCCCGGGACCGACTCGACGCGGACCTCGCCCCCGTGCCGCTCGACCACCTTCTTGACGATCGCAAGCCCGATCCCCGTCCCCTCGTACTCGTCCCGGGTGTGGAGGCGCTGGAACATCACGAAGATCCGGTCGAAGTACGCGGGCTCGATACCGATGCCGTTGTCCTCGACCGAGAACCGCCAGAACGAACCCTCCCGCTCGGCCCGGACGTGGATCGATGCCGGGATACCGGGGCGGTGGTACTTGAGCGCATTTCCCACCAGGTTGAGAAACACCAGTTCCAGCTGAGACGGGTCCGCCATCACCGTCGGGAGGTGGTCCACTACTACCGTGGCGCCCGCCAGGTCCAGTGAGACACCGAGGGAGTGGAGGACGTCCTTCATCACCGCTCCGGCGTCCACCGGCTCCATCGGTCGGGCCCCCGTCTCCACCCGCGAGACCAGGAGGAGATCCTGGATCAATGCCTGCATTCGCTGGCCACCCTCGACGATGTAGCCGAAGTACTCATCTGCATCCGCGTCGAGCTGGCCCCGGTACCTCCGGTCGACAAGCTGGCTGAAACTGACGATAGACCTCAGGGGTTCCTGGAGGTCGTGGGACGCAACGTACGCGAAACGCTGGAGTTCCTCGTTGCTCGCTCGCAGGCGGGCAGCATACTCCTGGAGGGATTGTTCGACCTGCTTGCGGTCGGTGATATCATGGAAGAGCCCCACCAGTCGGATTGATCGACCGTTCGCATCTCGCTGGGGGTCGCACTTCTCGTGGACCCACCGGACCTCACCGTTCCCGTGCCGCACGATCCGGTGCTCCAGCACGAAACCGTCCTGTCCATCGAAATGGTAGTCCGAGTACGCGGTCGCTACCGCCTCTCGGTCATCCGGGTGGGCGGCATCGAGCAGCGCATCGAAGCTCGGCTCGCGTTCACCGGGTTGAAGGCCCAGGATGCGGTAGACCTCGTCAGACCAGGAGAGCGTGTGGGTGACCAGGTCCAGTTCCCAGGATCCCAGATGCGCGATCTCCTCGGCGCGGGAGAGGTGCTCACGGCTCCTCTCAAGCGTCGCGGTCAGGGCGTCCCGTTCGATGAGCGCCCGGGCGAGCCTGAGGTTGCTGTACCCGAGCGAGGAGATGAGCCCGGCAAGACTCTGGAGAAAGGATATCCCGCCCTCCACGGTCGCCCGCGGAAGACGGGGAATTGCCCGGATCGCCGCGAGGTATGCCTCTTCGTCGAACCCATACCGTCGCGCCTGCTCCCTGAAGATGCGTTCGTCTGGCTCCTCGTCCGCAAAGAAGAACTGGCCGGAGATGAGTGTCCCGAGACGGCGACGTCCGAGCATGATCGGTGAGGCGATGTCCCAGAGGTTGTTCCTGCACCGGTACAACCGGGATTCGCCTGGCGGGATTTCGCCCGAGAGCACCAGGTCACTTTCGATGCAGTTCCGGAGGGTTTCGGGATTGACCCGGTGAAAGTCCGCACAGCACGTTTGCCACCGGGTCCCGACCACGATACGCCCCTGGGGATCAACGAGGCCGGCCTCTATCCCAGTGACCTGCTGAAACTCATCAAGCAGGTTCTGCATCGCGCCGAGGTCGAGGAGATCGACCAGTTCCAGGTCCGGCAGATCGTCCCCCGGGGAGAGCAAGCGTTCGAGCGTGCGGCGGACACGCTGTTCGCTCTCCCAGAGAGCCTCGCGGCTGAGGGCAAGCGCATCGAGTTGCTGGCGGAGTTCCTCTTCCTGCGCCTGAAGTTCCTCGTTCTGTTGAGACAGGGCCTCTGCCATCTCCTCGTGCTCTTGCGCCCGGCTCTCCGCCTCGTTCCGTCGCTGGAGTTCGAGATCGAGGGCCTCGGCGAGGTCGGTGACATCGGACCATGCCGAGAGAACCCCGACCGCGACCCCCTCGCGCAGGAGGCGAGAGGCAGAGGCCTGGATCGAGAAGATGGCACCATCGGCGGCGGTGATCAGCAACGGACTATTGACGATATCCGCCCCTGTCAGCACCTGCGCCACCGGGAGCTCGACGGGGGAGAGAGGAATTCCATCGAGATGACGGATCGCCAGGTGTTCGATCACCTGTTCAAACGACAGGCCGACCGGAGAACCACCGGTCATGCGGATGGCCGCAGGGCTCGCAGAGATGATCACGCCGTCGTTTCCGTAGAGAAAGACCGGGTGGGGAAAGGCAGCGATGATAGCGCAGGCGTCCGGAGAGAGAGACGCACCGGTCCCGGGCGCCGTATCGTTGCCATCGATTCCTGTCTCGTCCTGCCTCAATAGGACCCCCTGTACTACGGTGGCGGGGCACAGGGAAAAAGGTTCAGAAATTTCCCGGGTTAAGGCCGGCCCAGATCAGAGCAAGGGGGTGGATAGCTGGGCGATCACCCGGTCGATCACACGCGGGTTGCGCGGCAGGTAGATGTGGCAGTAATGGAGCGGGGGAACAGGACTGTCCGGCTCGGGGACGATCAACTCGAGCGGCACCCCGGGGAGGGCAGACTCGGCGTGGGCGATACATCCATCCCCCTCCAGGACTGCCAGCTCCGCCGCGCCGTCCTGTGCCCATGTTCGTCCCCCGAACCAAGGGAAGAATCCCGGATCACCCCCGGGATTCCCCGTGACGATCACACCGTAGAGGATGTCGGGGCGCAGTCCTGCGGTGCGGAGGCGCTGCATGGCTTCTGCGTTCGGACGGATGTCCTGGACGATCGGGTCGGCGAAGGGATCGAACCCCTCGGGGACGAAGACGCCGGCAAGCCGCCGGATGATCACCGGGCCCTGCCTGGGGTCGCTGAAGAGCTCGGCAAGGGCCGAACCGTTGTTCGGCGGACCGAGCCCGATCAGCCGACGAACTCGCTCTCGTCGGAGGGATCCATCGGCCACCTCCAGGTACTGCCTGGCGATGCACGTCCCGAACGAGTGGCAGACGAAGTCAATGTGGCCGTCGTAACCGGTCTCGTCTCGCTGCGCTTCGACGAAGGACGCCAGTGCCGCCGCTCGCCCACGGAGGCCCTGAGTGACCAGTTGGGAGTGGTCGAACCGCCAGCAGGGGCGCGATGCTGCCTCCAATCGAAGTGCAAGACGGTTCCAGACCCCCGGGTGGCTGTTCCAGCCATGCACCAGGACGACCGGGCATCCTGGTGCGGCATGCACGACCTGCCGATTCCGCTGCATTCTATTACCATTCACTGCGCAGGACGGCCCGAAGAAAGGTTCGGTCTCGGCGCGAATGCCGGCATCAATTTCGTGAGAGGGCTGAAAGATTCCCCGAAACAGGGTTCAAACAGGGGCGGACCGGCTGTGAAGAAACGGGAGAACAGGTCAGGATCCAGGAAGTGACCTCGTGACGCGGCCTGGGATACGCCGAGCGGCCTGGCCGATCCACGGGGGCAGAAGAGGGGAGGGGCGGCGGCGCCCTTGTCCGAGGACCGACCGGAGATGGCCGGTGCCGCCGCCCGCATAGTGCCCTACTCGGCGAGTGGGTTGAAGACGTTCTCGTAGATCTGGTCGTCGCCGGTGTTTGCCAGGCGACGGCGCTCGGTCTTCTCCTCGACGAGTGCCAGGATCGGGAGCTTCATGTCCTGTCCGGGCTTGTACCCGAAGATCTTCGAGAGCTCGACCTGGTTCGCATGCATTATCCGCGCGTTCGGGATCTCCATCGGGCAGTTCTCCTCGCACTGGCCGCAGTTCACACACGAGTCCGCCACGTGGGCGAGGCGGATCAGGTGGAACATCGGGCTGACCGGGAGACGGCCCGGCGGGACGAGCGCCGGGTTCTTGGTGCTGCACGACTCGCAGTAACAGATCGGGCAGTTCTCGATGCAGGCGTAGCACTTGATACAGCGGCTCGTCTCACCGAGGATGAAGCGAAGACGGTCATCGCCCTCGCCAAGCCCCTCGAAGTCGTGGGCACGCCACTTGTCGGCGAGCTTGAACATCGCCTTCTCGATCTTGCCCCGGATCTCGATCCCCTTCGGGTTCGCGGCTTCGGTCGAGATGGCGCCGGCGGCGGCGGCCTTGTTGATCAGGTCCGCGCCCTTCTCGCTGCATACCTCGAGGAAGGTCGCCTTGCCGGCTTTCTCACCGATGACGCCCCAGTTCCCGGCGGCGATGTCCGCCTGGCGAGGGACCTTCATGGTGCAACGGCGGCAATTCGCGCGTCGGCCGTAGCCCTCCTCCTCGAGCTCGTCGATCGAGATCCCCTTGTGCTGGCCGTCCGCGGTCTGGATGATGAACTGGCCCTTATCGATCTCCTCCTTCACGACGGTGTCGGGATCGACCCCGAACTTCTCGGCGATCATCTTCCGGGCGGTGATCGGGGAGACCGACCCGCCGCAGTTGACACCGATCAGGAAGAGGTTGTCCAGGTTGATCTGGCCGCGCTTGGCCAGCTCGTAGATGCCCATCGCGTCGCAGCCCTTCACGGTGACGCCGATCTTCTTGTCCTTGGCACCGTTCAGGTACTTCTTGATCAGCTTCGACATCAGGAGCGTGCCGCAGTGGAGTGAGCCCGCCGTGTTGTCGAGCTCCTTCGGGTCGGTGACCAGGACAGGAACGGCGTCGTAGAGGTCGTACCCCTTCTTGACGGCGAAGACCGCGTCCACGATCTTGTTCTCGAGGGCATACTTCCAGAGGCCGGTGACAGCCCCTCCGCACTCTGCCTTCGCGGCAGTGTTCAGGTCATTGGTCCAGGCATAGACCATCTCGCCCTTTGCGACCATGATCAGGCCTCCGTGATCTTCTCAACAGAGACAGCACAGTGCTTCAGCTCCGGCATCTTCGAGAGGGGGTCAAGAGCGTAGTTCGTCAGCGCGTTGGCTCCCTGTGGGAAGTGCATCGCCATGTAGAGCACGCCTGGGGCCACATCGTCGGTGATGCGGGCCAGCGGTCGGCTCTCACCACGCCGGGACTTGACCAGGATGTGTTCGTTCTCCTTGATGCCCAGGCGCTTCGCGTCCTCGGTGTTGATCTGGACGTAGTTCTCGGGGACCTCGTAGTTGAGGACCTCGGCACGCGCGGTCTGGGTGCGCGTGTGGTAGTGGAAGATCAAACGACCCGTCATCAGGGTGAACGGGTACTCGGCATCGGCCACTTCCGCCGGCGGGCGGTACTCGAGCCCGAAGAACGTGCCGAGGCCGTCTGCCGCCGAGAACTTCTCACGGTGCAGGATCGGAGTGCCAGGGTGTTCGAACGTGGGACAGGGCCAGTGGAGCGATTCGGGCTTGTTCAGGCGTTCGAAGGTGCACCCGAACATCGAGGGTGTCACGGAGCGCATGTCGTTCCAGACATCCTCTGCGGTCTCCCACTCGAAGCCCTTGAGGCCCATCTTCTTGGCGAGCAGGGTAAAGACCTTCCAGTCCTCGATAGACTGCCCGGGACCATCGACCGCCTTCCGAACGCGGTTGATACGCCGCTCGCCCGAGGTGAAGGTCCCGTCCTTCTCGGCAAAACACGTGCCGGGGAGGATGACATCGGCGAACTCCGTCGTCTCCGTCCGGAAGATGTCCTGGACGACGAGGAAGTCGAGCCTCTTGAGGGCCTCCATGATCCCGTTCGAGTTCGGGTACGAGACGACCGGGTTCAGTGCCATGATCCACATCGCCTTGACCGTCTCGCCCGTCGCCCACATCTGCTCGGTGAGCGTCTGGCCGTACCAGTCGGGCAGGGAACCCTCTGGCATACCCCAGGCCTTCTCCATCTTCTTCCGGTTGTCCTCGACCGCGACGGCCTGGTACCCCGAGAAGACGTTCGGGTACGCACCCATATCGCAGGCGCCCTGGACGTTGTTCTGGCCGCGGAGCGGATTGACGCCCACTCCCTCGCGCCCGATATTACCGCAGACCATCGAGAGGTTGGCACATGAACGGACGTTGTCCGTGCCGGTGGTCAATTCGGTGATCCCGAGGCAGTAGATGATAACGGCGTTCTTGGCCTCAGCGTACCTGAGCGCGATCTCCCGAACACGTTCAGGCTTGACTCCGGTGATCTCCTCGACGTCCGCGTACTTCTCGACCATCGCCTTGAGTTCCTCGAAGCCCTTCGTGCGCTTCTCGATGAACTCCTTGTCGTGCTTGTTCTCCTTGATGATCCAGTAGATCATCGAGTTGATCAGGGCGATGTGCGTCGAGGGGTTGTACCGGAGCCAGTCATCAGCGAGGCGAGCGGTGGCGGAGTACCGCGGATCGCAGACAAGGATCGGGATCCCCTTCAGCTTCGCCTGGGCGACGCGCCTCCCCGCAAGCGGGTGAGCCTCGACCGGGTTCGAGCCGATGAGCATGATCAGGTCGGAGTTCAGGACGTCGTGGAACGGGTTGGTCGCCGCACCGGAGCCGAACGAGAGCGAAAGGCCGGCGACGGACGGCCCGTGGCAGATACGGGCGCAGTTGTCGACGTTGTTGGTCTGGAACGCGACACGGGCGAACT
Organism: Methanoregulaceae archaeon; assembly: GCA_050178135.1. Classification (GTDB taxonomy): domain Archaea; phylum Halobacteriota; class Methanomicrobia; order Methanomicrobiales; family Methanospirillaceae; genus UBA288. The sequence continues at coordinate 30,640 of JBFXGJ010000002.1, read as the reverse complement.
TCTGCATCGCGTAGCAGTCCTCGTTCACGGTCCTACAGGAGACCTGGAACCCGAGCGACTTGGGACCGTACTTGTCGGAGGTCTCCTTAAACTTAGAGGCGATCAGGCCGAGCGCTTCGTCCCAGCTCGCCTCGACGAACTTTCCGTCCTTCTTGATCAAGGGGGTGGTCAACCGTTCAGGCTTCTGGACGTGCTCCCAGCAGGTCTCTCCCTTCGGACAGAGCTTACCCTCGTTCACGGGGCTCCGCTTGAAGGGCTCGACGCCCAGGAGCGTATTGCCCTTTACGACGAGGTTCAGGCCGCAACCCACGCCGCAGTACGGGCAGGTCGTCGGCACATACTTCAGTTCTTCTGATTCTGTTGTGCTCACAGTCATCAATCCTGTTGGTCATACCAGCCGTGAGACCGGCATGGTCGTGACAATGTTGATCTGACACGGACCATTTTAAAAAACATTCCCCCCAGGTAAACATAAATTTATTAACTTCTATATTGAAGTCCACCGATATTAATCGATAAATACCCCGTAAATGTCCTGCGCGCAGATCAGGACATGCGTGATAAAAGATGAAACATGTTAATTTGGGAAATGTGTTTAAAGGGTTCATCCCAATTATCATCCATGTCATCAAGAGACGAAACCGATCCCTCCGGTGTCCTGTCACATGCTCGCAAAGCCGGACTTTCAGACTCGATCATCGAGACCATCGCCCGGTGTAGCGAGTTCCATACCTATCCCGCCCCCGGGCTACTAATGGGAATCTTCATGGTCGAACGGGCGCTTGCCGAGCTCGGCGCATCCCCTGGTGAGAAGCTCTTCGCCGTCGCGGAGACAAAGAAATGCCTTCCCGATGCACTCCAGGTGATCGCCCACTGCACTATCGGCAACAACCGACTCCGGGTGCTTCACGCCGGCAGGTTCGCGATCACCATGAATCGTCCGAGCCTGGAATCGAGCGCCGAGGCGGTCCGCGTCTTCCTCGATGAAGAGCGTATGAAAGTACTCCCGGTGTATTATGCATGGTTTATGCACGACCCGGGTTTCGATAAGCGTACTATGACGGGGCAGCTCTTCGACGAGATCCTGCAGGGAACCAGAGACTGTTTACAGGTGGAGCGTGTCAGGGTCCGTGTGACCCAGCGGACGGGCTGGGACGCGGGGCGCTGCTCCTGCTGCGGCGAACTTGTGCCCGACAATCTCCTGGTGGACGGCACCTGCGCTCTCTGTCGAGACGAACCGTACTACGACCCCATCGCTTGAATAGGAACAGGCCCGAGTCCCTCCATCCGGGCCTCCAGCCCCTACAGCGGATCTCTTTTCTAATTTTTCACGACCTGCATCAGCAACCACATCGATCTCGAGAATGAGAGCCGACAGGCCTGGAAGGCCGGCCGGCAAAAAGTCAGTTACCGATGACTTGGGCGGGATCGAAACGTCCCCAGTATCTCCATCCCGGTTGTGTTTCTTCTGGCATGCCCCGGCCCGTACGACAGGCAAGCACCCGGTTGACCGGGATGTGCCTGACGATCGCCCGCCCGGCGTGGTGGCAGAGTGACGCGGACGGGTGCGGAATCGGGACGATACCGGATAAAAGTAGAACACTTATCATTAATTAATCTTGTGTATTAATGAAAAATGATGTACTGAAAACCTCCGGTAACGAGAGAGACGATGGGAGGTGGGGGGATCGTTTCAGAGACGGGATTCGCGCCTCCCGACGGCCGCCAGCTGGACTGGGAACTCGATTGTCCCATCACACCCAATCAGGCGAGAGACGAGTGCGTCATGAAAGAGGTTGATCGGTCGTACTTCGCACCCGACGCTTGCAGAAGCCATCACGAGCGCCTGGCAGACGGTGCCGGCATCGATGAAGAGACCGCGATACCCGCGTGCCCCGAGAGCCCATGTCGCCCGGTACGGAACGGCCGTCCAGGCGAACGTGACCGCAGCAAAGTGGACACCCGGGACGTTCATGCACGCTGCAGCCAGACTGTCAGTGAGTTCCGAGTCCCCGGAGAGGAAGACAAGCCTGTGGGTAAGCGGGAGATACCGCCACAAACCCGGAGAGAGCCCCCGAACCGCATTCACCACGAGATAGGTCTCCAGCGGATGCCGCATACCGCAGGACGGGACATTCCGAAGCGTGACACGTTCGCCACCTGAGAGTTCCCTGACCGCCTGGGTGCACCAGAGAAGGAACGAAAGGTCCTCGATCGTTATCTCGGTGCGGTGAAGCATCCCTGTCGGTTCCCACCACTCCAGGGCGTCCCGGACTGACACCTGCGCCACCCGAACCTCACCTGGCTCAGGGAGGGGCATGATCGTCGCGTTCGGCGGAACTGGGAGCTCGAACGGGGGTTGTGGAAGCCCCCGAAGCTGGTCGGTCGTCGAATAGTCGGGGTAGGAGGTTGCTGAGACAAATGCCGCCCCCGGATCCTCACCGCTCATGTGATCTCCGCCTGTCCTGGCCTGCTGGAGAGGGGGGAGGGGGGCCGGCAGGACAGATCCTGATCGCCAGACCTTTCCAATTCAGGACGCCCGAACATAGAGATGTCCATAGACTTCCTGGCCCTTCACGGTCGGGTGGCGCTCACCGAGATCACCAATGAAGTGGTCGAGTTTGTAGAGCTGACCGTCGACATCCCTCTCGACGCTCTCGACCCTCTTGAACCCGGGGAGCATATGCTGGATCGATCCGAGCACGTAGATATCTCCCTTGACCATCTGGCCGCCGACCCGTCCCTGGACGTCGCCCTTGATGATCACCGTGCCGCCCTCTGCATGCGTCGAGACGTGGATGAAGGCATCGCCCTCGATCACGATCGTCCCCCCGTTCATGAAGGTCCCGATGTCGTTGCCGGCGTCGCCACGGATCCTGAGGATGCCACCGCGCATCCCGCGCCAATCGCCGCGGTACGAGCACCCGACATGGTTCTGTGCACGTCCGTCAACCACAATCTCGCCTCCTTCCATCTGGATGCCGCAGAACGAATCGACATCACCCAGGACATGGATCGTCCCGCCCTTCATCCACCCGCCAAGGTACATGTCCACATTTCCCTTGACGGTGACCGATCCGCCGGTCATCTTGTAGCCGATGTACTTCGCGCGAGAGACATCGCCGTCGATCACGATCTCTGTCTCTGCCGGTATCGAGCCTCCAGCCCCGTCAATCTCGAAGAAGTCACCGAGACGGGTCTTGATCTTGCCCTCCCAGATCTCGAGATCGGCGATCTCAAGCGCGGTCTTCCCCGCCATCGCATCGGGGCTGATGGCATAGCAGTCGATGCAGAGGTCAGGCTGTGCAATCGGTCTCAATCTGATCGTTGCCATGCTCAGGCCTCCATGTCGACCTCGATCACATACGGGTTGGGCGCCAGGTAGTCGCGCACCTCGTAGTTGTCGAGTCCCACCGTGTAGTCCTTCAGGAACTTGTCGTGGATATCACGGCGGACCTGGGGGTTCTCGGGGGTCTTCGCCCTGACCCAGAGGGTCCGCTTGTTGCCGTGGCTCATGATCTCGCCATCCTTCACGACGATATCGCCGGTCTTGATGAACCAGGATGCCCGCTGGAAAGCCGCCTCGAGCTGTTCAGGGTCGGAGGGGAGTTCGTTCGGGTCCAGGTTGTAGACCACGACGTTCCCGTCCATGCCGGGTGCGAGACCACCGTAGAAGTCTCCGAGCCCGAGGGCTTGTGCCGGTCCCGAGCGGGTCATCTGGGCGATCTCGTACAGGGTCAGTTCCCGGTCGAGCGACGCGATCTCAGTCGCCGCTGTGACCTTGGCGCTGTGCTTGAACGAATCAAGCGTCGCCTGGCGATATTTCTGAGACATCAGCCAGCTGTAGATGCGGGGGTAGCGTGTGAACGGCCCAGCGTTCGGGTGATCGGTGGTGATGAAACAACGGTTCATGTCCTCGCACAGGAGGGCGAGTTCGAGGCCGATCGCCCACTGTATCCCACAGACCTTTATCTTTGGGTCGTACACATACGGGACAACACCCGCAGCTGTCTCGAGCTCGACGTCGACGTTTGTCCACTTCAGATGGTTGAGCCCATTGAGGTGATGCTCGAAGGGACCGTCGGCCGTCATGGTCGTCGTCTCGTCGAGGGTGACGCACCCGAGGTCGAACGTGATATTCTTCTGATGATTGACGTAGTTCACCACCTCGCGGGCCCGCGATTCGAACGTGGCCCACGAGTCGCCACCATAGGCGTGGAACTGCAGGTGGGTCGAGTGCATCACCTGCTCGCGGCCAAACCGGTTGTTCGCCCTCACGCCCTCTGCAAGCCTGAGCGAGTCGATGGTGGTCCGATAATTGCCGGGGTTCCCGAGATCGTTCTGGTGGATATGGATCGAGTGCGGGAGACCGAGGTATTCGTTGGTCTGGATCAGGCCGCTGATGATCTCCTTTGGAGTGATCTGGAAGTACGGTACCTCGTCGTCAAGGGTGAGGCAGTTCAGGCCCCAACCCCACGCCTCGGTGCCGCCCGGATTCACGACCTTGATGCCGTACCCCTTCGAGGCCTTGAGAAGCCAGGCGGTGTAAGCCGCCGCGTTCTCAATCTCTTTTCGCTTGAGATACTCCAGCACGAACCAGTTATTGCCGAAGACAGGCAGGGCCCCCTCGTCGATGATCGGCGTGTCGTGAATCTCCTCGTGGACATGCGGTGAATGGAGCGGCGGCATCGCGGCCTCCATTACAAACGCGTACCCCATCCGAGCGTAATCGTACCCGGTCTTGAAGGTCGAGGGGATCGAGAAGCCCATCTCCATCCGGTTGCCACCGGAGGCCATCGGGCTCTTGAAGAGTTTGTCCTCGGGGCGCATCGTCCGGCCCGCGTTCACCTTCGGACCGGCGACATGGGAGTGAACGTCCACCCCGCCGGCCATCACGGTCTTACCGGTGGCGTCGATCACCTTCGCACTGGACCCGACCGATTCCACGATCCGGCCGTCGCGGATCGCGACATCCATCACGTCGCCGTCGATTCCCCGCGTCGGGTCGAAGACCGCCCCATTCCGAATGAACAGTTCGGTCATCTTACTCCTCCGTTGCGGCCTTCGCCACATCGAGGGCCGGGTGGTGGACCCAGATGGGCTCGGTCCTGGTCAGCTCGCACATCCGGACATAGATCCGGTTGAAGAGTTCCTCGTCACTGATCACGCCCTCGGGGGGTTCAAGTACCTTCTTGAACTGGATCGGAACGTTGTCCATACGGTAGACCACGCCCCCTTCCTCGACGCCGACGATAGCGACGGGGATATGGAGGTCCGAGATCTCGGACGCCATGCAGATATTCGGGTCGATCGTGATCCACGGGTGCTTTCGGAGCTGCTTGACCGCCGGGATCGGGAAATGTGCACCCGCGTCGGTCCCGACGTTGACGAAAGCGTCGCAATCGCCGCGCATGGCAAGGTCGATCGACGAGGTGTCACCGGGGTTCATGTGCGCGACGGACCCCTTCGAGAGGTCGATGCAGTATGGGAAGCCGTACGACCAGGACCATACCTGGCCCGGGCCGGCAATGTTGTAATGACCGCGCATGGCCATGATCGTCGCCTTGGTGACCGCGTTCAGGTCGCGGGTCAGGCTGATAGCTATATCCACGTTGTGGTTCCTACCGTCCGAGTGACAGAGGCCCATCCCGTAGAAGATCGAGACGAATCGCCCCTTCTTCATCGCCTCGACCGCTTCGAGGATCTGCTCTCGCGGGACCCCGGCGACCTCCTCGGGGATCTCGTGTCCCCGGAGTGCCGTCCTGAAGGCGTTGAAGAGATCATAGTCGTGCCCCTGCTTCACCATCAGGTGAAGGTTCGCGATCTTCGCCGTATCGGTTTCGCGTGGGTCGATGCAGATCACGGTCCGGTTCTTGTGCCCTTTTCGGGTGAAGAAACCACGGGGGAAGACCGCGTACCGCGAAGCGTGGCGCGGATGGGCGTGCATCGGGTTGCACCCCCAGTAGATGATCACGTCGGCCCTGTTCTTGACCTCGCCGAGTGTGCAGCTCGGGTAGCCGTTATCGAAGATCGCAAGAAACGACGGGCCATGGCAGATCGAGGCACAGTTGTCGAGGACCGCGCCACCCTTCTCGGCCACGCGCCCGACAGCGGCCATCGCCTCGCAGTTGGTCGATCCGAAGCCGTAAATCACGGGCTTCTTCGCAGCGATGAGCACCCTGGCTGTGTAATCGACCGCCTCGTCGTACGAGATATCCTTATAAGTTCCGTCCTCCTGGCGAAGGCGGGGGAGTTTCACTCGCCCTGGTTTTGTGGCATGGTGGAAGATCTCGTTGCCGATCGCACAGGCGTTCCTGACCTCGAGAACCTCCTTGCCGTCGTCCGAGACGACGATCTCGAGGTCATCGCATGAGGCGCCACAGTACGGGCACCCGACCTGGGTATGGGTGACTGGCATAGTTATGTACCTCCGTTCCAGAGCCCGCAGGCTCCCTGGACACATTCGAGTGCTGATTTGATCCGCTCTCCCGGCGCGGGTTCAACGGTCACGGGAAAACCGCTGTACTGCGGCACGCCCGTAGACTGGGTCCGTGGTGGGACAACCTGGTTTGCCCAGACCCCCTGACGTATATGGGCCAGCCCCGGTGGGCAGAACTGGCCGGCAACGACGGCCTTGACGATGACCGATCCCGACTCGCTCGTCACGCGTACGTTGGTATTCCGAAAGATCCCGAGTCGCCGGATGTCTTCGAGGTTCATCTCGATGATCGAGCAGGCCTCGAAGTACTCCGGCGTTGTCTTGCCTTTCTCCATCGCGACACCTTCTTCGATGGCACGCTGGGTGATCAGGTTCAATGTTATCGAGCTATTCACAGGTTCACCTCACCCCGCGGGAGACGCCCTCAGAGCCAGGCGTTTCCCATCTGGCATGGTCATACCAAGATATGGAGAATTCATTAAAAAAAGGGAGTAGTTAAAAAAATTAATTGTTTTAACCTAACATTTCTTAAATATCAATATATTGCAGATCACAAGATTAACCACTCGCCCCTCCCATGCTCCCTACAACGAATCCCAAGATCTGAGAAATTAAGGTTCGTCACCAGATTTGAAGCGCAGATTAAGTTCAGCGCGCAGTTGTTCCAGGTCCATGAGGTCCAGCTGGTCTGCGAAGTGCCGGTCCATGTACGCACGGCGGTAACACCGGTCGAGGACGGCTCCGACGACAACGACCACCTGGCCAGGCGTTTGGACAGTCACCAGTTCGTGACCGACGGCGGGGTGGCGCCCACGTCGGCCGCCGACTGTCACGCGATACGCTGCACCCTCGTCCGAGAGAACCGCGAATGGACACCGATCGATACACATACCGCAGGAGACGCAGCGAGCCTCGTCGAGAGAGAGGGAACCGTTCACCATCATGATCGCCCCCTCTCGGCAGGTGTTCGCGCACGTTCCGCAACCGGTGCATCGTGCGGTATCTCGCAGGGGCCGACGGATACCGGTGATCCCGATCTCGCAGAGCGACTCGCCGGCGCACATGTTGGGACAGGCCGAGATGCCGATCCGCATCTTGACCGGGAGCTCAACGCCAAAGAAACGGCGATCAAGCTCCCGGGCCAGGTCGACGGTCTCGATCGCGGCAAGACGGCAGGAGGCAGTACCGGGGCAGGCGACGACGTTCACCACCTCGTTCCGCTCCGCCCCCAGGGGTGTCTTGTTTCCTTCGAGAGCATCGAGCAGGGGTCCGAGAGAGTTGGGATCGACACCGGGCAGTTCAAGGGTCTGGCGCGTTGTCAGGTGCACCGCGTCGATACCTGCATTCCGTGCAATACGGCCGAGGCCGACAAGCTGTTCAGGCGTCAGGAGGCCGGCCGGACACCGGAGCCGGACAGTACACCGGGCAGGGTTGCGGTGGGTGATGACGCCCCCTGCCGATTCGAGTGCCTTCTGGGGGTCCACTCCAGATGAATGGGCGCGATGGTTAATAAGAGGAGTGAATAACCCTCTTTAGTTGAACAGATCACCTGCCTCCCCGGGTACGCTGCTGCCGTTCGAGCGGGCCCGGGCGCGGATCATTGAAGCCTTCTTGCGACCGACCCGGACCATCGAGCTCCCGGTGGAGAAGGCTATCGGACGGGTTCTTGCGGCCCCGGTACAGGCCGGTTTTTCCATTCCGGGAACCGACGTGGCGGACGTGGACGGTTTTTGCGTCCGGAGCCTCGAGACCGCCCGAGCAACCCCGGAACGACCGATCCTCGTCGAAACACCCGGGCGCGTCGATACGGGCCGGCCCCTACCACCAGGGACTGACGCCGTGGTGCCGATCGAGGACTGCCGCGAGGAGAGCGGCCGGATCGCCATCGAGGTGCCTGTGCGTCCGGGTGACGGGGTGAGGCGTGCCGGGAGCGAGATCGCCTGCGGCACCACTCTGCTCGACATTGGACATCGGCTTCGTCCCGGCGATATCGGCTCCCTGGTCGCCGCGGGGGTGACGCTCGTCCTGGCACGGTCGGTCAGAGTCGGAGTCGTCCCGACCGGTGACGAGCTCGTGGTCCCCGGAACGAGGCCCGGGCCGGGCGAGAGTATCGCCTCGAACCCGGTTGCGATCCGTGCCCTGCTCGCCCCCCAGGGGGCCGAGACGATCGTCCACCCCGTGACGTGCGATGACCCGGCGGCTGTCCGAGGCGCCATCGAGGCCCTTCTCGTGGAGGGCTGCGACCTGGTCGTGGTCTGCGGGGGGAGTGGACGTGGAACGCGCGACGTCGCCTTCGGAGTCGTGCGATCGCTCGGCAGGGTCGTGGTGGACGGTGTCGCCGCACGCCCTGGCCGGTCGTTCCTCGTCGTTCGTGTGGGTGATGTCCCCGTCGTCTCGCTACCGGGGCGCGCGCAGCCCGTCACCCTCCTCACCGAATACTTCCTCGTCCCACTGCTCGCCTCGTGGGGGCTCCCGGCGCCCGGGGCCCAGAGGGTCCCCGTGCGGCTGGGCCTGTCAATCGAATCACACCCCGGGTTCACCGAGACGATCCCCCTCTCGGTCGCCTGTGTCGATGGCGTGGTCATCGGCATACGGCAACCGCGCGGACCCCGTGGAGCACTCTCCCAGCTTCGTGCGAACGCACGCCTCCTGGTCCCGGACGGAATCGAGTCGTACGGGGTTGGGGCGATGGCGGAGGTGGAGCTCCTGGCTGACCCCGATACGATCGACCGCACCGTCCTGGTGGTCGGCGCAGTCGCCGGTCTCGAGGTTCCCGACGATGTATACCGGGTCGCCCTCGTCCCGTGTGCGCCGCAGGAGGCGCATGCCCTTATTGAAACGTCAGCGTGTCACGTGGCCGTGTTCGAGGACGCCCGGATGGTCGACTGTCCATCCTGGCGTTACCGGGGACCCGGGGAGTCGGCGCGAGTGCTCGTGGTCCCCACGGCGCTCACCGATGACCCGAAGGTCTCCAGGGTACTGACGGCGCTCCGGGTCACCAGGTGATCACCTCCGCCTCGTCCCCGGCTTTGAGCCCATCACCATCCGGTGGGACGACGACGATCCCGTCGCATTCAAAGAGGGTCGATAGCCGACCGGGCTCGCCATCCACCGGTGTGGCCCACCCATCCCGGATGTGGACCAGCCGGAAGGTCTCGCGCCGACGGCGAAGTGGAACAGGCTTGGCGAGGCGGACGGTCTGCCGGCACGTTGTCCGCCGGCACCCGTCCTGCATCCCCGCCAGCAGGCGCGCCAGGAACAGGACGAGGACGATGAACGACGAGGCCGGGTGGCCCGGCAAGCCGATGACAGGCCGACCGTGGACCATCGCGACCCGGGTCGGTTTTCCCGGACCGATCGTGACGGCGGGCATTGTCCGGTCGGAGAGTCGTGCGAGGACCTGCCCGGTGATGTCTCGCTCGCCCCGTGCGCTCCCACCCGAGACCACCACGGCGTCGCAGTCGGCAACCGACCGGAGGACGGCATAGGTGAGTTCGTCAGGGTCGTCACGCACCACCCCCGAGATCACGGGAATGGCACCCTGTCGCCTGAGAAAAACACCGATCAGGTGAGAGTTCACCTCCCGGACCTCGCCTGGGGCTGGAATCGTCCCGGCGTCCACGAGTTCGAGGCCGGTCGGGATAACACCAATGCAGAGCGGACGCCGCACCCGGACCGAGGTCCTGCCAATCGCAGCAAGCACCCCGACATCCTGCGGTCGCACCATCCATCCCTCGGGGACAAGGAGACTTCCCGCAGCGATATCGGACCCCCGAAGGATCACGTTCGACCCCGCCTGGACCGGGCGGGAGAGGGCCAGCAGCTCACCGCGCCGTTCGACCAGCTCGTTCGGGACGACCGCATCCGCCGTTGGCGGCAGCTGACCTCCCGTGGGGATTGGAGAGGCCTCGCCCGATCCGAGCGCCGGATGGTACGAGGAGCCCATACGGACCGAGCCCCCTATCCGGAGCATCACCGGGGTGTCCGGAGACGCTAATGCGGTATCGGCTGATTGGACGGCGTATCCGTCCATCGCCGATCGGTCGAACCCGGGAACGTCGCACCCCGAATGGACAGGCTCCGCGAGCACGCGTCCATCTGCCCGGTCGATCGGAACGAGCTCGGTGGTGGCGGGGAGCGCGGACTGTCGGATGAATCCGATTGCATCCTCGATCGAGCAGACCGATTCATCGGGCCCGGAAGCGGATCCGTGCTGGATCGCTCCGAACAGGACTTCCATCGATGACACTCCTCAGGCGGGGGCGGATGACCGCTTATCTCCCTGCGCAACTGACGATATGTCAACCCCATTCCACAGGATTCGACCGGGATGCGAGTAGATCGTCAACCGCGGGGGGCGGGCGAACCCGACCAGGGTCATGTTCAGCCGCTCTGCCAGGTCAATTCCAGCCAACATAGGGGCTGTGTTCGAGACGACGATGGGGATGCCAGCCCGGTACGCCTTGACGACCATGCCGGAGGGGAGACGGCCCGTACAGACGAGGAGGGCTGATGAGAGGTCTGCTCCGTCAAGCAGGGCCGAACCGACCGCCTTGTCGACCGAGGTGTGGCGGCCCATGTCCTCTGCCGCTGCAATCACCTCACCGGAGGGATCGGTGATCACGGTGCAGTGCGTTCCGCCAGTGCGTCTCCAAAGGCGCGCGTGTTCGTTGATGAGACCCGCTGCCCGAAGGAGGTAGCTCATTTCGACCGTCGGGCCATCGGGAAGAGGTCGACGGCAGGCGTCTATCCCGCAGGCGATCCCCGGACAGCCGGAGGTGCGCAGTTCAAGCTCCGGGTGCCGGAGGGCGTCGCCGTCGACTCGCACCCGGATGCCATCCGAGTCGATCCGCACCACCTCAACGACATCGGGGGACGTGACGACCCCCTCGCAGACAAGAAAACCATTGATGAACTCCTCCAGGCGGTCGTTGGTCAGGGCGAGGCGGACGAACGGGACGTCGTTGACAAAGACCTGCATCATCCTCTCCTCGCAGACCTCTGTCCGGTCCTCCCGAACACCTCCCTGATCTACTGCGATCACTCTCACCTTGCGGGTTAGCGGACCGGGCGATCCTGCGGCGATCATCGCACCGCCCCTGCACCTGAGATCATCGTGACGAGGTGGGGATCCCTGAGTGAAGAAATACATTGTTCATCTAATTCAATTAACATATCCCTTTTGTTGCAAACATTATTTCTATCCTTCGAACAGACATTCCCCGGAGCGGTCCCATGCGGTTCTTCGACCAGGTCACATTTCTCGAGGCGCGCGCCCTCATCACCGGTTCATACACGGTCCCGTCACGGTCCGAGATGGTCGCAATCACCCAGGCAGTCGGACGGGTGACGGCAGCACCCGTTATGGCGGCATTCGATCTGCCCGGCGAGGACCGGTGCCTCATGGACGGATGTGCAATCCAGAGCGTCGAAACCCTCGGGGCTCGCGATCAGACACCCGTCCCCCTGCCTTCGGCAATCCCCGTGGAGTCGGGAGAGCCCCTGCCTCCCGGATGCGATGCAGTTGTGATGGTGGAGGAACTGGAGCGGTCCGGTTCGGGCTTCTCGACCAGGAAAGCGGCTCGCGCAGGACAGCACGTGCGACGCGCGGGTGGCGAGGTCAGGGCGGGGGCCGTGATTATTCCCGCCGGCCACCGCATCCGTCCGGACGAGGTCGGGGCCCTCGTCGCCTGCGGCATTGAACGAATCCTTGTCCGCGCACTCCATGTCGCCCTTCTCCCGGTCGGACAGGGGCTCGTTCCCCCCGGCACCCGTCCGGGTGCCGGCGAGGTGATCGAGTCGAACACAACCCGGGCGAGCGCGTTCCTCTCTGGCCGGGGAGTCGATTGTCGCCCCCTCCCCGCAATTCCGGGATCGGTCGAGGAGGTCCGTGCCGCGCTGTCAACGGCGACTGTCGACGTGGACCTGGTCCTGGTCTTCGGAGGGATCTCGAAAGGGGCGAACGACGGGGCTGCCGGTGCTATCCGGGAGGAGGGGGAGGTTGTCTTCCATGGCGTCGCGATGCAGCCAGGGCGCCCCACCCTTGCCGGACGTGTCCGCGATGTTCCCATCATCGCCCTGCCCGGGTATCCCTTCGCTGCAGGGGTCGTGCTCAGGGAACTCGTTGCTCCGCTTCTCTGTGCCTGGGGTTTTCCACCGACCGTGACGGACCCGACAGTCCAGGTCGAGCTCGCCCGAACAGTCGCGTCAGAGGTGGGGATCGACGAGTTCGTCCCCCTCACCCTGGGGTTCGTGGATGGGCGCTGGGTGGCCTACCCACGTGCGCGAGCACCGGCATCACACCTCGCCGATATCGGCCCACACGCATTTCTGCACATTCCAGGCGGCGTCGAGGGGTACGAGGCGGGGACCGTGCAGGATGTCCGTCTGACTGCTGGAGAGCGGGTGATTGGCCGGACACTCCTCGTGCATGGAGAGGCCGGACCTCTCCTCGAGAGACTCGTGGCGTCGGCTTCCAGCCAGGGCCTCCACGTCGAGCCGATCGGAGGACGGGCCGTCACAGCTCACGAGGCGATCCGGGCTCGTCGCTGTCATCTCGCCGTCATCGAGGAGAAGGGCTGCCCCTCCCTGATCGCCCCCACGGGGGCTGACCAGCGTCTCCAATCCGTCATTGAGGCCTGCAGGCCTATCATCGCGGAGCAATTTCCCCCGGGCGATAAGGGTGTATATAATAAAAAAGATTAATTTTTATCATTGGTTAATAAAACTTAAAGAGTCAGCTCCTGGGATGACATCGAGCTGGCAGGCTGTATTTGATGAGAACCACTCTGAATATACTCCGCGTCGCCGGCACCCTGCTCCTTGGACTGATGATGATGGCCGCCGGCTGCATGGCGCCGGCTGCAGAGTCTGCTCCGGCGACACCTTCGTCGACCACTGAGCTGACCGTCTTCGCCGCAGCATCGCTGAAGGACGCGTTTACCGAATGCGGAAGGCTCTTCGAGGTGAACCGGACCGGCACCCGGGTGATACTGAACTTCGATGGCTCACAGCTCCTTCGCACGCAGCTCGAAAAGGGAGCGCACGCGGACATCTTCGCCTCCGCCAACACAAAACAGATGGACCTCGCACAGAAGGCTGGGCTCATCGAGAATGGTTCAGTCCGGTTCTTCGTCCAGAACCGGCTCGTGATCCTAATTCCCACTGACAATCCCGCTGGCATCCAGGAGCTCAGCGACCTCGCTGAACCCGGGGTACGGCTCGTCATCGGGACAAAGGATGTTCCGATCGGCGATTACGCGCGCCAGCTCCTGAACAGGACAATGAACGACTCAGAGTACGGCCCCACCTTCAAGGAGCGTGTCCTGGCAAACGTCATCTCTGAAGAGACGAATGTCAACAACCTGGCGACAAAGGTCGTCCTGGGCGAGGCGGATGCTGGGATCGCATATGCATCCGATGTCCCTGCCGCGCAGAAAGGCCGGGTCATCGCCATCGATCTCCCGGAGCATTACGAGGTCGTTGCGGACTACCCGATCGGGATCCTGACCCAGACAAAGAACAGGGACGAGGCAGCGGCGTTCATCGAGTTCCTCATCTCTTCCACCGGGCGGGAGAAGCTTGCAGAGTACGGCTTCGCACCGGTCTGAAGAAAGGTCCGGCATGTACCGACCCGCTCCAGGTCACCCTCTTTTCCGGGCACGGAGAGTCATCGGTGGGCTCTTATCAGGGGGACTTGCCGGCCTCTTCGCGCTCTTCATCGCGGTCCCCCTGGTGGCGCTCGTTCTCTCGGTGCCGCTTGACACCCTCGCCCAGGCGCCATCGGTACCCATCGTGGCGGACGCCCTCACGCTTTCGCTCTCGACCGCGACAATCGCCACGCTGCTCGTCATCCTGTTCGGCACGCCGCTCGCGTACCTGAACGCGCGACGCGACTATCCCTGGCGTGCCCTGGTAGAGGCCCTGACCGACCTGCCGATTGTGCTGCCGCCTGCAGTCGCCGGCCTCTCCCTGCTCATCGCGTTCGGCCGACACGGGCTGATCGGGCAGTACCTGGAGCCGCTGGGCATCACGGTCGCGTTCACGACGGTCGCGGTCATCATGGCCCAGTGCTTCGTTGCAGCACCCTTCTATCTCCGCCACGCACGCACCTCGTTCGCCGAGGTCGACCCTGTCTACGAGGCGGCGGCCCGGACTCTCGGAGCGTCTCCCCTTCGGGTCTTCGTGCACGTTACAGCCCCACTCGCCGCGGGAGGACTCGTCTCGGGGGCGATCATGAGCTTCGCCCGGGCTCTCGGGGAGTTCGGTGCGACGATCATGTTTGCCGGGAACCTCCAGGGGCGAACACAGACCATGCCTCTCGCGATCTACGGCGAGATGCAGAGTGATATCGGGAGCTCGGTCTCCCTCGCACTCCTGCTGGTCGCCATCTCGTTCATGGTGATCGGAACCGTGCATGTCCTGGGACAACGGTCCAGAAAGAGCGTGCCCGACGGGGGAGATCAGTAGACGGGGTTGAATTCCGGCCGAATCAACTGCTCGCGCGTGTCCCACCAGACGTGGGCGTGCCAGGCGGGGTGGTCGAGAACAAGTGAGCCGTCCTCTTCCCGGCGCAGGAGACGGAGGAGGCCGTCCCTGATCACCCCGTCGTGTGTCCTGTCCCGCCTGTTCATCCGGTGGGCGAACTCGTCGACGACTTCGTCGATCGTCCCATAGTTATGAACCCCACCCATGAAAGCCGGCTCGACAGTCGGAAAGACCCCCATCTGCAGGAGGACATTGACGAGACAGCCGGCCATCGGCTCGTAATGGTACTCCGCCCCGTGCACCTCGGGCCAGAGCGCGCGAAGGACCCGCCCCCACGGTGGCGGGGTGAAAAACCAGTAGAGGTGCACTTCACCGTCACACGCCCCGTGCATCTTCTCGAGGGCCGCCCTGATGTCGACCATCGTGAGCGAGAAGGAGGCGATCACGAGGTCGAAGGACCCCCCCAGTGTGGCAGGGTCCACATCCTCCCAGGCAGACGGAACGACCTCGACCTCAACACCGGCCCTCGCGGCATTCTCGCTCAGCATGTCACGCATCGGGGCCGCCGGCTCGACGGCGACCACGTGGCATCCGCGCTCGGCAAGAGGGACCGCCAGGTTGCCGGGACCCGCGCCGATGTCGAGTATACGCACTCCTCGAGGGGGCTGGAGCCAGGCGAGTTGCTGCTGGACCCGGGGGTTCGGTTCGGTCCTGCGCGAAAAGAACCGTAGAACATTCGACTTCTGCTGGAAAAACCCGTCCCCCTCGCGGTATCCAGGGATGGCGAGGTGCCGCAGTTTTCGGGCGGTCCATATGCTGTTCCAGTCGATCGTGTCGCCGTACGGGTCCGGTATGCAGGTGTCTTGGGGCATGGTTTTATTCTCCAGTGATAGGCCCGGATCGCCGGTGATGACGGTGAACCGGTGGTCGGCCCGGGCCCTGCAGGTCAACAGGTCTGTACGGTCGATCCGGCCGCCATAACTCACTGCTCAAGGCATCGTGAGGTGCCGGAGCCGGCCTGGCCCCCAGCGCCGGGATCGAGCAGAAGGGGGTGACACCCTCGTCGATCAGGCGATCCTCATCGCCCCGGCGAGAAGAGAGGGGAGGAGGGACGTTCGGGCTCATGTGCCCCTCCGCGAGAAGAGGGGGATACAGATCCGCCGGCCCACCGGCGGCCCGATCTCACGCACCTGAACATCGATGCCGTAGGCTCGTTTAAGGTTCTCCTCGGTGATGACGTCCTGGTTGGAGCCGACAGCACTGAGGGTACGGTCGCGTAGGATCGCCGAACGGCCGTCGGTGATGAACGCATGGTCCGGGTAGTGCGTGGCCACGAGACAGGTGATCCCCTCGTCAGCGAGAGACCGGACCACCTCGAGGATCCGGAGCTGGTTCCCGAAATCAAGGTGCGAGGTCGGCTCGTCGAGGAGCATGATCGTCGGCTCCTGGACCAGCACGCGAGCGATCAGGGCAAGCTGTCGCTCGCCACCACTCACCTGGGTGATCGGCCGGTCCGCGAGATGGGCGATGCCGACCCGGGCCATCGCTTGTTCGGCACGGTCCACGTCGTCTCGGGCCGGCGTGGAAAAGAGACCGATGTACGGCGCCCTGCCCATGGCAATGAAGTCACGAACCGGGAACGGGAAGGGGGGTGAATGGGTCTGGGGCACGTACCCGAGCGCTTGTGCCCGCTCGTTCGCCGATAGCTCGGCGAGCGGCCGTCCCTCGATCAACACCTCCCCCGATGAAGGGGCGAGAAGATGACCACAGCATTTCAGGAGCGTGGACTTTCCCGTCCCATTCGGACCGAGGATCGAGAAGACCTCGCCCGCCCCGACTGTGAACGAGACACCGGAGAAGACGACGGGGCCGTCGATATAGGTGAAGGACACCTCCCTGACTTCCAGGCGTGGATCCATCCTAATTCCACCCCGTCCGGTTGCGGCGCAGCAGGTATAGGAAGAACGGGGCGCCGATGATCGCCGTGATGATGCCAATCGGGATCTCAGTGGTCAGCAGGGTCCGCGCAAGGTCGTCGACGAAGAGAAGGTAGAGAGCGCCGAGCACGACGGACACCGGGACGAGGGCCGTGTGATCGGGGCCGACGATCATTCGACCGAGGTGGGGGATGACGAGTCCAACCCAGCCGATCATGCCGCTGATCGAGACTGCGGCAGCGACGATCACGGTCGTACAGAGGATGATCACAGCCATGAGCCCCCGGGTGTTCACGCCAAGGGATCGGGCCTCTTCCTCACCGAGCGAGAGGAGGTTGAGCCTCCAACGGAGCAGGACCAGGACCGCGCAGGCGACGAGGATCGGTGGCGCGACCCAGGCGAGGTCCGCCAGGGAGACGCCGTTGAACGAGCCCATCAACCAGAAGACGATGGCAGGCAGCCGGTTGAGCGGGTCCGCTACGTACTTGATCATCGAGGTTAGGGCCTGGAAAAGGGCTCCTACGACCATGCCCGCGAGCACGAGCATCAGGACAGGGTTGATCGTATAGAGGCGGCTGATCGCATAGGTGATACCGACCGCGATGAGACCGAAGACGAAGGCGAGGGCCTGGACCTGCGCGGTCCCGTCGAAGAGCAGGAGGGCGAGGGCTGCGCCGAAGCCGGCGCCGGCCGAGACACCCAGGATCTGCGGCGAGACGAGGGGGTTGCGGAAGAGCCCCTGGAAGGCGGTGCCCGAGATCGAGAGACCGGCGCCGACGAGCATCGCACCGAGCGCCCGCGGGAGACGGACGTCGAGAACGGCCGTCTCGACTGTGACCGGCCATGTCGGGTCCACGGGCAGGACGAGCGAGAGCAGGATCCGGCCCACCGTGACCGGGTCGGCCGGATACCGACCGATGAAGAGGGAGACGAAGAAGAGGCCCGCGAGCAAAAGACAGAGGAGGACCAGGACCGGGAACTCTCCCATTCGCTTCGGTCGGTCGTTCTCGGTCATGTACCCTCCTCGATCACGGTGTGCGGACGTGCCGGGAGGGGGTCCTTGCCGGGGAGCCCATGGACTCCCCTGGCACTCGCCCCTGGGCCAGGCCGCTCACTGGCCGCAGACCGGGTCCGCAGGTGACAGTCATGGATGGTGGGCAGTGCGGTTGCGGGCCCGGTCTGGGGCGACCTCATTCGTTCAGGCCGTGGGAGTGCCGCTTGCCGTCGCGTTCTTGGCGCTCACGTTACCCTGGGCCGCACCGCCAAAGATCGACGACTGGGAGAAGCCGCCCGAGAGCACTTTCTCTGCGTCCTCGTCCGAGAGGTCGTACTCGAAGATCTCGGCGTAGAACCGTTTAACCTCCTGTTTCATGTCGATATCCGTGAACCGGTCGGGGTAGGCGACCGAGGCCAGCCAGATCGGGAAGAGGACGGCGGATTCGGCGGAGGGCCGGTTCCAGACGAATAGGCCGCTGGGCTGTCGGTAGACTCGGTGATTCTTTACCGCGGCGATGCCGGCCCACTGCGGGTCATCGTAGAGATCCTGGGGGGAACCCGTGTCGATCACGATGATGTCGGGGTTCCAGGCAAGGACCTGCTCTCGCGAGACCTGGTCGAGGCCGGAGTGGAGACCCTCCTTCTGGCCTTTGGTGGAGATCGGGCCGGCGACATTGATACAGCCGGCAGCCTCGATCCGTTCGTTCATGTAGGAATCCCCACCGTAGGTGACCAGGTGGGTCGTATCGTAGCCCTTGAAGACCTTGAGGCGCTTGTCCGCAGGGATGTCCCCGGTCCGGTTCTTGACAAGGTCGACCGTCGTGTCGAGGTACGAAGCAAAGTGTTCGGCTTTATTGGTCCGGTTGAAGAGCTGACCGAGGAAGAGGACCTCGTTCTTGGTGTCGTTGAAGGTGCCGTCTGCATCCGACATGAAGTAGACAACCGGGATGCGAGTCTGCTTCTCGACGATCGCACCGTCGACATCGCCCGCGATGACGAACTCGGGGTTGCTCGCGAGGAGTTCCTCGATGTTGATCTGCCCGTTCTGCGCCCGAGGCGCGGGAAGGTCCTTGAGCGGGGGATAGATCTTAACGAGGAGCTCGGACTTGTGTCCCTTGGTCACCGCTACGAGGGTGTCCTGCACACCGAGCATGAACGGGACCATGCCGATCGGTCCTCCGAAGATCCCCACGCGGTGCGGCGTTGCCGGGACTGTGACCTGGTGGCCGTACATGTCCGTGATGGTCCGGGTCTCGTTCAGGGACGGGGCAGTCGTGGCGTTCGAGCCTGAGGAGCTCGGAGTGGTCGCGCAGCCGGCGACGAGAATGGCACCGACGGCGACGATTGTGAGGAGTGAAAGCAGGAATCGTCCGTTCATGGTTTGTTCACCCGGGCGTCCGACCCCGTGCAGGTATGCCGGTGCCGGAGGCCCATCAGTTTGATCGTTGGACCTGATGCTATAAAAAAGATGGATTGATTGATTATGTTAATTTAACATAGTTTACAATCCTCGAAGGTGTCCTCCTAGGAACCTTGAACTCGCCCAGGCGACGATCCATCCGACCACGAACGCGACGGTCAGGGACGTCACGAGGGAGGCGATAGCGACGGCGGCGGTGGGAACGGGAGCGGTGGTCTGGACGCCGTGGCGCGCAAGCGTGAGCGCGACGGCGAGGAGGAGAGCCGCCAGGAGGCCCGGGGGAAAGAGGGCGACCGATTCGGGGGTACCGGCGACAAACGCGATCCCGATGAGGAGGAGGCCAGCAAAGAGGTTGGACCACCCGGTGCGGGCTCCGAACCGGTACTGAGCCGCGAGACCACCGGCGCCGTGGCAGAGCGGAATGCCGCCGAAGGGGACCGAGCCCAGGTTCATCAGGCCGATCATCCGCGAGAGGAGGTCCGCACGGGGAGGGCGGGGGAGGAGGTCACGAGCCAGGAGCTCGGTCGCGGCGATCGAGTTGGTGAGCGTGAGGAGCGCCTGCGGAACCACGAGCAGGAGGAGTGCGGGAACCCAGTCCCCGGTGGTTGGGAACACTGGCACCGGTACTGGGAGAGTGAGAGACGGCGAAGCCCCACCGAGCACCCCCAGACCGACACCGATCGCGAGGACCACCAGAGCAGAGAGGTCAGGGACCGCGTACTGCCGGCGTATGAGCCAGAAGGCCAGGATTATTAAGAGACCGAGCAGGGTGAGCACCGGATCGGCAATGGCGAACCCGAGGGCCGAACGGGCGAGCATAAAGCCGAGCGCAAGCTGGACACCCCTTGTGACGGGGACGGGGATGCGCGAGACGATCGGCGAGATCCACCCGAGGAGACCGAGGGCGAGGAATGCGACGCCCAGGATGAGACCCGCCGCCGCCACCTGGCCGGCACCCACCCCGCCCGCTATCGCGACCACAGCGACAGCCTTCATTGGCTCGACCGGGATCGGCTGGCGGTAGACCTGGCCCGCGATGACGTACCAGAGCCCGAAGAGAAGGAGAGCGGAGCCCGGCGATAGGCCGGTGGCAAGGACAACTCCGAAGAGAAGAGGAAGCACCGTCCCGAAGTTGCCGACTGCCGAGGCGGCTTCAGCCACCAGGTCGGGATGCTCATTCGCGTCGGCGAACAGTCCTCCACTCATCGCAGGCGATACTCCGCTGAAGAGCTGAACCGAGCGCCCCCTTGAGCCTGCCGGTTCTTTCCCCGGGACGCGCGAACAGGGGTTTGCACGATACGTTAGACCGGTGCCGGGATGGGCTCCAGAACGGGGGATCGAGACAGAGAAGGGTCGGGGGTCGAGCAGCACGCGACGCCAGGTAGTACCAGCGATCGTCGCGGTCTCCTCCAGGACGTCCCATATCGATAGTGCGGGAGCTCATAATGGTGCCCGCCCTACGAACCGGGAATCGAAGACCTCGATGGCAGGGCTCGACGTACCAGGACCTGACCTTGGTTACATCCGGTTACGCGCCCGAAGGAGTCCTCCGGGACCGATCGGTCCGTCTGAACGGCGGCACTCGTGCGGGACTCACGAACTCCGCTTGCCGCCGTGCTCGTCTTCCGGCATCGGTTCCAGGTACACGAGATCGGCGCCGCAATCCACTGCGATCTGCTCGAGCTCTGTCTTTCGGAAGTGATGACCGAAAACCTTCAGGTCTCCGCCGGCGACAGCGAGCACGATGAACCTGGGTTGATGAACCCCTTGACCGACTCGCATCCGTTCACGAATATATATCTTCATGATCTCTCCTCCGGCCGATCCAGCCAGACGGTGATGGGTATGCTCCGCCGGATGGGTAATAGTTCTGCTGGTTCTCCTCCCGCAGGAAACCTGCCAGGTCACCATCGGATAAAATACCCCAAGTACATATAAAATAATTAACACGATGTTGATTAAAAAGTGTTATAATTGACACGCCCCCACCCCTATGTATGAAGTCCGTTTATGTCGGCTTTCTCGCCGTGCTCCTCGTGACCGGGGCACTCTTCGGCGCCGGCTGTACCTCGGCCCCGTCCGAAACGGTAAAGGGCGGGACGACCGGTTCCGAAACGACCTCGCCCACACCTGGCGAGAGCGTATCCGACAGCCTCCTCGTCTACTCCGGCGCCGGCCTCAAGGCCCCCATGGTGGAGGTGGGAGAAGCCTTCACCCGCAGGCACGGTATCACCGTTCAATACACGTATGGCGGCAGCGGGGTGCTGATCTCCCAGATGAACCTGACCCGGCGGGGAGACATCTTCGTCCCGGGTTCAACGGTCGAGTACCAGATCGCCCAGGACCAGGGGCTGGTCAGTACCACCCCCCAGCTCGTCGCGTATCACGTGCCGGTGATCGCTGTCCAGAAGGGGAACCCGAAGCAGATCACGTCCCTGCGCGACCTCGCTCGTCCTGGGCTCCGGCTCGCGCTCGGAGACGCGAACGCGACGGCGATCGGTAAATCAGGCGCCAAGCTCTTCAAGCGGCTCAACATCACCGACGACGTCGAGAAGAACGTCGTCACTCGTGCTCCCACCATCAACGAACTGACGGTCTTCATGACCCTCGGGATGGCTGACGCCGCCCTCCTCACGCAGGACCAGGTCGACCCGCAGAAGCTCGATGCCGTCCCCATCCCGGCGAGCGAGAACGAGGTTCTCGTCGTCCCCGTCGGCTCGACCACGTTCACGAAGAATACTGCGGATACCGATGCATTCGTCGCGTTCCTCTCCTCCGACGAAGGGAAGGCGATCTTTGCCCGGCATGGTTTCCCTTCCTATCCTGACCCGGCCTATACCGGGGTCAAACCATGGAGCTGATGATGCGATGAGAAACCGGACCATGCACTACAGGCCAATAGGTATCGCCCATTCACCTCTCTCGACACCCGGCGCCCCCCCGTTCCAGAGCACGTTCTCGTCAGCGGAGGGGACGATCGAGGTCTTCCCCGATTACCAGGAGGGGCTCGCCAGTGTCGAGGGGTTCAGTCACCTGATCCTCGTCTCACACCTGGACCGGGCGGAGCGACGTTCCCTGGTAGAAAAACCCCTTTCCGACGGGGTGACGCCACACGGGATCTTCGCGTCCCGACACTTCAACCGGCCCAACCCGATCGGGCTATCGTACGTCGCTCTGCAGGAGATCCGGGACGGCGTGCTGCATGTATCGGGCCTGGACCTCCTCGACGGGACTCCGATCCTGGATATCAAGCCGTACGTGACCGCCTTCGACACCATTCCCAACGCCGTCTGCGGCTGGGTCACGGACCAGCACATCGAGCGGATCCGCGAGACGAGCCGACAGGCCCTGTCCGAATCGGTTATACCGGCAGGAGCGCCGGTACAGGAGGACCTGCGCTGATGCGCAGGCCCTTTCTCCTCCTCACCGTCCTGGTCGTCCTCGCCATAAGCGCGAGCCTGGGAGGGCTCATCGTCGCCACCCCGCCGCCTGCGCTTGTTGCGAGCCTGGCAAGCCCGGAGATCCGGTTCTCGGTCCTGCTCAGCCTCGTGACCAGCATCGCCTCGACCGGGGTTTGCCTCCTGCTCGCGGTTCCGATCGCGTACGCCCTCGCGCGTTACCAGTTCCCGGCAAAAAGACTGGCGACCCTCATCCTGACCCTGCCTCTGACGATGCCACCGCTGGTCGCTGGGATCGCTCTCCTCCTCTTCTTCGGCACGACTCCATGGGGAAGGGCTCTTGAGCAGGCGGGCGTTGCCGTCGTCTTCACCCCACTAGGGATCATCATTGCCGAGGTTTTCGTAAACCTCCCGTACCTGATCAGGATCCTGCGATCGGCCTTCTCGTCCGTCAACCCCCGGTTCGAGTACGTGGCGAAGACTCTCGGGTGCACGGACGCCGGCGCGTTCCTCCAGGTCACCCTGCCGATGGCCCGGCCGGCACTCGTCGCCGGCGGGATCATCACCTGGTCGAAGGCTATGGGCGAGTTTGGAGCCGTCCTGATGCTGGCGGGCGCGACTCCGATGCGGACGGAGACCCTCCCAATCGCGCTCTTCCTGAACATCTCGACCGGAGACCTCAACCTCGCCGTGGCGGCGGCGACGGTCCTGATCCTGATCTCGCTCATCACGCTCTGCGCGGTGGAGGTCATGGACCGGGGAGTGAATGTCTTCTAGGAGAACGGGCCATGCTGCGGATCGAATCACTCTCCATCAACCTGGGCGAGTTCAGGCTCCAGGACGTGTCGCTCGAGGTGAATAGGAATGAACACCTCGCGATCATCGGCCCGAGCGGGGCGGGCAAGACCGTCCTCCTCGAGACGATCGCCGGCCTCCATACCCCGTCGGGGGGCCGGATCGTGCTGAACGGGGAGGAGATCACCAGGACGGCGCCACGCCACCGCCCGTTCGGGATCGTCTACCAGGACTACATGCTCTTTCCCCACCGCACGGTGACGGAGAACATCGCGTTCGGGCTACGCCAGGACCGGGTCCCTCGCGAGGAACGGCGAGCCCGGACGGAGGAGATCGCAGCGCTGCTCGAGATCACGCACCTCGCAGATCGATACCCGGGCTCTCTCTCCGGCGGCGAGCAACAGAGGGTCGCGCTGGCACGCGCGCTCATCCTTCGGCCAACGATCCTCCTTCTCGACGAGCCCCTGAGCGCTCTCGACGGCCGGACACGGGAGCGGATGCGGGCCGAACTCTCCAGGGTCCGACACGCCACCGGAACGACCATCATCCAGATAACCCATCACTTCGAAGACGTCTTTACGCTCGCCGACCGGATCGCAATCATGCAGGACGGCCGGATCACCCAGGTGGGTGAGACCGAGGACGTCTTTCTGCACCCCGCCGATGCTCTGGTCGCCGACTTCCTCGGGATCGGCAACATCATTCGGGGGCGAGCTCTGCCGTCAGGCAGGCTCGTTCGGGTCACAACAGAGTCAGGCGCATCGTTCACTGCCGTCTCGGATGTCACCGGAGACGTGGTCGCCACACTCCATGCGGAGGACGTGATCATCTCAGGGGCGCCCTTCGAGTCGAGCGCGCGGAACTGCCTTTTGGGCGAGGTCCAGGAAGTCGTGCCCTGTGGGAGCACGGTCCGGGTGATGCTCGACGTGGGCTTCCCTCTCAACGTGCTCCTTACCCGGGAGAGTTGTGGCGAACTCGGACTCGTTCCCGGCTCACAGATGTTCGCGACCTTCAAGGCGTCAGCAGTCCACGTGATCCCCGCGCCGCGGTGAGGCGCCTCGATGCCGCCCGGGAAGAGAGGGGACCCATCCCCTTTCTCATGGCTGGAGCCTTGAAGCATTCTGCCGTCAACCTCGTTCCATGGTTCCCGCGGATGGCCGTGAGACCCGAGGAGGGAGGCGAAGATGAAGGCGGGCTGGATGGACCACCTCGAGACGGTCCTCTCGGGCGTCGGTGGCGACGGCGTCATGGTGGACCGACGACGGGTACGACCCGGGGTAAATACCTACATCGTGCCGTCGTTTGATCGTGCGGCGCTGCAGTTCAGCCTCCCAATCCGGATCGAGCGGAACCTTGAGAACACGGGGAGAGGAGCAGAGGGACTGGACGGGGTCGCGGCGATCGCTGTGGAGGCGATCAAGGCAGCAGCCCGGAGCCCGTCCGCCGCCGCCCTTGACCCACTCGCGGGGCGGGGGACAGGTCTTCCCGACCGGTACACCGCCCCGGTCGAACCATACACCCTGATCGCCTCACCTTCGGCGATCGGAGGGGGGATCTTCCGAGCCGGCGAGGATAACAGGGCCGATCCCGAGGGTTTTGCTCTCACGCTCACCGGCGCCCTGCCCCCAACCGCCGCCGATGACCCGGGAGCGATACGGGATGCGACCGAACGGATCGACCGGTTTGTCGAGGCGGTCGGTGTGGTGGTGCAGGGGCAACCCGACCGGGTACTGGAGGCAGGACGGATCTCCTCGCTCGACCAGAAGGGGCTCCGCCGAGCCCTCCCGTCGCTCGGACTCGTCGCGTTCGTCGGGGACGGGACCCTCCCCGCCCGCGAGTATACACGGTACCGGTGCCACTTTCGTGTGGCCGGCCCGCGAGGAGAGAACCACGTCGCTTTCCGATGCCCCGAGGGGCTCAATCCGGTCGAGGTCGAGCTCCCGGTGAGCGGCGAGAACGCGAATGGGCTCGGTCTCCGGAAAGGCGAGGTGTTCGCCATCGCCGGATCGAACGCAGAGGGGAAGTCTACCCTCCTCTCAGCGGTCCTCGCCGGGGTCGACGACCACCTCCCGGGGGACGGGCGCGAACGGGTGGTGACCGTGCCCGGGCCCGTCTTCGCCGAGGCGGGTGCCGGCATGCACCACGCGGCGGACCTCTCACTCTTCTTCGACCGCCTTCCCCCCTCCCTCCGGGGGACGCCGAACGCGGCCTCGGGCCCCGGATCGGGTTCGACCTCGATGGCCGAAGAGATGGGGCGGGCCATCGGGCGAAAGGTGCCGCTCCTCGCCTTCGACGAGGACCGGTCGGCGGTGAACCTCCTCGTTCCCTCCTGCCTCTCCGCACCCGGCGTGGTCCCGCTCTCGACGCTTCTGGCGACACGTCGTGAGCGCCTGGGTCACTCGACAATCCTCTTTACCACCGGCGCCCTCGACCTCCTGACGGCGGAGGCCGACCGGATCCTGGTCCTGGAGGGGTTCAGGGCGAAAGCAATGGACCGTGCGGTCTTCCGCCGCCGGCTCGCCTCGTCGCTCCGCCCGGCCATGGACCGGTTTCTGGAAAATTGAGGGTACGGGTCGCCCGACGGAAGGCCCTCCCGGCCTCTCGCGATCCCAAACAGAGGGGAGATTCAGACCTTTTCAAAAACATCTTTTCCGAGCATGCAGAGGGGGCAGACCCAGTCATCCGGCAGGTCGATGAAATCGGTCTCCGGCGGGATGCCGCCGTTGCTGTCCCCAACTGCAGGGTCATAGACGTAACCACAAGCAGTGCATCTGTATGAATCCATGATCTAATCCTGTTCGTTCTCTTCCGGGACGAGGGCGTACGGGGGTTGCCCTCCGCACGAATCTCCCGGGTCGCGTTCAACCTTTCGTTTGCTTCGTCCGGCGTGAGGCTACGGTCGTGCAGTCCGTCGCAAGCTTCTTCAGGCTCAGCCGGGGGGGGACGGTGAGGTGGAAGCACATGGTCCCCTCTGGGTGTCGGCCTCGGTCAGGGTTCAGGCCGGCACGAGCCGGCTCATGTCCTCCTCGACTGTCGTGTTCGGCGCGATGTTGAACTTCTCGACGAGCACCTTGAGGACGTTCGGAGAGACAAAGGCCGGGAGTTTCGGCCCGAGGGTGATGTTCTGGACCCCAAGGCTCAGCAGGGCGAGGAGGACGAGGACAGCCTTCTGCTCGTACCACGCGATGTTGAACGAGAGCGGCAGGTTGTTGATCCCAACTCCGAACGCCTCGGCAAGAGCCTGTGCGATCACGACAAGCGAGTAGGAGTCGTTGCACTGGCCCGCGTCGATCACCCGGGGGATACCACCGATCGTCCCGAGGTCGAGGGCATTGTACCGGAACTTCGCACACCCGGCGGTCAGGATGATCGTGTCCTTCGGGAGCGCCTCGGCGAACCTCGTGTAGTACTCACGCTCCTTCTGACGGCCATCGCAGCCGGCCATCACGATGAACCGGCGGATGTCGCCCTTCTTCACGGCATCGACGATCGTCCCGGCAAGCGAGAGGACGGCCTTGTGGGCGCACCCGGTGATCAGGTCACGGCCGGTGCCAGGGAGGGGTGCCGGCGGCGTGGACGCCTGCGCATGCTTGATGACCGCCGAGAAGTCCTTCTCTCCATTCGGTCCGGCGGGGATGTGTGGGACGTTGGGCCAGCCGACAGGGCCGGTCGTGTAGAGCCGGCCGAAGTAGGAGTCCTTCGGTGGGATGATGCAGTTGGTCGTGAAGAGGACCGGGCCATTGAAGGGTTCGAACTCCTCGCGCTGGTGGTGCCAGGAGGTGCCGTAATGGCCGACGAAGTGGGCATACTTCTTGAACGCCGGGTACCCGTGGGCGGGGAGCATCTCACCGTGCGTGTAGATGTCGATGCCGGCACTCTTTGACTGCTCGAGGAGCTGCTCGAGGTCTTTTAGGTCGTGCCCCGTCACCAGGATGCCCGGCCGGTTGCCGGGGGTGGTCTTGACGGAGGTGATCTCGGGGTCGCCGTAGACGGACGTGTTCGCCCGGTCGAGCAGAGCAAGGGTCGAGACACCGACACTTCCGCACTCGAGGACCAGTCCGATCATCTCGTCGACAGAGAGGTTCCAGACGGTGGAGGCGAGCCCCTTGACCATGAACTCCTCGATCGCATCGTCCTGGTACCCGAGCACCACGGCGTGGTGGTAGTAGGCGCCCATCCCTTTCATGCCGTAGATGAGGGTCTCGCGAAGCGAGCGGACGTCTTCGTTCTCGGTCGCGAGGACGCCGACCGAGGGCGCCTTCGCATCGATCTCGGCGTCATCCTTCGGAGTCCAGGTGGCGACATCGTGGGCACCTGGGGCTGCCGGCGGCAGGGAGTCACGGATCGCGACTGCTTCCCAGATCATCTCCCGGATCCGAACAGGGTCGAAGTTTACGTTCGTGAGCGTCGTGAAGAGCGCTTCGGCGATAAAATTCCTGGCCTCTTTACTTCCCGTCCCGCCGGCATCACGGGCTGCCAGTTCACGTACCGCGATCCCGCGGCTGACGTACAGCAGGACATCCATCAGCCTGCAGAGTTCCTCGTCCTTGCTGCAGACACCACGGACCGTACACCCGGTCCCCCGTGCTGTCTCCTCGCACTGGTAACAGAACATGTCTATCTCACACCTCGTGTTGTTTTCCTACAAGGTATCATTACAATACCTACGTATAAATATTGTGGAGTTACGAGAATGTAACCCTGGAGTTGCCGCGGTCAGATCGCCCGGGCAACGAAACCCGACAGGCCAGCCGACCGCTGTCGGGTCTCCCGTCGGGAAAGGGTAGCGCATTCGCGCGACGCCCGGTCGCTGGGGAAGCACGAGAGACCGCTCGGCAGGGTCTCGGCGTCACTGAGGTGGGGGAGCCGATTGAGAGATCAGTCAACCGGACGTAGAGCGGTCCCGGCCCCGAGATGCGGCTGATCGTGAAATTCGCTTCCGGTACCCGATGGTCACTATCGACGATTACGTGTGCCGGCTTCGAGACGGTCGCCTGGCCGATCGGCGTCCAGACGGTCAGGTTCACGGTGTACGCCCCGGTTCGGTCGTAGACGTGGACCGGGTTCGCATCGGTGGAGTTGAACCCATCCCCGAACTGCCACCACCGGTGGTATGGAGCCGGCGAGGAAATTTCGGTGAACTGGACGGTGAGCGGCGCCTGACCAGCGGTCGGCTCCCCCGTGAAGTCGGCAACCGGTGTGGAAACAGGACCCGCGGGTTCGGTCACGCGGATGACCTTGTAATCGGTCTTCGTCCCTGTCCGCCCGTCAAGGAAGACGACCATGAGGGGCGCTGAGGAAAACCAGGGAGTGGTGAGGGAATGCGTCGGGTACTGGAGAGCGGACGTCCCCGAGTCACCGACCTCCGATACCCACTCCTTCGCGTTCGCCATGCATTCCAGGATCCGCCCCATGTACAGCGCCTGCCCGGACTGGCAATACAAAGCGATCGAGGGTGATGGGGGCGGTTGGGGCGGGCCGAAGACCTGGATTCGGACGTTGTCCGATCGCTGGCATACACCTTGCCCGACGGGCTCACGGCGATCGCCGTCGGGCCGTCCATATCCCAACCAAAGCTCGTGGCGATGAGTCGACCTGATGGGGTGAAAACGTGAAAGAGTCTCCCCAACACTATCGGTGATAAAGATGTCGTCTGCCGCGTCGATCGGAAAGCCCGAGACGAGCGCGTCATCCCCGACGTCCCGTAGCTGATATTGAGGCAATCCGTCTGATGTACGGCGATCGAGAAGGAGTTATCAATGCCGGGATTACGGTGGTTAACCTCCTGGCCGTCCAGGTTGTAGACCGTGACATGTTCGGAGTTGGATGGGGCAGAAAAGAAGAACCCCCCCATGCTGTTGACTGCGACACCGACGGGGAATTCGGAATTAAAGTTCAGATAGTCACCCGAACCGTTGAACCTGACACCCGAGGTCAAAAGGGTCGAAGGGACGGGCAGGACCCCACCATCCTTCCCGAAGCGTCGGAGACGGCGATGTAACGGTCCTCGATGTCGAGCTCGTCTCTCTCGAAGGTGTAGCCGGGCCCATTGATCGCAATACCGGTGGCGACCAGATGCAAGGGCACCCCGCCATCGTTCGAGATTGTCCCGGGAACGGATAGGTGCCTGCCGTAGCGGCAGGGACGGCCGGAACAGGGACACAGAGAAGGGCCAGTGTAGGGACAACTGACCCCAGGAGAGTTGGGTGGAGAACTGCCATGCGTTCTCTTCTCCAAGATCGTCCTTCGATACTGATGTGATGGTTATTCGTTAAGAAAACCACTCTTAGCAGAAGAGATAGATCGTCACTTGAATCAAACGTGCTCTGGTCAGCAGCACGGTCCAATGGTCGAGTACGGTTGGGCGAGTTTGTTCAACCCAACTCACCGGGAAACCGATACCCCGCCGGAAAAAAAAGGTCGGAAGGACCGGGATATTGACACCGGCCCCCTCTATTTGAGGTCTTTCTTCCTCTGTGCTAATAGAGATAGAACGCGTTCGACTTTGGATAGAAACCCATCCCGGGGTTGATCACACCTCCGTAGTAATAACCATTCGGCTGCGATGTCGAGACGTAGATGACGCACCGAATTGTGTTCGAGTTGATGAAGGTCTCACCCGTTGCCTGCAGGGCTGTCGCCCCACCCTTGTAGATGATGACCTGTGCACCAGGCTGGAAGTTCGAACCGTAGACATACACGGTCTTCGACACTCCTCGGGTTGCATAATTGGGCGAGAAGGTGCTGATGGACGCTGGGGTACTTCCAGACTTCGTGAACATCCCCGTCCGATAGACCGCGGTGGCACCCGGGTTCTGGACATACACGGAATACGAACCAGCAGCCGCAGAAGACGGGATGACAAGAGTGCCCCGGACCGTGGTCGGACTCAGGGTCGTCTCACTGGTCGCCACGTAGAGTACACCCGTGGGAGAACGGACCCAGACCTGCGCACCGCTCGAGAAACCGGTCCCATAGACATAGTACGTCCCCGACCACCCCGACGCGGGAACAGTCACCAGGCTGTCTCCTGTGATCGTCGCCACAGAACCCGACATCGTGAACAACCCCCACCCATCGACCGCGGTGGCACCCGCGTACGGGACAAACACGGACGACGAACCAGCAGCCGCCGAGGACGGGAGGGCAAGAGTGCCCCGGACCGGGG
>JBFXGJ010000001.1:0-180248 GCA_050178135.1 Methanoregulaceae archaeon | reverse complement strand
TCCGCACGAGATCGCCGCTGCCGCCCTGGCTGACGGTCAGCACATACGCGTTCGCCGCGTAGGCTGTTGCCAGGTCCTGTTCGGTCAGCCGGACGTACGCGCCCGCCAGGTATCCCTGGTGCCCCATGAGGGTTTCCGCCACATCCACGCCGGCCGCCGCTCCGAAGTAGGTTCGGAAATATTTTCGGAGCCCGTGAGGGTGAATCGTGGCCCGGCCGGTCTCCTCGCACCGCTCGTAGAGGCCGGCCTTCGTCAGCGCGTTCCGCCAGTTCTTGAGATACACCGTCTCTTCGAACGGGAACAGGTGATCGTCCTGCTTCTTCTCCCGTGCGAAGCCGTCGGGATGGAGAGACCGCGCCCGTGCCCTCGCCGTCTCTAAGAACTCGGACCGGATCTGAACCCACGTCCGAACGGCGCCGACCGCTTCCGGGGTGAGGAACGAGAACCGCGCCTTCTTTGTCTTGGTGGTCTCCCGCCGGAAGTCGACGCGGGCCGGCACGGCGTCCAGGTCCAGGTCTCGATCCCGGAGCTGCAGCACCTCGTCGGCCCGGGCGCCGGTCGCGAGCATCACAAGCGCCACGGCCTGATAGGGCACCCGCATGTACGGAAGGAACTTCTGCAGGATCTCCATCGTGATCGGGCGCTCCTTCGCCACGGTCGCGGCTTTCGGGAGCCGCTTCCTGATGACCCGCTCCTCGAGGCGGGAGAGTTCCACGCCGTTGGACTCAAAGAACCCGGCAACGGCCGCCCGAGAGCTGTGCACGGTGGATGGCGCGAACCCTTCACGGGTCATCGCTCCGATGAAGTCAACGAGATCATCCGCTGCCGAGCGGTCACCGTTTCGAATCAGGGTCAGGTATTCGATCCCAAGCTCGTCCCACGATGCGATCATCTCGTCGTCGTTCCGGGTCCACGCCTCACGCGGTCGCTTGATAGCCTCGCCGGGGTGCTCGAGATAGCCGAAAAACTTCTTCAGCCCTCCTACGTAATTCTTGCGGGTATGCTCTGTCTTCAGGTTCCGAAGAAACTTCGAAACCGGGTCGATCCCGACTCCGTTTCGCGTGGTTGCCGCCAACACCATGAGAGGCAATGGGACGTCAGGGAGTATATAAATTCCGCTCGTTGTCCGTCCGTAAATGGGGGAATAATGCTGTATGTTTGACCGGCTTCTCTCTCGCTCGGTCATCTTCTCAACCGTGCTCTTCGTCCTGGCTGTTCTGGGCGGCGTCCTCGCCGTCCGGCAGGATCCCTCCTTCGGCCACGATCTCCTGTCAGGTTTCCGCGATCAGGTCGCCCTCCAGGTTCTGTCCGACCACCCGATCGTTCTCTTTGTAAAGATATTCGCCAACAACCTGGTCGCGTGTGTCGCACTCTTCATTGGTGGTGCGACTTTCGGTGTCCTCCCGCTTCTCGTCCTCGCTTCGAACGGGCTCGTGATCGGCGGGATCGTCGAGATGGTGCGGCAGGAGAAGGGGACCGGGTTCATCATCGCCTCGATTCTACCTCACGGCATCTTAGAAATTCCCGCCTTCCTTATCTCCGCCGGACTCGGTCTTCTGCTCGCAGAGGCCCTCATCAGGGAACTGCTCCATGACGAGGGAGACGCCGCCGGTGAAGCGCTTGAGCACGGACGCATCTTCGCCAGATATGTCGTTCCTTTTCTCATCGTAGCGGCCGCTGTCGAGGCGTTTATTACACCACATATCATACAGCTGATCTCATAGAGGATCGTAGCGATGGACGACGATACCGGGGCTCTTCCGAGCCGAACCGACTTTTCGAGCTGGTACAACGAGATCCTCTGGCGTGCAGAGATCATGGATGTCCGCTACCCGGTCAAAGGACTCTATGTCTGGTTCCCGTTCGGGTTCGGGATTCGAAAGCGGACCTATGGGCTCCTTCGTGAGTTACTCGACCGTGACCATGAGGAGACGCTCTTTCCCCTTCTGATTCCCGAGACGGAGTTCATGAAGGAGGCGGAGCACATCAAGGGCTTCGAGAACGAGGTCTACTGGGTCACCCACGGGGGGCTCTCGCCGCTCGATGTCAAGCTTGCGCTCCGGCCGACGAGCGAGACCGCGATCTACCCAATGTACGCACTCTGGGTCCGTTCCCACGCTGACCTCCCCCTGAAGTACTACCAGATCGTGAATACCTTCCGGTACGAGACGAAGCACACCCGACCCCTGATTCGGCTGCGCGAGATCACCTCGTTCAAGGAAGCGCACACGGTCCATGCCACCTGGGAGGAGGCAGCGGCGCAGGTCGAGGATGCGATCGCACTGTACCGGGAGTTCTACGAACGGCTCGGTATCCCGGTCCTTGTCTCGAAACGGCCGAGCTGGGACAAGTTCCCCGGGGCGGACTACACGATCGCGGTCGACTGCGTGATGCCCGACGGCAGGACGCTCCAGATCGGAACAGCACACCACCTCGGCGACCATTTCTCAAAGACCTTCGAGATCACCTACGAGGACCGGGACGGAGAGCAGCAGCTCGCATTCCAGACCTGCTACGGCATCTCCGAGCGTTCTATCGCCGCCCTGATTAGCCTTCACGGGGATGAGAGAGGCCTCATAATTCCGCCAGAGGTCGCCCCGGTGCAGGTGGTCGTCGTCCCGATCATCGTCGGCAAGCGGGGAGACGAGGTGCTCGTAGCGGCACGGGATCTTGCCAGGACGCTGGAGAGAGCGGGCATCCGGGTGCGGCTTGATGACCGTGATCTCCGACCCGGCGCAAAATATTATCACTGGGAGATGCGGGGTGTCCCGGTACGGCTCGAGCTCGGTCCCAGGGACCTCGATGCCGGGGTGGCGACCACCGTGATGCGGACCGGGGGAAAGAGCACGGTGCCGATCAAGAGTGTCGCCGAAGGAGTGAAGGGACTTCTGGAGACGGTCATGACATCCATCAGGGAGACTGCCGCAGATCGGCTCGCATCACAGGTCCGAACCGCTGATGGAATTGAGGGTCTCAACGAGGCGCTCGAGGGCGGGATTGCGGTCGTCAACTGGTGCGGCGAGAAGGCCTGCGCCGACCGGATCGAGGAGGAGACGGGGGGTTCGGTCCTCGGAGTCGAGGTCAGGAGCCCACTCGTCGCAGTCAACGGGGGGCCCTGCGTCGCCTGCGGGCGAACAGGGACGACCACCCTCGTCGGGCGGAGTTACTGACCCTCTTTCCTCTTTTCGTCCCCGTTCACGAGGTACCCGAACCGCAGACCGATCTGTTCTGCCTCCGCCGCCTCGATCCGTCGACCAAGCGCCGCGAGGGCCTGACTCTTTGCATGCCAGACGAAGGCGTTCAGCATGTTCGGCTGGAGCGCCCGATCATAATAGACCAGAGACTCCTGGTACCTTCCAAGCTCGGTGAGGCAGAGCCCCCTGCTCGTCAGGGCCTTCACGTGGCCCGGGTTGATCCGGAGTACCTCGTCGAAGGCCTCGATCGCCTCGCGATAACGGCCGAGCGCCTGCAGGCTATACCCCCGGTTGGAATGTATCGCCTCGGTGTTAACCGGGTCGAGTTCCATCTCTCGGTCGAATGAGGCGAGAGCCTCCTCGAACCGGCCGAGACGCCGATACGCGAACCCCCGGTGGTGCCAGGCGGCGGCATTCCGGGGATCGATGGTCAGCACGCGCTCGTAGATCGTCAGCGCTTCATCGTACCGTTCACTCCCAAGCAGGCGATCCCCCTCGCGCATCAACGCTTCGGCTTCCTCGTCGGTCATCACCACACCCCTTATGGTTACTACCTCTCGGTTCCGCTGGTAATAAGAAGTCCGGTCCGTTTCACCGCGCACAATCATATACGCACGTGGCGCCAACGCTGATAGCGTGACGACCGTGATCCTGGGTGCGGGCCTAACTGGCTGTACGCTCGCCCGCCTCCTCGCCGATGCGGGTGAAGAGGTGACCGTCCTCGAGGCGGGGGCGCGCCCGGGGGGGCTCTGCCAGTCAATCACTCGAGATGGATTCACCTTCGACCTCGGCGGCTCCCACATCATATTCTCGCGCGACCAGGAGGTACTCGCCTGGATCCTGCAGGTGCTCGAAACGAACCGGGAAGAGCGTCGCCGCGAGACAAAGTGCTGGTACCAGGGGGCATATATCCATTACCCGTTTGAGAACGGGCTCGGGGACCTTCCGCCCGAGGATCGGTTCAGGTGCCTGGATGGATTCGTCCGGGCGATGCTCGCGGAAGAGCTCGCCGCATCTCGGCGGGAGACGAGACCGGCACGCCACTTCCTCGACTGGATCCGAAGGACGTTCGGCGATGGTATCGCGGACTGCTATCTTGTCCCGTACAACGAGAAGATCTGGAAGTATCCCCTCGAACGTATGTCGGCTCACTGGGTCGATGGCCGCGTACCCCGACCACCACTCGAAGATGTGCTCCGATCGGCCTGCGGGATCCCAACCGAGGGATATACCCATCAGGCCATCTTCTCCTATCCCGCAACGGGGGGGATCGAAGCCCTGGTAGAGGCGATCGACGCCCCTCTCAGGGACCGAATACAGTGCGGCTATCGTGTCTCGTCGGTCCGCCGGGAGAGAGATAAATTCGTGGTCTCGGACGGTGTCAGGGAGATCAACGCGGATCGGTGCATCTCGACGATCCCGGTTCAGGCTCTGCTCGAGGCGCTCGACGGGGTTCCGCAGGCGGTGAGAGATGCCGGGGAGCGCCTGGTATACAACTCGGTTGCCTGCATCTTTATCGGACTCAAGGGGCCGGTGCCTCCCTATTCTTGGGTCTACCTGGCGGCTCCTGAGCTCGGGTACGCGAATCGAATCTCGTTCCCGTCCAACTACAGTTCGGGAATGGCTCCTCCGGGCTGCGGTTCGATCCTGGCAGAGTGTACGTATCGACAGGACGATCCGCCGGCATCGATGAGCGACCAGGCGTTGATTGACCACGTCGTCGACCACCTCGAGGAGATGGGAGTCCTGAAAAAGGAGGACGTGATCTACACCGGGTGCGCCCGGCAGCCGTTCGCCTACGTGGTCTACGACATCCAGTACCGTGAATCCATCCGGTGTGTTCGTACCCATATCGAGCGGCAGGGGATCGAACTTGTCGGCCGGTTCGCCGAGTTCGAATACCTCAACATGGACGGGTGCATCCGACACGCGCTCGATCACGTCAGGAGGACCGGGTCGTGCGTGTGACCTTCTACGTCGAGGACCAGTTCTTCTTTCGCTACATCGGGTGCGCTACCGCCGCACGGGCGCTCTACCAGGCCCTTGAGTTGAAAGATAGCCTGGAACTCTCCTGGAAACGGGGAGCAACGGACTCGGACCTGGTGCATTTCCATACATTCGGACCGCTCGCCCTCGGGACTCTCCAACGCTCCGATGGGATCGCCGTCCTGACCGCCCATTCCACCCCCCGAATCAACCAGGGTAATATCGCATTCGCCAACCGGGTCAACAGGCTCTACCCGGCGATCTACCGGAGGTTTGACCACGTGGTCACCGTCTCAGCCCCGTGCCACCGGGAGATCACGGAGATGGTGCCGGATATCCCGGCAACACTGATCCCGAACGGAGTCGACAGGGAACGCTTCTGTCCCGACCCGGAAAAAAGGGCCTTGTTCCGGGAAGAGTTCGGGATCGACGAAGACACACGAGTTGTCCTGTCCGTCGCCCAGCTCACCCCCCGGAAAGGGGTCTACGACTTTCTTCACGTCGCCGCAGAGCACCCCGATTACCATTTTATGTGGGTGGGAGGTCTTCCCTACGGAGCTCTCTCGAAGGACTACTACCGGATTCGAACCCTCCGGGAGCGGACAGGACCCAACGTCACCTTCACCGGTTACGTGGACGATATCACGGCTCCGTACGCGGCCTCCGATCTCTTCTTCATGGGCTCCCATGCCGAAACGTTCGGCCTTGTCGTCCTGGAGGCGCTCTCGTCCGGGCTCCCCGTGATCGCCCGAGATATCCCGGAGTTCAGGGAGATCTTCGGTTCGTCAATCCTCTACTTCTCCACGCCCGAAGAGGTGACGCCCCTCCTCGATGACGAGGATGCGATCAACCGGTGCCGTGCCGGCGCACGGGACGCGACCCTGCCGTTTGACATTCGGACCATCGCAGATCGTCACGCGGCCCTGTACCGGTCCCTGGCATCCTGACAGCAGTTTTTTCCCCGACAGAATCAAGAGAGCTGGTGATGCGATGGTGGCGGTCCCATGACGTGGTCTTTGCGATCATCCTGATCTCGATCTCTTTTTTCATCTATTATGAGCAACTGTCGATCTTTCACGATCCCGAGACCACGACATTCTATTTCTTCCAGGACTTCGCGTTCCTGCCTATCTCAATCCTGGTCGTTACCCTCGTGCTGGAACGGCTTCTCGAACTCCGGGATCGACAGCAGAGGATAGAGAAGATCAGGATGCTGACCGGGACCTTCTTCTCGTGGACCGGGTATAAACTCCTCGCCAGGCTTGCCTCACTCGACGAAAGCCGGCCTGAGTATGCCAAGACACTGATTGCAGGTGCGGACTGGACCGACGCGGAGTTCCTTCGGGCTCGGAATAGCATGGCAACACGCCGGCTCTTCCTGAGACCGGGTAACAAGGACCTGGTCGAACTCCGCGAGTTTCTGTACGAGCGGGCAGAGTTCATGATCCGGCTCCTGGAAAACCCGATGATCTTGGAGCACGAGACCTTCACCGAGCTCCTCCGAGCAATCTTTCACCTGATCGAGGAGCTGGAGTTCAGAGATGACCTCGAGGGATTGCCAGAAAGCGATATCGAGCACCTCAGGAACGACGCCGAACGGATCTATCGGCTGCTCGTTATGGAGTGGATCGATCACCTGCGATACCTCCAGCGGCACTATCCCTACCTCTACTCGCTCGCCGCGAGGACGAACCCGTTCGATGAGCAGGCGACTGTCGTCGTGAAGTCCTGAGATCCACTCAATCCATAGTTTTATTAAATACCGGTGCTGACACGCTGCTCGAGGTGAGTGCATCATGCTGAAACCGTCGATCGAAGCAGCACTGAACCGCCAGCTGAACCGGGAGCTCTACTCGTCCTACCTCTACCTGGCGATGTCGGCGTACTACGACTCCGTCAACCTGCCGGGCTTCTCATCCTGGCTCCGAACCCAGGCAAAGGAGGAACTCGCGCATGCGATGAAGTTTTACGACTATCTCTCCGACGCCGGTGGACGGCCTGTAATGGACACCATCGAGGCCCCACCAAAGGAATGGCCCGGGCCCAAGGAAGCCTTCGCCGAGGTGGTTGACCATGAAAAGGCGGTCACCGGCATGATCTGGGCACTGATGGACCTTGCACAGGCGGAAAAAGACCACGCAACAGCGATCTTCCTGCAATGGTTCGTCACCGAGCAGGTGGAGGAGGAAAAGAGTACCGGCGCCGTTATTGCCCAACTCGAAGCCGTTGGAGGATCGGTTGGCGCCCTCTACGGGCTGGACCACCACCTCTCATCAAGATAAGGCGTTTCTCCACTTCCGTTTAAAGAGGCGACCGGGGATGCTTTCAGGAGCGTGCAGGCCCGATGGGGATTGGGTCGTACTTCGGTCTGGGAACCGGAGGACGAACGAGGGCAAAAGATCGAGATGTGAATGCGAAAAGAACGGGGAGGGAGGGATGAAACTCACGACTTCGGGCTCTTGCGGAAGGAGAGCACATCCCCGAGAGTGGTCGAGATGCGCTGCTGTTCTTTTCGCTGCTGAATGATCGCGTCCTCGGGGACGTCCAGGAGCCGGATCCCCAGGAACTTCTCGATCTTTGCCCGGACCTCGTCTTCAGGAACGAGTTCTCCCTTTTCGATCTTCTTGAGGAGGAGCTCCTTTTCCTTGATCGCCATGGCAAGGTCCCGGGTGGAGAGACCCTTTTCCACGCGAGCGGCCCGGATGCGTTCTCCATAGTCATCGACGAGTTCGCCGACGAGCTGGTCGAACAGATCACGCCGCCGCCGGACAGGAGCGGGGGCAACAGGGGCGGGCGAGTTCGAGGAATACCGTCGGGGGGCCTGCCGGGCCTGCTGGACCTCGGTCCCATACCGTGCGCACGCCGCGCAGACCGTGAGTTCGGCTCCCTCGATCCGGACCTTCTTCCCCGGCCCTGCCATGCTTGCGCCGCATAACTCGCACTGCATTGTCACTCGCAAACATCTTTATAGTCATTACCCTATATACCTATGTGGGGCCCTCCATGCCCGATAGCCTCAAAAACTTTCCTGAGCCCCAAAAAGGCGAAGACCTCTATCGGTATCTTCTTGAACGGGTTACGAACCTGGAGGATAGAAATACCGAGCTCCGGGAGCAGCTGCGCCAGCTCGAGGCTGACAAGCGATATCTCGAGACGCAGAAGGTCCGCTACGAGAGAGAGGTTCGAAAGCTGAAGTCGGAGATCGAGCAGATGAAGAGCCCCCCGCTGGTGATCGGTACGGTCACCGACGTGATCGACGACTCACGAGTTATCGTTCGGTCCTCTGCAGGCCCACGGTTTCTCGTGGGACTCTCCTCGAACATCGATTTGGATCTGATCAAACCGGGAGCACGGTGTACCCTGAACCAGCAGTCCCTGGCGATCGTGGAGATCCTGCCATCGAACTTCGATGCACAGGTCTACGGAATGGAGGTCGTCGAAGCGCCGACGGAGCGGTACGACGACATTGGCGGCCTCGAGCGGCAGGTCCTCGAGATCCAGGAGTCGGTCGAACTCCCACTTAAGAAACCGGAGCTCTTCAAGCGGATCGGGATCGAACCCCCGAAGGGCGTCCTCCTCTACGGGCCCCCCGGCACTGGAAAGACTCTCCTGGCGAAGGCAGTTGCCCACGAGACGGAGGCGCACTTCCTGCGGGTGGTCGGCTCTGAGCTCGTCCAGAAATATATCGGCGAGGGGGCACGGCTCGTCCGTGAACTCTTCGAACTGGCAAAGAAGAAGAGCCCGTCCATCATCTTCATCGACGAGATCGACGCCATCGGCGCATCGCGGACCGAGTCCAACACCTCGGGGGACCGGGAGGTGCACCGGACCCTGATGCAGCTCCTGGCCGAGATGGACGGATTCGGAGACCGAGGAGATGTACGCATCATCGGGGCGACGAACCGCATCGACATCCTCGACCGGGCCCTGCTCCGCCCAGGCAGGTTCGACCGAATCATCGAGATCCCGCTCCCCGATGTGGAGGGACGGCTCTCGATCCTGAAGATCCACACGAGCGGGATGAACCTCGACCCGTCTGTCGATCTGAAAGAGATCGCCAGGAAGACGGACGGGCGAAACGGGGCAGATCTTCGGGCGATCACGATGGAAGCCGGGATGTTCGCGATCCGCTCCGACCACGAGACGGTCACGCACGATGACCTGATAAAAGCGATCGATAAGTTCTCGGGCGAGCTCGACCGGGGTACCTACCCGGGTCCGGCAGGGGCGATGTTCGCCTGACCAGGAGGCGTGGACGAGCCTCCTCGGTCAATCGTTTTTCAACCGCCTTCAAAGCACAGATGTGAGTAGACGAGATATCGACTCCTTGAACCGAATAATCCTGCCACGGGAGGTGTATCGTTCCCGGGTCAATTCGGTTGAGAACTCGAGGTCACGGTCGAAGGCCTGCTGGAGAGTCTCCGAGAGAGCCTGGTCGTACACGAAGGCGTTTGTCTCGAAGTTCAAACGGAACGAGCGTACGTCCCAGTTTGCGGTCCCCACCGTGCAGATCCGGCCGTCGACGACACAGGTCTTTGCGTGCAGGAATCCCCGGTTGTATGTGAATGCCCGCACGCCCGCCTCCAGTAGCGAACCGACATAGCTGAGCGTCGTCCAGTAGACAAAGATGTGATCCGGTTTGGACGGTATCAGGATTCGAACCTGCACACCGGAGAGAGCAGCGATCCGGAGTACATCAAGAATGGGATCGTCCGGGACGAAGTACGGCGTGGTGATCTCGATGGACCGCTCGGCGGACATCAGCATCCTGAGGAAACCCTCCTTGATCGTTGCCGCCGGCGTGTCCGGTCCAGAAGAGGCGACCTGACAGGCAACGCTTCCAATCTCCCGCGGATCAGGAAACAGCCCGGCTTCCACCCCCACCTGCTCCCCCGAAGCGTGGTTCCAGTCCATCAGAAACCGTGCCTGAAGAGCCTGGACCGTGTCGCCCTCGATCCTGAGATGCGCGTCCCGCCAGTACCCGAGAGGTCCGTCGCCCAGGTACTCCACACCGATATTAAACCCTCCCAGGAACCCGACCAGGCCGTCGACGACCAGGATCTTCCGATGGTTCCGGTAATTGATCCTGAAATTGATGACGCCGAGAAGTCCCGGGTAGAAGGGAACGACCTTCCCTCCGGCATCGACAAGCGGACGGAAGAATGCTCGCCCGACCCGGAGGCATCCAACCGCGTCGTAGACCAGCCGGACCCTGACACCGGCGCGAGCCCGTTCGGCCAGGGCTTCGATGAACCTCCGTCCGAGCTCGTCATTCCGGATAATGTAGTACTCCATGTGGACATGATGGTGTGCTTTCCGGATTTCCCCGAGCATCTCGGCGAAGTGCACCTCCCCCCGGTCCTCATACCCGATACGGCTCCGGGTGTATATCATCGACCGGTCTTCGGCGAGGAGCAGGCGCATCAGGGGTCGGAACCGCTCGGAGCCTGCATCGGAGAACGCGATCCTCCGTTCATCGAGCGCCCGGCGCTGCCGCCGGACCCGTGAAAGGACCTGCTGGTCGTTCATTCCCTTGAGGCAGAAACGTCTCTCCGAGTAGAGGTGCCGGCCAAAGAGGAGGTAGAGGATAAAACCCAGGTACGGAATGAGGATCAGGACGGCAAGCCAGGCAAGTGCTGCCGTCGGGTTTCTCCGCTCGACGAAGACGATCGCGATCACGGCGGAGAGATTGAAAACGAGGAGACCGATCTCGAAGAGGTCGAGTGAAAACGTCAGGAGCTCGGCAATCAGTTGCGGAAGGATAACGGCCACAGGGAGCTCCGGCAGTACGTCTCGTCAGCCCTCCCCATAGCGATTGCGATCTTCATCTTCAGGGATGGTACGGCGTTGGCTCTCCGAACGAGACGAGACGCCCCCCCTCCAGGACGGAAACAGCCCCGTGCCCGCCGGCGACAAGGCACCGCCGTCCAGTGGCGGCAAGACGTTCGTCGGTCTCAGCCACGAGTTGGAGGAGGGCCTGTCGTTCGTCCCGGGCACGATCACTGTCCACGTTGACTGAGGTCACCAGGTAGACCGCGATCGATGCGTACGTCTTCCGCTCTTCGGTGAGACTATTAAAGTTGATCAGGGCATCTGCTGGGAAGAGGAGCCCGTGATCGGGGTCGAACAGGTAGCACTGCCCGTGCATGTGACCGCCATGCCCTTCCAGGACCTCGAAGACAAGATCGCCCACAGTAAGATGATCGATGATAGCAAAGCCCGCCCGTTCGCCGAGGGACTCTGTCGGGAATGTCCGGACCTTCGTGGCTGGTGTGTACCGAGAGAACAGGTTGATAAGGGTGGTGTACACGGCCTCGAGCACGGACTCCTGGGAGCGAGATCCATAGGCGCGGGAGAGGTCACGTCCGATCTGGAGCGTTGCCGGGTGCATCAGGCACGGTGCGGAAAAGAGGCCGGCACCACCGGAATGGTCTGCGTCGGCGTGAGAAACCACCACTCGCGAGAGGCGGGAGAGGTCGGGAAGGCAGTGCGCCTGTATCATGCGGACGATCTCATCGTGATAACAGCCAAATCCCGTGTCCACGACAACGAGGTCGTCCCCGGCATCGAGGAGGTAGGTGTTGCCCCCGGCCGGAAGCTGGAAGCACCAGAGCCGGACACGTTCGGTGACCTGGACCTGCTGGATATCCGCGTAGAACCCTTCGCCCTGAGTCTCGCAGAGGCGCCTACCGGCTGCCAGGCAGGTCTCGAAGGTCTCGGCAGGGTCACGCCCTCGGTGGTTCAGCTCCTGGACGACGTGGTTGATGTCCTGAAGGAGGCAGAGCAGGAACCGGTCGTCCGCCTCCCCGATCAGCTCACGTATCTGCTCGGCGAGCCGGACGTAGTAGATCGTATCATCGAGACGTCTGGACGTGGAGTCGTACTCCACGACCTCCAGCCGGTACCGCGCCTTCAGGCGCTCAAGCAGGGCTTCGATCGCGAGGGACTCCGAAAGGTTCAGGGTCAGCTCAACTCGCTCGGGAAAGACACCGCGATCGTCGAAGTCGATCGCGACGATGTTCGCGCGAGCGTCGGTCACTCGCTGGAGGAACTCGAAGAGGCCGCCCGGACGATGGGGGAGCCAGATATAGAGGGTCAGGAGGCGGAGGGTGGGAAGCCCGGTCTGGAGATAGCCGATCCGATCGAGTTCCGCGACTACCCTGGCATATTCCTCCTGGGAACCGGTCACCTCGAAGAAGACGGTGTTTCGGTCGATCCGATGATCGTACTGGATCCGGTTTATATTGACCGCGTGCTCCTTCAGGAGCTTGGCAACCCGGTGGAGGGTCCCGGGCTCGTCGGGGACACGGGCAACGAACGAGTGCCGATCGGTCATGGCGATCGCTCATACCGTTGACCTGGAAAGGGTAAGGAGTCGTCGTTT
The DNA here is from genome assembly GCA_050178135.1 of Methanoregulaceae archaeon. Taxonomy (GTDB): domain Archaea; phylum Halobacteriota; class Methanomicrobia; order Methanomicrobiales; family Methanospirillaceae; genus UBA288. The sequence goes on along the minus strand of JBFXGJ010000001.1, from coordinate 167,684 downwards.
TGTTCTGGACACTTACCTGCCGAGGGGCTCCTGCTGGCTGATACAGTGGATCGCTCCAAGCCCCGCCACAAGAGCCCGACAATCGATTCCATGGACCTCCCGTCCGGGAAAAGCCCCCTGGATGATCTCGAGGGCCCGCGCATCGTTCGGGTCCTGGAAGGTGGGCACGAGTACGACCCCATTGCCGATCAAAAAGTTCGCGTAGCTCGCAGGCAAGCGGCTCCCGTCGGCGTCGAACACCGGTGCCGGCATCGGGAGAGGCACCAAGCGGAAGGGGTTACCGTCCTGGTCGACGGCGGACTCCAGGCGACGTAGGTTCTCCTGGAGCACCGAGTAGTTTACATCGTCCGGGTCATCCTCGACCGCCACGAGGATCGTGTGCTCGTCGGAGAAACGGGCGATGTCATCGATATGGCCATCGGTATCGTCACCGGCGATCCCCCGCCCGAGCCAGCAGATGTGCCGAACCCCGAGGAAGTCCCGCAGGTAGCGCTCCACCTCGCCGCGCGTGAGGTCTGGATTCCGGTTCGGGTTCAACAGGCACTCCTCAGTCGTGAGCAGGGTACCGACCCCGTTCGTCTCGATCGAGCCGCCTTCGAGCGTGATCCCGGGACGGGAAATGGAGAGGCCGGTGAGACAAGCCACGTGAGCCGGTACGGCCGCATCGACCATCAAAGCATCGTACTTCCCTCCCCAGGCATCAAAGTGCCAGCCGACCAGCATCCGCCTCCTGCCATCCCGGTGCAGAAGGACGGTTGGCCCGTAGTCACGGAACCAGACATCGGCGTACGGAAATTGGTGTATGGATAGGAAGTTTGGGTCGACTCCTGCATAGAGGAGCAGGGCCCGGACACGGGACTCCATGGTCTCGCCTGTCACGAGGAGCTCGACCGTCTCGTGACCGTTGAGCGCACGGATGATCTCAACGTAACACGCCTCCGCTGCGGCAAGGTCGGGGAAGGTGAGCGGGTCATGGGGCCAGGAGAGCCAGCAGGCCCGGTGCGGCTCCCACTCGGCGGGCATCCGATAGCCGAGCGCCGCCGGCACGACGGGTGCAGGGTCACCCGACTCGCCGGCGACGAGGGGGCCGTACGAACCGGGACGCCTATTCGCCATGAACCCCCAGCCCTCCCGGACCCTGGCATTCATGGAGAGGTCGACCTCAACCAGGAGGACCTCCTCTGAGTCCCCCGCACGGGCCAAGACGTTGCCAAATGCATCGGCGACGAATGACCCGCCCCAGAACCTGAGATCCCCCTCGGTCCCGACACGGTTGACTGCAGCGACATGCACGCTGTTTGCGATCGCGTGCGCTCGCTGGATGGTTTCCCAGGCGTCCTGCCAGTCACCCTCTTCCGGCACTCCGTCCGCCATGCGGCCGATCGCTGTGGGATAGAGAATGAGTTCCGCTCCCTGGAGCGAAGCGGCACGGGCTGCCTCAGGAAACCACTGGTCATAACAGATGAGAACGCCGAGCCGACAGAAAGGGGTGTCGTAGACAACGAACCGTTCGCCAGAAGCGAAGTAGTCCTGTTCCCAGAAGTTTGGATCGTGCGGGACGTGCACCTTTCGATAGACCGGATGAAGCATGCCGCCAGGTCCCAGGATGACTGCGGTGTTGTACCGGCGCCCGTCATCGCCGGCCTCGAAGATCGGAACGATGATCACGGCACCATGCTTCTCTGCCAGCACCTGCAGGGCGTCGGTCGACGGACCGGGTACCGTCTCCAGGTAGGGAGCTGGATCTACACCCCGTTCGCGGGGAATGTATGGGATCCGGAAGAGCTCCTGCAGGCAGACGACCTGCGCCCCCCGGTTGAGGGCCGAACTCACGAGCTCGACCGTTCGCAAGAGGTTTTCCTCCAGATTGGGTCCGACGGCCAGCTGAACCAGCCCGATAAGGAGGGGACGTTCGGTCATGATTGTCTGATGAATTGGATCTCCAGGAAGATGAGCATGTGGCATGCTCCTGCATCCCCAAAATTCCGGGTTCAGCATGTCGCACGCTTGATATTGTAGATCTTAAATAAATAGATCACACAATATATTAATAGTCTAGAAGGGTTCAAGGAAACGGGGTGAAAAATTATGGTTGACATCATCACCAGTCTCCAGCAGATGGCAAACCAGGTCATCGTTTTCCTTCCCAACCTGCTTGCGGCCATCGTGATCCTGGTGATCGGCTGGATCGTCGGCAGGATCCTCGGAAAGGCCGTGTCATCGCTCCTTGATCGTGGGGGCGTCGACGAAGCACTCTCGCACACCTCGATCGGCAGGGCAATCGACCGTCAGTACGGTGGGTCGGGTAACCGGGGGATCGTGCAGTTCTTCGACGTGATCGTTCGCTGGTTCGTCTATCTGATCGCGATCTTGGCGGCGGCGAATGTGCTGCAGCTCGAGTTCCTGACCGATCTTGTCCAGGACATCGTCGCATTCATTCCGAATGTCGCGGTCTTTGTAATTCTGCTCATCGTCGGGTTCATCGTGATCGACTACTTTGCCGATCTCCTCAGGCACCTGGGAGAGACCAGCAAGATTTCGATGATGGGCCCTCTCGTCACCTTGCTCCAGGCCTTCCTGTACTTCGTCCTGGTGATGCTCGCACTCCAGCAGTTGAGGATCGACCTGACGATCATCTACATCTTCATCACGCCTCTTGCATGGGGCCTGGGGCTGGGCCTGGGCGCGGCGATCGCCATTGCCGTCGGATTCGGCCTTCGGGACAGAGCCCCCGAACTGGTCGATGGATTTTTGGGCAAGATCAGAGAGGAGACTGGGGACATCCCCGGAGTCGAGAAGCCGTGACCTGGGGATTTGTATCGGGTCGAGAAAACCACGATACGACGTGACCCCGCAAGAGGAAAGGAGGAACCATCCTCCTCTTGTTGCAAGCCTTTTTTTCCAGGTTGACGCTTATCCACTATTCCCGTTGAGGGCGATTAACACCAGCCCTAGCGGGAGTCGGAGAATGGGGGAATCCGGGTCCAATTGCGTGGGTTCAGGAGGCAGTGCACCCCGAGCAGGCGTCCATTCGGGCCGTACGAGGCCTCGCTCGTGACCTCGATCTCAAGCGAGGATTGGTCACTACGAACAAGATGGAGTCGCAACGGCCGGCCTCCCCCGCGATAAGCCGGGCCAGGAAAGAGCTTCGAGAGAGATGTCTGGCACCCGGGAGTGACGAACTGCACAAAGGGGCGATCGATCACCTGGTCCCTGGTTCGGCCGAGAAGGTCCATCGATGCCTGGTTCAGATCAACGACCCTGCCAGAGGAATCGAGCGTGAGAAATGCGAGAGGGGAGTGGTCTGCGAGCAGTCTGAATCGGACCTGCCAGTCTGCAAGGGCTTCCTTCATCCGGGCCAGGTCCGATGCTCGTTCGAACCGTTCGACTGCCAATGAGATCTCCTGGGCGACTCTTCCGAAAAGGCTGTGGTCCACGTCCGCCGGCATACCGACATTCTTCTCGGAGACAACGAAGACACCGCGACGATGACCGTTGACGGAGATGGGGAAAATCCTCGTCAGAAGCGGCTTGGACACGCAGATCTGCGGCATTCCCGTCGACCATGCCTGTTGGCAGGCCGCCTTCAGCCCGGCATACTCGAAGAGTGATCGCGACGTCTGATCGTCACCCTCGCACTCATCAAAAGCATACGCAAGAAGGTCGATATCAACGGGATCATCCATTATCCTCCCGACCCATGCACTCTGGATCAACCCGGTTTCGACCGTGGAACGACAGCACTCCTGCAGAAACAGGTCGCGGGTGAGAGCGTCACGGGCAGCTGCCGAGATGCGGGAAAGCAGGATGTTGAACCGATCGAAGGAGCAGGCCTGCCGAAGAACCCTGCGCCGCATGACCGCCTGCCGGATCGTATAGTCAAGCTCGACAAACTGCGAACGCGGATCTCCGCCTTTCTGGAGATAGAAATCCGCCCCTGAGTTCAGGGCTTCGATCACCACTTCCTCCCGTCCACGGCCGGTGAAGAGGATAAATGGAAGGTCTCCATACGACGATCGGACCTCCTTGAGAAAGGTGATCCCGTCCATGTCGGGCATCTGGTAGTCCGAAAGGACCAGGTCGACGGCGGACTGCTTGAGATGCTCGAGCGCCTCGAGGGCGGACTGGACCGACTCCACATGGTATGAGCCGAGCCTCTCGAGAAATCGGCGGCCGATCGAGAGAAGGTCCGGGTCGTCGTCGACATAGAGGATGGTGATAGGGCTCGAGTCCCCGATATGCTCCGACACCACCCTCCTTTCCATTGTCAGACCTCGGACTGGTTGAACGAGCATCCGCCCCCTGGCAGACCTGGAGACTGCCATCGCATCTCGAATCCATCTGAGCCAGCATAGGTGATCGTGACCGGTCCGTCACGCTCGACAACACCGTAGAAGTGACCCTCGGTGCGTGAGTGCCTCCTTCCCTCTCCCGAATCGAGTTCCATGTCAAGCCAGAACCGTCCTATGCGGACTTCGCGGCCTTCGAGTGCGGCACATTCGAGAACGATCGTCCTGAGATCGTGGACGATGACGCCGTACGCAGCCAGGAGATCGCGCTGCTGGGGCAAAAGCTCCGCCTCGCTGCCTACCGAAGGCAATAGGGCCATCCCCACAAGCTGGGTCTGAAAGACCACTTCCGCAGCCCTCGCCTTCGCAACTGCCTCTCTTCTCGGAATCGTCATTGTCAGCATCTCGTTCACCGCACCGACCACACTCATGCATACCGAATAAAATTCATCGACTTGGTGGACCAGGACCACCACGCATCTTCCCTCATCGGGTACGTGAACGATCGCTCCACGTAGATACATTATCAACTGGCTCATTTATTTATCACGACCTTTCGAGTTCATCACCCCTATTCTGGTTCAGTGATTCTTTTCTTCTTCATCATATCGGAAAATATTCATCAAGGAGATGAAGATTGATTGTAATAATTAACGTTAACACGAAGTTGGAACATTCTCCTCATGCCCACAACGTGTGATGGGAATCATACAGAAAACCCGGTTCACCTCCCGCCGGTTGGTTTGGATCTCGGTAAATTCGTCAGATCGATCGTCGACTTCCTCCTCTTTTCCTCGACATTCGTCGGAATTGCAGGAGTAGGCATGGTCTACACTTCATGCCTGATACAGAGGCTCGAGCCTCTGGTCCCGGTCCTCGCGATCATGATGCTGGTCCCATTTTCCGTCTATAACATGAACCGAAAGACGGACGAGGAGGAGGATAGCATCAACCGCCAGGACCGATATTCGTTCACCAAGCGATACGAGAGACCACTCTTTTACGGTGCACTGCTGGCGTACCTGGTGGCAGTGTTGATCGCCGCCGCTTACGGTCTGATCGCGGTTCTCGTCACCCTGGTTCCTCTCATCGCCGGGATCTTCTACAGTGTCCCGATTCTCCCCCGGTGCTTCGGGTACCGGCGATTGAAGGAGATCCCCGTGATGAAGAACCTCGTCGTGGGTGGGTCCTGGTCGTTGATCCTTGTCTTATTACCGGTGGTGGCTAACGGTGCGCCCGTCACCCTGGAAACCTGCCTCAGTCTTCTCTTCTTCTTCACGTACGCCTTTATCGCCTCCTCTCTTCCCGATATGCGTGACCGGGAGGGCGACGCCCTCGCCGGCGTCAGGACCATCCCGGTCCTGATCGGGGTCCAGAGAACGAAGGGAGTGCTCGGACTCATGAACTGGACCACGGCATGCGTGGTGGTGATGCTCGGGATCGGCGCGATGATCCCTCCGCTGATCGCCGCGCTTTACGCGGGTGCGCATTTTTACACCCAGTGCTGCATCACGTCGTTCGGCAGAATCAACCAGCACGACCTGATCTGCGATATCCTCTCAGATGGCCAGTTTCTTGTGATCGGATCGGCGATCTTCCTGATCCAGGGGATCATGCCAATGTTCGTCTGAGTTGAATGTTCATTGGCACGATGAATATTCTTCGTGTCGGTGAACAATTAACAACACACTTATGTCATGGATTCGAATATACGATGAGCGTGCCACAGGCGGAGTGTTGAACCAATGACCACCCTCGATGTCTTTGAACGGTACTATAAGGCGATTCAGTCGATCTATGGGTCGAGGCTGATGGTGCAGATCCTCCTTTCAGTCGAACCCGCGGGGACGCCGCTCTCCAGGCTCAGAGAGGTCACAGGCAGCACGTCCCAGGCACTTATTCCGAAGATTCGCAAGCTCGAGTCCCTCACCCTCGTCGAACCGCAGGGCTCGGGGTATGCACCGACAACGCTGGGCCTGCTGATCAGGGAGAAGATCAGCGACTTCTCCCTGACGATGGCGACGCTCACTGCGCACCAGAAGTTCTGGGAGGACCATGACCTCTCCTCGGTGCCATGGCCCCTCCTCGAAAGACTGGGCGACCTGCTGAACTCCGAGATTATCTACGACACGGGGACCGACATCCTCCACGTGTATTACCACTATCTCCAGCTCATCAGCGAGGCAAACGAGATCTACGGCGTGTCGGCGGTGATGAGCCCTGGACTTGCCGAGTCCCTGGGGGGACGGATCACCCAGGGCATTCCGGTTCACCTTCTCGTGAACACGTCGATCCTCCCGTTGCTTGACAAGGAGCCGTACCGGTCCCAGATCAATGCCCTGGATACCTTTGAAAATTTCCACGTTTGGCTGGTCGACCGACCGATTCGCTTCGGCATGACGGTCACCGACAGCTGCATCTCGCTCGGTTTTTACAAGCGAAACGCCGAGATCTACGACAGTTCGACAGACCTCTTTTCCCGCGATCCGAGTGCTGTCGCCTGGGGACGGCGCCTCTTCGAGCACCTCAGGGCCGAGGCGGTCCCACTGCAGGACCTCTGAACTGAACGGGCCACATGGGGTGAGCGGATTCTCTCACCCATTTTTCGAACCCACCGACTGACGGGAGCGGACCTGCCGATGGGCGTATCCTCACGATGGGTTGGATTGTTGGTCGAACCCGGGTTCATCGTGGCTCGTGCATTCGTCCAGAGTCCCGATTCCTGGCTTCACCACCCGAAGCCTGCTGGGGTTCTGGGAGTAATATCGAAAAAAAGGGAGGGGGAGACCGGGCAATATTACCTCGGAACCGAGCTCCAGCGGTCACTGCGGTACCACCGGACGAATGCCCGGGACTGTGAACCTGCCCCGGCGTTCGGCGTTGTCGTGGGAAGGGTCACCGAGCCCCAGCGTGCGCTGGAGCCCCATTCGTACCGAGAGAAACCGTCCTCGCCTCGTTGACCTCCGATCACGTAACGTCTCGCTCCAAACGACGCGCTGGGATCCACCATGTTTGGCGTCGGAACGGTGGGGATGGCCAGCGTCGGTTGCATTACCGCCGGAGTTGCAACGGGAGTGGGCAGTTCGGTCGGCTCAGGGGTCGGAATCAGGGTTGGGAGCGGAGTCGGCGTTGGGGTAGGCGGGGGAGTTGGGAGGGTCCCGTCCAGATAGGCGGAGAGAGCATCATACCAGTTCTTGGCCAGTTTCTTCTCGCCGCTTGTTCGGGGGTGGACGTAGAGCGGCGGCTGGTTATCCGCCTCCCCATCGTAGTCGTAATACTGCTCGACGAGGATCACGCGCGACTGCTGCGTGTCAAGCTCCTCGACGATACGAGGTATCTCCTGGTTCAGGTCGATAAGTCCCTGCCGGTAGAGTTTGGTTGGGGGCAAGGTTGCGATGAAGACCGCCACGTTCGGGTTCCTCTGCCTGACGACCTTGACAATCTTCTTGATGTTGGTCACCGACTCGTTCAGGGGCACCTCTCTCACGACGTCGTTGGTGCCGATCAGGAGCAGGACGACGTCGTATTCATATCCCTGGATCCACTGGGACAGGTGTCCGAATTGCCATTTGTCATCGGGGATGCCATGCAGGATCTCGTCGGAGGAGTAGCCGCCATGACCCTCGTTGTCCTGGTCGAAGGTGAAGTTCTTGAAGTCTGGCGAAGACCAGGACCCGACGAAATCAACATCGTAGCCATTTTCAACCAGGTCGTTCCACAACCAGTACCGATAGGTGGGATATTTGGCTTCTTGAGGAGTTGATACGCTCCCTTTTGTTATCGAATCACCCAATGGCATGATCTTGACCGTACCGGCAACCGTCATCGCGCCGCCAGCACAGAAGATCATGACCGCAATACAGCATAGAATACCAAGATGACTGACTCTCATTGTACTCCCCGTGGTTCTTAACGAACGTTGATACATACCAGTTCAGCCCATACGTTTTTAAGGCTAACGGAAACCGGAACGGGTCTGAACCGCAGGCTATGCAATTTTTCATGGCCCAGAGGACCATTGAGGACTGCCAACCGACAGCAAACCCTCCCTCTCTCCATGTGCAGGGGTTCCCGGGCAGTCGTTCGTCAGGATGACGAAGGCATCCGTAACCGGGAAGACGGAAGAAGGAGGTCCGTGCCACTGATCGGCGGGGGGGCGCAGGAGGACTGGGGGGCGGGGCACCGTTTGGGGCCGAGCCTGACGAAGATGAGCCCTCGGAACCCGGATTCGATGCATCCAGGCTTCGCGATCCTCGGTGAGATACCTGCAGGGCATCCAGTCGCTCGAAGACCGTCTTCGCCATCTCCAGTTCGACCACGCCGCATATCTCCCAGATGTCCAAAGACCAGCCGCTGATGGACCCGGTTTCAACATGGATCCACCGATCGCATTCGGACGGAAGACCGGACCGGGGTACGGAAAGTGGACGAGGGAGAAGGGAGCATCAAAAGCGTCAGCTTGAATGACTCCGGGCACAGAACATGTACTGATGCCGAACCTGAACGTGGCGGTCCTCGCGCCGGTCGGATATGCAAAGGACCTCGGGAAGGCCGGGACCACGAGTGATATCACGTTTTACAACATGAAGAAGGGAGACGTGACGGTCACGTTTCTCGAGCCGACGCGGTACCCCGATAGGCTCGCATCGCTCTTCTTCGCGATTTCGCCGTCCCGTGCCGCGATCATGGTCGTCGATGGGATCACCGCACAGTTCGGAGAGCAGGTGCTGATGCTCGATTGTATGGGAGTCGGCGAGGGGTATCTTGTGCTCAGGAACTACCTGACACCGGAGCAGCTCGCCCCGCTGATCCGGGGGACGGTGGTGGAGGGATACGTGGTCCGAGAGGACGACCCCATCGCTCTCAGGGAGGAGCTCCTCGCACGTGCTGCAGAGCTGGTCGAGGACCAGGGACCGTCCTGCGGGACCGTTCCGGTCGACCACGCGTTCCCGGTCAAGGGAATTGGCACGGTCGTCCTTGGAGACGTGGTCCAGGGCGCGGTCAGGCGCCACGACACGATGCGGGTTCTGCCGACGAACCGATCCATCCAGGTCCGTTCGATCCAGCGACACGACGATGATGCGCCAGCGGGCTACCTGGGGGACCGGGTGGGCCTCGCGTTGAAAGGGATCGAAGCGGAGGACCTGGTCCGGGGGGATGTGCTCACGACGGACCCCGACCTGGTCCAATCCGCCCACCTCTCGGGAAAGGCCTCGATCGTCCCCTACTGGCCTGCACCACTCAAGGAGGGCATGGTCCTTACCGTCGGTCACTGGATGCAGTTCCAGCCGGCGCGGGTGATCGGGTTGGGAGTCGAAGGTGACTGGCACCGCCCCCAGCTCAGACTCGAGCTCGAACGGCCTCTCGTCTATCCTCCCGATGCACGCGTTCTGCTTTGCTGGCTTGATGGAGGGAGTCTCCGCGTCGTCGGGACGCTCACCCTCGACTGAGCAGGATGCGAACACCTCCAGGACGGTCCCTGTCGGGCCATACAGGAGAACAGGATCGATGTGAACGACAACGGTGTCGGCTCCTCCACAGAAGAGAAGAACTCCGCATACTGATCCGGATTAGAGAATGGCTGACGGGGTTACGGGAGCGGTTTCCACGCAAAGCCCGTCAGAGCTGTTCAAGAAAGAGGGTGTGAAGCCGGAGATCGGCCCCCAGTTCTGGATGAAAAGAGAGCGCGAGATGACGGGACTGTCGGACGGCGACCGCTCCGTCGTTGATTCGTGCGAGGATTTCCGCATCGGCACCAACCTGGGCCGCGATTGGCGCCCTGATAAAGACCGCGTGAAACGGTGAATCGAGCCCATTTATCCGGATGTCCGCCTCGAACGACTCGAACTGTCGTCCGAAGGCATTGCGCTCGACCCTCATCTCGATCAGGCCCAGGGGGTTCACCCTGGGGTCGTCGACGGACGTCGCAAGGAGGACCATCCCTGCGCAGGTGGCAAAGAGCCCCCCCGGAAAGTCGACAAGGGGGCGGTACAATCCATTCTTCTCGATCAAACGGGAGATCGTGGTGGATTCTCCACCCGGTAGCGCCAGGGCATCGAGTCCCTCGATCTCGGCGGGACGTCGGACCTGGATGACGGGCTGGTGCTCTCCGATTTTGGCGGTAAGCGCCAGATCAAAGGCCCGGACGTGCTCTGAGACGTTCCCCTGGAGGGCCAGCACGCCGATCCTGAGGTCCGGGTCAGCGACCACGGAAACGCAGCACCTCGTTCTCCGGAAGCGTGTGAACGTCAAGACCACGCATCGCCGTCCCGAGCCCCCGCGAGCACGCTGCGAGTTGCACTGGATCGTTATGATGGTCGACCGCGCTAACGATCGCCTTTGCCATCTGCGCGGGATTCTCCGAGAGGAAGATGCCAGACCCTACGAAGACGCCATCCGCTCCCAGATGCATCATCAGGGCAGCGTCTGCCGGGGTCGCGATTCCGCCGGCCGAGAAGTTTACGACCGGAAGCCGGCCCATCCGGGCACTCTCGGCGACGAGTTCTACCGGTGCCTCGATGGCGCGTGCACGCTCAGCGAGTTCCTGCCGGTCCATCCCCTGGAGTTGCCGTATCTCCCCCGTAATTGCGCGCATGTGGCGGACCGCCTCGACGACGTTTCCTGTCCCGGCTTCGCCCTTGGTCCTCACCATTGCAGCTCCCTCATTGATTCGCCGGAGGGCCTCACCCAGGTTCCGTGCACCGCAAACAAACGGTACAGTGAACGCGGTCTTATCGATGTGGAACTCCTCGTCGGCCGGAGTCAGGACCTCGGACTCATCGATCATGTCAACGCCGAGTGCCTCAAGGATCCGTGCCTCGACAAAGTGCCCGATGCGGACCTTGCCCATCACCGGGATCGAGACCGCATCGATGATCTCGGCGACCCTTTCCGGGTCGGCCATGCGTGCAACCCCGCCTGCCTTCCTGATGTCGGCCGGCACGCGCTCGAGCGCCATGACCGCGACCGCACCGGCCTCCTCAGCGATCCGCGCCTGGTCGGCGTTAATCACGTCCATGATGACCCCACCCTTCTGCATCGAGGCAAAGCCTCGCTTGACGAGCTCGGTCCCGAACCTCAACTCCTCGAGCTTCATAGCTGTATCCTATTGGCGAGTGCGGCCCATAAAAATAGTGTGATCAGGCAGAGAACGACGGTCCCGATCGTCGCGGCTCGTACCGCGCGCACGATGTGCGGACCCCCCGCCGCCAGGGTCATCTCCGGAGTCCCGATCTGGTAGATTCCCGGCTTCTCAAATGCAACACCGACCCCGCCAGCGATGAGGGCCATCGGTATTCCACCGTTGAAACCAGGCCGCTTGCGCCTATCGGCGCGAAGGGTCCGCCAGGCCTGGGGACCCCGGCCGATCGCCGTGAACCAGGTGAGGAGTACCACGCCGGTTACCCGGGCAGGGATAAAACCGAGGATGTCGTCGAGCCGCGCCGCCGCCCACCCGAGGCGAAGACGTTCGTCGCGGTAGCCCAGCATTGCGTCCATCGTGTTGACAGCCCGATACGCGGCGGCACCGCCCAGTCCAAGAACAGAGAAATAGAGAAGGGGAGCCGTGATCGAGTCGACCAGGTTTTCAGCCACGGACTCGTAGGCAGCCGATCGGACCTGTTCATCGTTGAGAGGAGACGTGTCCCGAGAGACGAGAAGCCCTGCTTTTTTTCGCGCGTCCTGCAGGTCGAGGCTGAGCGCTCTCTCCACTGCCGCGGCATGCTCTTCGAGAGCCCGCCAGGCGAAGCAGGCCTTGAGGAACAGCGGGCCCGCCAGCAGTAAGAGGAGGGGACCAAGATGTGCGCAGAGGATGAATGGAATCGCAAAGAGTGCTATCGTTGCAACCGCACAGACGACACCAACCGGCCGATGCCACCGGGCAGGCCAGCGCTCCGGTCGGCCCCATACATCGATCAACCGTCCCAGAAGGGCCACCGGGTGGTACGGGGATTGTGGATCGCCGACGAGACGATCAACGAGGAGCGCTAAGAGGAGTACTCCGCCCCCTACGATCGCTGGATCAACCATCCGACGATGAGTCCTGCCATCAGGAGAACGAACGCTGCGAAGTTGACAACCTCGAGCCGGGTCACCCACCAGACCAGGTAGAGGACGACACCTGCCCCCGCAAAGAGGAGGACAACCGGCGGCAGTCCCCGGTCCTCGGGTGCGATATTACGGTACTTCGGTCGTGTCGGAGGCTCGGGGGGGCGTTCCGGTTCGCGAAGCACCATCACCTGGAACGACGAGCGAACGGTTCCATACCCGGTGACAACCGTGATGTCGAACGATCCCGGGAAGGCGTCCTCATGAATGGGGATCTCGTGAATCACCTCCTCACGGACAAAGACGTTCTGGTGAGAGAAGTCAGAGTAGGGGGAGGCGTTGGTCGACGTCAGCGTGAGATGGATCGGAGCGCCGTGGTTGACCAGTTTCAACCTCAGTGCTGTGCCGGCCAGGACCTGCAGGGGAGCTGCCGGGGTCGTGATGCTGTTGATCCCGGCACTATTCAGGTGGATCTCGTTCGCCATCGTGCACCCACCAGCCCCGATCAGGCGCCGGCTCCGGGCGGAAGAAGGTTGGGAATCCCGTCTTCGATCGGGTAGTCAATCGAGCACGCCCCACACCGGAGACGACCCTCGAGCACCTCGTTGTCGTCCTCCTTCGTAACTTCAAGGGTGAGATCACCTTTGCAGACGGGGCAGCAGAGGATCTTCATCATGCTCGGTTTCATGCCGGGATCACCCCCATTACTCAGCCCTGAGGTCGATGATCTGGGAGAGCTCGGGGCCAGTCGAGATCAGCGTGATCGGCCGGCCGATGTCTGCCTCAGCATCCCGCAGGAACTCTTTCGCCTTGGCAGAGAGACGGCTGAACTCGGTGACGCCAAAACACGAGCTGTCGACCTTATCGATCCCGGTGATCGCTGCCTGGGTGCACCCGTTGATCATTGCCGAGTACCGGGCCATATCGCCGTCCCAACCACCGATACGACGCTCGCGGTGGGTCACGGTGCCGAACTCCTGGAGACCGAGGGCGTTCGACTCGTCGTGGCTCATCTCTGTTGAGAACGGCCCCTCCCCGACCCTGGTCGGATAAGCCTTGAAGACGACGACCACATCGTCGATCGAGGTCGGACCGACACCGATGTCCGCCGCGATCTGTGAGGCGGAGGTGTCCTTGCTCGTGACGAAGGGATAGGTCCCATAATAGAGTGATATCCCGAAACCCTGCGTTCCCTCGAGAAGGACCGTGTTGCCGGAATCGATCTCGGCGTTCACGGCGGCAGGAACGTCCATCAGGTACGGTGCGAGCTCCGGGAGGTCGCCGGCGAGCCGGCTGATACGCATCACACGGTCTGCATTTGCAGGTCCGCAACCGGTCCCGGTCGAACCGATCTTCTCGCGCAGGTGATCTGACTTTTTATCACGGAGGATGTGATCCTCCTCGATAACGCCGCAGCGGTAATCGACAAAACACCTTTTATGCGCGTCAAGCGTGTCGAGCTCGGCCAGCAGGACGCGGGGGTCAACCAGGACGCCGCTCCCGATGCAAAGACGGGCATCCGGATAGACGAAACCCGAGGGCACCATCCGGACACCGTACTGTCGATCCCCCACCTGGACCGTGTGGCCTGCATTCGGGCCGACACCCCCACGGGCGATGATCGTGGGATTGTCCTGGTGAGCAATATGGGCGACGATCTTTCCTTTTCCCTCGTCTCCGAAAAAACCGCCAACGATGATGGTGCAGGTCATTGTCCTATCATATAACGTGGGGCGGTGAAGAGAGATAAACGTTTATTCTGGATGAAAAAAAGCGGGAATGAGAAGAGAATCAGGCCGAGGCCGTCTCTTCAGTTACGACGAATCGAGCCTTCTTCGCCTCGCGCGCACGGGCAAGACGGGCCTCGCGGGTCGCAGTTTCGTCTGCTGGCGCCCCCTTCTTTATGAAGAGCTTGCCGTAAATGGTGGCGCCCTTTCGCTTTCGGTGGCGCTCACCGAGGTCCCCGATGTATACCGACATCAGGACCTTCTCGCCATCGACCTCGACCTCCTCGTCCCCGGTGTACTTGAAACCGGGCATCATTACGTCAACCGTGCCCAGGAGCATGATCGTGCCCTCGACCATCTGGCCGCCGAGCCGGGACTTCGCGTTCCCCTTGATCACGATCGTGCCACCCTCGGCGTGGGTGCCGACGTGGACGTCAGCATTCCCCTCAATGACGATTGTGCCACCGTTCATGAAGTAACCAGTATCCGACCCGACGTTGCCCTTGACGCGGATGAGGCCAGCCTGCATCCCGCGCCAGTCACCGCGGTAGGCGGATCCCAGGTAGTTACCGGCGTTCCCCTCGATGAGGATCTCACCGCCCTTCATGCCCGTGCCTGCGAACCCGTCGACGCTGCCCTTCACGGTCAGCTTGCCGCCCGACATCCAGGCACCGACGTACATGTCGGCGTTGCCCTCGATCACCATCTCGCCGGCCGACATCTTGGACCCGAGGTACTTGACCCGGGAGAGATCGCCCTTCACGATGAGCTTGGTCTCTGCCGCTGTCGCCCCGGCACTGCCGGCGACGTCGAAGTAATCACCGATAGTGAACGCCTCGCGGCCCATGTAGACGGGGAGTGCCCGGATCTGGTCGAGCGTCTTTCCTGCAAGACCATCGGGGGTGATCGCCTCCGCCTCGAGCATGAGGGTGGGGGTATTCTTGATTGTGAGTGTTACTGTCTCCATCCCTGCACCTCACTGGGTCGCGTCGACCTCGATCGCGTACGGGTTCGGGATGTAGTGGTGTCCCTGGACCTCGTAATTGTTCAGGTTGACGCTGTAGAACTTGAGGAACTTCTCCTCGATGTCGCGCATGACCTGGGCGTTCTCATTGACCTTCGCGTCGACCCAGAGGGTTCGCTTGTTGCCATTGTTGACGACACGACCATCCACAACAACCGGCACTCCAGTCTTGACGACGTAGGAAGCGGCGGTGAAGGCACGCTCGAGGTCTTCGCCGGAGAACGACGTCTCGGGGTTGATGTCGTAGACCACGACGTCTGCGTCCATGCCGGGCGCGAGACCACCGTAGGTCCCAGCGAGCCCGAGAGCCTTTGCCGGCCCGGCGCGGGTCATCTGGGCGAGTTCGTAGAACGTGATCTCGCGGTCAAGGCCAGCCAGGTGCGTTGCGGAGATTACCTTCTCGGCATGCTTGAAGGTGTTGAGACGCTCATCACGGGCCTCTTTCGACATCAGCCACTTCATGATCCGCGGGTACCGCGTGAACGGCCCGGCATTCGGGTGGTCGGTCGTGATGAAGCACCGCATCGGGTCCTTGGCAAGGAGTGCAAGTTCCAGGCCGATTGCCCACTGGGTTGCACAGACCTTGATATCGGGACTGTAGACGTACGGAACTATACCTGCGCACGTTTCGAGTTCGACATCGACGTTCGCCCACTTGAGGTGATTGAGCTCGGTCAGGTGGTGCTCGAAGGGACCGTCGGCCGTCATGGTCGTGGTCTCGTCGAGGGTCACGTTGCCCGTGTCGATCGTGAGGTTCGGGTGCGAGTTCACGTAGTCCATGACCTCGTCGGCCTTGGACTCGAAGTTGGCCCAGCTATCACCGCCGTACGAGTGGAACTGGACGTGCGTGTGATGCATCGTCTGTTCGCGCCCGAAACGGTTGTTAGCCTTGAGACCTTCGGCGAGCTTGAACGTGTCGAGCGTCGTCGTGAAGTTTCCAGGGTTCCCGAGGTTGTTCGCGTGGATATGGATCGAGTGGGGGAGCCCGAGATACTCGTTCGCCTCGATCAGTCCCTTCACGATCTGTGCGGGAGTGATGTCGAAGTACGGGACCGGGTCATTGACCGAGAGACAGTTCAGCCCCCATCCCCAGGCTTCGGTTCCACCAGGGTTCACGACCTTGACTGCATATCCTTTACTGGCACGCAGCAGCCACGAGATGTAGGCTGCCGTGTTCTCGACCTCGTTGTTCTTGAGGTACTCGAGGACGAACCAGTTGTTGCCGAAGACCGGGAATGCCCCTTCGTCGATGATCGGGGTGTCCCGGATCTCCTCGTGGACATGACGCGCGTACAACGGGGGCATCGCGGCTTCCATTGCCGTGGTGTATCCCATCAGCGCATAGTTATACCCGGTTTTGAAGGTGGTCGGAATTGAGAACCCGCCGGTCGTGCGCATTCCGTTGACCCCGGGCTTGTTGCCGAAGAGTTTGTCCTCCGGCCGGTAGTTCCGACCCTCGTTCACCTTCGGGCCAGCGATATGAGCATGGATCTCAACCGCGCCGGCCATCACCGTCTTGCCGGCTGCGTCATAGACCTTCGCGGACGAGGAGACCGACTCGACAATCTTGCCGTCCCTGATGGCGATGTCCTTCCTGTCACCCTTGACACCGCTCACGGGGTCGAAGACGAATCCGTTCTTGATCAGGATTTCTGCCATTGCTTTCAGGCCCCCTGAGCCTCTGCCGTCGACCGGGCACCAACGGGTGCCTGAGCCTTCAGCTCGGCCACCCGGTCACGTACCCGTGTCAGGAACTCGGCGTCGGTCATCATACCCTCAGGGGGTTCGACAACCTTTCGCGACTCGATCGGGACATTGTCCATCCGATAGCAGCACCCTCCGACCTCGACGCCGACGAACGCAACCGGAACATGGAGTTTCGATATCTCGGTCGTCGGGGTGATGTGCGGGTCGACTGCGACAGACGGAAGACGAGCGATCTTTCGCACCGACGAGATCGGGAAGTGCGCGCCCGGATCGGACCCGAGAACGAAGACCGCATCGCACTCATCGCGCCGAAGCAGGTCGTTCGAGGTCGTCTCGCCGGGGTTGTACCGAGCAAAGCCGCGCGAGAGATCGGTCGCGAACGGGTAGCCGAACTGCCACCCCAGCACCGCACCGGACCCGGTGACATTGTAGTGACCGCGCATCGCAATGATGGAGAACTTGGTGAACTCGTTCAGGTCCTTGGTCACCATGATCGCGATGTCGATGTTGTGATTCTTGCCGAGCGACTGGGTCACGCCCATACCGAAGAAGATGACACCGAAGCGAGCGTTCTTCATCATCTCGGCTGCTTCGTAGATCTTCTCCTTTGGAATCCCGGCGACCTTGTCGGGCAGCTCCTCGTCACGGAACGCAACGCGGAGAGCCGAGAGGAGTTCGTAATCGCGCCCCTGCTCAAGTTGAAGCCCTACGTCCGCCATCTTCATGGTGTCCGTATTCCGCGGGTCGACCACGATCATCTTGCGGCCCTTGTGACCCTTCCCGGTGAAGAAACCACGGGGAAAGATCGAGTACCGCGAGAGGTGACGGGGGTGAGCGTGCGAGGGGTTGCACCCCCAGAAGACCACCAGGTCAGCCCGGTTCTTGATCTCACCGAGCGTACAGCTGGGAATGCCGACGTCCTGGATCGCGATCAGCGACGAACCATGGCAGACTGTCGCAGTGTTGTCGACAATTCCGCCAACCGCCTCAGCTATCTCGTGTCCGACCGACTGCGCCTCGCACGAGGTAGAGGACCAGCCATACATCAGGGGCTTCTTCGCGCCTGTCAGCATCTGGGCCGTGTACTCGATCGCCTCGTCGTACGAAACCTCTTTATAAGAACCGTCCTCCTGCTGCATGCGGGGACGGGTCACCCGGTCCTTGGCCTGGGAGTGGAGGAACTTCTCGGCGCCGATGGCACAGGCATTGTAGACCTCGAGAATCTTGGTTCCATCGTCCGAGACCTGGACTTCGAGGTCGTCGCAGAGCGTCCCGCAGAACGGGCAGATTACATCGGTAACTGTTTTCGCCATTGCCTACTCCTTGACGAGTTTCTGTACGAGCTGAACCGAGCTCAGTACAGGTTCGTTCGTAGCGAGACTAACTTGTATCGGCGTGCCCTTAAAGGTTGGCATACCCATCCCATAGGTGTTCGGATTAACCACCGCATTGGCCCAGGGGCCCATGGGGATGTAGGCGAGGCCAGGGTGGGGCCCCTGCGTCGCCTCAACCGCCTTGACCACGACCGACCCATAGTCGGAGGTGACCCTGACATTGGTGTTCCGGTAGACCCCGAGCCGCTTGAGGTCGGCGGGGTCCATCTCGATGATACCACAGGCTTGAGTGTAGGCAGGCTTCTCCTTGCCACCCTCCATCGCAACGCCCTGCTGGATCGTCCTGCCGCTGATCAGGTTGAGACTGATTGCATCTGCCACCGCTCAACACCGCCTAGACGAGCTCCTTCAGCTCGCCGAACTCCCGGTTGAAGGGCGACGGGCCGAGCTCATTGGTCACGCTGACGACGTCCTCGATGACCTTCGCCCACTTCGCACCCTCCGATGCGGAGACGAAAGTCATGCGCAGGCGCCGGTCATCGAGACCGATGTTCTTCAGGAGGCTCTTGACCAGGAACATCCGCTTTGCAGCCTTGTAATTCCCCTCCAGGTAATGGCAGTCACCGAAGTGGCAACCCGATACGAGGACGGAATCTGCACCGTCGGTGAACGCCTTCATGATGAAGAGCGGGTCCACGCGGCCCGTGCACATCACGCGGATCGCCCGGACGTCCGGCGGATACTGGATGCGGGCTCCACCGGCGAGGTCGGCGCCGGCATAGGAACACCAGTTGCAGATGATGGCGAGTATGCGGGGCTGCCAGCCCTCGGGGTTCTCTGCCA
Organism: Methanoregulaceae archaeon; assembly: GCA_050178135.1. Lineage (GTDB taxonomy): Archaea > Halobacteriota > Methanomicrobia > Methanomicrobiales > Methanospirillaceae > UBA288. Next base: position 148,714 of record JBFXGJ010000001.1, on the reverse strand, counting down.
TTACTGCTCACCTCCGAGGAGGAAGGCATCGATCTGAGCCAGGATCTGCGGGGTAGCGAAGTGGTTCATCCAGATCGCCCCGCCGGGGCAGAAGCCGCCACAGGTGCCGCAGCCCTTACACTTCGCCTCGGTGACCTGCATGACAGTCCGCCCGTTCTTCTCGACGAGCGAAAGCGCTGAGTACGGGCAGAGGTTGACGCACATTCCACAGCCCGCGCACTTGTCCTCGATGCACATCGCGTAGTAGGGCTCGAGTTCGACCTCGCCCTTGTGAATCGGGATAGAGGCTGCAGACGCAGCTCCCTCTGCCTGAGCCACTGTGTCGGGAATATCCTTCGGTCCCTGACAGGCTCCCGCAACGAAGACACCGGCGGTCGTTGTACCGCACGGGTTCAGCTTGGGGTGCGCCTCGAGGAGCCAGCCGTCCTGCGAACACGAAACGCCGAAGAGTTTCCTGGTCTTGTTGGTCATTTCTGTCGGCTGGACCGCTGCAGCGAGTACAACCATGTCGACCTCGACCTCCATCGGCCGTCCGAGGAGCGTGTCCTCGGCATAGACGTAGAGGTTCTTGGTCTCAGGGTCCTCCTGGATGTTCGAGACGCGACCGCGAATGAACTTCGCACCCTCGTCCTGGATCCGGTAGTAGAACTCCTCGTACGCCTTCCCGAACGAACGAATGTCCATGTAGAAGATGTACGGCACCGCACCGGGGATCTTCTCCATGATCTGGTGGGCGTGCTTGAGCGAGTACATGCAGCAGAACCGGCTGCAGTACGGCTTGCCGATCCCCGTGTTGTCACGGGAGCCCGCACAGAGCACGAAAGCGATCCGTTTCGGCGTGGCACCGTCGGACGGTCGGACAAGATGTCCGCCGGTTGGGCCGGACGCACAGATCAGCCGTTCGAACTCAAGCGATGTGATCACGTTCTCGTATCGCTTGTATCCCCACTCCTCCTTGTTCTCGATCGGGAAGACCTCGTAGCCAGTGGCGAGGATGACCGTTCCGACCTTGACCTGGACGAGCTCGTCCTGCATCTCGAGGTCGATGGCCTTCTTCTCGCCGCAGGCCTCGACGCAGAGACCGCACTTGACGCATGTGTCCCAGTCGATGGTGTAGAGCAGCGGGACGACCTGCGGGTGATAGATATAGATCGCCTTGCGGGGCGCCATCCCCATCTCGAACGGGTTGGGCTTCGTGACCGGGCAGACCGGGGCACAGTCGCCGCAACCCGTGCAGCCGCCGCCGACAATGCCCTTGGCTTCAGCTTCGGCCGGGGTGAGGACACCTGTCGCCTTGCGGCGTACGGTCACGTCGAAGTTGCCGATGTATCCCTCGACCGACTCGACCTCGGAGTTGACCATGAGGACGATGTTCTCGGCGCGGCCCACGTCGACCATCTTCGGGGTCAGGATACACTGCGAACAGTCGAGCGTCGGGAAGGTCTTGTCGAGCTGCGACATCCTCCCACCGATCGTCGGGTCCTTCTCGATGAGGTAGGTCTTGATCCCGGCGTTCGCCAGGTCGAGCGCCGCCTGCATGCCCGCAACGCCTGCGCCCACAACCATCGCCGCATGCTCAACAGGCACGGACTTCGGGTAGAGATCCTCGAGGAGCGAGGCCTTCGCGACCGCGATACGGATCGCGTCCTTGGCCTTCTCGGTCGCTCCCCCCTGGTCGTGCATGTGAACCCACGAGTTCTGCTCGCGGATGTTCGCCATCTCGAAGCGGAACGGGTTCAGGCCGCCATCCTTCGTGGCCGCCCGGAACGTCGGCTCATGCAGGCGCGGCGAACAGGCCGCAACCACGACTCCGGTCAGGTTCTGTCCGGCGATCTCATCCTTGATGGTGCCCTGGCCGGGCATCGAACACATGTACTTGTAGTCGTCGACGACCGCGACGTTGGGCAGGGTCTTCGCGTACTCCTTCACTGCATCGATATCGATCGAACCGGCGATATTGGTGCCGCAGTGACAGACGAAGACTCCGATCCTCGGCGCCTTGGACTTCTCAGACGTTGTTGGTGAAACAGCTTCTGCCATGTTTTTCTCCCTCACAGCACCTTCTTCAGGAACGGCTCGGTGTTGATCGCGTGAAGATCCAGGCCCAGCTCGTCGGGACTCATGCCCTGAGCGAGCCCGAGCAACTCGTTGTAGTGGAAGACCGGCATGTCGTACTTGATGCCGAACTTCTCCTCGATCTCGATCTGACCACGGTCGAACTGGAGCTGGCAGAACGGGCAAACTTCTGTAACCGCGTCTGCGCCAGCCTCGACCATGTTCTGGAGTTTCTCGTTCGTGATGTCGAGCGAGTGCGCCAGGTCGTACCCACGGACACCACCGCCTGCACCACAGCACTGCATCTTGTTGCGGTACTCGACCGCTTCCGCACCGAGCGCCTCGACGAGTTCCTCGATCCAGCGGGGAGCCTCGGTGGAGCCCATGTGGCGCTCCTTCTTCGGCTTCATCAGGTGGCAGCCGTAGTGGACCGCAATCTTGGTTCCCTTCAGGGGCACCTTGACCGACGCGCGAATCTTTTCTACGCCGACGATCTCGGGATCGTAGAGGAGTTCTGCAAGGTGCCAGACGTCGATCGTCCCCTTGAACTCCATGTCGATCTCCTTGAGAACCTCGTTGACGCCCTCGCGGAGCTCCTTGTTGTGCTTCAGCTTGTGGTTGACCTCGTAGATCGACTTGTAGCAGCCGTTGCAGATCAGGGCGATGTCGCGCTCCATCTGCTCGGCGAGGACGAGGTTCCGGGCAGCCATTGCATACCAGACATTCAGGTCAATCGAACCGAACGCACCGGGAGCGGGGCAGCAGCTCGCACCATTGAGTGGGAGCAGTTTGATTCCAAGTTTCTCGCTCGTGCGAATCGAGGCCGATTCACTGCCGGGATACCGGTTCGGGGCGATGCACCCGAGGAAAAAGGCGTATTCTCTCATCGTTGTCATCCCTCCCTCTCCTTAACAATACGGTCCGCATTCGCTTTGAGTTTGTAGTGATCCAGGATCTTCTGGATTCCCTTGATATATTCAGGGTACATGTGCGTGGTCGGCGGGTCGCGGGTCAGGCCAAGCTTCTCGCGAGCCGCACGGTTTACATCGTTATTGGGGACACCGTGGCCCGATGAATAGATCGCCTGGACGGTCTTGAGGAAGTTGACCGGGACGATGTCCTGTCGGAAAGCGAGGTTCCGCATGGCCATGATCACATCGGTTGGAGCAAGGTCGCGGGGGCACCGGTCCGTGCAGGAGTAGCAGGTGGTGCAGAGCCAGAGGTCGGGGTCCGTGAGGGCTTCCTGCTCGAGACCGAGGACGCCGCGTCGCATGAATTCACGGATGCGGTACGTCGACCGTGGGGCCGATGGGCAGCCACCTGTACAGGTCCCGCACTGGTAGCACATGTGGGCCATCGTACCGGCGATGTCCCGCACTTCCTTCGTGAATTCGGGTTTGGACTGATCGCGACGATAGTACCTGTCGCGAAGCTTCTCGTTCAGTTTGGGGTCGGGATAATTCTTGGTCACCATGATATACCCACCTTAAGCCGCCTTGGCCTCGCCGACCTGCTTGAGCTCGGTGTCGCCGGACATGCTCTCTTTGACCTTGCTCGTGCGGGCAGTACAGAGCTTGTCGAGGATCTTCTTGTAGAGGTCCGTCTCCTTGCCCTTCATGCGGAAACCAGTCCGCTTCAGAACGATCGCATCCTCGGCAGGACAGGCGACGACACAGGCACCGCACTTGATGCAGAGGTCCTTGTTGATCGCAACGTTGGCCTCCTGGCCGCCTGCCAGATCGGACGCGGGCTTCGCTGCCGGCAGGTAAAGTGCCTTCGTCGGGCAGATCTCGATACAGGTGGAGCAGCCGCCGGGGCACTTCGAGGGATAGACCTCGATATCGCCTTCGATCAGTTTGTCCATCGTGATCGCTTCCTCTGGACAGGTTACCTTGCACCAGGTGCAGGTGATGCAGTCCTCGGGTATGATCTCGACCTTGCCCTCGAGCTTGGTGCTCTCGACCGTCCGCTCGACGGTGATTGCCTTCTCGGGGCAGAGCTCGACACAGACCTTACAGGCGTCGCAGTCCTTCTCGGAGATCCGGGTAACCTCACCCTCGAGCTTTGTGGACGCCCCGGTCGTGGGCACCCGCTTGATCTCGATGTCCTTGCAGACCACCGCACAGATCCCACAGAGATTGCACTTCTCCTTGTCGACGGTGAAAGTCGTCGAGGACTTGAGCGCACCCTGGCGGGCTTCACCGGCCTCCGAGACTCCCTCGAACTCGGTGACATCGCGGTCGATCGCGTCCTCAGGACAGACATCAGAACAGATGGTACATCGGACGCACTTCTCGTCATCGATCTTCATGTTCCGGTCATACTGAGGGAAGCCCTCCTTCTCGACAATCGGGAGTCGCTCCTCGCCGTCGACCCTCAGGCTCAGGGCCGAGAACGGGCAGAGGCAGACGCAGACACCACAGTACGAGCACTTCTCCGCGTCGACGTTCACGGCAGGCTCATCGATCGCACCCCGCCGGGCGGCACCGACAAGGCCGAAGGTGATCGCTTCCTCGGGGCAAGCTTCGACACAGATACCGCATCCCGCACACTCCTTGATATCGAGGACCAGGTTGTTCGTGGTTTGCAGGAGCTTCTGCTCCATGACCACTGTGTCCCCTTCCCTCCTCTTCGAGAACTTTGGAAACATTGTTGACATTGCCATAAAAGAACCCTCTCGCATCGAATTGATTACTGCGCACCGGCCTCGGCGGGCTGTGGGTTCGCGTCAAGCCTGATCACGTCGTACGGACAGGCTTCGACACAGACGCCGCATCCGGCGCAGAGCTCAGCACGGAAGTCCAGGACGAGCGCCTTGCCGTCTTTTACCCGGTAGATCTTCTCATTCGTCGCCGGATCCTCCGTGAAGAGTTCGAGCGCTCCAACCGGACAGGCAACCACACAGTTGTTGCAACCGGTACAGCGCTCCATGTTTATATGCACTGCAAATGCCATGGTCTTACACCAGCAATTATAATCGAAGGTCGTTCGATTATCAGAAGATTGGTGAAATTATGCTAATAAACTTCTCTGTTTGGTCTCCCCGTATTCTCCCCCCGTTTCTCTACGGATAAACTGAACCACATTGTCTGAAAGTTCGAATCAACGACAATCGACATTTGGATTCCGACAGATGTATGCGCTCCTTGCCTGTTTAAAAGTCGAAAGGTTATTGTCCCATCATTCTCAACGTGAGAGAAACGAGGTATTTGTATGGAGTACAACGGAGTTCCGATCGACGATACATATGCAGAGGCGTTCCCAGCGTGGATCTCTCGGGTGATCATCACAGCGGCGACGAAGGACTTCGCCCGTGCAGCGGCCGTCGAGGCGACTGGATTCGCCACTTCGACGATCGGATGTCCCTGCGAAGCAGGCATCGAGGAGTACCTTTCCGGCGACAGAACGCCCGATGGCCGACCAGGCTTCGCGATCCTGATCTGCAATCCTTCCAAGAAGAAGCTCAAGGAACAGCTGATCGAGCGGATTGGTGAGTGCATCCTGACGGCACCCACGACTGCAGCCTTCAACGGCATGCCCGACGCGGAAGAGAAGATCCCGGTCAAACTGCACTTCTTTGGCGACAAGTTCGAGTACGAAGTCACCGTGGGCGATCGCCAGTGCTGGGCAATTCCGATCATGGAGGGGGACTTCGTCGTCGAGGAAGAGTACGGTGCGGTGAAGGGAGTGGCCGGCGGGAACTTCTTCATCATGGGCGAGAACCAGATGGCTGCGCTCATGGGAGCGAAAGCGGCGGTTGACGCCATCGACGATCTCTCCGGGGTCATCACTCCATTCCCCGGCGGCATGGTTGCATCCGGATCCAAGATCGGGTCCCGTTACAAGTTCATGAACGCCTCGACGAACGAGGCCTACTGCCCCACACTCCGCGAGAAGGTCCCCGACACGAAGGTCCCTGCAAATGTGGGCGCTCTGTACGAGATCGTGATCGACGGCGTCGACGAGGCAGCCGTTCGAAACGCCATGGCGGTCGGGGTTAAAGCAGCAGCGAAGATCCCAGGCGTGGTTTTCATCAGCGCCGGCAACTATGGCGGTACCCTGGGCCCGGTCATGATCCATCTTAAGGACCTGATCTGACCCCCATTCTTTTCGAACTCTTTATCCGTTTCTCGGGCTTACCAGATCATTTGTTCGCATTTTTGGGAACAAAAGAGGTGAATCATCGTGGCGATGGAGAAATGGATCTGCCTTGAATGCCATTACATATACGACCCCGCCAAGGGGGACAAGACGCAGGACATCCCCCCAGGGACACCGTTCGAGGACCTGCCGAACTCGTGGCGCTGCCCCGAGTGCAAGATCCTGAAAGTGAAGAAAGGCGTATTCAAGAAGTACGTCGAGGGGACCTAGGGGAGCCCAGAATCAACCTTACCCCTTTTTTTACCAGCCCACGGGTTGGTTTCTCGTTGAGTTCGCATTCCACATGGCTCTGCCAGGGACACATCGGAACAGAAACAGTCAGAATGATGGATGACACTACGCTGCCGGGCCCATCACACATTCATTATTACACACTTTTTGAACCGGGTCGGCGATCGACGCCAGGATGGGCTTTCGACGCGAACCCCTGATGCAGCGACGCAGCGTGGTGGGAGGAGGGATGAAGGAGAAGCGCGGGAGAATCAGGCCGTTCAACAATCTATTTTCTCTACGACGTCGAGTTTGATGGGGCGAGTGCTGTTGCCCGGTTCGAGAGGAGGGGGAACATAACGGAACATTGGGAACTCAAGATACTGGTCCTCGTGGCGATCGGTGCCGGCCTGCTTGTAAACGCTGTCGGAGCTGAGACCACCGTTCTTCCGCTTGGAGACTCGATCACCCGTGGTGATGCGACTCAGGGATATCGGTTGAACCTCTGGACCCAGATGGTCGACGCACGCGCCGACGTGAACATGATCGGGAGCCTGTCCAGCGGCGGACCAACGGGATTTGATCGGCAGCACGAAGGACACTCAGGGTACACCGTCCGGCAACTCGCGAACACGCTTCCCAGCCTGTTGAGGCAATACCCCCCGCCCGATATCGTGCTCCTCCACATTGGAACGAACGACCTGACAAGGAAAGTGGTGACCCCTCCAGCAGCGATGAAACAGGACCTTGGGCGGATCATCGAGACCCTGCGGGCACGCAACCCCTCGGTCAGGGTCTTCGTCGCCCAGATCGTGCCAGCGAAGGATCCCGGTGCAAACCATCGAATCACCGAATACAACAGGGTGATCCGAGAGGTGGCGAACAGGTGCACCACTTCACGGGCTCCTGTTATCGTCGTCGACATGTTTTCCGGGTTCGACCGGACGGTCGACATTTCGAACGATGGAGTCCACCCGAGTAGAGCCGGGTACCGGAAGATGGCAGGACGATGGTACGCTGCAATCAGGCCTGTCCTCGCCACCTGGCGTCCCACCCAGCGTCCGACGCCAGTGACGACGAAAACCCCGACCCCGTCCAGACCCTACACCCGCCTGGTGGTGCCCGGAACAGTCCAGGCGGAGCACTACGACCTGGGTGGCGAGGGGACGGCGTACCACGACACGACGCCGGCGAACGAAGGAGGAAACCTGAGACGAGACGGTGTCGACATCACCACCGTTCCCGGCACCGGACCCGTCGTTGGCTACATCCGAGCCGGAGAGTGGCTCCACTATACCCTCGCGGTCTCACGCGCCGCCCAGTACAGCGTCTCGCTCCGGGTCTCGAGCCCCAACAGCGGGACATCGATACGGCTCGAGGCACGTGGCGGGAGCACAACCACCATACCTGTTCCGAAGACAGGAAGCCATGAACGGTTCACGACCGTGAAAGGCATGCTTCGCCTCCCCGCCGGGACCACGATACTCAAGGTCGTCCCTTCCGGGCACCAGAACGTGGACTGGATCAGATTCTCGAACGCATGAGGTCCGGGAGAAGAGAGGAGAGGTGGCGCCCTTTCAGGGTGCCTGTGGCTCCGCGTTCTGCATACGCAACCAGGTCGAGTACTCCCTTCGAAGGGTCAGCAACTCGGTCTGAGAGAGGTCCTGGCGCCCCGAGATATAGAGGTAGTCCTCGAGCTGGTTGACCACCTCCTCAGCATCCCGGTAGTCCCGGACATCAAGATAGTGCGGGACAGCCTTGACGTTGATCACCTCGCCACAGACGTGGCAGAGTTTCCACCGTTCGAACCGATCAGCGTAGGTAAAGGTCGCGCACCCCGGGCAACGCAGTACATGATACATACTGCAGTTCTACATTTTTGTCCCTTCGCTTAAAAACGTTGGTTTATATCTCTGTTCGGGCACGGCATTAAAGAGGAGAAGTTATGGAATTCGGGAATATTTTTCCGGTTTTTATCGGAGAATATGCCGATTCCGGTCCCCGCGCCCGATCCCCCGGTAGGCGAAGCCTGCGGTGATGAACGCGTCGGGGTCGATCACGTTCCGGCCATCGACGATAACCGGGTGCTGCTGGCCCGAGAGAGTCTTTACAGGCACTGGATCGAGTTTCCGATATTGATCGTGCGCTGCGAAGATGACGACCGCGTCGGCGCCCTCGAGCACTGGGTCGAGATCGTGCTCGATCGACACACCGGGATACCACTCAACATGAGGGTCGTGGACGCGGATGGTGGCACCCGCTGCGAGCACGTCGTCGCGAAAAGGCTCGGATGGCGGGTTTCGGGCGTCATCCGAGTTGCCCAGAAAGGCCCAGCCGAGCAGGGCAATCCGGGCCCCGTCAAGAGACTTCCCAACCTGCCCGAGGCCGTCGACGAGAAGATGGGCCATGTGCCGGGGCATGAAGTCATTTACCCGGCGGGCCATGACGTAGAGCGACTGAAGGTCCGAAGGAAAGTCGAGCCGACTGGGCCCGAGCTGCTGGACGCCACGCTCAAGATGGTAGGTGTCCTTCGTCAAACAGTGGCCGCCGACGCCGGCGCCGGGCCAGAGGATCGCTCGGGTGACACCCTCGCCCCTGAGCGAGTCGACCCCCGCCCGGACGTCGTAGACGTTGATCTCCATTGCCTCGCAGTAGAGCGCGAGCTGGTTGACCGCTGCGATCTGCAGATCCCTGAACGTGTTCTCAGCCGTCTTGGTCGCCTCCGCCGCCGTCGCAGTCATTGGGATAACCTGTCCAGATGTGAGCACCTTCCGGTACATTTCGACCGCACGTGCCGTGGAGGCGGCGTCGATCCCGCCCACGATCCGGTCATGTTCACGTATGTTTCGGATCAGCCGGCCGACCATTACCCGCTCGGGGGCGTGGGCGAGAGCGAAGTCGATCCCCGCCTTGAGGCCTGACTCGGACTCCAGGAGCTCCCGCGCCGGACCCACCGTCGTCCCGGGGGTGATCGTCGACTCGAGCACCACGAGCATCCCGGGCTCGAGGTGTCGGCCCACCGAGCGGAGACCTTCAAACAGCGGGCCGAAGTCGGGGAGGAGGTCCTTCGGGTCCGCGAACGGCGTCTGTATCGCCAGAGTTACAGCATCGCACGAAGCGATCTTCGAAAAGTCCGACGTGGCTTCCAAACGACCAGCCGAAACGGCAGCGGCGAGCAGCGGTTCGAGGTCAGGCTCCTCGCCCTTCAGGGGGCTCTCGCCACGGTTCAGCATCTCGACCTTGTATCCCGACGAGGCCGAAGCACGCTGGAAGCCGTATACATGGTCGAGATCGGGGGCATGAGCGAAGAGCACGGCCGCCGGTATCCCGACGTAACCCATCCCGATCACGCCGACACGGCGGATCGGACCGCGCCGCTCGAAAAGAAGACCCAGGGGAGAGGACATCGTTGATCAGGTTGTCGGGGACAGGTCAAAAAGACATGCGCCTCCAAGAGGTTCGGTGCTGAGGTGAAGAGTTATTGCACAGCGCGGCGAACCAGAACACAGGGACATGGCGCGAATCCTGATCATCGATGACTCATCATTTCAACGAAGAATCGTCCGTGGTATGGTCACCCCCCAGGGTCACGAGGTCATCGAAGCGAAAGATGGCGCAGAGGGTGTCGCGCTCGCACGAGAACAGTTCGATCTGGTCCTCCTCGACCTGATCATGCCCCAGATGGACGGGTTTGCCGTGCTCGAAGTGCTGCACCGGGAACTGCCCCAGCTCCCAATCGTGATCCTGACAGCTGATATCCAGGAGGCGACAAGGCGACAGTGCATCGCTCTTGGTGCCCGGGGTTTCCTGAATAAGCCGCCGCAGCGGGATGCGCTCCTCTCCCTTCTCCAGGAGCTTCTCGGATCATGATGCCGGCCCTGACGGATGAAGAGGAAGACGCCCTGAAGGAGTTGATTAACATCGGTGTCGGCAGAGCGGCAGGCATGCTCAACGAGATGACCGCCTCTCGCATCCGACTCCGAGTCCCCTGGCTCCGCGTCGCTGAGGCAGGCGAACTCAGGTCGATTATCGACGAGGAGACCGAGCAGCTTTCAGCGGTGAAGATGGGCTTTGGAGGCCCATTTTGCGGGACAGCCGCCCTGATTTTTCCCAAGACTGAGGCGGCGTTGCTCGTCTCGCACCTCACGGGAGAACCGTTCGACACCCCGGACATCGATGCGCTGAGAACGGTAACTCTGACCGAGATCGGGAACATCGTCGTCAACTGCGTCCTCGGCTCGATGATGAACCTCCTTCAGCGGCAGGTCAGTTTCACGCTTCCGTTCTACAGCGAGGGAGACCTCGCATCGGTCATCTGTTCGAGCGTAGCATCTCCCACCGACCGCGTCCTGCTGGTGCGAACCCGTTTCTGCCTCGAGGAGATGCAGATCGAGGGGGACATCGTGTTGATCCTGGAAGTCGGTTCACTCGACCAGCTCTTTCTCGGAATAGAGTCACTGGAGAAATGACGGTGCGGTGAGATGATGGAAGTCGACGTGGAGAGTGGATCGGTCCTCGACATGGTACCGATCGGTCTCTTCACCCTGGGCCCGGACCTGGTCATCCGGTCCTGGAACAGGACACTCGAGGGCTGGACTGGACGCTCCCGTGAAGAAATGATCGGGCACCACCTCGGGGAGTTCTACCCGCACGTTCTCGAGCTTCGCTATGCTGGTCGCCTCGAAGACGTCTTCCACCTGGGTACTCCCGCGGTCTTCTCATCCCAGCTCCACCCCCACCTGATCCCGGTCACACTCCCTGGAGGGAGGCGGCAGCAGCAGAACGTGACGGTGACCGCGATCCGCCTTGATGAGAGGATGTGGGGGGCGCTGGTCGCAATAGAGGACGTCACCGCCCTTGTCGACCAGATCGGTCTGTACCGCGAGATGAGAGACCGGGCGCTCGAAGAGGTGGAATGCCGCCGGCACAAGGAGTCCGAGCTCCAGAGGAGGAACCGTGAGCTCTCGGTCCTGCACGCAGCGACCACGACCATCACGTCGCCAGGCACGCTCCGGGACCGGCTTGTCTGCGTGCTCAAATATCTTCTCTCCCATCTGGGATTTGAGGCGGGCCTGGTCCAGCTCCTCGATTACGAGGACGTGGAGGGTCCGCTCCAGGTACATTCTGGTCTTTCTCCGAATGGAATGGAGGCAACCCGGGCACTGGTGTCGATCGGACGGCAGCAGGCCCGAGACGGACATGACCGGGAGGCCATGGAGGCCGAGATCAGGGAGGTTCTGTCGGAGGCGATCCGGGGAGAAGAATACCCAACCGTTTACCTGCTTCCCCTGGTTGCCGAGGAGCAGCTCGTCGGGATCCTGGCATTGATGTCGTCCGTGAAACATGCCTTCGACGACAGTGAGCGAACCCTGATCGAGTCGATTGCCCGTGAGATCGGGACCGCGGTGGGGAAGGCATCTCTCGAGGGCCGGCTCAGGGATGCACATGATCAGACCAACCTTTATCTCGATATCCTGACCCACGACATCGGAAACACGGTCACTACCATCAGCGGAGCCACGGAGCTGCTGGCCATGCAGATGGAACCACCGGACCAGGGACCCCTGACGCAGGTCCAGAGAGGAATCGGAAAAGTGACCAAGATCATCCGGAACGTATCGACCATTCGCCAGATCCACGAACAGGAGCTCGTCCAGCGGCCGATCCGACTTGACGACCTGGTGAGGAGCGAGGTGGAAGTCTTTCCCGGCGCACGCATCATCAACGAGGTCCCTCCCATCGAGATTCTTGCAGACCAGCTCCTGAGCGAGGTCTTCACAAACCTGATCGGCAACAGTCTCAAGCATGGAGGAAGGGATGTGACCATCTGGATCCGTGCCCGGCAGATCGAGGGTGGGATCGAATGCTCGGTCGAGGACGATGGACCGGGCATCCCCGACGAGCAGAAGACCCAGATCTTCGAGCGATTCGAGATGCCCGGGGGGAAAAGCACGGGACACGGACTGGGTCTCTACATCACCCGTTCGCTTGTCGAGCGATACGGGGGGAGCTGCCGTATCACCGACCGGGTGAATGGACGACCAGAAGAGGGAGCCGCCGTTCGCTTCACGCTCGTCACCGGCGAAACCCATCGTGACCATCCCGTAGCGAGCGGTGCCCCACCACCGGTAACAAGGGAGAGAAAGAGAGAGAAAGCGCAGGAGGAGGTACACCGCACATGAGTGAACGAGCTGGAGTCTTGAGCAAGTTCGTCGCCCCCGAGTTCGTCTGCGGGGGAGGCGCCCATCGCCTGGTGGGCCAGTATGCAAAGAACATTGGGAGCCGAAGAGTGCTCCTTGTTACGGATCCGGGCGTGACCGCGGTCGGGCACGCCGCCTCTGTCGCACGAGCCTTGAAGGACACGGGGATCGACTACGTGGTCTATGATGAGGTTTCGGAGAACCCGAGGGTCGCTGAGGTCGCCGCGGGTGCAACCCTGTTCAGCGAGGAGGGGTGCAATGCCCTCGTCGCTGTCGGAGGCGGCTCCCCCATCGACTGTGCCAAGGGTATCGCGGTTGTTGCGGCGACGGGGCGGCCGATCGAGGAGTTCGAAGGGGTTGACCGCGTCGATCGCCCCGGCCCCCCCCTTCTCTGCGTCCCGACAACTGCAGGGTCATCGGCCGACGTCTCGCAATTTGCCATTCTCGCCTCACCCCAGCGCCGAGTGAAGTTCGCCGTCATCTCCAAGAGCATCGTCCCTGACGTCTCCCTGCTCGACCCGGACCTCCTCCGTACTCTCTCACCAGAACTGACCGCCAACACGGGGCTGGACGCGCTCACGCATGCCGTCGAGGCCTTCGTCTCGACAGGGGCGTCCCCAGTCACCGACCTCTTCGCCCTCTCGGCGATTCGCCGCCTGGCCACCTTTCTCCCGCTTGCTGTCCAGTGCCCCGACACCCCCGTCTACCGGGAAGAGACGATGCTCGCGAGCCTCGAAGCCGGGCTCGCCTTCTCGAATGCAAGCCTGGGAGCGGTGCATGCACTTGCCCACAGCCTCGGGGGCCTACTTGATATACCCCACGGGGTCTGCAACGCAATCCTCCTGGAGCAAGTTGTCGATTGCAACTTCAACAGCGCGTCTGATCGCTACCGTGCCGTGGCGGCGGCGTTCGGCCTGGAGGTCGAGCGGGCATCCCCGGAGGTCGTGCGAGCCGCACTCACGAATCGGATCTCATCGTTCCGCCGGCTTCTCGGCGTTGATCAGACTCTTGCCAGCTGCGGAATGAGTGCAGGAGACATCCCTGCGCTGACAAAGAACGCCCTGCTCGATCCATGCATGGTAACAAACCCCCGGGTCCCCAACGAGGAGATGGTCCGGAGGTGCTATGAGCGGGCCCTCTGAGCGAACGTACCAGGACCGTCTGCGTGAGTCGATCCTGGGACTTGGCGAACACTCGGCACGCAAGAGCCACTACCCGGAGCTGCAGCGTCGGCTCGACGAACTTGAGCGTTTCCGGTTTCTCCTCGATCGATCAAACGACCTTTTCTTCCTCGTTCGCGAAGAGGACGGCCAGATCGTCGATGCCAACGCCTCTGCATGCACTCGTATCGGGCTGGGTTCCAGGGAGCTGATCGGAAAGGGGTTCGTCGACCTGCTCGTCGAGGACAAGATCACGCTCGTTGAGCAGACGGTGACCGCTCGATTCCTGCGAGGCGGAGAGGAGCCGATCTGGGTCGAGATGACGATGCAGCGCGCCCGTTTCTCTGGCGAGGCATACGTCGTCGTCGTCGCACGCGACGTGACCGAGCGGAATCGAATTCTCGAGGCCCTGACCGAGTCCGAGAACCGGTACCGCGGTGTTGTCCAGCAGGTGACCGACGGGATAGTGATCGCAGAGCCCTCAGGGGGGGCGATCGAGGACACGAACCGTGCGGCGGACAACCTGCTCGGGTATTCCCACTTCGCCCTCCTGGGGATGCACACTAGGGATCTTGTCGCACCCGGGTTCCACCTTCCGCTGGAGGGAGCAACGACAGAGTGCCAGTTTCTCCGAAGCGACGGCACCCCAGTCCCCGTCGAGGTGACCGTCACCCCGATCACCTATGGAGAGGATCGGGTTGCAAACTGCTTCGTGATTCGAGACATATCGGCCCGACACGAACTCGAGCGTATCAGGAGAGAGGCCCATGAGCAGTTGCAACAGAACATCCTCCAGTTCGCGACACTCGGAGATCACATACGGAACCCGCTCGCCGTGATTGTGGGTCTCGCAGACCTTCTTGGGACACCCGATGCCGAGCGGATCATCGACCAGGCACGTGAGATCGACCGGATCATCGACCAGCTCGACCGGGGCTGGATCGAATCAGAGAAGGTCCGTTCGTTTCTGCGCCGGTATTACTGACACCACTTTCGCGCCGCGATCGTAACCATTCATCCGTCGCAACCCCAACTGATTCCAGGATCGATGGATAGGGCACCCTTCGGAAAGGTCGCGGCACGCCTTGCCGAGACGATCGACGGACGACAGGAGTACACCGTCGTAAAAAACGACAATATCTTCCGCTCCAGCTTCATCGATCGGCACCTCTTCTCCAGCGAGTACGAACGGGCCAGAGCCCTGCTGGGGGAACTTCTCGAGCAGTATAGGGGAACGGACCTCGAAGAAGTCCTGGGTGGAGGGGCGGTCGAGGGGCCGCTCGGAGAGTCCTGGGTCATCCGATCATCTGAACCAGCCCCCCCTTCCACGCCCGCTCCCCACGCCGCCCTCGAACGCCTCCACAGAGATCTGCGGCTGGTCCGCGGGATCGGGTCGGTCCTGGAAAATCGCCTTCGATGCCGGGGATATGGTGTCATCAGTGATCTCTGCTGGCACCGCCGGTTTGCCCCAGCCGCACGCGGCGTCCTCGAGATCCTCGAGAGGGGTAACCCCGCGGCTATCGCCCGGGTCTGCACGGAGAGGCATGGAGCGTCGCATCCCGGGGTTTTTCTCTCAACAGAGCTCTACGGGGAGGAGGACCATGTCTATTTCGACCTCGAGACATTGGGGCTCTTCTCACGCCCGGTGATCCTCTTCGGACTGGCGCGGCTCCGCGAGGGTCAGGTGGAAGTCGAACAGCACCTCGTGACCGACCTCGCCTGCGAGCGCGGAGCGCTTGCTGCCGTTCTTCGGGCGATCGGAGAAGAAAGACTGCTCGTCAGTTTCAACGGGCGATCCTTCGATCTACCGTACCTCGCTGAGCGGGCTGCGTTTTACGGTCTCCAATCCCCCTCCCCACATCACCACCTCGATCTCCTTCCCCTTGCACGTCGTTGCTGGCAGGACCGTCTTCCCAACTGTCGTCTCGGGACGATCGAGACCGGCGTGCTCAAGCATCACCGTGGGGATGACCTCCCGTCGGCGATGGTGCCCGAGTTCTATGCAGCGTTCCAGCGGTCCGGCAACCCTGGTCCCCTCCTCCCGGTCATCGCTCACAACCGCGAGGATCTCGTCTCAATGGTCCGTATCGTCGCGTCACTCCGCGAGGCCTGTTATGCGGCGTAGGGTCAGCATCGCCCCCGGAGACCCGGGGGTTGCCCACGTTGAGTTCCTCCAGGGATCCGGGGCGACCTATGCCCGACCCGGCGACCCCCTGCCATCTCCGCTTGCTGCCTGGCTTGAACGGGATGGCATACAGCTCTACACACACCAGGCTCGGGCTATCGAGGAAGTTCGCGGGGGCTGCGACGTCGTTATGACCACGCCGACCGCATCGGGCAAGACCCTTGCCTTCACTCTGCCCGTTCTGGAACGGCTCATCGAGGAACCGGGGTCAACTGCACTCTATCTCTATCCTACCAAGGCGCTCGCCAACGACCAGTTGCGGGCCCTGAAGGAGATCGAGAAGGCAACCAGGTTCACGACCCACCCTGCCGTGTACGACGGTGATACACCTCCCCAGGCGCGTCCTGAGATCCGGAACCGTTCCAGGATTATCCTCTCGAACCCGTATGAACTCCATCATGTGCTCCCCTGGCACGCGAAGTGGCATCGATTCCTCTCGGGACTTCGCGTGGTCGTTGTCGACGAGGCGCACCGATATCGAGGCATCTTTGGATCGAACGTCGCACTGCTCATCCGCCGGTTGAGAAGGATCTGTTGGCACCATGGAAGTGATCCTCACTTCATCCTTTCAACCGCGACCCTTGCAAACCCGGAGGAGTTCGCCGAGGGTCTGACCGGGCGGCTCGCAACTCTGATCGAAAAGAGCGGGGCGCCACAGGGATCCCGGCGATTTGTGTTCATCAATCCCAGGACCTCTGGGGGAGCGTCAATGCTTTCCGAAGCGAAACGGGTCTTTCTCGACTGCATGGACGAAGGCCTGCAGACCCTCTGCTTTGCGCCGTCCCGGAAGACCGCCGAGCTGCTCGTCGCCTGGGCCCGAGAGGAGCTCGAGGACCCCGGGCAGGTCGCGACGTACCGGGCAGGCTACCTTCCCGAGGAGCGACGCCAGATCGAACGGGGGCTGAAAGAGGGGCACCTCAGAGGGGTGGTGACCACGAACGCGCTCGAACTTGGGATCGATGTCGGCGGGCTCGACGCGGTGGTGATCGCCGGGTACCCGGGTTCGATCTCGGCCACATGGCAACAGGCGGGGCGGGCAGGGAGAACCGGCGAACCGGCCCTCACCGTGCTCGTCGCGAACGAAGGTCCCCTCGACCAGTACTACATGAGCCACCCGCATGAGTTCTTCGGACACCCGCACGAGCACGCCGTGCTCGATCCATCGAACCCCGCTGTGCTCGCTGGACACCTGCTCTGTGCTGCTGCCGAGCTCCCCATCTCCGATCTCGACCCGCCCCTCTTCGGGAGCGGGTTATCCCCGCTTCTCGAGCCTCTCGCAGCCCACCACCTGCTCCGCGAGACTCCCTGGGGGTACATATACTCGGGCAGGGGGCGTGCGGTGGACGTTGTAGACCTCGCCGGAATTGACGAGGAGCGGTTCACGGTGACCGCCGCAAGCAGGATTCTCGAGACCCTGGATCGGGGCCAGGCCTACCGCGAAGCCCACCCGGGTGCCATCCTCCTTCACCAGGGTGAGACCTACCGGGTAACCTCGATGGACCTCGAGACGCGGTGCTGCACCGCGGAGCCCGTCGAGGTCGACTATCACACCCAACCGATCTATACCACCTCGATCACGCCGGGTGCAACCGACGACGAACGAGTCTTCGGAGACCTCGCAGTCCGGACAGGAGAGGTGACGGTTGTCCAGGGATTTCCGGGCTACCGGATCCGTCGCCTCGGCGTGACAACCGCAGTCCTTCCCCTCGAGCTTCCGCCTCTCTCGTTCGAGACGATCGGCTGCTGGTGGACGGTTGCCCCGGGGCTGGTACCGGAACTCGCGGATGCGGGAACCGATCCTGCAGGTAGTCTTCACGGAGCCGAGCACGCCCTGATCGGGGTTCTTCCCCTCCACGTTCTCTGCGATCGGAACGATGTCGGCGGCTTCTCGACGCTTCGGTTCTCCCTCACCGGGCATCCCGGGGACGGGCAACCTGGGATCTGCATGTACGACAGCCAGCCTGGCGGAACAGGGCTCGCCCGGAAGACGGCCGATCTTCTCCCGGAGATCGTTGCCTCGGCCCTGGAACTGGTCCAGGACTGCCCGTGCGAAGCGGGATGTCCGTCCTGCATCTACTCGCCGAGGTGCGGCAACGGCAACCAGCCGCTTGACAAGCGGGGGACAGCGATCATCCTCAAGGCCATGCTTGAATCGGCAACAACCGGATAAGCTCGAACCACCTATGATGATCCGATGACCGAGGTCTCACCCGCGATGGAGGCCTACCTGGAGGGGCTCCAGGCCCAGCTCGCCGAGGCGATCGAGATCGCCGGCGAGGCACGAAACCGCGGGCTCGATCCGACAACCGGGGTCGAGATACCGATCGCGAACGACCTGGCCGACCGGGTGGAGGCGCTGCTCAACATCCGCGGAGTGGCAGCCCGGATCCGCGAACTCGAAGCGGAGATGTCCCGAGAGGAGGCCGCCCTCAGGATCGGCGACGACTTCGTGGCGCGCCGGTTCGGGGAGACCACCCGGGAGGAGATCCTGGACCACGCAATCCGGACCGCGATGGCACTCCTGACCGAGGGCGTGGTGTCGGCCCCGACGGAAGGAATCGGCAAGGTCGGGCTGGGGCGGAACGACGACGGTACCGAGTACCTGAAGATCTACTACGCGGGCCCGATCCGCTCCGCCGGGGGTACCGCACAGGCACTCTCCGTCCTGGTGGGGGACTACGTTCGGCAGGCCCTTGGGATCAACCGGTACATCCCGCGGCCCGAGGAGGTCGAACGATACGTGGAGGAGATCCGTCAGTACAACTCGATCATGAGCCTCCAGTACCTCCCTGGAGAGAACGAGATCCGGTTGATCATCCAGAACTGCCCGGTCTGCATCGACGGGGAGGCGACCGAACAGCAGGAGGTCTCGGGGTACCGGAACCTTGAACGGGTCGAGACCAACACGGTCAGGGGTGGGATGGCCCTCGTGATCGCGGAGGGCGTCGCCCTGAAGGCACCGAAGGTGCAGAAGAATGTCCGCACGATGAAGATGGAAGGCTGGGACTGGCTCGAAACCCTGATCGGCGGTGCATCCAAGTCCTCCGACGACGATGTCGGGGTGAAACCGCGGGACAAGTACCTCCGCGATCTGATCGCTGGCCGACCGGTCTTCTCCCACCCGATGCGGAAGGGCGGTTTCCGCCTCCGCTACGGAAGGTCGCGGAACACCGGTTTCGCCGCAGCCGGGCTCAACCCGGCGACCATGCATATCCTGGACGATTTCCTCGCGGTCGGTACCCAGATGAAGGTGGAACGGCCGGGGAAAGCGGCCGGGATCGTGCCCGTGGACACGATCGAAGGGCCGACGGTGCTGCTCCGAAGCGGAGACCTTGTCCGGATAGACACCCTTGATGAGGCGCACCGGCTTCGACCCGAGGTTGTCTCGATCCCGGATGTCGGCGAGATCCTGATCTCGTACGGCGAGTTCCTGGAGAACAACCACGTGCTGGTCCCTGCCGGATACTGCGATGAGTGGTGGCGGTTGGAACACGAAGCGGACCCGCCAGCTGACGAGATCGAGGCGATCGGATACGCCCTCTCAGGAGGCTACCTTCATCCCTCGTTCCAGCCGTTTCTCGACGACCTGACGCCGATTCTTATCAGGACCCTGGCCGACTGGATCGCCGAGAGCGGACGCCTCGACGGAATGGCCCTCCACCTCCCCAACAGACCGGACATGAAACGGATCCTCGAGGAGGCGCTCGTCCTCCATCGAATCCGCGATGGAGAGATCGTGGTCGAGCCATGCCTGGTCCTGCTCGCCTGTACCGGACTCGACCTCCGGTTACGGCACCGGCCTTCCTGGGACAGTGCACCCGGCGATGATGCGCTCGTGCTCCTCCAGCATCTCTCCGGGATGAGGATGCGGGCGAAGGGCGGCACCCGCATCGGTGGACGGATGGGGAGGCCCGGGAAGTCGAAACCCCGCGAAATGAAGCCCCCCCCCCACGCCCTATTCCCCGTGGGGGAGGCGGGGGGTTCCCGGCGTTCCATCCAGGAGGCCTCGTCGTATGCCGCGCGGCCCAACATGGACGGCGGCGTCATCACTGCCGAGGTCGGGGAACGACGGTGCCCCAACTGCGGTGCGGTGACGTTCCGAAACCTGTGCGACTGTGGAGCCCATACCCAGCCCGTCTTCCGCTGCCCCCGGTGCAACCGGCTGGTCGAAGGGGAGATCTGCCCAGCCTGCAACGCCGGCAGCACCTGTTCGCAGCGGGTGCCGATCAATATCCGCGACGAGTTTGCCACCGCGATGGAGCGATGCGGGCTGCGGGCTGGGCAGGTGACGCTGGTCAAGGGGGTCAAGGGGATGATCTCCCGCGAGAAGGTGGTTGAGGACCTGGCGAAGGGCATCCTCCGGGCGAAGGCCGGACTTTACGTCTTCAAGGACGGTACCGTGCGGTACGACATGATCGATCTACCGGTGACACACGTCAGGCCGCACGAGATCGGAGTCGAGCCATCGGTGCTGGCAACCCTCGGGTATCCGGCCGACATCGACGGACGGTTGCTCGAGGACCCCGACCAGGTGATCGAGCTGAAGCCTCAGGACATCCTGGTCTCGGAGAAATGCGGCGAGTGGATGGTGCGCGTGGCGAACTTCATTGACGAGGAGCTCGAGCGCGTTTACGGTCTCCCTCCGTACTACCGGGTCCAGGAGCCTCGCGACCTTGTGGGCCGCCTCATGATCGGCCTTGCTCCGCACACCTCTGCCGGTGTCCTCTGCCGCCTCCTCGGGTTCACCAGGGCGAACGTCGGGTATGCCCACCCATTCTTCCACGCGGCAAAAAGGCGCAACTGCTTCTTCGGCGATACTGAGATCGAGGTCTGGGACTACCGGGGGGCCTGGCGTACGATTCCTGTCCGCGACTTCGTCATTGAGCAGTTCGACCTTACCCGTGCCGACCTCGACCACGCCGGAACCTTCTGGTCGGACCCCGTGCGCCCGTATGCAACGAAGGCGGTCGACCAGTACGGAAACCCGCGAGTCCGGCGAATCACGGCGGTCTCGGTCCACCGGGCGCCTGAAACGCTTCTCCGGATCGAGACGGTTCAGGGACGGACGCTCGCAGTCACCGACGACCACTCGATGCTCGTGCTCGAGGAGGACCGTGTCCGGCGCCTTCGAGCGGTCGAACTCCGTATCGGGGACCCCCTGCCGGCGTCCATCGGCGCCGCGGTGATCGCGGACCGGGTCGTTCGGATCGAGCGGGTCCCCTGCCCCGACGACCGGGTCTACTGCCTCACGGTCGCTGAAGACCACTCGGTGCTCGCCAACAAGCTCTTCACCGGTCAGTGCGACGGCGACGAGGACTGTGTGATGCTTCTCCTCGATGGCCTGTTGAACTTTTCCCGACGGTTCCTGCCCGAGACCCGTGGGGGCTCCATGGACGCCCCGCTCGTCCTGACGACCCGCCTCGACCCGAAGGAGATCGACAAGGAATCGCTCAATGTCGATGTCGGGGGCGGGTATCCCCTCGAGTTCTACCTCGCCGCACTGGACTACACCCACCCGAAGGATCTCGACCACCTGATCGACCGGGTGGAGCGACGGCTCGGCACGCCAGCCCAGCTTGAGGGATTCCGTTTCACGCACGACACCTCGGACATCTCACAGGGGCCGCTCGAGTCAACCTACACAACGCTCGAGACGATGGTCGAGAAGCTCGAGGCGGAGCTGGCACTCGCCCTCCAGATCCGGGCGGTCGATCAGGACGACGTGGCAGAACGGGTACTGAACACACATTTCATCAGGGACCTTATGGGCAACCTTTCCGCCTTCTCAAAACAGAAGTTCCGCTGCACGAGGTGTTCCGCGAAGTACCGAAGGATGCCGCTTGGGGGTAAGTGCACAAACTGCGGCCAGGCGGTTATCCAGACCGTCCACGAGTCATCGGTGAAGAAGTACCTGGAGATGTCTCGCCGCATGTGCCAGGAGTACGGTGTGACCGAATACACTCGCCAGCGGATCGAGGTCCTGGACCTGGCCATCGAATCGACCTTTGGTCAGCCCCGGATCGAACAGCTCGGCCTCGCCGACTTTCTCTGAAGGCACGGATTTAATAGCATCAGAGGCCGAACCATGATCCGCGCGGGGGTAGCCAAGCGGCCAACGGCGAGCGCCTCAAGAGCGCTTCTTGAAGGAGTTCAGGGGTTCGAATCCCTTCCCCCGCATCCGTTTCTGAGGTCGGATTCCCACATATAAACCAGGGAAAATACACTGATCACGGCCTGTGCGCGCACCCGCACCGCAAGCCACAAGCACCCACCCGTCGAGACCGCAATTTCCACCACCAGCGGCCCGAACTTGTCGAGAACTCATTCGCGCGCCACCTGGCTGATGGTACGCTCACCGAGGACGATATCGCCCTGCTCCGCGAATGGCTCGACGAGATCACGGCAACGAACGATCTCAGCGTTGCCCGGGTGAACAAGCTCGCGTTCCACATGATCACGTGGCGCCGGTTTATCGGACCGTTCCGTGGCAACACCATCGGCGACCTCAATACCGGGATCAGGACACTGAAGACGGCGACTGTCGGCCGACGGCTCTTTGCCCGGGAGATGCCCGCCGATCCCGGTGACAAGGCTACCCCGGTCACGGCGACGTCGACAGGCAAGCCGTATAAAAAGAACACCATTCACGACTTCGTCGGGCTGTTGAAGCGGTTCTATGCCTGGATGATCGAGAACGGGTACTCGAGTATCAATCCGAAGGTGGTCCAGTCCATCAAAGTGCCGCCCAAAGACCGGATGACCCGTACGGTCGAGACCATCCCGACCGTCGATGAGGTCGAGGCCATCATCCGGGCCTGCCAGAGCCCGCGTGACCGAGCCCTCTTCGGGATGCTCTGGGACGGCGGCTTCCGGATCGTGGAGCTGGGCACGTTGACCTGGGGCCAGGTCAAGTTCGACGACTTCGAGTGCGCCGTCAATGTCAATGCCAAGACGGTGTTCGCCCGGTATGTCCGCCTGCTCGGCTCGAGTGCATACCTGGCGCAGTGGCGAGACTGCTACCCCTGCCAGATCACGAACGATTCCCTCGTCTTCCTCACCCAGCAGCGCCGACCCGTGACCTACGATGTCGTTGCAGTGCAGCTCCGAAAGCTGGCGAAGCGAGCCGGGATCGTGAAACCGCTGACCCTGCATGCCTTCCGCCATGGACGGGCGACGGACCTGATCCGCCGTGGGGTCCACGAAACCGTGGTAAAGAAGTTCCTGTGGGGGAATCCCGCCTCAAAGATGATCGGGACGTACAGCCACCTGACTGATGCCGATATCGACGACGCCATGCTGGCCAGTGCGGGGATCCACTCACGGAAACATACGGCATCGACCGCCATGGATGCACGAGAGTGCCGGCGGTGCATGACGGTGAATCCCCCGACCGCCGATCTCTGCTGGCGGTGCGGAAGCCCACTGACCCAGGAGTTCGCCGCAACCCTGGAGGAGCTGCGCCGGGAGATCGAGAGGACGATCGAGTACCGGACGGTTCTCGAAGAGGCCGTGAAGAACCTGGCCGACGCCCGGAGCTGAAGAGAAGCACGACACAGGGTTTGATGGCGTCGACATCCGCAGCCAGTGTCGGCTGTGGTTGGAAGACGAGGTGGCGCGTGGACACCGGGAGTGCAGCTTCGATATCGTTTTTTTTCGAGGATACGTCGGTTGCTGCAAGTCACGGTTCCTGGAACGGATTGAAGGCGTATCCCGGGGGATATCGGGGGTCTTGTGGTCCGCGATGGTCAGAATGCTCGATAAAGGAGACTCGACGATCTGATTCATGCGATCCTGGTTTCGTCGCGTTGCAAACGTGATGGAAACCTGGAATACGAAAGAATTGGACGCTGTCCTTGCATCAGGTCTCATTCAGGGAAATCTCAACTCGCCGTTTTCGAGTGGATCGGATGCCCCCCGTAATACTCTTATGAATGATCGACATCACCCCCTCCATGACACCAGGTCAAAGACCTCGAGCACCAACGCGGCATGACCGCAATTTCCACCACCAGCGGCCCGAACTTGTCGAGAACTCATTCGCGCGCCACCTGGCCGATGGGACGCTCACCGAGGACGACGTTACCCTGCTCCGCACGTGGATCGACGAGATAGCAGCCCAGAAACAGCTCAGCGTGTCCCGGGTGAACAAGATCGCCTTCCAGATGGTCACCTGGCGCCGGTTTATCGGGCCATTTCGAAACCAAACTCCTCATCAATTAGGGACTATATCCAGGTTGAGTTTCTTCGTCACCTGCAGCACCTTCTTCGGCACCTCGGTAATCCACCTCTTCTCATCACCGGTCACTGCATATACCTTTGACAACTTCAGGAGGAGCCCCTGCGGTGAGAGATGCGCGGAGAGTCCCGCCCGCTTAATCCGGTTCAAGATCTGGCAGTAGAGATAGAGGCAGAGAAATCCGATGAACACGTGTCCAAAGACCGCCGTTGCATCTCTGAGATAGAGTTTGTCCGCCTGAATCAGGCCCTTAAAGGCGGCAAAATGACTCTCCACCAGGTTTCTGGACTTATACGTCTCATAGATCTCCTGAGGTTCTGTCGCAATCGAGGAGAGGATCAGGATCCGCCCGGCCCGTTTCAACCGGCGCTTCAGTGTCTCGCGATCGATCTCCCCCTCATCAAACAGATGATACAGCGTCTTGTGCTCTTCCACTGCAAGATCCGCATCTTCGAAAAGATAGAGCGTCAGCCCATTTGTCTCCCGTTTTCCGGCATGGATCAACCGTTTGTGGTAGAAGAAATGATCGGTGAGGTGGATCCGCGTCAAATATCGGGTGCTGTTGCGGCGCTGGGGAAGAATGAATGGAATCTTTTCCTCGATCAAGGTCTTCTCGTTCTGGTCCGAGACAAAACCGCGATCGAGAACAAGCATGATCCGTGACGTATCGATCTCCCGGAGTGACCGGAGGAGCGTGGTGACATCCCTGACCGAGCCCGGGAGTGCCCGGATCATCACCGGGAGTCCGGTATCCGTCGCACTGAAGAGCGCGATGTTGACCTGCGGCAGCCACACGCCTTCGGCATTGTACCCGAACTCCGCGAGATTCACCGTGTCGGAATAGGAGAAGATAAACGAGAGGTCATACACCAATTGCCGGGACTGAGAAGAGAGATACTGAAACACCGCCTGCTGACCAGCCCGGTCACCGCCGACAGTGGTCAGGACACGGGAGAGGGTACGAGGATCACAGTCCGCCGAGATCTCAAGACTATTGTCAAGCTTCTCCCACGCATCGCCGATGCGAGAGAGCGGAAGGTACCCGGTGACCCGGGTGGGAATATCGTGCGAAGAAAGACCTATCGAAACCAGGAGCTGGTCAGAGATCGATGTGACAGTTCAACCATTCAACGTCGTACCGCGTGTCGAAACGGTCGTAGAAGACGCGGGCCGGCTCGTTCCACTCCAGCATCTGCCAGGACATGCCGGAGTACCCTCGGTCCCGCGCCACGGAGAGAACCATCTCGAAGAGGCGTCGACCGATACCCTCTCCGCGTCTGGAACTCGTCACGATGATGTCCTCCAGGTAGAGCCGGCATCCGGTCCAGGTCGAGAACCTGATGAACCAGAGCGCGAACCCGACCAGGGTTCCACCGTCCTCGGCAACCACCGCCTCCCAGACTGGAGTCGGACCGAAACCTGCCTCTTCAAACGCAGCAGGCGTGATGATGACAGCGCGCGGAGCTCGTTCGTATACTGCAAGTTCCCGAACCAGTTCGAGCAGGTGTCCACAGTCCTCCTGTCGCGCCGGTCGAACGATCACCTCTGCCATTGGGATCAGGTTGCACCCGCTGCGGGATAAGGGGTCGTCCCGGAGGTTCAGGCATTCCGGGTAAGGCGGTACCCGTGCCCGGAGAAGACCGCGACGAGGCGATCATCCTGACGGACCTCGACCCGGTAGAGCGATATCGCATCGGTCTCTCCGGTGCGCTCTGCACGTGCAACCAACCGCCCGGTCCCTGGTCGCAGGTAGACGATCTCGGCGCCGAGCGCCACCTCTTCCCCTGCAAGGTTGGCTGCCGCTCCAAAGGCATGGTCGGCCAGCGCGAAGATCGCCCCCCCATGGACTGCGCCGTTTCGGTTGAGCGCGCACGACGGATCCATCTCGACATCCACGATACCCGAAACCACCGAGATTATCCGGAGACCGAGAGTCCGGGCAAAAGCGCATTTGTCGAACGATGCGACCACGTCCTCTCCCTCATCGTCCATGATTACCATCTCTCATCGCATCACTCCATCTATCTGTCGGCGAGTTGGACGCCTTCGTCTTTTTATCTGGTGAGTCCACAATAATGGTGCGAATGGCAGGTCTCGCCTCTTTCCGATACCTCAGCCTGATTGCTGTCAGCTTCACGTTTCTCGGATCGACCCTGATGTTCCTGATCGGAGCGGTTCGAACGGTCAACGCCGGCGTCTACTTCTTCACCGGAAGCGGGTTCCTTCAGGGATTGGGATTCGAGAGCCATCTTCCCTCCAACCTGGCACGGGACACGGTCGCGACGATCAACCTGATCGGGGCAGTCGATGCCTTCCTCTTCGGCCTGGTGATGTTGATCTTTTCATTCGGGGTCTTCGGCCTCTTTGTGAAGAGCGAGCGCGCGGCGGATGATAATTCAACCGTCTTTCGAGTGAAGGATATCGCTGACCTCAAGACATCTCTCGCGCAGGTGATCATCATCATCCTCTTTGTCCAGTTCCTGGAACTGGTGCAGATCGCGGGGTACGGCAACATGCCGGTTGAATCGCTGGTGATTCCAATCGGCATCGTCTGTCTTGGACTCGGGCTTTACCTGATGCATCGTCGCCCGTCCTAACAGGATGCCTACCCGACAGAGATCTCCCACCCTCCCCCCGCTTCGATGCTGAGGAGATGGTTCTCCAGTCTCGGGATACCGACCGCCTTCGAGCCCGAGACGGTCCCGTTCGCCTGGACCACCTGGTCAACCACCTCACCAGAGCCATTGATAAGGGCGACCGTGAACGGCCCATCCCCCAGGTAGCTATAGCGGAAGAGGGCAACTCCCGGGTTGAGCTGGAAGTACGGTGTCACGGCGCTCCCGTTACCGGTAAAGGTGTGTGGGGCCTGGGTCGGGGGCGGGGTCAGAGTCTGCGTGGGAGATGGCGGCGCTGTCTCGTTCGGCGTCACATTCACAGGAGGTTGTGGAAAAGGGGTCGACACCGGACTGGGTGGCATTGACGGGGAGGGACCAGGGGTGCCCGGCGTGGTTGGAGATGGGACCGGCGCCGGTATCCCTGTCGGTGCAGGGGCGATGGGCGGCGTCGCGGGGGCGATCTGTGTCACCCGAACGGTCCAGAGTCCGGTCCCGAACGGCCAGACCTCGATCCGGCAGGCACCCGTTTCCGGAATGCGGATCGTCGTTCCCCCGGTGTTCGGGCCTGCCGTGACGAGCCCAAGAACGGTCCGGTTCGCGTCGAGGAGCTGCGCCATCGTCAGTTCCCTGGCGACGAGTTCGAGTCGGACTTCCCCGGCGTCCAGAACAAAGGAGGGGGTGACGTAGTTGCCCTCTCCCGCCCAGACATGATCACCGACCGGCCCCGGTGTCATCGTGATAACCGAACCCGGCGTGGAGGAGGTGGGTAGGAGGGTCAGGGATGAAGAGGGGGTCGCGAGCAGGTCATCACCGTCCCCCCCAGCGTCCTGGATATACCGGTCCAGGGTCCGGACCAAGAGCACGGTCTCGAGTGGACGCGGGGTCGCGTTCTGCGTCACGTTCGTCGGGAGCGATATCACCTCCGGGACCTCGATAACCGGCGGGCGCGACACCTCTGGCGTAGGAGTCGGGGTCGATGGTGGCGCGTTCAGCGGTCCGCCTGCCTCCGAGGCGAGACCCGTTCCGCCCTCTGTCCCGCTCGGTATCGGGGTCCCGAGCCCCTGGGCGAAGACGAGCCCAACCAGGAGGAGGACGAATAATGCGGTGAGACCTCCGACGACTAGCGGACTCGAGAGAGTCTTCTGTACACGGTCAATGAGCGGCGAACGGTCGATCCGGTGACCGCACCGCATGCAGTAGACGGAATCGGGCGAGACCACCGGGGCCCCGCAACGAGAACATGACCGGGGAGCCAGGTCGGCTTTTTCCGGGGTTGCCAGGCCTGGCGGTGCGACAGTCCCGTCCTGGACAGGAATTGCGAGCACCGGCGAGGTGGGCACGCCCGGCACAACCGCTGCCAGGGCGGGGGCGGGGACAAGAACTGGGGGTGAACCGGATTGAGGAGGGGCCGGAAGATCGATGGGAGGAGGACGGGTCACCCGGCCTCGCGGAGATCCCGTGAAGGTCCGCATGTTGACCTTGCAATGGGGACAGAGCGACCATTCCGGCCGTACCTCCGTGCCGCAGTTGGGACATTCCGCCACGTTGGGACCTCGATTAACAACCTTGCACCGAACCGGGAATAAAGACTCTGATCCGGTAACCGGGCGTGAATTGAAATATAAACACGGCTCCGGGAAAAGCTTCCCTTCGACATTGCCTTCCAACCGACTGCGGACGGTGAAGATAACGGTCGTTCCACCTGGACCCTTGCCGAAGCCGGAGGTCAAAAAACTGATCGATGCACTGTCATCAAACGTGCGTACACGGTCCGGGAGGTAAGGAACGGGAGACATCAAGGTGGAGCGCCAGCCGTTGTGCTGAAAAATTGAATGATCCCCCGCCAGGTTTCTCGAACCGCCTGAAGGCGGAATGGTTTTAGGAACTGGTGCAGAGGTAATCTGCGCAATGAGAACCCGATTGCTGACTGCGATCCTCGCCTTCCAGGTCCTCCTCACCTTCGTCCCCTTTGCCAGCGGAGCGGAGAACATGGTAGAGGAAGAGCTCGACCAGGTCACCGACCTCATGCGCATGGGTCGCCTGGACGAGGCAGTGCGGGGCCTTAATGATATGCAGGCGACCTACCCCGACCACCTTCGCTCCTGGCTGGTACGTGGCCTGGTCATGGCCTACTCCGACCGATTCGCGGAGGGGCTTTCGGAGGTCGAGGATCGACTCACCTCCAATCCCCAGGACAGAGCGGCCCTTGCATTCGAGGTGGGCCTCCGTGTCGGAAACGGCGAATTCGCGGCGGCACGGACCGTATCCGAGAGGCTCGTCCAGTTCTCTCCCGAATCGGCCGACGCCTGGGACATCCACGGCGGGGTGCTCTCGCTCCAGGACGGTGCGGACTCCAGGTCCGACGCGCGCGCCGCACTTGACCGGGCTCTCGCTATCGATCCGCACCACGTGGACGCCCTGATCAACCGCGGTGAGCAGGTGATGGCGACCGATCCTGTGGAGGCCGAACGATACTTTCGACGAGCTGTGGATTCTCGTCCGGGGTCAACCGATGCCAACGAGGCACTGACCACGCTGCTGGTCAGCCAGAACCGGACGGCCGAGGCCCTCGAGGCCTACGACAGCTGGTTGAGGGAACGACCGCTCTCCTCTCTTGCCCTGATGGGAAAAGCGGTCCTGCTGGCCGACCAGGGGAAGTATGAAGATGCGCTCTGGCTCGTTGAGAGTGTCCTCAAGAACGACCCCGAGAACCGCGATGTCCTTTATCTGAAAGGGGCGCTCCTGATCGATCTCGGTAGGTCCCAGGAGGCGGTCGACGTACTGAATACCCTGATCGAGCTCCACCCGAGCGACGACGCAGCAGAGGCACTTCGGAGCGAGGCTGCCGCAGCAGTCCAGGCAGGGGTTTCGGCAGTGTCGGTGAATCGCACAACCGTCCCGCCGACAACGGCACAGACCTCTCTTCCCACAAGCCTGAGCGTAGTCGCCCTCTCGGTCGCGCTTCTCCTCTTCCGCCCACGGCAATGAGATCGCCTCGACCAATGAGGAGGAGCCCCCCAAACCCATCTTTCCTCGTTATCTTCCGGGCAACCGCAGCAGGATAGAACCGCGACAACACTTTCGCAGTGCGACCGAGCAGTTCATCGCGGCGAGATGCGACACCGGTTCATGGACCAGGGTAGTGTTGAGGGTCGTCCACATGTGATCTCGCTCTCCGCGATCAGCCTGGACGGTCGTCTTGATGGTTTTCCGATCGACCTGGAGCACTATTACGCGATTGCTGCCCGGTTTGAGGTCGAGGCTGTCCTGTCGGGATCGGAGACGGTAGTGATCGGACTGGAGCGGTACAGTGGGGTGGAGAACCAGTACGACGAAGGTCCTGTTCCGGAGCGTCCACGCTCCGGGGACACCCGTCCGCTCTTCGTGATCGTAGACGGGCGGGGACGTGTGCGTGCCTGGTCGGTCTTTCAGCAGTTCCCGTACTGGCGTGGGGGAGTCGCACTCCTCTCCGAATCGGTGCCTGAGGCCCATCGGGCTTATCTCGAATCGAGGAACGTCGACACCATTGTCATTGGGAGGGACCGTGTTGATCTGTACCGCGCACTCTGCCATCTCAGGAAGGAGTTTGATGTGAGACAGGTACGGGTGGACTCGGGAGGACGGTTGAATGCCGCCCTGCTCCGCGCAGGGCTGATAGACGAGGTCCACGTCCTCGTCTGCCCGTATATCGTCGGAGGACAGGGACCCCGGTTCTTCTCCGATGGAGCGCCCGTCCTCGAAGGGGCGGATCAACCACGACTGGAGCGAACGGGCGTGGAGCCCGCTGATGACGGAACCGTCCTTCTCTCCTATCGGGTCGAGCGACTGGGGACCAACCGTTGAATTGGCTGTCGAGGAGATGGTCGATGATGGCCCGCCAGCGGTTCTCGGGGCGGTAATGGAGAGGGATGCCGCAGGATCGCACCGATTCCGGCGGCGAATTCCCCCTGCGTTTAACGTTGTGCGAGCGGTACCGTTTGCTGGCTGATCCAGGCCAGAACACTGTCCCGGACCCTTCGAACCCAGCAGAAAAACCGGATCGTCATCGCTGGACTCCCGGCGAACCTGACCGATCGGTGAGTGCCCGGCACTGGGAAAAACAGTACCTGGCCGCATCGTCCTGGCCGAGACGCGCGTGAGCGATGCCCCGGTTGTGCCAGGCAGCATGATCCCGGGGATCGATCTCGACCGCCATCGAGAACGCCTCGATCGCCTCCGGGAGACGGTCGAGCGCTGCGAGGCAGACCCCCCGGTTCGTGAACAGAGCAGGTATTCCACCGCCGATCTCGATCGCCTGATCGTAGCGTCCGAGCGCTTCGTCGAATCGTGAAAGGTCGGCGAGGGTCACCCCGCAGTTATAGAGGGCCTTCGGATGAAGGGGTTCCCAGTCCAGTACTGCCCGGTACGCTTCGAGCGCATCGGCAAGTCTGCCCTGGGCATAGAGGGTGTTGCCAAGGAGATAATGAGCCTCGACATGCCCTGGCTCAAGACGGATGGCCTGTCCAAGCGTTTGGGCCGCCTGCTCGAACTCGGAGAAGTGAAAGAGGACGCGTCCCTGCACGAACCAGGCATCGGGGTCGAGGGGGGCCACAGCGATGGCGGTAGAGCAGCAGTCGAGCGCCTCGACGAGACGGCCTGTCCGGTCCAGGGCGGTCGCCAGGAGCAGGAGGGTCTGCAGATCCTGCCTTCCTTCTACGAGCGAGATCGCCTCGCCGTGCCGGCCGAATGCAACCTGCAGGGCAGTGCGCTCGAGAATCGCTCCAGAGTCCTCTCCGGTCATTCCAGGACCACCACCTCGTACGTTCCGGCCCTCGTCTCGAGCAGCGCGGCGGTCGGACGTCCTGTCAGATAACCGCACCCCTCCCCCGGGTTGATGACTCGTGTCCGTCCCTGCTCGGACCAGCCTGCCCGGTGAGAATGGCCGTGGACAACATAATCGAATCCCTGGGTATCGATGAGTGCTGTAAGCAGCTCCCTCTGGTGACCGTGAAGAAGTGCGATCGCAGCTCCGTCCAGTTCGAGCCGGGCAAAGTCGCCGCGGAGTTCAAGGTGGTCGTGCTCGTCGAACCGTTCCAAAAGAAGGCTCCTATCGCCATCGTTGTTCCCGAAGACTCCCACGAGCGGACACTCAAGGCGGGAGAGCCAGGAGACGACGAACGGTGCGATGTAATCACCAGCATGGAGTACGTATTCGACCCCTGCCTGGTTGAACCGTTCGACGGCAGTCTCGATCGTCCCCCGGCGATCGTGGGTGTCGGAGATTATCCCGATCCGCATGACGGAGACGGATTGGCACCGTTCTCTGATATGAGTTTGTATCAGAGCGAACCGCTGGCCTTCGCAGTCGTCGCCGGATGAAGCTGTCCGACCTGGACGTACCCGGCTACGTCGAGCCGGTAGCCCTCGAAGACCGCCCGTTCTCGGGCAAGGCGCGTCGCCCAATCGTCTGCCGGGTAGATGTATGCCCAGCCACCGTCCACCGGTTGTACCAGGGTATAGACGTACTGGCCCGGCTGGGACTGGTACTCGAGCACCACGATCGCCGCTCCTACTGGGGTGCCGTTCGGGTCATCGAACCCCGCGCTGGCGAGGTCGCCCTTGAGGAGGTCGCCTGCCTCGTACCGTGGCTCGGCTGATGGTGCGGGGGTAGAAGTTCCCGGAGGTGGAGAGGACGTGCACCCAGAAGCGAGCAGCAGAAATGCCAGGCAAAGCAGGATGACCAATGTGCGCATATGCTGATCTGGAGCGACATCCCATATGAACACAGGCCCACGGGATCGCTGGAACCCTGACCCGTGTAAGACTGCGCGCCCTCATGAGGGCGGAACTCCAACGAGGTGAGTGCTGCCATGCCCCCGGAACAGATCCCGATAGGCACATTCTCCCGCGTCACCCGGCTCACCCCGCGAGCCCTCCGCCTCTACGACGAGCGCGGTCTGCTCGTTCCGGCAGGAAAGGACCTCTGCACGGGATACCGTCACTACACCTTCGACCAGATTGGCCGGGGGGTCAGGATCGGCCACCTCGTTTCGCTCGGGTTCTCGCTCGGCGAGGTTCAGACCCTGCTCGAGGCACAGTTGACGGGTGACCGCGAGACGATCCGCAGTCTCTTCCAGGCCAGGCGTGATGCGGTTGGGACCGAGATCCGGCGTCTGGCGGCGATTGATGCGGCCCTCTCACACAACGGGGTCGCGCTCGAGGTTTTCTGCATGTCCATCACAGAACCCATCATCAAGGAAGTCCCAGCCCTGCGCGTCCTGTCGCGCCGAGGCACCGGCCCGTACGGTGAGACGATAACCCGCCTGATCGGCGAGGTGTGCAGCGTCTTCAAACCACAGGCCACCATACCCCAGTCCGCCCGGGTGGCAGGCCCTATCATGGCCATCTATCATGACAGTGAGTACCGCGGGGAGGATGCGGAGATCGAAGTGGCCTTACCAATCGTGGGCCGCATCGAGATCGAGGAGGACGGGCCGGAACTTGTCACCCTCCCCGCCACCCGGGCTGTTTCCGTGATCTACACCGGCCCCTACCCCGGCATCTCAGCAGCCCATGAGGCGGCCTTCAAACACGTCCAGGCACACCGGCTCACCCCGAACGGGCCGGCCCGGGAGCTCTATCTCAACGATCCCAATGAGATCGAGGAGAACGGACTGATGACTGAGGTCCAGTACCCGGTCGTCTGAACCAGGCATATTTCCCCCTCCCCCCTTTTGTTAACGGCCCTGGATCCCGGTCCCGGTGATCTCGAACTCGAACTTCGCGCCCTCGGGCCGCGACCGGTGCTTGGCAAGGACGGCCCGTCGTCGACCATCGGCTTTCTCGAGCCGGACGATCACCTTGGAGATATGCTCGAGGGCAGTGCCGCCGAGCCCAACGACGCGGTTTCTGCCCGGATCCATGTAGACCTGGTTGGTGACCAGCACTGGTAGATTGTGTCGCCGGGCAAGCCCAAGGAGATGAAGCATCTGGCGGGTCAGCCGTCGCATCGCCTCGTTGCTGTCCTCGAGGTCCTCCTGCCGGTAGAGGGCGGTCGCCGAGTCGAGCACGATCAGGGCTGCAGGGCGGGTCCGGAGGAGCGAATCGGCGTTCGCGATCATCGTCGCCTGCTCGGCGAGATCGAGCGGCTCGAAGAGGAAGAGCCGTTCGACGAGGCTCTCTGCCTCGTCACCCGCGATCTGTCGGAAGCGCTCGGTAGAGAAGCCCTCGGTGTCGATATAGACGACCGCGCGCCCCGTTCGGAGAGCCTGAACCGTTGCGAGCACGCAGAGGGTGGACTTGCCGGTTGCCGCCTCGCCATAGAGTTGCGTCACCACCCCTGATTCATATCCTCCCCCGATGAGGCGGTTCAGGTCCACGCTTCCAGTTTGAAGCCGTTCACTTTCGGGGTTCATCTCTCATCTCCGTCACTCGTCGACCCACCGACTCGTCCACCACCCTGGAGACCGCCCGGAAGGGGAGGCCGAGAGCGGTCGCCCAGTCGCGCACCTGCTCGAATTCGGGCTTGCTAGTGTATACTTTTCCATCAAGCAGACCGTGCTTGACGTCGATATGGCGGGTCTCGGTCCCGATAGTGACCGGGATTGGTTCAACGGTTCGCTCCGCTATGAAACGATGGATATACGGGGTCGAGCGGACGCCCAGCGTGCCCAGTTCCTCGGCGAGAACGCGGGCGCACTTCGGGCCGTCCTCGGGCCGACAGACGACGCGGACCAGGTACCCCATCCGCCCCTTCTTCATCAAGGCCGGGATCGCCTGCGCGTCCCGGGCACCGGTCTCCATGAGGCGGACGATTGCGTGACCCAGGACTTCGCCGGTCACGTCGTCGACGTTCGTCTCCAGGACCTCGACGTGGTCACCGTCCATAGAACGGGTCTCGACCAGGAGGACGCGGAGGACGTTCGGCTTGCCCGGCGGATTCCGTGTCCCGGCTCCGTAGCCGGCGGCAGTGACCGTGAACGGAGCCAGTGCTCGCCAGGAAAAGGTCTGGACCTCCGCAAGCAGGGCTGCGCCCGTCGGGGTGAGCACCTCCGAGCCGTCCCCGGGCTCCAGCCTCGCTTCGATCCCCGAGTCAGACAGCAGGGCGACCGTTGCCGGCGAGGGAAGTGGATAGGCCCCATGCGCTCCATCGACCGTTCCTGGACCGAACGGGACGGGCATCACCGCCACGCCGTCGACACCGAGACTGAGTAGGGCCGTCGATGCCCCCAGGACATCAGCGATCGCGTCGTCAGCACCGACCTCGTGGAAGTGCACATGGTCTTCGCCATGCACTCGCGACTCGGCGGCGTGGAGGCGGAGAAAGACGCGCCGAGCAAGGGCGATGGCGTCACAAGACGCGTCGGCGGAATCGACTCGCTCCAGCACCTCGTCGAGGCTCCGGTGGGTGCATGCAGCGTGGGTCCGGACATGCATCGCCTTGATACCGGCACGGTCCACCTGTTCGATCGTTGGCTCGGCGACGACCGATGCCATCGCACGCGTCACGACCTCGCAGTCAGCACCGACGGCAAGGAGCCCACCGACGAGCATATCGCCTGCGGCGCCCGCTACCGGGTCGATCACCAGGATGCGCATTCACCAGTACTTATAAATGAAGGCATAAAAGATGTAAGGTGCATATGCCGGAATTCTTTCTCAAGGTTGACAGCGCGTATCCCGAGGATCAGGGCGGAGGAAAAGCCCGGCTTGATCCCGAGACGATGCTGCAGCTCAGGGTATCCCCGGGTGACATCGTCCTGATCGAGGGGAAGCGAAGGACCGTCGCCAAGGTATGGAGGGCGCTGGTCACCGACTGGAACCAGGGGAAGATCCGGATTGACAACATCACCAGGGCGAATGCCGGCGTCTCGATTGGGGACCGGATCCGGGTCGCGAAGATCACCGAGGAGATTGAGGCCCAGCGGGTCGTACTCGCCCCGCCGGTCGACCTGCCCACGAACGTCCCGATCAACCTCGAACACGCGACCAATTCGCTGATCGACTTCCCCGTCGTCGAGGGTGACTCGGTCCCGATCCGGCAGGGATTTCCATTCATGCAGCCCCAGATCGTCGCCTTCAAGGCAGTGATCGTCGAGCCGATCGAGGCTGTGATCATCTCGAAGAACACCGAGATCGAGTTCTCCGACAAGCCAGCCGCCGGGTTCGAGGGGGCGCGGCAGATCAGCTACGAGGATATCGGCGGGCTGAACTAC
Organism: Methanoregulaceae archaeon; assembly: GCA_050178135.1. GTDB lineage: Archaea > Halobacteriota > Methanomicrobia > Methanomicrobiales > Methanospirillaceae > UBA288. Next base: position 112,698 of record JBFXGJ010000001.1, on the reverse strand, counting down.
GAACTCCAGCGCGTCCGGGAGACGATCGAGCTCCCGATCCGGCATCCAGAACTGTTCCAGCGACTCGGGATTGAACCGCCGAAGGGCGTGCTCCTCTTTGGACCGCCCGGCACCGGAAAGACCCTGATCGCGAAGGCCGTTGCAAACGAGTCCGGGGCCCATTTCATAGCGATCGCAGGCCCCGAGGTGATCTCCAAGTATTACGGCGAGTCCGAACAGCGGCTCCGCGAGGTCTTCGAGGAGGCACGTGAGAACGCCCCAGCCATCATCTTCATCGACGAGCTCGACTCGATCGCCCCCAGGCGAGAGGACGTCACGGGCGAGGTCGAGCGACGGGTGGTAGCCCAGCTCCTGACCATGATGGATGGGCTGGAGGAACGCGGGGAGGTGGTCGTGATCGGCGCGACGAACCGGGTCGACGCGATCGATCCTGCCCTGCGCCGACCCGGTCGTTTCGATCGAGAGATCGAGATCGGGGTACCTGCCGAGGTGGATCGGATTGAGATCCTGAAGATCCACACCCGGACCATGCCGCTCGCGGCCGATGTCAACCTGGAGGAACTCTCCCAGCAGACCTTCGGGTTTGTCGGCGCCGACCTCGCGGCACTGGCCCGCGAGGCGGCAATCCGCGCGCTCAGACGGTACCTTCCCGAGATTGATCTCGAGGTCGACGAGATTCCGGAGGAGATCCTCGAGCGGCTCGAAGTCCAGGCGCGCGACTTCCGCGATGCACTCCGCGACGTCGGTCCGTCCGCGATGCGGGAGGTGATGCTCGAGGTCTCGCATGTCGACTGGACCGATGTCGGCGGCCTCGAAGAGGCGAAACAGGAGGTCCGGGAGGCGGTGGAGTACCCCCTCACCGACCACGAGCGGTTCGATATGCTCGGGATCCGGCCCCCGCGGGGGGTGCTCCTCTATGGACCGCCCGGCACCGGCAAGACCCTGATCGCGAAGGCAGCAGCCTCCGAGTCTGGTGCGAACTTCATCCCGATCCGTGGCCCGCAGCTCCTCTCCAAGTGGGTCGGTGAGTCTGAGCGGGCCGTGCGGGAGGTCTTCCGCAAGGCCCGCCAGGTCGCCCCATCGATCATCTTCTTCGACGAGCTTGATGCCCTTGCGCCCTCGCGAGGCGGGGACACGGGCTCGCACGTGATCGAGTCGGTCCTCAACCAGATCCTGACCGAGATGGACGGACTCGAAGAGTTGAAAGACGTGGTCGTCATGGCAGCGACCAACCGCCCTGATATCGTCGACCCGGCCCTTCTCAGGGCCGGGCGATTCGACCGGCTTGTCTACATCGGCCAGCCCGGGCGCGGCGACCGGTTGCGAATACTGGAGATCCATACTCGCGGAAAACCGATCGCGGGTTCTTCGATGGAAGAGGTGCTGACTTTCACGGGTGGATATACCGCCGTGGAACTCGAGAGGTTCGTGGAAGGTCTGGGGCGCAACCGGACCTTCTCGATCGATGAAGCACGCCAGGCGGCGAGCACCATCACGTCCCCCGCCGAAGGGGGTCTGACGGTGTACGAACGGCGCCAGGAACTGGCGAAGGCAACTGCCGCGCGAGGGCTCAGGCTTGAGGACCCGGTAAGGACCAAGCAACTTGATGAACTGGCAACAAGGACCGAGGGATATGTCGGCTCAGACATCGAGGCACTCTGCCGGGAGGCTGGCATGTATGCCCTCAGGGAAAGAACCCCTGTCATCACGTGGGAGCACTTCGAGGCAGCACTCGCGAAGGTGCACCCCACCATGAACGAGAACCTCCGCAACTACTACACGCGGATCCAGCAACACTTCAAGGGCGGACTACCAAAAGAGGCTCAGCCGCCGGAGTACCAGTAAACCCCTTTTTACTCCAGTGGCGCGTCCCAACATCTGGAACCCGGGAATACGAGCGAGCTGCGTCCACACCAGACCACCTTTGTGCAGGGCATGCAGGTACCGGGCCCCGTCATCACCGGAAGGGCTAATCGACGACACCGCCTCTCTATCCAGGGATGTGATCCAACGGACCCCCAGTTCCTGTACTCTGGTCTGCTGTTTCTGACGGGTGCTTTTGTGGGCCTCGCATCGGGATTCTTTGGTGTCGGAGGGGGCTTCTTGATGGTCCCAGTCCAGTACTGGGCACTCGGCCTGTTTGGCGTCGACCCCGAGACGGCACTCCGAACTGCCTTTGGAACGAGCCTCGCGGTGGTGCTCCCCACCGCTGCGTCAGGCACCTGGGCACACCACCGGCGATCGGCCATCAGGTGGGATGCCGTCTACTGGATGGCACCATCGGCAGCCACCTTCTCCTTTATCGGAGGGATGATCTCGACCAGGCTCCCGGCCCGCCCGCTCGAACTCCTCCTCGGCGTGGTGTTAATCGCACTGGCGTTTCGGCTCGCCCGCCGCCCGGACTGCTCCCGGGATACACCACCCATCGAGCTGAGCCACCCGCAATACCTGTTGCTGGGAGTTCCAATCGGCCTCCTCTCGGGCATGCTCGGGATTGGTGGAGGGGTCGTCTTGGTGCCTGTGCTGCTCCTGCTGCTCCATTACTCGGTCCACGCCGCCGTCGGGACATCGATGCCCATCATCCTCTCTGCAGCGGTCGGTGGGGTGACCAGTTATGCGTTGAGCGTACCCCCCGGCGGGCCCACCCTCGCCCTGTCCGTCGGCTACGTCCACGTCGCCGGGTTTCTTGCACTTGCTGCCAGTTCGATCCCGATGGCCCAGGTGGGCGCACGGTTCGCTCACGCCTGTTCACCTCGCCCACTTCAGATGGCATTCGCAGGGATCATGCTGATCTTCGGATTGATGATGATCAACGTCCCAGAACTGATCGGTGCCTGAGTCCTTCCAGAGACGAGAGAAGTATTAATAAGAGAATCAAGGCTACTTGTCGCTGAGATGCGCCCAACGATGCTCCGCCTCCTCTACGTCGACGACGAACCCGACCTGCTCCACCTTGTGCGAACTGCGCTCAGGGACGACGCGGAGATCAAGGTTCTGACCGCAGGCAGTGCACAAGAGGCCCTTGACCTCCTGGAACGGGAGCCGATTCACGTGGTCCTCTCCGACTACTCGATGCCCCGTACGAATGGTCTCGCCCTGTTATCCGAGGTGCGGCGTCGATTTGGCGACATCCCGTTCATTCTCTTTACGGGCCGGGGGAGCGAGGAGGTCGTGATTGAAGCACTCAACGGGCGGGCTGATCTCTTCATCAGGAAGCAGGCAGATATCGGGGCGCTCCTCGGCGACCTCGTTCCACGGTTGCACGCGATGGTCGCCCGCCACCAGGCGGATAGGGCACGGACTCGCATCGAGGCGCAGTATCACGCTGTCTTCGAGCACGCGGACCGGGGTTTAATCCTGTACAACCAGTCGGGTCAAGCGGTGGAGGCGAACACGCTGTCGCGCGCCCTCCTCGGCACGGATGTGGAAAAGCACACCCTGGACGATCTTACCGCGAGGCTCGCGCTGGAGGAAAAGAAGCAGTTCCTTGACCTCGTTGATGCGGTCCGGACCGACGCCACCACCGCTTCGGGCAGGTTCTCTCTCGCGAACGAAGTTGGAACACCGATGGAGATCACCCTGAAGAACACCGGTTCCGGCCAGTTGCTCCTCGTGATCGAAGACGTGAAGGAACGAGAGGCCCTGGAGGCGCGGACCAGGGAGATGGAGAAGAGGCTGGATCTTGTCAGTTCCACACTCCGACAGCAGGTCGAGCGGAGCACCCTGGTGATCCGCGGCCTGGCAAACCAGCTCAGCAGGAACGTCACCGCCCGCCGGGACCTGGCGCTGATCGAACGGATCATGATCGCGAACGAAGAGATCCGTTCGGACGTTGCTTACGCTCTGAGACACCGACCCCGCGCGGACGATCCTGCCCGCTATCTTCCCCTCCTTCCCATCGTTCGGCGGGCGGCACGGGCAGCAGGAGTCGCGAGCGACGGATACGTGGCGGAATGCCCGGAGGTCCTTGTCTCCTCGGATGCCTGGCTTGAGCGGGTTATTCATCAGCTCTTTACAGAGGCCGTTCGAACAGGGGCAGAAGACATTCGCCTCTCCGCATCGGTCGACGGAAACAGCCGGCTTGTCATCAGGTTCGGGGAGAGGAGAGGAACCGGTCTGAGGGGGGATTTCGGAGAGGGAAAAGACAGGCTGTCAGTCCTCCAGGGAATCCTGGATGATTGCCCGTTGACGGTAGAGGAGCGAAAGACCCCGGCGGGGTTTGAGTTCGACATCTGCGTTCCCGCAGGGAGCTACCACCTCGAGAGCGCGGAGTAAGAGAGGCAATGGTCCCCCTGCGATAGCCATTTCAGGTGGGCCGATCGATACAGAAGCAGCTGTCGCCAATGGTGATTACGGTACTCTACGTGGACGATGAGCCGGCCCTTCTCAGGTTGGGTGCGCGCTACCTCGAGCAGATCGACCCTGAGATCCGGGTGACCGGGGCCAGATGCGTCGACGATGCCATGAAGGCACTGGAGACGGGAAGCTTCGATGCCATAGTAGCCGATTACCAGATGCCGGACCACGATGGACTCGCCTTCCTTCGAGAGGTCCGGGCGAGGCACGACAGGCTGCCGTTCATCCTTCTAACCGGCCACGGCGGCGAGGAAGTCGCCATCCAGGCCCTGAATCTGGGGGCGGACTCCTATCTGCAGAAGGGGGGAAGTCCCCGAGCGCAGTATGCGGACCTCGCTCAGCAGATCCGAACCGTGGTCGAGCAGCGGCAGGTGCAGGTCGCACTCGCGAGGAGCGAGGCACGGTTCCGCTCGTACTTCCAGATTCCGCTTATCGGGATCACGATCATCGGCGAGGCAGGTGTTATCCGGGAAGCGAACCGAAAGGCGCTCGAGATCCTCGGGCGGACCCCCGAGATGCTGCAGGCCCTCTCCTGGATGGACCTTGTCGTGCCGCACGAGAGGAACCACGAATACGAGGAGTTTGAAAGGGCGTTCATCGATCCGAGGGGGTGCATTCCTCGCGAGGTCCGAATCGAACGGGGGGATGGCAAGACGGCGGACGTTGTCGTCTCGATGGCGCCGGTCCATCCGGACGGTGAGAGCCCGTTCCTCGTCGCCCTTATCGAGGACGTGACCGAACAACGGCGCACCCTGAGAGCCCTCGAGGAACGGGAGGCGGGGTATCGGGCGGTCGTCGAGGCGATGACGGAAGGGCTCCTGATCCAGGTCGACGGGTATGTCGTCTTCATGAACTCAGCAGCGGCGACCATCCTCGGGCTGGCGTTGCCCGGGGAGGGGATCGGACAGGAGATTCGAACCTGGATGTCCCCCGAAGGGATCGAGGGGTGGTTCGGTGAGCCCGTAAATCGCCCGGTTCCGGGAGAGGGGCAGTTGGTCCGGGCGGACGGACGGACAATCGAGGTCGAGATGACCGCGGCGCCCGTCGGTTTCCAGGACCAGCAAGCGGTCCAGGTGGTCTTCCGCGATGTCACCGGGGCCCGGGCTCAGGCTCGCGCCCTCGCTGAGAGTGAGAGTCGGTATCGCGCGATCTTCGAGCGGGCCGGGGAGGGGATCCTGCTCCTGACAGCGGAGACGGGTGATACCGGGCGCGTGGTCGCCGCCAACCAGGCAGCCGCCGCCTGCTACGGGCGTTCCGCTGCGGAACTGGTGGAGAGCCGGATCTCCGAGATCGAGGCAGTCTCCGACGGTAATTCCCTGTCCAGGCGGTTGGGGGATCTCGAGGGCGACGCGTGGCTGAGTGGATCGACCGAGCATCTTCGCCGGGACGGAACGCCGTTCCCGGTCGACTACTCTATCGGGCTGATAGAGTTCGCGGGTTCACGGCACGTCCTCACCTTTATTCGGGACGTGACGGAACGGAGGATGGCGGAGGAGGCGGCACGCCGGGCCAGCGAGAAGCTGAACCTGCTTTCATCGATCACCAGGCACGACATCCTGAACCAGGTAACCGCCCTTCTCCTCTACCTCGAGCTCTCCAGCGAAGACAACAAGGATCCCGTTATCTCGTCGTACGTGGAGAAAGAACTCTCCCTCACCCGGAACATCCAGCGACTCATTACTTTCACCAAGGACTACCAGGACCTCGGTGCACACCCCCCGATCTGGCATCCCCTCGAGGAGACGGTGAAGGAAGGGGTCCGAATGGCGGGCACGACCATGTTCACGTTCGAGTGTGGAGAGATGCCGTACGAGGTCTACGCAGACCCGCTCTTCCCGCGTGTCTTCACCCAGATTGCTGAGAACACAGCACACCACGCCCCCGGAGCAACGCGGCTCTCGGTACGAACTGAAGAAGACGCCAGGAACCTGGTCATTACCTGCGAGGACGACGGTCCAGGTTTGAGCACCGAAGCCCGCGAGGGGTGCTTCAAGAGAAGGCCGGATGGAACCGGGCTGGGTCTCTGTCTCTGCCGGGATATACTCTCGATCACGGGTATCGAGATCCGCGAGGCGATACAGAACGGCCCCGGTGCACGGTTCGAGATTCAGGTTCCTGCCCGGGGTTTCCGGCGTACCGGTTGAAACCGATGACCGGCCCGGTCAAGAACGCGCGACCGTGAGTGTCGCGGCTTCAACCGTGTCTGATGACGATGAACTGGCGCTCGGTCATCTCCTTGATCGCGTATCGCGGCCCCTCCCTCCCGAGCCCGGATTCATTCATCCCGCCGTACGGCATGTGATCCATCCTGAAAGTCGGGACATCGTTGACGATCAGCGCCCCGGCTCGGCAGTGTTCGGCCGCGAGGGCTATCGACCGGAGGTCGTGGGAAAAGAGCCCCTGCTGGAGTCCGTACTGCGTACCGTTCGCCGTCGCAAGCGCCTCATCGAGGCGGTCATACGGCGTGACGGTGATGATCGGTGCGAAGACTTCGGTCGAGTTGACCCGCATATCCGGACGGGTATGCGTCAGGACCGTCGGTTGAAAGAGGGGGCCGTCCCTGGATCCCCCGATCTCGCAGACGGCTCCGGCTTCAAGCGCCTCACGGACCTTCTCTTCAGCGCCAGCAGCTGCTTTCTCCGAGATCATCGGGCCGATCATGGTCTCTGAAGAGCGTGGATCCCCGACCTTCAGCCCCCGCGTCGCCTCGAGGATCTGGGCCAGGCCATCTTCATACAGGGAACGGTGAAGAAAGACACGCTGGACCGATATGCAAACCTGCCCCGCATTCACAAACCCTCCGTTGACGATCCTGGGAACAGCGGCGGCAAGGTCGGCATCGGGCTCGACGATCACCGCTGCATTACCGCCGAGTTCAAGGGCGACATGCTTTTTCCCGGCAATGGACCGGAGCCGCCACCCCACGGTCGGGCTCCCTGTAAACGAGAGGAGGTCGATCCCTGGATCTGCGACAAGGCTCTCCGCGTCCGAGGCGCGGCACGGCACGACCGCTATCGCCTCAGGTGGGCACCCGGCGGCGAGGGCGATCCGACCAAGGGCGAGGGCCGTGAGGGGTGTCTGGCTCGATGGACGAACGATCACAGCGTTCCCGGCGGCAAGCGCAGGACCGAGCTTGTGACAGACAAGGTTGAGCGGATAGTTGAACGGAGAGATGGCGAGAACGACACCAACGGGGACCCGTCGCAGAAGACCGGTACACCCCTCGCCCGCCGGGCTCCAATCAAGATCGACGAGTTCGCCTCCGATACGGAGCGCCTCGTCGGCCGAGACGCGGAGGGTCGCTATAGCCCGGTCGATCTCCGCCCGCGCCAGAGTGATAGTCTTTCCAGACTCTCCAACGATGGTATCGGAGAGCGAGTTCGCTTCCGCGGCGACACGCCGGGCCATCTCGAGGAGGATCGCCGACCTGCGGTGGGCCGGGATTCGACGCATGACCGCTGCACCGCGACGCACCGTTGCGATCGCATCAACGAGGTCGTCCGGAGCTGCGAGTTCGACCGAACCGGCAATGGTCCCGTCAAACGGTGATACGACATCGACCGTCGTCCCCGAACGTCGCCAGAAACCTCCGATCAGGAAGGGATGAGGGCTCTCCATACTACAATATACTGGTCGACCGGTAATTCTACTCTCCCGTCGGAAAAATATCCCACGAGAGGGCCGAGCCGGAGCAGTGTTTCTGGTATCCTTTTTCCGCGATGCCGGTATCTCCGGTTATGGGAATGGGGGCAACAGTTCCAGCGCCATGCCTATATAGGCCGATCCACACACCTCTACCACATCTCATGCCGAATGTGACCACGCTCCTCGATGCGCGGCTCGTCCCCGAGGCCAAAACCGCGTTTGTTCAGCCGGACCGCGGAGGATCGCTCAGTTACCGTGAACTCCGTGCGATGACAAACCGGCTTGCGCGCGGGCTTATCGATCTCGGTATCGAACGGGGGGACCGGGTCTGTATCTACCTTGACTCGTCCGCTGAGTACCTGATTGGGTACCTCGCGAGCTGGCGGATGGGAGGCGTCGCCGTCCCAACGAACATCGTGTACCGCGAGCGCGAACTCGCCCACGCGATCAACGATGCAGGAGCCGTGGCGATCATCACGGATCGGGAGGGAGCGAAGGTGGTGCGGACGATCGCGGGGCAATGCCCGACCCTCCGCCATCGCATCGTGGTCGGCGATGGAGAGGAGGACGAGGTCGGGTGGAACGACCTTCAGTTGGGTGAGACCTCGATGCGCCCGGTCCACTGCTCCTTCGATGATCTCTGCCACATACAGTACACTGCCGGCACAACCGGTCGGCCAAAGGGCGCGATGCTCACCCATGGTGCCTGGATCACCGCCCTCGACGCCGAACGCGAGGCGCTTTCACTGGCCCCCACGGACATCTACCTCGGGATCTACCCGATGGGACATGTCGGCTGTTCCTGGGGCCTCGCCACCCTGAGGGCTGGAGGGACCTGGGTGGCGCTCTCCCGCTTCTCATTGAACTCCTACCTGGCTCTCGCGCGCCAGTTCCGGCCGACTGTCCTCGCCGGCATGCCTCCCGTCATCCATGCCCTGGTCCACGCCGGCCCCGAGGCCGATCAGGCGCTCGAGTCCGCGCGAGTGATCATCTCGGGAGGCGGATCGCTCCTCCCCAGCATCTGGGAGGCATTCGACCGGCGTTTTGGTATCCCGGTCGCGAATGCGTACGGCCTCTCCGAGACGATCGTAATCGGTTCCGGCACCGTGACGCTGCCCGCCTATCCCAACCTCACGAGAGGCTACCGCTCGGTCGGCGTCGCGGTTGGGTACACCGAGGTACGAATCGTGGACGCCGAAAACCCCGATCAGGAGCTCCCCTTCGGAGTTGCCGGAGAGATCGCCCTCCGAGGCCCCTCGGTCGCCTGTGGTTACTGGAACCAGCCGGAAGCGACGGCGGAAGTATTCCGCGAAGATGGGTGGTTCCTGACCGGTGACATCGGCGTCCTCGATGAGGACGGAATCCTCTTCATCACGGACCGAAAGAAGGACATGATCATCATGTCGGGCTGGAAGATCTACCCGACCGAGGTCGAAGACGTAATCATCGGACACGATGCAGTCCAGGACGTCGCGGTATACGGCATTCCGGACGAGCGGCGCGGGGAGATCCCGGTTGCGGCGGTTGTTGCGGCACCTGGTCGTTCAATCACTCTGGAAGAACTGCGGAGATACTGCGAATCGCGCCTTGCTGGGTACAAGATTCCCCGCCGACTCGAACTGGTCGAGAACCTCCCTCGGGTGCATGGGTGGAAACTCCTTCGAAGGAGCCTGAGAGAGCAGACCCATTAATCGCCCGCAGCAGTCCTCGAAGGCGCGCACCCCATCCCTCCTGGTTTGCCTCCCTCGAGATGCCCGATATTTTTTTCGAAGGTCTGGATAGTAGTCCCATCGATGCACGGCGAGTGACAGGAGGGGGATAAAGACGAGATACCATCACCCGAATTCCAGGGAAGAAAGCTCGCATGAGACCTGAGATCGAACACAATTTTTTTCGACCCAGGTACGGGTTTTCCATCCACCCCATGGAGGCGCAGCCGGATCGAACTCGAAATCTTCATACCAGAAACCGGCATACGCCCAGACCCATGAAATTCAATAAAATAACCTCGAATCTCTTCTTTGGCTCATTATGGAGCTCTTTGTCACAGGATCCACCCCGGTTGCAGCTGAAAATGTCGTCACTACTACGACGCCTGAATTGTTGCCGTCATTGAATGTATCCAACACCATCGAGCCGACCATCACGGCCGTGGTAAACGAGTCCCCCAACGCCGAACCAACCATCACGCCTCTATTCAACGAGACAACCACAACCGTTCCTGAAGGTTACGGGACCATCATCGCGTATGTGACACCCTTCGAGGCACCTGCTTCGAGTTCGACATCGGACTCGGATGAGTATACCGGGGTTGTATCAGCCATTACGATGAAGCGCACTCCCACAGTGTCCATGACGCCCAACGCCACGCTCACGGATGACGAGAATGCGACGACGACACTGACCCTCACTACAACTCCTCTCGAGACCTTCACCGCGGTGACGCCGATCACCGAGATCACGCTCGAGACGATCACCTCGGTCGTTCCATCCGAATCAGCATCAGATGTCCCCGGAACGACGGTCCAGCCGATCACACCCACCACGACGCGCGCCGGACTTCCCTCTGCCGCCCTCTCAATCGTCGCACTTGCTGCGGTTGCTCTACTGGCAATCCGCCGGCATATTACCTTTTTTTCCTAAAATACCATTTTCTGCGTTCCCCGGTCTATCCGAATCCTTCGTGTTCTCGTGCGATCGTGCTGCCGTGCGACGGCGAAAGGTGGCATCGTTTCCAGTCACCATGAGGAAGAGAAGAGTGGGTGGCACTCACTCGGTGAGCACGGCATTCGATAAAAAGGAAAAAATGAAGACACCGATCGCTGGATCAACCGATCTCAACCTCGACTTCGTGCTGCCGGTGATCGTTCACCAGCTTGACCGTCCGTTCCGGCTGTTCGACGCCGTCGACCGTGACCGAACGAATCCCACAGGCCGTACCCGTCGCCCGGATCAAACACCGGTAGACCGTCTCGTGGAACCGGTAGTTAATCACCATCCGTTCCCAGCCAGCCGGCAGGCAGGGCGAGAACCGGAGATGGTCCACGTCCAAACGGACACCGATTAAGGATTCGACGAGGAGCTGGTACATCCAGCCCGCGGAGCCCGTGTACCAGGTCCACCCTCCGCGCCCGATATGAGGCTCGACTGCATAGACATCCGCAGAGACGACGTAGGGCTCGACCCGGTAGACCTCTGCGGCTGCCCGGGACTGGGCGTGCCGGATCGGGTTGATGAGGTCGAAGAGTTCCCAGGCCTTCTGCGGCTGTCCGAGGGCGGCAAAGGCCATGACCGCCCAGATCGCCGCGTGGGTGTACTGACCCCCGTTCTCACGCACACCAGGGACGTACCCTCGGATGTATCCCGGTGACGGCTCGACGTGGTCGAATGGAGGGGCGAGGAGAGCGATCAGGCGGTCTCCCCTGCGCACCAGGAGCCGTTCGAGAGAGGCGAGGGCCATTCGGGAACGCTCCCGCTCCGCTGCCCCCGAGAGCACCGCCCACGATTGGGAGATGGAATCGATCTGGCACTCCTCGTTGGCGGAGGAGCCGATCGGCGACCCATCGTCAAAGTAGGCCCGACGATACCATTCGCCGTCCCACCCGGCCTTCTCGAGGTTCGTCGCAAGGCGGGATGCCTCCTGGACGCACCGCTCGGCAAAAGCATCGTCGCCACGGATTCGGGCAATTCCCGAAAATTGGAGCAGGACCGAGTAGAGGAAGAAACCGAGCCAGACCGACTCGCCTGCCCCCAACGCACCCACACGGTTCATCCCGTCGTTCCAATCACCCGAGCCCATCAGTGGCAGACCGTGGGCACCGAACCGAAGTCCGTACTCGATCGCCCTGACGCAATGATCGTAGAGCGTGCCCTGTTCATCCGAGACGGTTGGAAGGTCGTAGTAGGCCTCCTCGTCCGGCAGGAGCGGCCTCCCTTCAAGGAAGTTCACCCGTTCCGAGAGGATGCCGGTGTCCCTGGTCGAGAAGACATATCGACAGGTGACGAATGGGAGCCAGAGATAATCATCGGAACAGCGTGTCCTGACGCCCCGGTCATTCGGCGGATGCCACCAGTGCAGGACATCGCCCTCCAGGAACTGGTGACCGGCAGCCGTGAGGAGGTGTTTTCGAATCATCATCGGTTCGGCATGGACGAGTGCCATCACATCCTGGAGCTGGTCCCGGAACCCGAAAGCACCGCCTGACTGGTAGTAACCCGAACGGCCCCAGAGCCGGGCCGAGATCACCTGGTAGAGGAGCCATCCATTCAGGAGGAGATCCACGGAACGGTCGGGAGTCTCGACGGTCACCGCGGACAGGGTCCAGTCCCAGTACTGGCGGACTGATTGTAGCGAGGAGCGGGCTGGCCCGACCCCTTGATGCCGCTTCACGAGCGAACGTGCTTCGTCGAGACCGCGACCCACACCCATCACGAAGACGATGTCGACACTCTGCCCATCAGAGAGGTCTATCGCCGCCTGGACCGCACCACAGGGATCGAGCCCCGCTCCAACCCTCCCAGAGAGTCGAGCGCGGTTGAGGGCAGCCGGATGGACAAGGCGGCCGTTTCTGCCGAGAAATTCGTGCCGATCACCTGTGACGGTCCGGTTCTGTTCGTTCACGTCGAAGAACGCAACGCGGTCAGAGAAGTCGGTGTTGTATGGGTTCCGGGCAAAGAGGGCCCCCGTGAGGGGATCAACCTCGGTCGATACGTGCATTGCTGTGGACTGCCGTAGATCACCGAGGACCCACTCGACGTACCCCGTGATGGAGACCTTGCGAGCCCGTCCCGAACGGTTGCGCACACGAACATGCCAGGTCTTGACCGGGGTGTCGACCGCGACGTGGACATTCATGGTCGTCGAGAGCCCGTCCTCGCTATGCTCGAAGATGGAGTATCCGAATCCATGCCGGGTAATGTAGGTCCCTTCTCCACGTGCTGGCAGGGGGGAGAGGGACCAGAACGCACCCGTCTCCTCGTCCCGCAGGTAGAACGCCTCACCGGTCCGATCCGTTATGGGGTCGTTCCACCAGGGAGTGAGCCGGAACTCATGGGCGTTCTCCGACCAGGAATAGGACGAACCGCCCTCAGAAATGACCGAACCGAACTGGGGGTTGGCAAGCACGTTCACCCAGGGAGCAGGGGTCACCAGGCCAGGACGGCTCTCTATCACGTACTCCTTTCCATTGGAGGAGAAACCGCCGAAACCGTTGAAGAACTCGAGCTGCTCTCCCTCACCGGGAGGTTCGGGCAGAGGTACAGCACGCTGTCGGCTGGGAAGAAACTGGGGTACCTGGGGTTCGGTCCACCGCGTTCGTTCGACCTGCTCCTCGAGGGAACCGTCCCGGTCACTCACGATCACGCGGGCAATCGATTGTATCAGGATGCGGTCCTCCTCGGGGATCTGATCGAAACGACGAATAAAGATACCGCCCGGTCGGTCGACCAGGTGGGGGTCCGGTCCGAGGGCCGCCTGGCGCTGGAGTTCATCGTTCAGGTCCTGGCGATAACCGGTCATATCCTCGTTCCAGATCAAAAGGTCGGCGATGAGGCCCTTTCGATGCCAGTATGCGTGAGCCTGGATCATCTGCCGGACGAGGCTTGCCCGGGACGTCTGCTCGATACGGACCAGGACGAGAGGGTTGTCACCCGAGATGCCGTATCCCCAGAGTCCGCTCTGGCCCCGGCGGTTCCTGCCGATGATGTCCGCGGGGGCACGACGTGCTGGGTTCAGATAGATGATGGCCGACGCGAGTTGTGCGAAGACCTGGGCGTCTGCCTCGGTCGCGTTGAGCTGGCGCAGCATCACCTGGGTATGGGTCCAGGCCAGTTCTGCCACCCGGTCGCCCATGTAGACATCCTGGTACTTCTCCACCAGTTCCAGGATGCGTTCCCGGTTTTCACCGAAACCGAGGTAGAGGTGGATCGTCACGGTCTCCTGGGGTTCGATTGCGACCGTGCGCCTGATGGCCACGATCGGGTCGAGGACCGAGCCCGAGGTCCCGGAGAGGGTCGAGGAGTCCGTCATCGCAACCGGGTCAGCGAGCGTGTGCCCTCGCCCCACGAACCGGGCGCGGTCGGTTTCGAATGACGTGGTGCGCACGGTCATCCCTTCAACGACCATCATGTGCACGAGCCACGGGGAGTGTTCTCCCGATGAACGAGGTCGCCGGGTGACGAGGATTGCGTTTCGCTCAGGCATCAGTTCGGTCGTCACGAAGAGATTGGAGAAGGCTGGGTGGGAGACGTCCTGGCCCGCAGGTGCGAGGACGACCTCTGCATAGCTGGTCAGCTCCACCGTTCTTCGGCGCCACGAACGGTTCGTGATCCGGATGCGCCGGAGCTCAAGATCGTCCTCGGGGGAGACCATCGCGTCCGTGTGGACATCGATCTCATCGTCTCGCCGCCTGAACTCAGCCCGGGCCTGCTGAAAGATCGCCTCGTAGTGCTCCGCTTCCTCAAGGGTCGGCTGGAAGCACGACGACCAGAACCGACCGCTCTCGACGTCACGCACGTAGCAGAAGAACCCATATCCGTCAGCGACCGGATCCTCACGCCAGCGCGTCAACTCGATGTCCCGCCACCGGGAGTACCCCCCGCCAGCATTCGTGACCATCACGTGATACCGGCCGTTGGAGAGAAGATGCACCTCCGGACGCGGGGTATACGGCGTTGAAAAGACCCGGATGAGCGCCTCTCCTTCCGCCCCCCGGCGGACCATTCCGTCCCGACGGATTGCGTGAGGATAGAATGGTGTGACCTTCGGGACGCGTTCCTGGAGCAGCAGGTCCGTCGCTCGGACCTCGGGGACCGCGAAAAATCTGCGCTGCATCGGCCGGTCGAGGAGGACCGAGACGAACGCCAGCAACGACATCCCTGAATGGTGAGCCATGAAAGACCGAACGATCGCGTGGTTCTGTCCATGCGAAACACGGGAAGGAGTGTAGTCGATCGCTTCGTAGAACCCATATCTCCCGAGGAAGCCGGTCGAGGCCAGCAACTCGAGGTTCTCAATTGCCTCGACCGGGAGGACCATCAATGCGAGCGCACTCGCATACGGTGCGATTACGAGGTCCTCCCCCAGACCACGTTTGAAACCCAACCCTGGCACTCCAAAAGCCCGGTACTGGTAGTTGAGGTTCGCATCGGTCAGGTTGTAGCCTGACTCGGAGACCCCCCAGGGCACTCCCCGTAGGCGACCGTACTCGATCTGTCGGCGGACTGCAGCGATACCTGTCTGCTCCAGGAGCGTCTCGGGATAGTTGGGCATCACAAGGAGCGGCATCAGGTATTCGAACATCGATCCCGACCACGACAGGAGGAGTGGGCCCCCCGAATTCGTGGTGAGGAGTCGTCCGAGAGCGAACCAATGCATCTGGGGTAGTTCGCCGGTCGAGATACCGATGAAAGAGGCGAGACGGGCCTCCGATGCGAGGAGGTCGTAATATGACGGGTCCCGTCGAAGCTCCGTGACGTTGTACCCGATTGCAAGCAGGTCCCGAGTCGGATCGAACAGAAAGGTCATCTCTGCCTCTGCGAGGTCGGAACAGTGCGCCCCCAACCGCTCGATTCGATCGAGCATCACCCCTGCACTCCCGGCGCTGCTGCGTAGCCCCTCGCGCAGGTTCATGAGCTGGGCCGCATCGGACTGCGCCTTGCCTGAGGCGTCCCTTGCAGTCGCCAGTTGGGTCAGGAGTCGGTCGAGGACGGGCAGGAGATCGGCCTCCATCTGCCGCAACGAGATAAGTCCCGGAGATGCGGCATCGCCCGCGATAAGGGCGGCTCTGATCAATTCGACATGATTGGACCCGAATCCGGAGACACGGTTCCAGAAGGCCTCGTCACGGGGAGCGCTGACCCACCAACCAAGCAGTTCGTCGACATAGCCCAGGAGACCATGGACCTGTCGCTCGAGGGCGCTCGACCACCATCGGACCTCCTCGTCCGCATTCGTCCTGAGGTCGCCGGCAACCGGCTGCACCATGGCAGCGCACCGATGAAGAACGTCGTATCGCTCTGCGCAGCTCGCCCGAGGAGCGATAAGAAGTCCCTCGATCCGGTCGATCCGATCCCGGATACGGGGTGAGACATACGTCAGGTCGTCCCGGTCATGCTCGGTCATTCCGACTGCCGCCTGGAGTTCCCTGACTGTGTCCAGGATCCCGTCGAGGGCAGAGTCAGGGAGCACCGGCATCCCCCCGAGCTCGTTGAGCCCTTCGCGAAGTGCGACCAAGAGACTTATGAGGTTCCCCGAATCGACGGTCGAAACATAGCGGGGCGGGAGTGGGTCGAGCGTAATCGTATCGTACCAGTTGAATAAGTGCCCTTTGAACCGCTCGAGCTGCCGCAGGGTCTCGAATGTTCGCTCGAGACGAACCACGAGCTGGACAGGCGAGAGGTATCCGAGGTCCAGCGCGGCGAGGGATGAGAGGAGGGCGAGCCCAATATCCGTGGGCGATGTTCGGTGAGCAATCCGCTCGACCGGGTACTCCTGGTAATTGTCCGGCGCAAGCCAGTTCTCCTCCGGACCGACGAAGACCTCGAAGAACCTCCAGGTGCGCCGTGAGACCGACTTCAGGAACCGCACCTGCTTCATGGTGAGAGCCGGCTTCGGCTCGGGGATGGGCTGGCTGAGATACCACGCCACTGCCGGCGATGCCGACCATATGCCCCCGAGGACAAGCGCCGAAGCCAGCGCTTCGGGTCGAAAGAGACAGGTGAGCGCCACCGAACCCATTCCGGCCACAACAGCCGGCCACATCCGCCAGTAATGCCCGGCAAGGTCGGCCTCTGTGCGCCCTGCATCCCGGGAGGTGGTCCACTCGAGGAGACGCCGATGGGTCACGAAGAGCCGTCCGAGCGTCCGGAGGATCGCATCGAGGGAGAGGGCTGCTTCGAAGGGGAGGAGAATGAGCGAGAGGAGAGGCTGAGCGAAGTAACGCGGAACGGACCGCAATAAGTCCGCGATGTGCAGGAGAATCGTCAGGTCCCGGGGTTTCTGGAGAACCTGGAAGAGGAAAGTGATGATTGGAGGTGCAAAGATGAGGGCGGCGACCAATCCGGTCCAGAAGACAGGGTTGGGAAGAGCGACCCATGAGACCAGGAAAAGCAGGAGTTCGGCCGGAGCCACGAGGCTACGCCTGAGGTTGTCCAAGATCTTCCAGCGCGAGAGGGCCGACAGGGTGTTCGGTTGATGGCCCCCGTTGAGGTCGGGAACGAACGGAAGAGCCCAGGCCCCAATCTGCCAGTCCCCCCGGGTCCAGCGGTGCCTTCGCGAGATGTCCGCCAGGTAACGGGGAGGGTAGTCCTCGAAGAGTACCACATCGGTTACCAGCGCAGTCCGGGCATAGGACCCTTCGATAAGGTCATGGGAGAGGATCCGGTTCTCGGGGAACCGAAGGCCCAGAGTCGTGCCGAAGGCTGCAAGGTCGTAACAACCCTTGCCGATAAACGACGCCTCGCGAAAGAGGTCCTGATACACATCGGAGACGGCGCGGGTATAGGGATCGATCCCGGGCTCTCCTCCGAAGATCCGGACATACCTGGACCGGGACAACTCCGTCAGCGAGAGACCGATTCGGGGCTGGAAGACACCGTACCCCGCGATCACCCGCCCGAGTATGGGGTCGATCACAGGCTGGTTGAGCGGATGTGCCGCTGTTCCGACCAGGAGCCGCGCCGAGTCACGT
The DNA here is from genome assembly GCA_050178135.1 of Methanoregulaceae archaeon. Taxonomy (GTDB): domain Archaea; phylum Halobacteriota; class Methanomicrobia; order Methanomicrobiales; family Methanospirillaceae; genus UBA288. The sequence goes on along the minus strand of JBFXGJ010000001.1, from coordinate 95,008 downwards.
GGGAGCTCGGTGTCGCCGTCGAGAGTCAGCACGTACCGGGTGCCGCTCAGTTCGTCCAGGTCCCCGGCGGTCATGGAAAAGGCACTTCGGTCCCCATCCAACAGGAGTCGGTTCAACGCCTCGATGGCCCCACGCTTCCTCTCGTACCCCATGAAGCGCCCCTCCTGTGCGTTCCATGTCCGGGAGCGGTGGAGCATCAGAAAGGGCTGGCGCCCCACCTCTGCGTACCTCGAGTTTAGCTCTTCGATCCCCCGCACCGCGTGACCGATGAGCGCATCATCCCCCGGGAGTTCGGCGCTTTCCGCCGCCGGCAGGTCGGTCAGGAGGACGAACGAGAGTTGAGGGTCGCGGTTGCCCAGGTACCGAACCTCGAGGCTCGCGAGGAGGCGGTTGACGTCCTCCTCGCACGAAATGACGGTCGGAACCACGACGACAGCCCGATATTCGATCGGTATCCCGCTGCTGAAGTCGAGCCGTGGCAGGATTTTTGGCTTTGCAACCAGCATGGCAACCCAGTTCACCAGCGAGACTGCAGACTGGCTCGATGCGACGATGAGGAGCGACACCAGCAGGCAGAGCACGAGGAGAGGCACCCACGGGAGCTCGATCTGCAGTGCGCAGATCACGGTGAAGAGGCCTGATCCGAGCCAGATTCCACCGAGGTAGAGCGGCAGGGGAGACCGCCGCCCGATACGCCTCAACCGCTCGAAGAAGGAGGAGCGGTAGTCGATCGTCTGCTCGAGTTCTGGGAGCCCCTGGTCGATAAGGAAGTAGCCGACATGTGCCGAACGATCGGCCCCCCCGACCAGGATCCTTCGATTGACCGCCAGTTCCATCGCCTTTCGAGCGACCTGCTCCTCGGTCAGAAGAGAATGACGGGCGAGTCGTTCCACGACGTGGCGATACCGATCGCGGGTCGCAAAGTCCATCGCGCCATAGGGATCCTGTGGGTTCTCCCTCAGAACCTGCTCGACGACCGAGAGCCGTTCAACAAACTCTCTCCAGTCGATCCCTTCCAGGGTCCGAAGAGATGTGATCGAGTTACCAATCGACACCTGGTCGGCCGCCTGTGACCGGGTCTCGAGCTGAATCATCTGTTCGATGGTCAGGCTCTCCTCGGCGAGCCGCTGTTCTATCCAGGTCAGAGCGATCGAGAGGACCGGGGATCGGCCCCGGAGCTGACGGGCCAACTCCGCGACGAACGCACTCGTCATTGGCGGTTCGGATTCGGCCATCTTGGCGACGACCAGGATCATACTTTTGGGGTCGCGCTCGGCGATCTCGATCATCCGGTCCGCCCAGAGAGTGGCGCTGTCCGAGTCCACACGGTTCGCCCCGATTCTGATGGAGACACGACGGAGGTTCTCTATCAGCGCAAGCCGGAGCATGATCGGGATCGCCCAGAGTTCACCAAGCAGCAGGGGTGTCACCGACTGGTATGCCCCGACGAAGGCGCTCAGCACCTCCTGGTCGACTCGCCCATCGTTGTGCGCGATCAGCTCACGTGCGATGAAGTACACTCTGGGATATCCCGCCAGGGGACCCGTCTCGAGACAGGGAAGGCGACGACTGTACCCGAGGGGGAGATGGCGACGCGCTGTCCTGATCTGTTCTTCGATAAGGTAGAAATTGTCGAGAAGCCACTCGCCGGCCGGGGCGATTCGACGATTCTTCTCGAGGGCAGCGGTGATGAGCGCAAAGGTCTCGACGAGGACCGCCTCGTTCTCGGCAAGACGGGGCAGGAGGCGGTCCTCGCCGCCCTGCATAGCAACTCCGTACCACCCCGTCATCTCCCGCGCATGGACCGAGAGCTGATCTGCAGAGAGAAGCTCGGCACGGAGGGGCTGTGTGTCTGAGCAGTGCGGACCGGTTGCCGCACCTTCGGTCACCCGCTCCCGGAGCCGGGCAATGTCCCTCCGCAACAGCTCGAGTCCGCTCGTCACTGGTTCACCCCCCGCCGCACGGGCCTACCCCGTAAGTGCCCCTTCCTGTTATAATTCCCTTTGCCTTGTTATGCGGGCCTCTCTTGGCATATGCACCTCTCTGCGAAGAGAGAGGTATCAGGTTTAATATAGCTTCGGATGCACCGTGAAGGGAGAATCTTATGGCAGAGAATGCGAACAACCCGGATCTCTGTACCGATCCTGAAAAGAAAAAGACCTGCAGCGGCGAGTGCAGCACCTGTCCAAGCGCCCAGAAGGAGCCGGGCTCGGGGACTGGACTCCCGGATCGGGCTGCGGTAGACGTGCGGCATGTCATCCTGGTCCTCTCGGGAAAGGGGGGTGTCGGAAAGTCCACCGTGGCTGTCAACCTCGCCTCTGCGCTCTCGAACCACGGGTACAACACCGGGCTTCTCGACCTCGACCTCCACGGCCCCACCATCCCCAAGATGCTTGGCGTTCAGGACTTCCGCCTTCAGACAATCGACAATAAGATCGAGCCGGTGCGGGTCACCGGAACGCTGGCAACAGTCTCGATGGCCTTCCTGCTGCCCGATACCTCGACTCCGGTCATCTGGCGCGGACCGATGAAGATGTCGGCCATCAGCCAGTTCCTCACGGATGTCAACTGGGGCTCCCTCGACTACCTGGTCGTCGACCTTCCTCCCGGAACCGGTGACGAGGCCCTCACCATCGCACAACTCGCGCCGAACCTTCGCGGGGCAGTGATCGTGACCACCCCCCAGGAAGTGGCGACACTTGAGACGAGCAAGGCCGTAAGGTTCGTGGAGAAGCTCGATATCCCGGTGATCGGCGTGGTCGAAAACATGAGCGGGATGATCTGCCCTCACTGCCATACCGAGATCGACGTCTTCGGCAAAGGCGGCGGAAAGAAGATGGCTGACGACCTCGGCGTCCCATTCCTCGGCTCGATCCCGCTCGACATCGAGATGCGGCAGGCTGGTGACGCCGGACGGCCGGCCGTGATCCAGCGGGACGCCGATGACCCCACATGGAAAGCGGTCAACGAAGTCATGGAAAACCTGGTCAAAAGGGTGGAACAGTAACAATACCGTTCCGGCGGCGGGAGAACTCGTCGCAGGAATCCATTTTTCAAAGCGATATCGTCACGCTGGTTGGACCCGGTTGGCGTTCACCCGGCATCAAGGACCGGGGCTCTCCAGATGATGATCCCTTCAAATTATTCCTCTTTTCGCTGCTCCGAAACCGGAAGATCCCGATGACAACAACCATTCAGCAACCTGATACCGCAAGAAACCGGTTGGGATGAAGGAACCGGCACGGAGCACGGGCGGATAACGATCGACAGGCATGTTGGATGCGGAAACCAACTGCCGCGACCTCTACTGCCCCACAGGGCCGTATGATCGGAAGGATGTCCCCTTGCCCCTTTCAGAGGATCGGATCGGCCACTCCATGGCATACCTGGGCTTCGATATGCTGTTTTTCATTCAACACAGGAGCCTTATGGTGTTCTCGAACAGCTGACGAGGATCCGGTGAAGGAGAGGTCAGAGGTCAACAATGCAACCACCAGGCAGAAAATACTATTAGGGGGTGGAAAACAATGGCTTATTATTCAGAAGGTCAAAACTATTTTCGGTTTGTGAAGATCCGTTCTTCAGACAGACCCCCTGATCTGCGGGGAGATCTATCGATTGAACCCAAAGAAGCAAGGATGCAAGGGATGGGTCGCCGGTTCGAGAACAACAGGTGTGAACCGGAGAGTTCTACCAATCCAATGTATCAGTTATACATTTGATATTTCGTTCAACTATCAGCGAGTGTGAATTGGAATGGTTTTAGAAAATCAGTACTTACGAGAAGTATACGAGCAGGTATGTTCAAGGGATCCCGACCAGAAGGAGTTCCAGCAGGCTGTGTATGAAGTCCTGCAATCCTTCGAGCCGGTCATAACGAAGACCCCGGCCCTTTTCGAGAACGGCCTTCTCGAGAGGCTCGTCGAACCCGAACGCCTGGTGGTGTTCCGTGTTGCATGGGTTGACGACAACGGGAAGACACAGGTCAACAGGGCATATCGCTGCCAGTTCAATTCCGCAATCGGCCCCTACAAAGGTGGGTTGCGTTTCCACCCCTCGGTCAACGCCTCGATCATCAAGTTCCTCGGTTTCGAGCAGATCTTCAAGAACAGCCTGACCGGCCTACCCATGGGTGGCGGCAAGGGTGGTTCCGACTTCGACCCGAAAGGAAAGTCCGATGGTGAGATCATGCGCTTCTGCCAGGCCTTCATGACCGAGATGTGTAAGTATATCGGCGCGGATACTGATGTGCCGGCGGGAGACATCGGCGTGGGCGCCCGGGAAATCGGGTATCTTTTCGGCCAGTACAAGAGGATCAGGAACGAATTCACGGGCGTTCTCACCGGAAAAGGCCTCTCTTTCGGCGGTTCTCTGGTCAGAACACAGGCGACCGGCTATGGCGTGCTGTACTTCGCACAGGAAGCACTCGCCGTATTGAAGCAGGAGTCCATGAAGGACAAGGTGACGGTGATCTCCGGGTCCGGGAACGTCGCGATCTACGCCGCGGAGAAGGCCCAGCAGCTCGGTGCCAAGGTCGTTGCCATGTCCGATTCCAGCGGTTATATCTACGATCCCGCAGGTATCAAGGTGGATGTGGTGCAGCAGCTCAAGGAGGTAGAACGGGCGCGGATCAGCAAATACGCCACGCTCGTCCCTGGCAGTGAATATCATGAAGGCTGCAGCGGTATCTGGCAGATTCCCTGCGACGTTGCCCTTCCCTGCGCCACCCAGAACGAGCTCAACGGCGAGGATGCAAAGATCCTCCTGAAGAACGGCGTCATCGCAGTATGTGAAGGTGCCAACATGCCGTGCACACCAGAGGCCGTGGACGCATTCCACGAGGCTAAGATCGTCTTTTCACCAGGCAAGGCGTCGAACGCCGGTGGTGTGGCAACGTCCGGCCTCGAGATGTGCCAGAACTCGGAGCGGTGCTGCTGGACTGCTGAAGAGGTCGACATGAAACTCAAGCAGATCATGATCAACATCTTCCACAACGTGAACAACGCAGCACAAGAGTACGGTATGGACAGCAACCTGGTGGTTGGGGCGAACATCGCCGGCTTCCTCAAGGTGGCTTCGGCCATGAAAGCCCAGGGCATCTTTTAAATATCCCCTTTTTTCCGATTCAGACCTGGAACCCACAGCACGACTGGGACTCAGGCCTTCATGAGAGGAGCCCGAAACGACATTCAGAGTCAATCGTGCTGAATTCCCAGGCAACACCCCACATGCAACCACCGGGGCCATCGCTCCTCGGCGCCCCGGGGGCAATCGATTCAGAGCCCAAGCAGGATGCCATCCCTTGCTCCGTCGCCGGTTGTATTAGAGGGAGAGGACGCGAGACTGCCAAGGAAGAAGTGGACAGCACTTTATCCTGCCGTTCCGCCCGGATCCGTTCGGTCTGAGGTGCGATCCTCAGCCCGTCCGCGGCGACGGGGGGGTTGTCCATCGAACCTCGAGGGCGCTGATGACCGCTGTTAATCCCGGCAAAGCAGGTCTGGCGGGGATGATGGTCATCTCGATCAGCAGCATGTCTGGTCGTGTTCGACGCGATCCTGCCTCCCCTGCCCGACAGCAGCATCGGTTTTGCTGGCATTGAGGTGCCACGAGGCATCCACCAGCACCAAAACACAGCGAGAGACGTGTCGTAGCAGGCGAAAACCTTATCGAACACAGATCCTCTCACCACCATGAGAACACTGGACGGAGAAGCGGAAGCGTCGACGAGGCAACCGGTGGCGTGAGAAGCGAGCCCAGGAAAAGAAAAACCTCTTTCGAGGGAGGTACGGCACAGGCAAGGGAAGATTGTCGCTTCAGGTTGCATCGTTCGTCACGACACCACGAAGGCAGGCCAGAATACCGAAACGCACCCCATCCAGGGGACACCCGACGGGATCCCTGCACGAGAAAGAACGGGAAGAACTGGTGATAACCCCTACAATAATAGATAGTATTAAATATGTAGGTACGCAACATCCTTCCTGTACCATTTATGGTACAAGGAATTGGCAAAGGAGGAGACCAGTAGACAACAGTCTGGATAATGAGCCCCCCGAATGCGCATGCATCCAGCATCTTCGCAGCTGTGGCAGTGGTTATCAGGCCCGCTCGAAGGTAGCCTGCAGCAGCGCAATGCAACGCATCGGGCGCACCCGCGACGATGGACGCGGCGTTCATCATCGTACGCATCCCGGCGGTTGCCGTCGACAGGACCTATCTGCCCTGTCCATAGCTATGCGAGCATCAAGGCCTTGGCACCACCGAGCGCGGCAGTGTGCCGTGAAAGGCAGGATTGAGTTCCATGAAACTGATACGAGCAATCATCAAACCGGAACAGCTGGATTCTGTGCGGAAAGCACTGGAAGCGAACGGATTCAGGGGAATCACCGTCACAGAGATCGAGGGGTGCGGAGAGGAAAGATCGGGCTCTCCCGAGACTCGCAACGGCCTCATGCCCGGAGGGCTGCAAAAAGGGCTCCAGATCGAGATTGTCGTTGATTACTACCGGGTGGACCTCCTTGTTTCCACGATCGCAGAGGCGTGTAAAACCGGGACCATCAATGACGGACGGATCTTTGTCATGCAGGTCGAGAGAGCGATCCTGGTCCGGGGCGGCAAGACGCAAGAGGACGCGCTGCAGGGGATATGCAGCACCTCAGAACCAGTCCTATGATCTCTGAATGCGGGGATCAGGAGTCCTGCGGCCATCCCGAAGAACGGGGACAGGTACCAGGAAGCTTTCGGAACGACTGCCGCGATGGCGTATACAGCATTGACCCATGGGGGCAGATCGCGGTGTTTGCGAGATCCCTGGCAACTCAGAAAACAGGTGACTTAATATGAATCTTCGACAACCGAACGCCAACGAGGCAATCGGGACCTCCAACCGGTCCCGCGACGTCTCCCCGACCTCCGGGATCTGCACGCGTTGCGTGGACGGATGCCGCGGGGCCTGCGAGATCTGGCTCTCGTCCTTCCGCGGTCGCGAGGTACTCTATCCCGGCCCCTTTGGGGAAATCTCCGCCGGCGCCGACAAGGTGTACCCCATCGACTACTCCCACGTCAACATACAGGGCTATGCGGTGGGCGCCCGCGGACTGCCCGAGGGTGTCGAGGCATCGCCCGACACCGCAGTCTTCTCCGAGGTGAACACTGAGACTGAGTACGGTTGGGACAGCAAGGTCAGGATGCGCCTTCCGATCTTCACCGGTGCTCTCGGATCGACTGAGATCGCCCGCGTAAATTGGGCGCATTTCGCCATCGGTGCCGCCATATCAGGCATCACCCTCGTCTGCGGTGAGAACGTGGGCGGGATCGATCCCGAACTCGTCCGCGACTCGAACGGCAAGATGACGAAGTCCCCTGAGATCGACCGGCGGATCGAGGTCTACCGGAAATTTCACGAGGGGTACGGGGAGATCCTGGTCCAGATGAATGTCGAGGACACCCGCCTCGGCACAGCAGAGTACGTCGCATCCAGGCACAACCTGGACACCATCGAGCTAAAGTGGGGACAGGGCGCCAAGTGCATCGGCGGTGAAATCAAGGTTGGGTCCATCGAGCGCGCCCGCGAGCTCAAGAGGCGGGGTTACATTGTCCTGCCCGATCCCACGGCGAGTGAAAACGAGAAGGCATTCGCTGCCGGCAGCATCAGGGAATTCGAGCGCCACTCGCGCCTCGGTTTCGTCTCAAAGGAGGCGTTCCTCGAGGAGATCGACCGGCTCCGAAACATCGGGTTCAAGCGCATCACTCTCAAGACAGGGGCGTACTCCGCCCAGGAACTCGCCATGGCGATCCGGTTCGGCGCAGAGGCGAAGGTTGACCTACTGACGATCGACGGCGCCGGCGGCGGCACGGGTATGAGCCCCTGGCCGATGATGAACGAGTGGGGCATCCCGACCTTCTACCTCCAGTCACTTGCCTACCAATTCTGCGAGATGCTCACGAAGAAGGGGATGCGCGTCCCCGATATCGCGATCGGCGGCGGCTTTGGAGATGAGGCAAACGTCTTCAAGTCCATCGCGATGGGTGCACCCTACGTCAAGGCGGTCTGCATGGGACGAGGCCTGATGATACCCGGAATGGTCGGCAAGAACATTGCGAAGTGGATCAAATGCGGCGATCTTCCGAAGAATATCGCCAAGTACGGCTCAACCGCCCCTGAGATCTTCGTCACCTACGAGGAACTCAGAGAGAAGTACGGGTCGCGTTTCGACGAAATACCGCTCGGTGCAATCGGTATCTACACCTACGCTCAGCGTTTCCGCACCGGCATGCAGCAGCTGATGGCCGGCAGCCGGAATTTCTCGCTGGCGACCATCTCAAGAAACGATGTCTTCGCACTCACCGAGGACGCTTCAAAGGTTTCCGGCCTGCCGTACGTGATGGATGCATACCGCCATGAGGCCCTCGCCATCCTGCTCGATTGAGCTGGCAACCCTTCCAATCCCCCCCTCTTTTTCCCATGCCTCCGTGGTGGATTCCCACTCGAAACGGCCCGTACTCAAAGACTCGGATATGCCCCTTCAGGAAAGAGGTTTTCGGCGACGATGAGAGTACCGGGTCGAGAACGTTTTCTCTTTCGCGGAATTGACAGCAGCTTCTTCATGCCGGCGGGCCAATAGAAATGAATCATGCCATCGGCGACAGGCACACCGACGGTCAGCGTGGTGCTCCCGACGTACAACCGCGCCCACCTCCTGCCGCGGGCGATCCAGAGCGTTCTCGATCAGACCTATACCGATTTTGAGCTGATCGTGGTGGACGACGGCTCGGCGGACGATACCCCCGCCGTCATGGAGGGCTATACGGACGACCGGGTACGGTATATCCGGTATGAACCGAACAGGGGTGCGAACGCGGCCCGAAATGTCGGCATTCGAGCCGCCCGGGCCCATTTCATCGCATTCCAGGACTCGGACGACGACTGGTTGCCCGAAAAGCTCGAACGGTGCATGGCCGTCTGGGAACACGCTGGTCCAGAAGTGGGGGTCGTCTACTCTGGCTACTGGAAATACATGGACGGCGAAGGCAACCGGATGTTCATCCCCTTCGACTGGGTGAAACAGCGTGAGGGATGGATCCACGACGAGCTCCTCAGGAACAACTTCGTGACGACACAGGCGGCTGTCGTGCGCAGAGAATGTTTCGATCGGTCGGGGTACTGGCTCGAAGGGTTGCCGGGCAAGCAGGAGTGGGAGCTCTTTCTGCGGATCTCACGAGACTACCAGTTCAAGTACATCGACGAGCCGCTCCTGAACTCGCGCTTCACCGAAGGAGGTATATCGAACAACCGCACCGGCATCTACCGGTCGATGGAACGCATCCTGGAGGTCCACCATGACGACTTCGCCCGCAGTCCCCCCATCCTCGCCGAGCATTACGTCCGGCTCGGACTCCAGTTCGGGCTCTCGGGCGAGTTCGAGAAGGGGCGCGACTACCTTCGACGGGGGGCGGCGTTGCAGCCCGGCAACTGGAAGTATCGTCTTGCCGCCATGGTCGCCTCGTTCGGAGAGGGGCCATTCACCCGCATCATGCACCTCTACCTACCCAGGGACGCGGGCCCACTCTGAGGAGGGGGAGAAGATGTCCCCCCGGGGAGACCCGATCGTCACCGACCCCGCGGACCTGGACGCGTTCCACTCGTTCCTGGCATCAGGCCGTCTCCCCGTGCGGCTCGAGGACCTGATCGAGGAGTACCTGGCGGCCAAGACCGGGCGGCCCATCGGGGATGGAGTCATCTTCGATCGGCTCCGCCGCGCCATCGTCGCACAGAAGAGCGGGTACTGGAGAGAAGGGAGACGACGAGAGATATCGTACCGGGCCGGCTATTCGGTCCTCGCATATCTCGCCTACCAGTTCCCGGTCTACTACTTCCAGTCCTGCCACCTCTTCGGCTGGCTCGCGGAAGGAGGACGACTCCGAGACGGGATGCGCGTTGTGGACCTCGGTACGGGGCCGGGCGTGGTCCCCCTTGCGCTCCTGACCCTCGCACGACATCTCCCGAAATTCGAGGCCGAGATCATACCTGTGGAGCCGTCCGATGAGCACCGGGAGGCCTGCCGCCACCTTGTCAGGGGGTTTTCCAGGCCCGAAGACCAGGTCCGTGTCCACCCGGCGCTCCAGGTGGATGCCGCGGACGTAGAGGTAGCGGCGATCCCCCGGGAGATCGACCTGCTGGTCCTCTCGAACCTGCTCAACGAATTGCCGGGTGACGCTGGGCAACGGGCCGAGGCAGTCCTGCGATGGACCGACCACCTTACCGAAGGCGGCATGGCCCTCCTCGTAGAACCGGCAGATCTGGTGAATTCAACAGGCCTTCGTGATGTCCAGCGGGAACTGATCAGTTCCGGGCTCCACCTTCATCACCCGTGCCGATTTCTCTGGGGTAGCAGCTGCGGCCCGGTGCAGTGCTGGTCTTTCGAGGAACGACCGGTTATCCGACCAACCCGCCTCCAGGACGCACTTGCAGCAGGGGCCCGGGACGGGTACCGATACCGGAACACAGACATCAAGTTCTCAGCTGCGCTCCTTGGTCGGGAACGACCACCGAGGGTCGAGTGCCGGGATGCCGACCGCAGGCGATTCGTCCCCCTCTCTCAACTCCATCGACACGTGGGCCAGCGCATCACCTGCATGGCTGCCCTGATGTCAAATGATCTCGGGGATGAAAGGATGCACATGCTCAAGATCTGCGATGGAACTGCCCGTCGCCCGGTCTTTGCAGTCTTACCTTCCTACCACGAGACACCAGGAAACCGAGTCCTGCTCGGGACGCCGTACGGCGAAACGGTTGTTCTTCGGGACGTCCTGGTCCGTGAGAACCCCAAGACCCGGGCTTTCAATCTCCTGGTCAGTCGGGTTTCGCAGGTCAGGCCCTGCCGAAGATAGGAATCCTCAAGTTCTGGCCGGACAAGGATCGTGCAGGTGGGACGACCGTGATCACTTCCCTCTCCCTCGAAAACTTCCGCTCCTTTGGCAGGGCGGAGTTTCAGCTACAACCGTTCGTCCTTCTGATAGGGCGCAATGCTGCCGGCAAGACGAACCTGATCCAGGGTTTCCTCTTCCTCCGTGATATCGCCCGCTCGGGACTCGCTAACGCAATCTCGCTCCAGGGCGGACTCTCGTACCTCCAGAATGCCGACCTCGCCTGCGGGCGGGAACTCAAGGTCTCTGTGGAACTGACCCTGCCGACCGGTGAATCGCCGAGAAGGCTGGCGGACGGCAGGACGTTCGTCTTCGCGCCCGGAACGTGCCGGTATTCTTTCTCCATCGGGTGTGGCGATCGCCCAGAGGTTCTCTCCGATCGGTTCTTCATGCGATTCTCGGTCACTCTGGCGGGGGGCGAAAGTCAACCGGGATGGATGGAACTCGTCCACGAAGGCGAGGAAGTTCGGTACCGCTTCGAACTCCCAGAAGGAGTTGATGAGGAGGCTATCCTCCCACCGCCGCTTCGAGAGGGAGCAACCGCACCATGTGCACTCCTCCTTGAATCGCCGACCCTCTATCCGATGGGTCTCGTGCGCCGGGCCCTTGCCAAGATCAGCTGCTATGAGTTCGGCCCTCACCTCTCCGGGCGCCTGGAGTTCCGTACCGGTGCTGCCGAGCTGGCTGAAGATGGATCGAATGCTGCGATCGCACTCGGACGGGTGCTTGCCCACCCGGAGTCGTGCCGACAGTTCCTCGCCCTCGTCCAGGACCTCCTGCCTTTCGTTGAGGACGTCCGGGTGGGAGATGGCCCAGGAGGGGTGCCCGCGATCCGGGTCTCCGAGATCTACGCCCCAGGACGGTACCTCCCGGCTGAAGCCCTCTCGAGCGGTACGGTTGAACTCTTCGCGCTGATCGTCGCACTCTTCTTCTCCCCCCGGGAGCTCGCAGTATTCGAGGAGCCGGCTGCACGCCTCCATCCGGCTCTGCTCGAACGCCTGGTCCATTTGATGCAGGAGGCGGCCATCTACCAGCCAATGATCGTCTCAACCCAGCACCCGGCCCTCCTGAGACACGCACCCATCGACTCCGTCTGCCTCGTCTCGCGTGACGAGAGGGGCTTCTCGGTCCTCTCCCGCCCGGTTGACCGCCCGGAGGTCCAGACCTTTCTCGAGGAGGATCTCGGGCTCGACGACCTCTTCCTGGCCGACCTTCTCTGATCCTCATGTCGCGAATTAACATCTTCGTCGAAGGATCGGACGATGTACGCTTCTTCCAACACACCCTGGTCCCCGTTCTGCGGACCCACTACGACGAGATCCGGTTGATCCCGTACGCCTCCCTGAGACGGGTCGTTGTCGACCGTCTGATTCGCGGCATCGAGCGGATGGGAGGAGAGTACGTGATCGTGGCGGACATCGATGCCGAGCCATCAGTGCGTTCCAAGAAAGGGGTCATCCTGCGCCGTTATCAACGCGCCGAACCGGGGGCGATCGCGGTCGTCGTGATGGAGATCGAGTCCTGGTACGTTGCAGGGGCTGACGATGACTTCCTTCTCGGGTGCGGAGTGACACCCTTCGGGGCGACTGATCGCCTGACCAAAGAAGAGTTCAACACGCTGATCCCCCGCCGGTACATCTCTCGAGTGGAATTCATGCTCGACCTGCTCGAACAGTACTCTCTCGATCGCGGAGCGGATAGAAATCAATCGCTCGGTTTTTTCCTTCACCGGTATGCCCCCGAAGCAGTGACAATCCATAAATAGAGATGGGGCTGACCATCCGGCATGGTACAACCGGTTGCCCAGAAGCGGTTCATCTGCACCGTCTGCGGTTATGTCTACGACCCCCAGAACGGTGACACCCGGCACGAGATCCCCCCAGGCACCGCCTTTGAAGCCCTTCCTGATGACTGGGCCTGCCCAGTCTGTAGCGCAGCAAAGAAATTATTCCGCGAGATGTGAGGTGAGCTGACCCATGACAATCCGCGAAGTCGCCTCCGGAGTGATCTCGGTTGGTGCGATCGATTGGGACAGGCGACTCTTCGACGACCTGATCCCGCTGCCCGATGGGACGACCTACAACGCGTTTCTCGTCAAGGGCTCGGAGAAGACCGCCCTGATCGATGCGGTCGACACCACGATGGAGATGGCCCTGATGACCAACCTCTTCAAGGCCGGGATCGACCGGATCGACTACATCGTGGTCAACCACGCCGAGCAGGACCACTCTGGAATCATCCCCCTTCTCCTTGAGATGTTCGGGGGAGCGGTCGTCGTGACGAACAAGACCTGCAGGGACCTCCTCATCAACCTCCTCGGCATCCCCGAGGCACGGATCCAGGTAATCGGGGACCGGGAAACCCTCTCTCTCGGGGATCGGACCCTTGAGTTCCTGGTCACCCCCTGGGTCCACTGGCCAGACACGATGCTCACGTTCCTTCGTGAGGAGCAGATCCTCTTCTCCTGCGACCTTTTCGGGGCCCATCTTGCCACGAGCGACCTCTTCCTCACCGACGAGGTCGAGTGGCGCCGGGCGGCTAAGAGGTACTATGCCGAGATCATGATGCCGTTTCGGAACAGCATCAAGGGATACCTCGAAAAAGTCCGGGGTCTCGAACCGCGTCTCATCTGCCCGAGCCACGGACCGCTTCATGACGATCCACAGGTCGTCCTCGCCGCGTATGACGACTGGGTCTCCGATGATGTCAAGAACGAGGTCGTGATCGCGTATGCCTCGATGCACGGCTCCACCCGGACCATGGTCGAATACCTCGTGGACGCCCTCATCGACCGTGGTGTCGGCGTCCGGCAGTTCCACCTCCCCTCCACCGACCTCGGGGACCTCGCGATGGCGCTCGTCGACCCAGCCACGATCGTGATCGCAGCCCCGACCGTCCTCTTTGGACCCCACCCTGCAACGATATCGGCGACCTACCTGGCAAACGCCCTCAAACCCAAGGCGAGGTTCGCCACAGTCATGACCAGTTACGGGTGGGGAGGAAAGACCGTCGAGACGCTCAAGGGGATGCTCGGCCACCTCAAGGTCGAGTTCCTGGAACCGGTCCAGGTAAAGGGCTTCCCCTCAACCGAGACGCAGGAGGCGATCCGGACCCTGGCCGACACGATCCGTGAGCGTCACGCCTCTGTCGCAAAGGACTGGAACGAGACCACCTGATCGATGGGAGACGCCAGGTCGGGTCGAGTTCGCACCGGCACACCCGGCCTGATCCTCCATCGAGAGGTTCTTTGCGGATGCGGGCCGAACTCTTCCGAACATGCGGATCCTGCTCGTATCGACCCAGGACTATATCCACCACCCGGTGCCGTCGCGCCACCACTATATCTTCGAGGAGCTTGCACGGCGCCACGAGGTGCATGTTCCTCACTTCCATGTCAGCAGGGCGCCGGAGCGCGAGACGCGCCTTCGAGTCCACGAGGCGACCCGCTTTTCGATCCAGAGTCCCCTCCTCCATTATACTCTCAACGCTCCCGAGCACTACCGCGTCCTCTCCCGGGTTATTCGGGAAGAGAAGATCGATCTGGTGGTGGCGGCGCATGTCCTCGCTGGAACAGCGGTCATTCGAGCTGCACGCCGAAGAGGTGTACCTGTCCTCTTTGACCTCAAGGACTGGTTCCCCGACTCGGCGGCGGCGTATTACGACAACCCTCTGCTCAAGGAGATGATCCGGCGTACAGTCCTCGAGGTCGTCCGCTATAACCTCGACAATTCCGATAGGATCACAACCGTCTCCCCAGGCCTCGTCGACAAGCTGGCGACATATGGTTACCGGGCGGGCCTGATCACAAACGGTGTCGACACGTCGATATTCCGACCGATGGACGGGACCCCTATTCGAGAGAAGCACGGCATCGCGCCCGACGACTTCGTAATCGGCTTCTCGGGTTCAGTCGAGCGATGGTACGCCATCGGCCGGATGATCGAGGCCCTGCCCCGGGTGCTCAAGAAGGAGCCCCGGGCGCTTCTCTTCGTGGTAGGAGGCTCACTCTTCACGGGATATCTCCCCGAGCTCCGGGCACTGGCCGACCGGCTCGGGGTGACCGACAGGGTCCGGTTCGCCGGCACCCAGCCCTACACCTCGCTTCCTGCCCATATCGCTGCCATGGACATCTGCACCATTCCACTCTCGCCACCCCAGTGGATCGACATAGCGCTTCCGAACAAGTTCTTCGAGTATTCGGCCTGCTCGAAACCGATTCTCTCCACCCCGATCCCTGATATGCAGCGGATTGGCGGAGAACACCTTCATATCTACCGGGACTATGATGAGTTCGTCGAGAAGACACTCACACTCGCACGAGAACGTCCTCGGTATGAGATCGACATGTCCGCGTACGACTGGAGAACAAAGGCCTCCGAGTTCGAGGCGTGCTTCGAGAGGATGCTGAAGGAGTAGAGGGCGTGCCTGAGGTATCCGCGATCACCGGACCCGTCTTTTCGTGCCACCATCTCGCGGCGCACACTGAGTCACGCGACCGACTCGCCCTGATCGAAAACTTCATACCCCACGAGGTGGTGCGCCGCCCTCCGTCGATGGGGACGGTCGATGACCTTTGCCTTGTTCATAACACCGAGTACGTCAACCAGATAGCGGCTCTATCGAGTTCGGGTTCCAAGGTTTCGTTTCTCACACCCGACACCTACCTGGCACCCGGCAGCTTCGAGACCGCCCTTTATGCCACAGGCTCCTCCATCGATGCGGCCCGTAGGGCTCGCGCAGGCGAACATGCATTCGCCCTCGTCCGGCCGCCCGGGCACCACGCGACGAGGAACCGAGCAATGGGTTACTGCATCTTCAACAATGTAGCCGTGGCGGCTGCACGGTTGCTTGAAGACGGGTGCGGCCGTATCGCAATCCTTGACTGGGACCTCCATCATGGAAACGGGACCCAGGAGATCTTCTACGATTCGGACCAGGTCCTCTTCTGCTCCGTGCACCTCCGGGGTGCCTTTCCAGGAAGCGGATGGATAGACGAGATCGGTATCGGAGAGGGGCGTGGCCTGAACCTGAACGCTCCTCTCAAGGAGGGGGCGACGCTATCCGACATCGCGTACGTGCTCAACGAGGTATTCGTACCTGCAATCATGGACTTTGATCCCGACCTCCTCATCGTCTCGGCTGGCCAGGACGGACTCGCCGACGATCCGAAGGCCGGTATGTCCCTCGAGCCGAACGATTATGGCGTGTTGACCCGGATTGCGGCAGACAGCCAGGAGAGACCGATCGCACTTGTCCTCGAGGGCGGGTACGGCCCCTCCCAGGGAGAGGCGGTTCGTGCGATCTTCCAGGCCCTTCTCGGTGAGACGTGTCACCTTCCAACGACGACGCCACGCCCCTCTACTCTGAGCGTCGTCAGGGCCCTGCGGCTCCTGACAGGATAGGTTTATCAATTGGACCGGTCCACAGGGATTCATGCTGACCGATGAGTGCGCTGTCGGTGCCCGGGTCCGCTACTCCGGGACCGGGACTGTGGGAACCGTCACCGCGCTTCAGGCCGTTGACGGGGAGACGTATGCAGTCCTCGACTCGACAGGACTGCTGTACCGACTCGACCAGTTGACACCCGCCGGCGCTGTGAATAAACAGCGAGAGGCGCGCATCGAGGACATCACCACCCAGATCGAACGGGAACGGGAGGGCATCATCTGGGATGACGGGTCACAGCTGGATATCGACAACAGTTGCGAGGGCGGCGGGTAGGTAAGACCTGCCCGTTACCATCAATCGTTGAGGGGAATCGTCGTCAGCTTAACCGACTCGACCCCCTTCTGCGACATCAGGCGCTCGGCGAGCTCCTTGAGCTGGCTTCCGTCACCGTGAACCAGTACCACCTCCAGGCACCGGTTCTGGGTGACGTGCGAGTGCAGTGTTGCCTGGATTGTCTCGCGGAACTCGTGCTGAATGTCGGTCAGGGTTGGAAGGAGCCCACGCTGGTCGTGGTCGTAGATCATGGTAATTACCCCCTGTCGATCCCCTTTCACATCGGACATCCATCGGTAATACGTGATGTAGTTCCGGATTGCATCACGGATCCCCTCGGACCGGGAGGAGTAGCCACGGGCTGTGATTATCTCATCAAAACGATCGAGGAGGTTCTTCGGCAGAGAGATTCCGATTCGCGAGAGCTCCGTCTCCATACTCTCCGGTTTATCCGATTGTAGTATTAAATATTACGAACCCTACTGGAATTACGTAACACTTTGTACGATTCTCGACATTATCCGGGCATTTTTCCGCAGATCGGACCACGGTAATGCCCCACACCACATGTATAAGTAGGATCGCTCTGTATACATTAAGGAGGTTCGAGGACTTTTGGATGACGTGACCATCCCGAGCGTGAATATCGGAGTCGTGGGGCATGTGGACCACGGAAAGACCACGCTTGTCAATTCTCTGACGGGCACGTGGACCGATCGCCACTCGGAAGAGATCAAACGGGGGATCTCAATCAGGCTCGGATATGCCGATGCCACATTCTATCGCTGCCAGCAGTGCGAGGGCAGCACTGCCCTGACGACCTCGGAGACCTGCCCGATCTGCGGAGGGCCGGCGGAACCGTTCCGCTCCGTCTCGTTCGTCGACGCCCCGGGACACGAGACCCTGATGGCAACCATGCTCTCTGGTTCGGCGCTGATGGACGGAGCAATGCTCGTGATCTCGGCGAACGAGCAGTGCCCCCAACCACAGACAAAGGAGCACCTGATGGCGCTCCAGCTTGTGGGGATCCGGCGGATCGTGATCGTCCAGAATAAGATCGACGTGGTCTCGCAGAAGGTCGCTCTTGAGCATTATCAGCAGATTCGAGAGTTCGTCCGGGGCACCATCGCCGAGGGAGCACCGATCATCCCCCTCTCGGCACAGAAGGGGATCAATGTCGGGTTCCTGATTGAAGCCCTGAATGAGACGATCCCGGTCCCTGAACGGGATCCTGAGGCAGCGCCGATCATGCTGGTCGCCAGGTCGTTCGATATCAATAAGCCCGGCGCGTCCTGGAAGGATATCAAGGGAGGGGTGATTGGCGGCTCACTCGTCCAGGGAGTGCTTCACGAGGGGGACGAGATCGAGGTACGGCCCGGGCGCCAGACCCACACCGAAGGGCGGACCCGGTGGGAACCGATCACGACCAAGATCACCTCGATCAATATGGGCCACAAGAAGATCACGGATGCAACCCCTGGTGGACTGCTCGGTGTCGCGACCAAGCTTGATCCGGCCCTGACCAAGTCCGATGCAGTCGCCGGCCAGGTGGCCGGATACCCGGGCTCGCTCCCTCCCGTCTGGGACCGGATCCGTTTCCGGGTAACCCTGATGGAGCGGGTCGTCGGTGCAACGAGTGAGCTCAAGATCGAGCCGCTCAAGCACAACGAACCCCTGATGCTCTCGGTCGGGACTGCCGTCACCGTCGGCGTCGTCACAGGATCAAAAAAAGACACGGTCGATATGCAGCTGAAGCGGCCGGTCTGCGCAGCCATCGGCGCCCGGATCGCAATCAGCCGGCAGGTCGGGGCCCGGTGGCGACTGATCGGGATGGGCATCCTCACCGAGTGAGAGTGCTCTTCGATGCGAATGCACTTATGATACCCCTCGAACATGGAGTTGACCTCTTCTCCGAGGTGCAGGCACTGATCGGAGCATTTGAACCGGTCGTGCCGCTCGAGGTGAAGAACGAACTCTCGGGCATCGCCCACCAGAGGGGGCGGCGAGGCGCGGCGGCCCGTTTCGGTCTCGCGCTCGCCGGCAGGTGCTCCGAAGAGTCTCTCGGAGAAGAAGAGGGCCTGACCGTGGACGACCGGATCGCCCAGTATGCCAGAATAAATGATTGTATGGTCGCGACAAGCGATCGTGAACTGAGGCGCGCCCTGCTCCGGGACGGTGTACCGGTACTGACCCTGCGGGGTCCGCGCCGGATCACCCTGGAAAGACGATGAGCGGAAACGAGGAGATGCCATGTACTATCGATTGAAGCTCGAGGACAAGGTCCGGGTCCCCCCCCACCGACTGGGCGAAAACCTGGAGCTTGTGATCCTGGATGTGCTGCAGGAGCAGCTCGAGGGAAGCATTGACAAGGAGATCGGGATCTTTATCGCGGTGACGAGGGTCCTCGACGTGGGCGATGGAGAGCTGGTCCCGGGTGACGGGGCCATCTACTACGACGTCACATTCGAGGCACTGGCCCTGCGCCTGTCGCTGCAGGAGGTGCTCGAAGGGATCGTGGTCGAGACCACGAGCTTCGGTTCCTTCATCAGCCTGGGACCGATTGACGCGATGCTTCACGTCAGCCAGATCTCGGATGAATATATCACGTACGATGAGATGAATGGTCGGCTGATCTGCAAGGACTCGGGGCGGTTCATCGCCGTCGGGGAACGCGTGCGGGTCAGGGTCGTCACCCTCTCGCTGAACGAGCGAGAGCCCCGCGACTCGAAGATCGGGCTGACCATGCGACAGACTGGCCTGGGGACTGAGCTCTGGCTCGAAGAGGAGCTTCGGAACGAGCGAGAAGAGAAGGAAAGAAGAGGTGTTCACTGATGGTCGTTCGTCGGCGTGAAAAACTCCTTCCAAAGGTCTGCCGGGAATGCCACCGGGTGGTTGAGGGAGACACCTGCGTGATCTGTTCGACAGGGAACCTCTCAACCGACTGGTCGGGGTACCTCGTCGTGATCGATCCCCGCCACTCCCAGGTGGCCAAAAAGATCAACATCACACTCCCAGGCCGGTACGCCCTGAAGGTTCGGTGATGCAGCGACTCCCCGAGGAGCACAGGGATGCATTCCGTGAACCGTACGGACGTCTGTATCCCTCGATAGACGAGGCGCGTGCCTGCCTCCAGAACAGTATCATCCTCTCCGTGGGAGACGTGGTCACGCATAACCTGATCTCCGCAGGACTCTTCCCCTCCGTAGCGGTGGTGGACGGGTTTACAGCGAGAGATACGCCGGTTCCCCCGGCCAAAATCCCGGGGGCGCGGACAATTCGAGTCAGGAACCCGGCGGGATACCTCACCGATGAACTCGCCCTTGCCGTTCGGGACGCACTCGCGTCAACCCCGACCCTGATCGTGGTGGATGGGGAAGAGGACCTGGCGGTCGTTCCGCTCGCGCTCGCGGCCCCCGAGGGAGCAGTCCTCGTTTACGGTCAACCCGGCGAAGGCATCGTTGTCTCGCGGATCGACGCGCAGCAGAGACGCCAGGCGGCGTCGCTCTTCGAGCTCTTCGAAGAGGCGTGATAAGGCCATATTTTATAAGAGCATCACCCTTATAGCTAGAGGATATCGATGGAAGTTGAGATCATTCAGGACACCCGCAATGAGCTTCTGAGCCGGCGGGAGCTGCGGTTCGTCCTCACGCACGACGGACCGACGCCTTCACGTAAAGAGATCATTGGGCGGCTCTGCGCCACGAAGAACGTCGGGGAGAACCTCGCCGTGCTCGACACGCTCTCGACCCAGTACGGCATGACACAGGTGCAAGGAATGCTCCGCATCTATGACACCGAGGAGGCACGGAGCCATGCCGAACCCGAGCACCTGATCTCCCGCGGGCAGCCGAAGCCTGCAGAGGAGGCCTGAACATGGCTGCACAGGCCAAGGGAAAGAAGGGCGCGAACGTTGCAATCAAGCGGTCGGCCTACTTCTCCGTCGAGGGCGAGAAGGCGACCCTCACGCGCCGCTACTGCCCGCGCTGCGGCACCGGCGTGGTCCTGGCGGAACACAAGGACCGGGCCGCCTGCGGCCGTTGCGGCTACACCGAGTTCAAGAAGTAGACCCATCGATGCCGGCGACCGGAACGGTACTCGGCCTCGAAGGCACTGCGTGGAACCTCAGTGCCGCTCTTTTTGACGAGGGCCTGATCGCTCTCAGTTCTGATCCGTACCGACCACCTGCGGGTGGAATCCACCCACGAGAGGCAGCGCAGCACCACGCATCTCGGATGCGGGACGTGATCATCGCGGTCCTCGAGCGCAGGGACCGGTTGGATGCGATCGCGTTCTCTCAGGGGCCGGGACTCGGCCCCTGCCTCAGGACGGTGGCAACGGCGGCCCGTGCACTCGCGATCACCCTCGAGGTGCCACTCATCGGTGTGAACCACTGCCTGGCACACGTGGAGATTGGCCGGTACGCGACCGGGTGCGAGGACCCAATCGTCCTGTACGCCTCGGGTGCCAACACCCAGGTTATCGGTTATCTCGCAGGGAGGTACCGCATCTTCGGCGAGACCCTGGATATCGGGCTCGGAAATGCTCTCGACAAATTTGCACGAACACGGGGGCTGCAGCACCCGGGGGGACCCGAGATTGAGAGGCGTGCGAACGAGGGGGAGATGCTCAACCTGCCGTACACCGTCAAAGGGATGGACCTCGCGTTCTCGGGGCTCGTCACCGCGGCTTCTGCCTCGAAGGCACCCCTGGCAGACGTCTGCCGAAGCCTGCAGGAGACCGCATTCGCGATGTGCGTGGAGGTGACCGAGCGAGCCCTGGCCCACGCCGGCAAGGACGAGGTCCTTCTGGTTGGCGGAGTCGGTGCAAACCACAGGCTCCAGGAGATGCTCGCCACGATGTGCAAAGAACGAGGGGCCCGATTCTTCGTCCCCGAACCGGCATATCTCGGTGATAACGGGGCTATGATCGCATACACGGGCCGCCTCCAGCTTGCAAGCGGCATGACCCTATCCATCCCTGAATCGCGAGTCGACCCGAACTACCGGATCGACCAGGTCCCGTGCCCCTGGCGGAAGGACCGCCCGGAGACCTTCTTCCGGGTGGAGCCCCGCGGGGCAGAGGCGGTCATCGACCTCGGCACGACCGACGCGACCAAGTCCCGGCTCGAGAAGCGGTACCGCGCCACGTCACTCGACGCGAGGCTCCGTCACGAACGGACGCGTTCGGAGGCCCGCCTCCTCTCGGCAGCCCGGCGAAGCGGGGTCGCTACGCCGATCATACGCGACATCGACGGCACGACGATCGTGATGGAACGGGTGCACGGGGAGGTGCTCAAGGCTGGACTCTCTCCCGAGCGGCTCCTTGCTGCAGGAGAAGCGGTGGGAAGCCTGCACGCCGCCGGAATCGTCCATGGAGACCTTACGAGCTCGAACATGATCGTACGGAACGGACAGGTGGTGGTGATCGACTTCGGCCTGGCACAGGCGACCGAAGAGCTCGAGGCTCGGGGTGTCGACCTTCATGTCTTTCTCCAATCGCTCACCGCGGCCGTATCGGAGGCGAACGACCTCGTCGATGCGTTCGTCCGGGGTTATCGGAAGACATTCGCCGGCGCCGACGCGGTGCTCGAACGCGAAGAAGAGATCAGACAAAGGGGGCGATACCTCTGAAACTTGCTGTCGTGACTGGTAACCAGCATAAAGCCGAAGAAGTAGCCGGTTTTTTTTCCGGAACCATCGACGTTGAGCACGTACCGCTTGAGATCCCCGAGTATCGTGACGACGAGATCGGACCTATAGCACGTGAGAAGGCTCGTTATGCGTACGGGGTTCTCAAGCGCCCCCTGATAGTCGACGATACGGGATTTACCATCGACGCACTCTCGGGCTTTCCCGGGCCGTATGCCGCATACGTCTTTCGAACCCTCGGCAACAACGGCATCCTGCGCCTCCTCGAGAGCAGAAAGGACCGGACTGCCCACTTCGTCACAGTGATCGCGTTCGTGGATGCAGACGGGATCCGGCTCTTCGAAGGGCGTCTCGACGGCACGATCACGACCTCACCCCGGGGGGACGAAGGGTTCGGGTACGACCCGATCTTCGAGACTGGCAGCCAGACGCTCGCCGAGATGTCCCTGGAGGAGAAGAACCGGATCTCGCATCGATCGCGGGCGCTGAGTGCCTTCCAGGAGTGGTACCGGGGTCGGTTCCCCGGTGAAAACCGTTAAGTCGACCTAGGATCCTGTATTATAGACTCAAAGACCACGTGGTGACGGATAATGGCACGATTCCCAGAAGCCGAAGAGCGACTCCTCAATGTCAAGATCTGCATGCGCTGCAATGCGCGCAACGCAGTCCGCGCGACCTCCTGCCGTAAGTGCGGGTACCAGAACCTCCGGCCGAAGAACAAGGAGCGCAAGGCCTGAGCGGGCTCTCTCCCCGTGGTCATGCGCTGTAATACGTAACCCGTTTTCCCTTTTTGCTGTATTCACCGCGGAACGTCTCCAGGTTTCGCTTGTATCCGATCCTGTCCTCGACCCCGAGTGACCGGAGTACCTCGCGCACACGCATGACTCCGTCCTCGTCACGCCAGTCAGCAGTATAGACATAGATGACGTACCGCGTATCGCGTGAATCCGGGTTCGGCTTTGCCGTCGAGACCTTCGCAGAGATCCCGAGCTGGCCGGACGCCGTTGCGTCGCGCACCCGTCGCCAGATCAGGTCCACCTCTTCGGGCGGCAGGAAGATCAACCACTTGCCGGCGAGTTCGTCGTCCACCGCGGTGGGCTGGACGGTTGGGGCGTCCTCGACCACCCAGTACATCTGGGTGGTTCTGGTGGGAATTACGCCCTCGCCGGCGTGCATGAGGCCGTGTATCTCGTCGATCGAACCGAAACGTGAGAGGAGGGCCTCTGCAAGCGGAGGGTAGTCCGTGAGAAAGGATCCGAAGACCCGGGCGAGGTCATCGGAAAAACCCCTGCCCTGTTCGACCAGCAGGTACAGTGATTGCCCCTTCCCCCGGAGTTCCCGGTGGAGCAGGTGCTCGAAGATGCCGTAGGCAACGTCCGCCAGGGAACCGGGATCGACCTCGTCCATGTATACAGGGTATACGGGGGAGGACAGAAATGGTTTATGTCGGATACCCCGGGTAGTTGGATACAATACGACCACCAGCGAGGGGTTCGATCCCCAGAGACGGCCGGATAGAACGCACACGAACGATCCATTTATGGGGCTGATCGACCCTCATATTCCCATGAAATGGCCGCGTGATTACGGGCTTTCGATGCGAGTCTGGCTGACGGGGGGCCTGCTGCTCCTCGTTTACCTCGCGTTCCTCGCGGTGCTCCGTTCGCTCGGCATCGAACTCGGATGGCTGGTCCTGGTTGCCGTCGGACTCGGGTTCGTGCAGTACTTCTTCTCCGACCGCCTGGTCCTCCTCTCCACCGGGGCACGAATCGTGGAGCGGGACGAGTATCCGGAACTCCATTCAACGGTCGAGCGGCTCTCGACCGAGGCCGGAATCCCGATGCCGCGAGTCGCGATCATGCCCTCCCCGATCCCGAATGCCTTTGCCACCGGACGGTCTCCTTCGCATGCCGTCGTTGCGGTTACCGACTCGATCCATCGGCTCCTCACTCGCCGAGAGCTGGAGGCCGTGCTCGCCCACGAGCTCGCGCACGTCAAGAACCGCGACATCCTGACGATGACGATCGCTTCGTTCGTAGCGATGATCGCCTCTCTGATCATGAACAACGCGATCTTCCTCTCCCTCGGCGATCGGCGTGACGGGGGCAATCCGTGGATGATCGCCTGGATCGTCGCGATCGTCGTCTGGGTCGTCTCGACCCTACTCTTGAACTCCCTCTCGAGGTATCGCGAGTTTGCGGCGGACAGGGGGAGCGCCCTGATCACGCGCGATCCCGATTCCCTGATCTCGGCACTCCTGAAGATCAACGGTCGAATTGCGGCGGCACCCGAAGAACGCCGACGCCAGGTAGAGGGAGCGAGTGCGTTCTATATCCTGCCGGTCACCGGGTCGACCCTGGCCGAACTCTTTGCCACCCATCCCCCGCTTGAGAAGCGGATCGAGGCCCTCGAACGGGTCCGGATGGAGATCGGCCGGGGCGATGCTCTCCGGTAATCCAGGAGAATTGCTCCCCCTCACACCTTATCTCCGGCGTTCTTTTCTCGCGTGTTCATTGCATCCCTGCCGTCTCACGTGTGCGAGAGAACGACGTGCCCTCATCCAGTCACAGTGCAGGACAGAGCGGGGCAGAGGAGCGAACGCCCAGCATCATCGCATACAGAGCGTGTCCCACAGAGCGAGATGACGGTCCCCACCTTCCCGACAGCGAGAGGGGCCGTTGCAAACACTGGATAGAAATACTCAAATGCGGTGACGAGAAATTATAATAGACCGGAGTGTGAACCGATTAAGGCAGTTCGCATCGATGGTCTAGTGGCATGACTTTGGCCTTCCAAGCCAATAGCCCGGGTTCAATTCCCGGTCGATGCATCGGGCTTGTGGTCTAGCTGGTTATGACGTCGCCTTCACACGGCGGAGGTCCGGAGTTCGAATCTCCGCGAGCCCACTCCCCTATTTCTCACTGATACCCGTGCTGGAGCCTCCGCCGTCGGGGCAAAATCCGGCCGCAATCGCAGGTGGACGATTCGTTCGATGGCATGCTGCCCACACGAGAAGATATTTCCAATCTTTTCCCCCACGTTGTCCTGATGAGAGAAAGTAATGAGTATCTCCGGGCCCTGCTCGGGCTGTATGAGAAGTCTCTTATGCTCCACGACACATCGCTCTTTCACCCGGTTCTGAAGTTCTACTTCATCGATGCGATCGCACACCTGGACTACACGCTCGGGCTCCTTTCGTACAACTACGCCTCCCCGAAGAACATCATGGCGATGGAATATCTGAGGTGGAGAATAGACGAAGAGAAGAAGGGGGATCGTATACTCTTTGGGGAGTTTGTGAACTGGCTGAAAGAGAGAGACTCCGCGCGGTTCGAGCGACTCCCAACCGTCTGGCGGGCAGTATACGACCGAGAGAATCCCGCAAATTATCGTTCGTTCCGCCTGGTCCTCGACCCGGACAGCAGGAGCCCTCTGCCGATGGGGTTCTTCACGATGGCAAT
The DNA here is from genome assembly GCA_050178135.1 of Methanoregulaceae archaeon. GTDB lineage: Archaea > Halobacteriota > Methanomicrobia > Methanomicrobiales > Methanospirillaceae > UBA288. The sequence continues at coordinate 69,252 of JBFXGJ010000001.1, read as the reverse complement.
CGACGAACTCTTCAACAACGAGTTCCTGAAGTCTCTATACACCGACGAGGGGTCCCTCTCAAGGCTCTTTGAAGAGTTCAGGGCTGGCCGTTCCGCATGATCGATGTCGCGCGTCTGACCTCCCAGCTGGTCTCGATCCGCACAGAGAATCCTCCCGGGGATACCAGCGACTGCGCTGAGTTCGTCCGGGAACAGCTCGAGGCGATCGGACTCGACCCTCAGGTCTCGATGGAGATCCCCGGAAGGGCGAACGTGGTCGCACACGGCAGAGGAGCCGCACTCCTCCTCTGCGGCCATCTCGACGTCGTGCCGGCCGATGGGAGGAACTGGTCGTGCGACCCGAATGGAGGCGATATCAGGGACGGGTTTGTCTGGGGGCGCGGCGCGACCGATATGAAAGGCGGGTGCGCGGCGATCATCGCCGCATGTGCCGCTGCAGTGGACCGTGGTAACGACCTCGAGCGGATCGGAGTTGCATTCGTCGCGGACGAGGAGACCGGGGGAGGGGGTATCCAGCACCTGATCCAGAACGCACTGATCAGCCCGTGCGATTGCCTCATCGCTGAGCCAACCCCAGAGGGATCACCCTGCCTGGGCCAGAAGGGACTGGTCCGTGCACGGTTCTTGTTCTCCGGGGAACCCGGTCACGCCTCCCTCTATCCCGCGAGGGGGGTCTCCGCCATCATGGAGGCGGTCGACCTGATCGAGCGCGTCCAGAAACTTCACGACCACGAGTTCGACCCGGGACCCCGTCTCGAACCGGTGATCGCAGATTCTGAGCGCGTCCTCGAGGAGGTCCTCGCCGTCCCCGGTTCGGGTCCAATCCTCCGCCGGCTCTCGTACAACCCCGGGAGGATCGAAGGAGGCGAGAAGGCAAACATCGTGGCGGAGAGGTGCGAACTCGAGCTCGACCTTCGTCTCCCCTGGGGGTGTGATCCAAGGCGGCTCATGGCAGACCTCCAGACCCACGCCCCCCGAGCCACCGTGGAGTGCATGAGCAGTTCTGGCCCGAGTTTTACCGACCCCAAAGAACGGATCGTCGAGAAGATCTGCGCCGCCATCGAGTCGGTACGGGGCAGGCCTGCGGTTCCGATCGTTCAGTGGGCGGCTTCGGATGCACGAGCCCTTCGCCTCGTTGGGTTCCCGACCGTCGAGTACGGTCCAGGGGATCTCAGCTGCATTCATGGCCTCGATGAACGGGTCCCCATCCGTGCTCTCGAGGAGGCCGTGTCGGTGTATTGTCACCTGATCGACGCCTACACCTGAAAGAGGCCGATGCTCGTCTTCTGCCACATCATGGCGGGAGCTGCGATCGGCCTGCTCTGGGGCCGGGCGGGTGCGGTACGACCGCTCCTGTCCGCAGGCATGATCGGTGCAATCCTGCCCGACCTGATCGATAAACCGATCGGACACCTCCTGCTCGGCGGCACGCTCGACAACGGGAGGATCCTATCGCACTCGCTCGGGTTTTTCTTCGCCGTCTTCGTGATCGGCATGCTGCTCTTCCGCCAGAGGCACCCGTTCCTGGGGCCTGTCCTGGCGCTGGGCGTCCTATCGCATCAGCTGCTGGACGCGATGTGGCGCGATCCCGCGGCTTGGTTCTATCCGCTCCTCGGGCCGTTCACCTCAGGGGAGTATCCGGATTATTTCCTGCATGGGATTATTGCCGAGCTCTCTTCGCCGGCTGAGTGGCTTTTCGGTGTCACGCTCCTCGCCCTGACCCTGGTCATTTATCGCCCCAGGGTAGCGTCCCTTGCGGACCTCCGACCCGCTGCTGGCTGCCTCTTACCGTGCCTCGGTACCCTCGTCGGGCTTCTCGGCCTCTTCACCCTTGTCGCGGCAAGCCTGGGACTTTCGAACCCGTGTACGCAGATCGTCCTCCCGGGTGATCAGTTCCTTCTCGGAATGGCCGCAATCGTGGAGAGTGCTATCATCCTCGAGGGGGTCCCAGACAATCCGGGACCGGGCGAATGAGGCGAGAAGAGCCGGGAGATGATACTGGTCCTCTGCGATCATCCGGTCGAAGAGTTCGGGCGGCACAAGCGGCCCAAACGCCCTGCTCGAGGCAGGGACAGGAGGGAGGGTCCGGGCGATCTCCCCGGGATGAGCGGAACGCATCGCCTCGAGCGCCGCGAAGACCCGCGATCCGGCCACTCCAGCCTTGCCAACTTTTCGGATGATAAGGCCAAAGTCCGTCGGACGGATCGTGGACCGCGGACCGAGGTATGAGTGCATAAAAGACGCCACCACACGATTTCCAGCCGCCCCGAACGGGGTCAGGACGACCACCCGGACCGTCGTGCCGTCCGGAGACTCGAGGATGGTTATGCCCGATGAGTGAACCTCTCCAGGAACCGCTTCGAACGCCTCCTCGAGGACAGCGCTGGTCACGTCGTCGAGCGGCAGGCCGGACGACCTGCTGGAGAGGATGCGAAGGGCTCCGGCAGCGACGAGCGGACTTGCACCTCCCTTCTCCCCCGACCAGAAGGCCTTCCGCTGAAACGCCATTCCAGGCTCGACGATCAGAAGACCGTGAGCGTCGTCGCGTCCGATCACCGACCAGCCCCGCCCACCCAGAGAAAAGGCGCCCTCGCCCTCCGACCGGGCGAACCGGGCATCGAGGCGACCGACCTCTTCACCGTCGGGTGTGACCGCACGGTAGTCCCGGCCCCCACGGAGGACAGAGAAGAGTTCCTGTCGATGGGCGCCGGAGAAGACCGTCTCTGTCGCCGGTCCGACCATCACGAGGTCGCCGTCGGCAACGATGAACCCCTCGTCAAGCAGGTGATCGGCGACCTGGGCAACCTCCTCCGGCGGTATCTCCCGGAAGGGGCCGAGCGAACCGACCAGGTCCGTGAGAACGGAGAGCCGGGTCCGGCGGGCTCGGAGGAGGTGGAGCAGGAGCTGTTGGGCGAGGACGTGGTACGGCCGTTTCGCTGGCTGGATCGGCTCCGCCTCTCCCCGCGAAGCCGCCTCGACCGCCCCGAGGGCGAGCACCAGCTCGCAGGGGCGCGACAGGAGAAAGGCGAATCGGGCCGGACGGTCACGCCTCCCCGTCCTCCCGAGACGCTGGAGAAACGATGCGATGGAGGCTGGAGGCCCGCTCTGGACCACCAGGTCGAGGTCCCCGATATCGATCCCCAGTTCCAGGGTCGACGTACAGACGATGCAGAAGGGGTCACCGGACTTCGCGGCGGTCTCTGCAACCTCGCGAGTCGCCGGTGAGACCGACGAGTGGTGACAGTACAGTCCGGGAAGCCGGCCATCAAGGAGGTTCGAAAGACGTTCGACCTCGCCGCGGGAGCGGGCAAAGACGAGGGCACGCCGGCCCCGCACCAGCCGGACAAGGGCATCGGCCCTCCCGGCTTCCCCGGGATCGACACAGAACGAAAACTGGCGCGGGGCCGGAGGAGACGGTATCCGGACAAGACGACGCCGTCGTCCCGGCCCTGAGAGCCAATCCAGGACGTCCTCGGGGTTACCGACAGTCGCGGAGAGGCCAATCCGCTGAACGTCCCTCTCGGCGACGCGGTCGAGCCGGTCGAGGAGAGCACGGACCTGGACGCCACGGTCGGTTCCCACGAAGGCATGAACCTCGTCGATCACCACGTATCGCAGCGGTCCGAAGCGAACAGATGCGTTCGGGTCATGGAGGAGCACCTCAAGGGACTCAGGGGTGATGAGAAGGACGTGCGGCTCGTCATCGGGGTCATGGCGTCGTTCCGAGGGAGGAATGTCACCGTGAAACGCCGCCGCAGTGAGTCGACCCGGTGCGCAGAGCCCCCAGACCCGGTCGAGTTGATCGTTGATGAGCGCCTTGAGAGGGGAGAGATAGATGCAGAAGACCCCGCGGGCGCCGTCTTTGAGCGCCCGGTCGACAACAGGAAGCAGTGCCGCCTCAGTCTTACCGCCGGCAGTGGGGGCAATTACGAGCAGGTCGGCCCCGCTGGATGCAGCGGAGAAAGTCTCTTCCTGCAGGGGGCGCAGGGATTGCCACCCGAGTCGCTGGAGGAGGGTGACCTGAAGGGTGCCGTGGAGGTGGTCGTAGGCGCCGGGCATCAGGAGTGATTTGGCATCGATCCATGATGAGACTGTGCCGCCGAACGCGGTCCCCTCTCCATCCATGCCCCCTTGAGTAAGGCACCAGACAGGCTTTCCGAAGTCAATAAAAAATCTTTATCATCTCGAGCGACAGAAATTCAGGACAGGGTACTGGGATGGTGCGCGGAAGGCAGCTCTTCAACCAGGCATCAACCATCACTTTCATCTTCTTTACGTTTAGGTAGGGGAGCCGCAGGCCTGCAGCTTCCCCCCGTATCGTTCCACTCGCCACCTCCAGGTATCCTTCTCCACCGCAACCGGTGATCAGTTCATGTTTGGAATCAATGACATCCAGATCGTGCTCGGCTACGGCCTTGCAATCGGCTTTACGCTTGCGTGTATCGTGTATGGGCTCGCCAATCGGAACGCGGGTGACAGGCGTGACGGTTGATGCCATCATCCTCGGAGCCGCAACGGCAATATATCTCGCCATCACCGTCCTGCTCGGGTACATCGGGTATCGGCGTACGAAGACGGCAGAAGACTACCTGCTCGCGGGACGGGACAGTCACCCGGTGATCATCGCGCTCTCGTATGGAGCGACCTTCATCTCGACGTCGGCCATCGTTGGATTTGGCGGAGCGGCGGCCAACCTCGGCATGGGGCTGATCTGGTTGACGGTCCTCAACATCGGGGCTGGAGTTTTGATCGCTTTCGTGGTGTTCGGGCGGAGAACCCGGACTATCGGCCAGCGGCTTGGCGCGGTTACGTTTCCGGACCTGATGGGCAAGTGCTATCGTTCCTCGTTCATGCAATACGGAACCGGGATCGTGATCCTCCTCGGAATGCCGCTCTATACCTCCGCGATCCTGATAGGAGGGGCCCGATTTGTCGAAACCACTCTCGGTGTGCCATACACAACCGCCCTGCTCGCTTTCGCCGCGATCGTGGCGCTCTACGTGGTGTACGGCGGCCTTATCGCGGTGATGTATACCGACGCCTTCCAGGGCTTTATCATGCTCATTGGGATGACAATCCTCCTGGTCCTCACATATGTCTACCTTGGGGGGATCGAAGCAGCTCATCGGGCGCTCGACGCGATGACCCCGCTCGTACCGCAGGCCCTCGCAGAACAGGGGCATCTCGGATGGACGTCGATGCCCGCGCTCGGCTCGCCGATCTGGTTCACCCTCATCACGACCCTCGTGCTCGGGGTGGGGATCGGCGTCCTCGCCCAACCCCAGCTCGTTGTGCGATTCATGTGCGCCCGGGACGACCGAACGCTGAACCGCGCCGTGGTGGTAGGAGGGCCATTTTTATTGATGATGACCGGCGTAGCTTTTACCGTCGGCGCCCTGACGAACGTCTGGTTCCAGCAGACATCAGGTCAGATCGCTGTGGCCGCTGCCGGAGGCAATGTCGACGCGATAATACCACTCTTCATCAACCAGGCGATGCCCGATCTCTTCGTGGTGGTCTTCATGCTGACCCTCCTCTCCGCCGCCATGTCGACACTGGCCTCTCTCTTCCACGCGATGGGCTCGGCCCTCATCTGCGACGTCTGGAGCCGAGGACGGGCCTGTTCGCACTCCGTCAGGGGAAACCAGGCCGGCTGCCTGGTGATGATGGTCGCTTCGGTCGCACTCGCGTTCCTGATGCCCGAATCGATCATCGCCCGGGCAACCGCGATGTTCATGGGACTCTGTGCCTCGGCATTTCTGCCGATCTTTGCGGTCGCCGTCCTCTCAAAGCGCCCCGACCCGGTCGCGGCGAAGATGAGTTTCCTTTCCGGCTCGGCTGCCTGGTTGATCTGGACGGTCTTCGTCCATGCAGCTGAAGCGAAACCGATCGGGCTCTCCCAGACCCTATTCGGGATGCCAACCCTACTCGGAGCGCCGTGGACCGCGATCGACCCGCTGATTATCGCCCTCCCCCTGTCAACGCTGGTGATCGTGGGGATCCAGGCGCTCCGGGTATCAAGCAGTGCGCTGACCCCCGGTGCGGAGACCGGCCCATAATTTTTTTACTGGACCTGAAAGGACCTCAGGATCTCCTGCCGTATCGGGTCGATCGGGTATGCCCCCGTGATCTGGCCGACCAGCGCCCCAGAGCGGAACAGGAGAAGGGTTGGGATTGCTGATATCCCGTACCGAACCGCTACCTGAGGGTGCTCGTCGGTGTTCAGTTTCGCAAATGCGATCCTCCCGGAGAACTCGCCGGCAAGGGCCTCGACAACGGGGCTAACCCGGCGACAGGGTCCACACCAGGGAGCCCAGCAGTCAATCACGAGGTACGGCCAGGTCGCAACAAGGGCGGAGAAGTTCTCCCGGGTTGCCGTCAATACCCCTGTCAGGTGCGTCTTCTTCTGCGCGGCGACACGTTCCTGGAGACGCTGCTCGCGGATACGGGCCAATTCTTCATCCATGCACCAGAGGCTCGCGGAGGCACTATTTATGGTTGCTGGCCGCCGTCGCCTATCCAGGATGGTCTGAAGAGATATCTATAATAAAAGGGAGAACGAATTATGTTAATCCCCAGAGCGAGGTAGGGTAGTCAGGAGATCCCGACGGGCTCATAACCCGTAGACCGATGGTTCAAATCCATCCCTCGCTACTATTCTTTTCGTCGATTTTCTTGAGAGGCGAGTCCTCAGACCCGGAGCGATCCCCCCTGCATCTGTTGTCGCTCGGAGAGGGCCGAATCTACGGATTTTTTTGGATATATGGGCGCAATCTCGACAAGTTCTCTTCCTCACAGGACCGGAGATGAAAAAGGGGAAGGAGGACAGGGTTTATCGCATACCCGGGATACCAAGCCCGCCGAGCACCGCGCGAAACTGACTGTCCGAACGGACAAGGTATACGTAGTAGAGCATACAGGCAGCGAGGCCGATCGAGAGATGGATGAGAGCCGGCGTCCCAAGCAGCTTGAGAATCACCAGCAGGGCCCCTAGCGGGAGGAACTGGAGCACGGCGGATGCAATGATGCTGAAGGTGCGACGGGTCGGAATCCCCGAGAAGAGGAGCAGGCGAACACAGAGGTAGCCGTATACCCCGATCCCGGCGAGCGCAAAGAAGAGGATCGCGAGACGGGGAGAACCGAGGACACCACCTGCAACAAGTGCAACGAGGCGACTCGTGAAGTTCGCCAGGTTGATCCTGAGACCGAAGCCCTGGTTCTCCTGGATCATGTAGATGGTCGAGAGCGGGGATGAGATGAACCAGAGGACTGCCCAGACCGAGAGGAGCTGTGTGTAGAAGCCCGCCTCCGCCCATGCCGAGCCGAAGACGAAGGCGAAGAGTTCTGCGCCGATCACCGAGATGGTGAGCATCGGGAAGAGGACGATCCTGAGAAGGATTGTGAAGACCGACTCGGTGAGGTCAGCCAGCTGGCCCTCTCGCTTCGCATTTGAGGCTTGTTGAAAAAAGACCTGCTGGATGGCGCCCCCCACCAGGTCCATCGGCATCATGATCAGGCGAAATGCGAGTGAATAGAACCCCGCCTGGACCGGAGAGAAGTAGATCGGGAGGAGGAGAGACGGGAGCTGCCAGGAGGCGACATTCAGGAGCGCTGACCATGACTCGTAAAGCGGGAACTTCCTGTACCGGACAAGCATGCCTTTCATCCGGTGGAGTGAGATATGGCGGGTGAGCCGTCGGTGATCGTCGCGGTAGATCTGGGCGGCCAGGATCCCGGTTGCCACCCCCTGTCCAAGGGTGTTCGCCCCGATGAGCGCGCCACCTGTAGGGAAGCCACCCATTCCTGCTCCGAGCTGGCCCCCCGTCGTCGCGACAGCAGATACGATCCGGGCCACCGTGAGCCGGCCGTACTGGCGGGAACGGGAATTCCAGTAATTGAGTGCGAGGACGAGCCCGGAGACGAAGACAAAAGGCGAGACGAGCCAGAGATGGCCGGCGAGGTCGGGTGCATTCAGGGCAGAGACGATCGCAGACTCGAAGAGGAGGAAAACAGGGAGACAGAGGAGTGATATCCCCGTTACGATGGCGATACAGGTTGCCAGCAGGTTGGCTGCGTCCCTCTCTTCCTCCGGAAGCATTATTGCAAATTCATACCGGAGGCAGGAGACCGTGCTGATCACTTTCGTGATCGAGGTGAAGATCGCGAGCAGCCCGAAGTCCGCAGGAGTGAAGAGACGGGTCAGCGCTGGAGAGGCGAGGACGACCAGTACCTGAGCGAAAGTCGTCCCGGTCACGAGTTTGAGCACGTCACCGGTGAACCCCTTGCGCCCGGAGGCGCCTTCACTCGACGGCGTATCCTGCCCTGCCGGCGAGTCCGACACGGCAGAGAGCGTCTCACCCTGCACGGTCCAGCCCTACCATCTCTGTGCCGCGAACCAGGAGCCCTTCAGTGCCCCTGTCATTTATCCTGCGCGCAGGTGCTCCAGCAATGGTGATAGAGGGGTCTGTGAACGACGAGGTCACGACTGAGTTCGCCCCGATCGCGACCCCGTCCGCGATCCGAATCGGGCCGAAGAGGATCGCACCGGGCCCGATGTAGACGTTCTCCCCGATCTCGGGTGCCTCTTCATCGGTGCCGGCAGTGCTCCCGATATTCACACAGACATGGAGGCGACAGTTGGCCCCCACGCGGGCACACGAGTTCACCACGATCGTACCCCGGTGGGCGATCGCCAGCCCCGGACCAAAGACGTTCGGAGGGATCGTGAACCCGAGACGCACACTCATGCGATGAAAACGGATTGAAAGGAGGGTTCGATACGGGCGCCAGAGAGCCGATCGACGGCAGTTCAGGGTGTATTCAAGGGTCCGTAGCAGTCGCTGAAACTTCCAGATCTCGTCGCCGAAGAGGCGCGGACGCCGGCGGATCAGCTCAAGAGAGAGCCTGTCGGCCTCCAGGTAAAACTCGTATTCCTCTCGTGATCCAATCGGCAACGCTCGGTTCTCCACGACTCCGATTCATCAGTATTTGCCAAAAATTGTATTAAAAACACACGCTGAAAAGGCCGATTACATCTCGATTCCACACGGCGTGAGCTTTATCGCGCCCGCGCCCCAACAACAGTAGAAAGAGCGATCTCGGTGTCGATGACGGCGCCGGAGCCGCGAAGAGGTTTTTTTCGCATGAAGGTGCTTGCATTCGGAGCCCATCCGGACGATCTTGAGATCGGTATGGGCGGCACGATCGCCCGGTATACGAGCAGGGGGCACGAGGTCCTTATGGTGATTGCGACGGTCCCGAACCGGAAGGAGAGCCGGATCTGCGAGGCAGAAGAGGCGGCGGCCGTGCTCGGTGCCGACCTCGTGGTGATGGATATCGTTCCCGACGAGCTCGTCTTCTCGCGAGAGATCGTACGTCGTTTCGACTCGTTATTCAACAACTTCGCCCCCGACGTAGTCTATACCCATTCCAACAACGACTCCCATCAAGACCATGCGGCCGTCACGAACGCCGTGATCGCAACCACCCGCAAGAACGACTGCTCGGTGTACATGTATGAACAGACCATTCCGGGCGGGATCGCACCCAATCCCTTCCATGGCCAGTACTACGTCGACATATCGGAGATGATCGGCCCGAAGCTGGACTCGATCATGAAGCACCGTACCCAGCTCGATACCTACGGGCCCTGGTGGCTCGAGGGGATAAAAGGAAGGGCGATGTACCACGGGTTCCGGATCAACGTGAAGTACGCGGAGGTCTTCGGTGTGATCAAGGACCTCGCTCGCTGGTGATGGCTTCAAGGGATAGGTTTATTTTATTAGATATTCAAGAATAAGCACGATAATATATCGGAGAAACATCATGCGGCCCGAAAAGATCATGGTTTTTACCCAGAAAGAGGAGGAGTTCGCAGGTCTCCTCGTCAGCCTGGGAATAAAGCGGAACATCGCGAAGGTTCTCGTCTATCTTGCCTCGATCCCCGAGGCGACGTCACGTGAGATCGAGCGGGGGACAGACCTGCGTCAGCCCGAAGTCTCGATCGCAATGCACCGCCTGATCAAGGAGAACTGGGTAGACAGCAGGGAGTCCAAGGCTGAATCGAAAGGACGCCCCGTCAAGATTTACCGGCTCTCTTGCCCAATCAGCGAGATCGTCGACGCGATCGAGGAAGAGAAACGCCAGGAGACGGAGAAGCAGCAGGACATCATGCAGCGCCTTCGCCTGATCACCACCGAGAGCGAAGATCTGGCAGTCAACGGGTGAGGACGCGGTACCCCGCGTCGTTTCCTACGATCACCGTCGTCTTTTTTTCAAATTCGGAGAAAATCCCTGCTGTCACCACTCCCGGGATCCGCTCAATCAAAGCTTCGAGGCCCGCCGGGTCCTCGATCGGTCCGAAGGACCAGTCGATCACCAGTCCGCCGTTGTCCGTCACTACTGGCCCGTCTTTGGCTGTCCCTTCCCGCACCCGACCGGAACCCCCCAAGTGAACGAGCCGATCCGTCACCATGGTGCAGGCGAACGGGAGGACTTCGATCGGAACCTGGACCGAGAGTTGGTCGGTCAGCTTTCCCTCATCCACCACGATCACCAGACGATCGGCAGCGGCGGCAACGCACTTTTCTCGCGTGAGAGCCGCACCCCGACCCTTTATGAGACGCAGACCTGGATCGACCTGGTCGGCCCCGTCGATCGCGATCGCCAGGTGTGGAGCATCGTTCAGGGAAGCAAGGGGAATACCGAGCGCTCGGGCACGCATGGCCGTCTGGTGTGACGTCGGGACGCCCACACAGGACAGTCCGTTCCGCATCCTCTCCGCGAGCCGCTCCATGGCAAAGCGAACCGTCGAGCCGGTTCCAAGCCCGACCGCAGAACCCGTCTTGACCAGGTCGGCCGCTGCGTATCCGGCGGCCCTCTTGGGTGCCTCGTCGCCCATACACGAAGGTTCGTTCCAGCAGGGGATAAGCCATTCCCGCTAGGATCGAAAGAGGGTGGCGAGTGGTTCGGCGGCACCTGGTGCCGTGAGATCGAGCGTCAGGGGTGTGACAGAGACTCGCCCCTCCCTGATCGCATGGACATCGGTCCCGGGCTCCGCAGAGTCCACTATGGGTCCGTCGATCCAGAAGTACGGCCGTCCCCTAGGGTCAAGACGGCGTTCGACCCCGGTCGCGAAGAGTTTGGGAGCGAGCCGCGTGATCTCGTATCCGCCCATCGGTCGGGCCGGGATGTTGATATTGATCACGTCTGCACCTTTCGGGAATCCCCCCGAGAAGATCCGTTCGCAGCTGTCACGGACCACGCGACCCGCCTCGGTAAAAGACTGGACAGAACGCCGAGGATCGCCGAACTTGTCGCCCTGGTCCTCGACCTGGAGAGAGAAGGCGATCCCAGGGACACCGTGGTTCGCACCTTCGAGAGCAGCACCTACGGTCCCCGACGTCATCACTGACTCGAACGAGAGGTTCTCCCCGATATTGATCCCGGAGACGATCAGGTCCGGCTGGACTCGGAGCGCAAAGAGCCCGATGATCACGGCGTCCGTCGGCTTGCCGGCGACGGCGTGCGCTTCGACCCCATCGTGAAGGATCGCATCGACCCGCAACGGCTCAAAGATCGATATCGATCGACCGACCGCCGACTGCTGGGTTGCGGGTGCAACCACGGTCACATCTGCGATCGGGGCGAGCGCTTCGTACGCAGCCCAGAGCCCGATCGAGTTGACGCCGTCGTCGTTCGTCAATAGGACGCGGGGCCTCATCGCACTACTGGTGGAACCCGAACGGCAAAAAGGGATCGCTGTCCTGGGGCCGAGGGTTTCATCTACGATGACCGTTCACGGATGCTGCATGAAGGCGTTCCTTGCAGAGTACGCGTCCCTTGCAGGTGAGCCCGAAGTTGCCGCGGAAGGAGCAGCAATGCGGGATGTCCTGACACAGAGCTTCGAGTCCTGCGGGTTCGAAGTGATACTGCCAGGATCTCCAGACCTCGATGCTGAGATCCGACGTCTCGGCCCGACCTGCGACGTCGGGCTCGTCATAGCGCCGGATCATCTCCTGAGCAGGTTCACGCGGACCCTCGAAGGGGTCTGCCATAACATCGGTTGCGGCGCGATGAACGTCGCAGTGGCAGCAAACAAGCAACGCTCAGCCGCGATCCTGGCCGCTCATGACCTGCCGGTACCGCCCGTGCAGCACGGCGGACGACGGATCGTCAAACCCATCCGGGGGTATGGAGCACTCGGGGTGCGTCTTACCGATGGACCGGCAGGCGAGGAAGAGGTCGAGCAGGCATACATTGAAGGGGAGCACCTTTCGGTGTCGCTGGTCGGAAACCGTGTCGTCGGAGATGCCTGCGAATACTGGACGGGAGAGCGACCGCTCGCCCTCGCCCTGAACCGTCAGGTGATCGAGGTTGACGGGGACGGGTTTTTTCATTATCTCGGGGGCGAGACGCCCATCGATCACCCCCGCCGGGACGAGTGCATCGAGGTGGCCCGGAGGGCGGTCGAGGTGCTCGGTTGCCAGGGATATACCGGGGTCGACCTCGTGCTCGCTGACCGCCCGTATGTGGTCGATGTGAACCCCCGCGTCACCACATCTCTCGTTGGCATCGCCGCCGTAATGCAGGAGGAGATCGCCGACATCCTGGTCCGGGCGTCGAAGGGACAGGGACCCCCCGAGGTCCATTTCAAGGGCCGTGTCCGGTACGATACCGACGGAACGGTGACCCGGCTGTGATCGGGATCGATGTCGGCGGCGCGAACCTGAAGATCGTGACAGATGCCGGCAGTGCAATCCATTACTGCCCCCTCTGGACCGGTGCACCGATCCAGGATCTCCTCAGCCCCTACGCCTCTGATGAGGCTGCAGTCGTGATGTCCGGAGAACTCGCCGATTCCTTCACTTCCAAAGGTGAAGGGATCCAGTTCATCGTGGACCAGGTGAGATCCGTCTTTCCGGGGGCCCGGTTCTACGGGACCGACGGACAGTTTCACGCCGAGCCGACACCAGCGCTCGCAGCGGCAAACTGGCTCGCCTCAGCCGACTGGCTCGGACGAACGCACCCGGACTCGGTCCTGCTCGATATCGGATCGACAACGGCCGATATCATTCCGCTTGGCGATGTCCAAGGACTGTATGGAATGACCGATCTCGACCGGCTCCAGGAAGGGTTTCTCCTGTACACTGGCATGCTCAGGACAACAGTCCCGGCGATCGTCAGCACAGTAGAAGTGAACGGTCGGCGGACCCCGGTGGCATCGGAGTACTTCGCGCAGTCCGGCGACGTCCACCTGCTGCTCGGCCATATCAGGCCCGAAGATTACACCGCCGAGACCCCTGACCATGGGCCCACGACTCGAAAGGGAGCCCTCCGGAGGCTCGCGCGGGTTGTTTGCGCTGACCTTGAGGAACTGGGAGAAGACTCGATCTCTTCAATTGCGCACCAGGTCTGGGAGACCCAGCGGAATGGAGTGACGAGCGCGGTCGAAGCCGTCGTTCGGCGAAGCCAGAGCAGGAGCGTCCTGGTCGCCGGAATCGGTGCATCCACCTTCGCGCCGCTTCTCGGAGCCGAAGACCTTTCCGTCCGCCTGGGCACGCTTGCCGATACCCTCCCGGCGCACGCCGTCCGGGAACTCGCACTCGACGTGCAGGAGTGATAAACCGCCAAGACCTGGCAGTCATCCTGTACCCACCGTCTTCGCGGATGAGAGTCGACTCCTACCTGCCGGAGGTGCACCCATTCGTTTCTCGCCTTCGCCCTACTCCTGATCCCACTTCTGGACCGTCGCTCCTGACGGCGATATCCGGGAAAGGGTCGTCTGGTCCAGCACTGATATCACAGACGAACCGGCCTCGCTCGAGAGCCTGAGGATTGATACCGGCACCGGGAGACCGAACAGGCGAAGTGTCGCATTCGGTGGGAGAGGGAGACGAGAGTACGATCGGATCGTGGCACGGTCGAGCTGGATACCGAGCCTGGCAAGGGTGCGGGCCACCTGCCCCGGTGGCATCTCCTCGGAGAGGGAGGCTGCCAGTTCCACCACGGGGGACCCATGTCGGGTCCCAGGATAGAACGGGGAATCGGCGTAGCAGAGTCGACCGCAGACGTCACACCGAAAACGCTTCACGCGCACGCGTACATCCCGTACACCCTGCGCATCGGTGAGTTTGGCGAATCGTTTATCGCGAAAGTCGAAGGGGCTGACACGCCCCCCGCACCGCGGGCATCGATCCAGATTTTCGTACGTCGCCCCGTCCTGGGCGCTGATCCCTGCCCGTACCATATCGACCATCATAGGTGCAACGGGGATTGGACGTGTCATGTGAACCTCTGCGCTTCTGAGCGTGGAGGACACGATGTATATAAATATTCGGGGAGACGGGACGCCCCCGACATTTGTTGACCCACCGATAACTGCCGATTTTTCGAAGTTAAACCAGTATGATTAAATAGGTTAACTTGCAGATGTTCTCTCGTCCGAGGACTCTCTATGGAGATGAAATACGTACCCACGACGTGCCCGTATTGCGGCACGGGATGCGGGTTCAACCTGGTCGTCAAGGACGGCAAGGTCGCAGGTGTCGCACCCTGGCACCGGAACCCGGTCAACGAAGGTAAGCTCTGCCCGAAGGGCAACTATGCCTGGGAGTTCGTCAATGCCGACGACCGGCTGACAACTCCGCTGATCAAGAAGGACGGCAAGTTTGTCGAGGCAACCTGGGATGAGGCATACGACCTGATCGCCCAGAAGTTCAAGCAGTACCAGGGCGAGCAGAGTGCGGCCCTCTCCTCTGCTCGTGTCTCGAACGAGGAGAACTACCTGATGCAGAAGTTCGCGCGGGTGGTCATGAAGACGCCGAACATCGACCACTGCGCCCGTCTCTGCCATGCCTCGACGGTCGTCGGCCTCGCGGGCGCCTTCGGCTCCGGTGCGATGACCCAGTCGATCAAGGACATCGCTGACGCTGACGTCCTCTTCATCATCGGCACCAACACACTTGAGCAGCACCCCCTGATCGGCCGGCGGATCATGCAGGCCAAGAAGCGGGGAGCGAAGATCATCGCAGCCGACCCGCGGTTGACGCCGACGGCGAAGCTCGCCGACATCTACATGCCCTTCGACTCGGGCACCGACGTCGCGCTGCTCAATGCCTTCATGCAGTACATCATCAAGAACGACCTGCATGACAAGGAGTTCATCGAGAAGCGGACCAAGGACTTCGAGAAGGTCAAGGAGATCGTGATGCAGGACACGTACTCGCTTGAGAACGTCTCGAAGATCACTGGCGTCCCGGCCGAGCAGATCAAGGAGGCGGCCGACCTCTATGGACGGGCGAAGGCGGCGAACGTCCTCTACTCGATGGGCATCACCCAGCACACGGTGGGCGTCGACAACGTCAAGTCGGTCGCGAACCTCCAGATGCTGACCGGCAACCTCGGTCGCCCTGGAACGGGTGTCTGTGCTCTCCGTGGTCAGAACAACGTGCAGGGTGCCTGCGACATGGGCGCGCTCGCGAACGTCTACTCCGGCTACCAGTCGGTCATCGTCCCCGAGATGCGCAAGAAGATGCAGGACATGTGGGGGATCGAGGACATCGCCGAGGGCAAGGTCGGTCTCCCAGTCACCAGGCTGATCAACGTGCTCGCGGACGAACCCGGCAAGGTGAAGGCGGTCTATATCATGGGCGAGAACCCGCTGGTCTCAGACCCTGACCTGCACCACGTGAAGAAGGGCTTTGACAATATCGAGTTCCTCGTTGTGCAGGACATCTTCCTGACCGAGACCGCCCAGCTCGCCGATGTCGTCCTGCCTGGCGCCTGCTACGCAGAGCGCGACGGGACCCAGACCAGCACAGAGCGTCGGGTTCAGCTCTGGCGCAAGGCGCAGGAGCCGCCAGGCCAGGCAAAGGCCGACTGGCAGATCATCACCGAGCTCGCTCAGAAGATGGGGTACGAGAAGCAGTTCCCGTACACGTCGGCTGAGGAGATCTTCACCGAGGTCGCCAAAGTCACCCCGTCCTACGGCGGTATGACCTACGAGCGGCTCGGTATCGAGGGGCTCTGCTGGCCCTGCCCGACAGCCGAGCACCCCGGCACCCCGATCCTCCACAAGGAGAAGTTTTCACACCCCGACGGCCTGGGCATCTTCACGCCGATCGAGTGGAAGCCACCGGCAGAGGTCCCCGATGCGGAGTACCCGCTGATCCTGACCACGGGCCGCTGCATCTGGCAGTGGCACACGGGCAGCATGACGCGCCGCTCGGAGTCCCTCGAGCGCGAAGAGCCCGCTGCCTGGATCGAGATCAACCCGGAGGACGCGAAGGCGCTCGGCATCAAGGACAAGGAGATGGTCCTCGCCAAGACTCGCCGCGGCGAGGTCACAGTGGGAGCCCGCGTCACTGACGAGATCAAGAAGGGCGTGGTCTTCATGCCGTTCCACTACGCCGAATGCGCGGCAAACGTCCTGACGAACAACGCACTCGACCCGCAAGCCAGCATCCCCGAGTTCAAGGCATGTGCTGTTCGGATCGAGAAGATCGTGGAGGCCTGAGTCATGGCAGCAAAGGGAGAGATGGTCTACGCCTGGACGACGGATGCAGACCTCCAGCAGAAGGCTGAATGCGGCGGTGCCGTTACGGCCCTCCTCAAGTACGCGCTCGAGAGCAAGATGGTCGACGCGGTCTTCGCTGTCCAGAAGGGGATGGACATCTACGATGCCCAGCCCACCCTGATCACGGACCCGAAGGACCTCGACAAGACAGCGGGCTCGCTCCACTGCGGCACGCTCCTGATGTCGAAGTTGATCAAGAAGTACCTTGACGGCGCCAAGAACATGAAGATCGCAGTCACAGTCAAGGGCTGCGACATGATGGCCATGTACGAACTGGCCAAGCGCGGGCAGATCAACCTCGACAACGTGGTCATGATCGGGGTCAACTGTGGCGGGTCGGTCTCGCCCACGGTTGCCCGGACGATGATCCGCGAGAAGTTCGAGACCGATCCCGACGACGTCGTGAAAGAGGAGATCGACAAGGGCCAGTTCATCATTCAGACGAAGGACGGTCAGCACAAGGGGATCTCCATCGACGAGCTCGAGGAGGAGGGCTACGGCCGCCGGTCGAACTGCCGCCGCTGCCTGCTCAAGGTCCCGCGCCAGGCCGACATCGCCGCCGGCAACTGGGGTGTTATCGGTGACAAGGCCGGCAAGGCGACCTTCCTCGAGGTCTGCAGCCAGAAGGGCGCGGACCTCCTGACCAAGGCAGCCGCAGCCGGCGTCATCGCAACGGAACCCGCGAACCCGAAGGGGATCGAGATCCGGGGCAAGATCGAGGGCGCGATGCTGAAGCTCGGCAACAAGTGGCGTGCCAAGGACTTCGAAGCCCTCGGCGAGGGTGACGCGCGGTTAAAGAAGATCCTCGAGGAGACAAGCCGCTGCATCAAGTGCTACTCGTGTATCGAGGCCTGCCCGATCTGCTACTGCGTCGACTGCTCGACGAAGAACCCGGCGCTGGTCAAGCCCGGACAGGTCCCGCCCGGCTTCATGTTCCACCTGATCCGGTTCTCGCACATCGCCGACTCGTGCGTCAACTGCGGCCAGTGCGAGGAACTCTGTGCAGCGGAGATCCCGAACGCGCTCTTCATGCACGCCCAGCAGGTCGAACTCGAGAAGCTCTTCGGCCATAAGCCCGGTGTCGACATGACCCTGCCGGTTCTGGCCCTCGTCGAGGAGAGGACCGAGCGCAAGCGCCTCGCGAACACGGGTGACGACCAGATTTACAAGAACGTCTTCAACCCGCTCCCGGAGTAGGCCGACTACCTACTCTTCTTTTTTCAGTTGTGTAAGCACCAGACCGGGCAGGCGGATCGCTACAGACCGGTTTGAATCACCCGTGCATGAAAGGGAGATCCCGTCGAGCGCGAGAACGGCTTGGACCAACGGGAAACAGGGTGCCATCTCGCGGGGGAGACCGTTCGCCTGAACCTCCCAGCGACCGTCCACGCTGTCGTCTCCGTACCAGAGAACCAGAGGGCCGGAATTGACCGCCTCGATATGGATCAGGGTTGCCGGCGGTTCCACGGTAGTCGAGATCTGTACAAGGTGCTCGAGCGCACGAATAAACAGGGGGTCGACGCGAACCCCAATCTCGGGGAGTTGGATCTCGATCTGTATGCCGACGATCTCGGCCTGCTCGGTGGCAGCGGCGACCAGTTCGGCAAGAGGGGACTCGATTGGCCCTCGAATCCCGATCCCCCTGAACTCCCGGGTAAGTGCCACATGGTGACGTATCGATTCGGCGGCGGCGACTGCCCGGTCAAGGTCTGCGTTCGCTACCGGGTCATTGATTCCGTCCCTGGCGAGTTCGATGTACCCGAGAACGATCGTCAGCTGGTTCAGGACATCGTGGCGAACGGTGCTCATCAACTGGTCAAAGATCGCATGAGATCCGAGTATTCGCACCTCCCGGGGGTCGGAACAGAGAACGACCTCTATGGCTCCCACACACTGGTCATCAGCCATGATCGGGGATGCCAGCACCCGTAGCTGCCTCGCCGGGCCCAGGGCAGGAGCCGAAAGGAGGGCGGCAGTGGTCGAACCATCACGATCGACCCCAATGAGGTGATCGGGAGCAGGGAGGACCGGTGCAAGGACCAGGTCTGCGAGCATAAGGCCCTCCTTCCCGATGAACGGGACCGCATGGACCCCACCGGCACGTCCGACCATCTCGTCGCGACGCACGCCAACCAGGCGGGAAAGAGGTTCATTCCATGCGATTACCCTCCCCTCGACGTCGAGGGCATACGCCGGTACAGGCAAACAGTCGATCGCTCCAGCCCAACCCGAGATACCCTGCCTGGCAGAGCACATGATGCGAATAGGTTGGCTGTGTTCCTGAGAAGCTTTTCGCTCAAAAAGAATAGAAAAGGATTATCTGACCACAACCCGAAATCTGTTTCACCACCCTCCGGTGCGGCATTCTGATGGCAGCGCAAAAAAAGATCCTGGTCGTGGAGGACGACGAGATCATTGCGAGCCTGATCGAACGAATACTGCAGAAGAAGGATTACATCGTCGCCGGAAAGGTCCCCACGGGAGAGGATGCGATCCGTCGGGCAGCAGAGATCCAGCCGGATCTCGTGCTGATGGACATCGGCCTGAAGGGAGCGATCGACGGCATCTATGCAGCCCGATACATCAACGGGGTCTTCAACATCCCCGTCATCTTTTTAACCGGGCACTACGACGACGAGACTATCGAGCGGGCAAAGGTGGCTGAACCCCTTGGTTTCATCACGAAGCCATTCAATGACAAGGACATCTACTCCTCGGTCGAGATCGCGCTCTACAACGCCGCCATGATGCGCCGGTTGCTCAAGTCCAGGGATACGAACCTCAAGAGCATCGTGACGATGCTCGATGCGGTAATTCTCACGGACATGAGAGGCCGCATCTTTTTTATGAACCCATACGCCGAGCAGCTCGTGAACGTCCCGTATCGTTCGGCCATCATGCACTCGATCAATCGGCTCTTCTACCTCATCGACGTCAGGACGAACCAGCCGATCGCAGACCCGATCATCGAGGTGGTCAAGGAGTCGATGGTGATCGGGATCGAGAACAACCTCGCGATGATCACGAACGACCAGAGGAAACGGTATATCACCCTGGTCGCCCGGCCCCTGAAGGACAACACGGACGAAGTAATTGCCGCCCTTGTTGTGATCCACGTGATGAGTTCGACCGAACGCCGTCTCTTCTCCCAGTAGTGACTGCGTGGGTTGTCGGAGTCGGACCGATCCCCCATCCATCGGCCACCTCGAACAGGTGGCAGACGCTAATTCGCACGTCGGGTCATGGTGGAGCGTCGTCGGGAGTGATTACCGGTACCTTATAGACCGCTCGCCCCCATTATTTCAGGCGTGAAGGGGAGGCTTGAAGATGGAGTGGTCCGGTTGGGCCGGGACGGGACAACACTCTATGAGCAGAGCGGGTATGGTCGGCCGGGACGGGATGGACTCACCCTCTCACCGGTTGAGGCACTCTACCTGGTTCACCGTGGCCGGATCGAGATTCCCGGGCATTCATTCGAGAGCCTGCTCGACCTGTACTCTGTAGACGGGCACTTCCTCCGCACGTACCTCGTCTACCGGGATCTGAGAGAGCGCGGGTACGTAGTCCAGACGGGGCCCCACGACTTCCGGGTCTTTCGACGTGGCCAGAAACCGGGCTCGGGACAGTCGCAGTACATGGTCCGGGTCCTCTCCGAACGAGACCCGATCGAGTTCGGACGGCTCGTGACGGAGGCGAGGTCGACGGCAAACATGCGAAAGTCGCACCTGCTCGCGGTTGTCGATGACGAGGACGAACTGACCTACTACGAGGTAAAACTTCCGGGACTACCTGAGCGGGAGGCGGTTCCGGTCGAAGGGTGCGTCGTGGGGAGGCGCTTCGGATGGGCAGTCATCGCAGGTGAAGAGAGCGGTGCTGTGCTTCAAAAGGCCGGGTACGGCACCCGTGTCGACGACCGCCGGCTCAAGCTCGCACCGGTCGAGGCGCTGTTCCTCCTTGAGAAGGGGGTGCTCCGACTCGAGAAGGAAAACAGCCCGATCGACGACTACCGTACCACGATCAACGAGATCGATCCAGAGGCCCCAGAAAAGACAGCGGTCTACACCCAACTCCGCGACCGGGGTTATGTCCCGAGGACCGGGTACAAGTTCGGACACCACTACCGGGTCTATGTCATCGGACGAACACACTCCGAGATGCTCGTCCACGCCCTTCCAGAGGGGGCTTTCCTGCCGATGTCGGTGATCTCGCGGTCAGTCAGGCTTGCACACTCGGTGAAAAAGAAGATGCTGTTCGGCTGCCAACATAGTGAAGGCATCTTCTACGTGGAGTTTGCCCGCGTTAAGCTGTGAGATGATCATGCCGGAAGCACTCAACCCCTGGTCCAGCGGACAGGCGATTGATACCAGACGACTCTTCGACGACTTCGGAATCGAACCGATCGACCCCCTGCTCGACCTGCTCCCCGAAGTGCCCGCGTTCATGCGTCGCGGTATCATCGTCGGCCACCGGGACTATCGACCGATCGCACTCGCCATCAGGGACCACCTTCCCTTCCATGTGCTGACAGGGTTCATGCCATCCGGTCATCCCCACCTGGGGCACCTGCTCGTCATGCGTGAGGTGGTCTGGCATGTCTCGCAGGGTGGTCACGGCATGATCACGATCGCCGACCGAGAGGCGCATGCCGTCCGCGGACTCTCGTGGGAGGACTGCAATCGGTACGGGCGCGAGTACCTGACCGCCCTCTTTGCACTCGGTTACCGCGGTGAGGCGTACTTTCAGTCAAAGAACAATGCCCTGAAAGACCTCGCGTTCGAGGCGGCAACGAGGATCAACTTCTCCGAACTCCAGGCGATCTACGGTTTCGAGCCGGAGACAACTCTTGCCCACGCCATGAGCGTCGTCACCCAGGTAGCGGATATCCTCTACCCCCAGGTTGCCGGTGAGCCGGCGCCCACGATCGTTCCCGTCGGGATCGACCAGGACCCCCACATCCGCCTCACCCGCGACGTTGCCAACGGGCTCCGGTTCTTCCTGGTCGAGGACAGGGGAGATCACGTCTCGGTCAGGGCAAAGAACGCCCCCGAAGGCGGGATCCACGCGGTCGCACAGGCGCTCCCGGGATCACGGGCGTACGAGGGGCACGTGGACATCAGGGGGATGACGCATGGAGCCGTCAGCGAGATCGTCCGGAAGGTCGAGCGCGAACTCGGGGGGTTCGGGTTCTTTGCACCGTCGGCGACCTACCACACCTTCATGCCCGGTCTCGTCGGCGGTAAGATGTCGTCATCGGTCCCCGATTCCTCGTTCGGCTTCACCGAGCCGGCAGCGGCTGTTCGGAAGAAGGTGATGAGGGCCGTGACAGGTGGGCGGACCACGCTCGAAGAGCAGCAGCGGTTGGGAGGTGAGCCCGACCGGTGTACCATCTACGAGCTGAACCGGTTCCACATGTGCGATGACGATGGAGGTCTCGCCGAGGTTCGCCGACGGTGCCTCGCCGGTGAGATCACCTGCGGGGCCTGCAAGAAGGAGACGGCTGAACGGGTGCTCGCGTTCCTGGCCGACTTCAAGGAGCGCATGGACGAGGTCGAGCACCTGGCAGCAGAGGTCTGAATGAACGAGAGAGAGATGGAACCAGGGAGGGATCCACGAGTGGATGACGATCGCCCCGGGCATGGAGGCGACGGAGTGGAGAAGATGAAGAGAGCCTGTGGTGAGGGGTATGCCCTCTCCCTGAACGAACGCCGCCTGCTCGCCGCACTCGCCCCGTTGGGGAGAGAGGATGCCGTGACACTCGGACGCGCCCTCGGCGCGACGGGCGATGCAGTCGTCCAGTACGCAAGCCTGCTCGCCCAGAACGGCGGGCTTGCGACCGTCGAACGGAAGGTCGAGACCTCATACTCCCTCACGGAGGAGGGACACCGCTATGCCAGCGAAGGTCTGCCCGAACGCCAGCTCCTTTCCTCGTTCGAAGAGAGGGCCACGATGGCGGAGTTGAAAGGCCATCCCCTCGCCTCGATCGGGATCGGCTGGCTTCGGCGAAAGGGCTGGGTTACGATCCGCGACGGCATCGTTGAGAAGACCGGCGATGCCTCCGAGGGCGAGGATGAGCAGGCACTCGCCAGCACGACCCTCGTGGACGGACCGGGGCTCCGCGAGCTCCTCAAGCGTGGGCTCGCCGTCGAACAAGAATCGGTCGGGTACACGGTCTCGATCACGGAGGCGGGATTAGCCCTTGCCCACAGCGGGCTCGACCTCCGCGAAGAGGTGGGCCAGCTCACGCACGAGATGCTCCTCACCGGGAGCTGGCGCACCACCCCGCTACGGCGCTACCGGGTCGACCGGGTCCCCCGGCGGCTCGTTCCGGGCAAGGTCCATCCGTACCAGCGGCTCCTGGACGAGATGCGCACAATCCTCCAGGACATGGGCTTCGTCGAGATGGGAGGGGGGCTGGTCCAGTCGGGCTTCTGGAACTTTGACGCGCTCTTCCAGCCGCAGGACCACCCCGCCAGGGAGATGCAGGACACCTTCCACCTTGGCGGCGAGGCGGGCCTGCCACCAGGATGGGAACGCGTCCGAGCGATGCACGAGCACGGCGGAGCGACCACATCGACGGGATGGGGAGGCGTCTGGCAGGAGTCGAAGGGGCGCCAGCAGGTCCTCCGCACCCATCTGACCGGCCTCTCGATACAGTACCTGGCCTCCCACCCGACTCCACCGGTCAAGGCGTTCGCGATCGGACGTGTCTTCCGACGCGAGGCGATCGACCCGACGCACCTGCCGGAGTTCGAGCAGCTTGAGGGGATCGTGATGGACGAAGGCGTCACCTTCTCGCACCTCCTCGGGTTCCTTCGTGAGTTCTACCGACGCCTCGGATTCCCTCAGGTCCGGTTCCGCCCGGGGTACTTCCCATACACCGAGCCCTCCGTTGAGCCTGAGGTCTTCGTCGATGGACTCGGTTGGGTCGAGCTCGGCGGTGCAGGCGTCTTCCGGGAGGAGGTGACCGCCCCGTTCGGGATCGAGCACCCGGTCCTCGCCTGGGGGCTCGGCGCCTCGCGCCTCGCCATGCTGCGGCTCGGGCTGAAAGACCTGCGCCAGCTCTACCGGTCGGACATCGACTGGTGCCGCGAGACGCCCATCCATCCCGGCAGGGGGGGGCAGTAACATGCCCGTGATTACCCTGCCCTACCGCTATTTGGAGCGGCTTGTTGGCCTTGACCGTGAGACGATCGTCGACCGGCTGCCCATGTTCGGGTCAGACATCGAGCGGCGGGAGGAGGAACACGTCGACGTCGAATTCTTCGCGAACCGCCCTGACCTCTTCTCGACCGAGGGAGCGGCGAGAGCCCTCCGCGGGTTCCTTGGCATCGAAGAGGGACCCGTCCGGTACGGGACAACGCCGTCCGGGATCTCGTTCACGGTGGACCCGGGTCTGGCCGAGATCCGCCCATTCCTCGGTTCGGCCGTGGTGCGGGGCCTCTCCCTCGATGAGGAGGCAATCGTCTCGCTGATGGGTCTCCAGGAGGCGCTCCACTGGGCAGTTGGTCGGGGAAGAAGAAAGGTGGCGATCGGTCTTCATGACCTCGCACGGGTCACCCCGCCGTTTCGGTACCTTGCCTCGCCGCGTGACCGGGGCTTCGTTCCGCTCGACTTCGACCAGGAGATGACGATGGAAGCGATGCTCGAGGAGCATCCGAAAGGACGTGCCTATGCCCACCTGGTCCAGGACGCCCCGCGCTTTCCACTCATCATAGACGCGAAAGACCATGTTCTGTCGTTTCCCCCGATCATCAACGGTGAATTGACACGGGTCTCGACCGCGACCACCGACGTCCTTCTCGACTGTACCGGGACCGACCAGCGGGCGGTAGCAACCGCAACGACGATCCTCTGTGCAGCGCTGGCCGAAGCAGGCGGAAGGATCGAGTCGGTCGAGATCGATGGCGTCGTGGCACCGGACCTTGGTCCCTCGTTCCGCGAGGTCTCGGTCGACGAGTGCAACCGGCTCCTCGGTCTCGGTCTCGATGCCCCGACGATGGCCGCCCTGCTTCGGCGCATGCGGTTCGGGGCAGAGCCCGTCGGAGAGAACCGCGTTCGCGTCGAAGTCCCCTGCTACCGGGCTGATATCATGCACGACTGGGACGTCTTCGAGGACGTTGCCATCGCGCATGGCTACGAAAAGTTCGAGGCAGTCCCCTCGAAGACCGCGACCATCGCCGAGGAGAGACCTGAGACCCGGCACAAAAGGGCTGTCCGAGAGGCTTTATCCGGGCTCGGGCACCTGGAGACGATGCCATTCGTCCTGACGAGCGAGAAGATCCTCTTCTCGCGGATGCGGCGAGAGCCCGATCCGCAAGCCCTGCACGTCCTCCACCCCATCTCGGAGGAACAGTCCATCGCAAGGACCTCCCTGTTGCCCCTGTTGATGGAACTCCTCGAGTACAACCGGTTCCGGGAGCTCCCCCAGCGGCTCTTCGCGGTCGGTGAGACCGTCACCGGCGTGGAGACCGGGCTCGGCGTCGCGGCCGTCTCCTGCCACGGCGCGGCCGACTTTTCCGAGGCGTACGGGATCGCCGACGCACTCTGCCGGGAGCTCGGCCTTGTTTACACTGCCGTGGAGACGGATGACCCTGCCTTCATAGATGGGAGGCGAGGCGCCCTCGTGGTGAACGGTGCGACACTCGGAGTCTTTGGCGAGGTGCACCCAGAGGTTCTCGAGGCGTTCGGCCTCGACCACCCGGTTGCCGCGGTCGAGGTCGACCTGTCCAGGCTCCTGTAATCGTTCAGAGCCGGACCGGGACGCCCCGTCCGGCCAGGTACTCTTTTACATCCCTGACGGTCAGCTCACCATAGTGGAAGACCGACGCGGCGAGGGCAGCATCGGCCTTCCCGGTGACGAAACCATCGTAGAAGTGTTCCAGCCGACCAACCCCGCCGCTCGCGATTACCGGTATGCCGACGGCGTCCGAAACGGCGGCGGTGATCGGGAGGTCGAAACCGTCCTTCGTCCCGTCGGTCTCCATGGAGGTGAGCAGCACCTCGCCAGCGCCCTGCTCTTCGGCCTCGAGGACCCAGGCGATCGCGTCCATCCCGGTCGGCCGGTGGCCACCATAGGTGACGACCTCGTACCAGCAGGACCGACCGTCAGGAAGGGTGATGGCGGCCGCTTTGGGGTTCGGCTCGAAGTTGCGGCGCACATCGACGGCGATGACGATGCACTGGGTTCCAAAGGCGTTCGCTCCCTCGGTGATCAGGGCGGGACGTTCCACCGCACTGGTATTCATACTGACCTTGTCCGCACCGGCGCGGAGGATCTGGCGGATATCGTCCGTCGTTCGAATCCCACCGCCCACGGTGAGCGGGAGGAAGAGCTGGTCGGCGGCGCGTTCTATCACCTCGATCATCGTCCCCCGACCCTCCCGGGAGGCGGCGATGTCGAGGAAAACCACTTCATCTGCCCCCTGTTCGTTGTACCGTGCGGCCAGTTCAACGGGATCGCCAGCATCACGAAGTCCGAGGAAGTTTGTGCCCTTTACCACCCTGCCGTCCTTGATGTCCAGGCATGGGATGATCCGTCGCGTCAGCACCATCGTACTAGAGATGGTTCGGCCCGATTATAGAGAGTTATGGATTAATGTAGTTCCCCGCCGACCACTAGGGACATGGATTCGGGGATGCGGAAGATCACCTGGGCGACGCAGTACATGCCCGTCTTACGGGCGATCGAACGACGGTTTTCTGAGGAGCGACCGCTCGAGGGAGAGCGGATCGCGATGGCCCTCCACGTCGAGGCTAAGACCGCGAACCTGGTCCGGACCCTCGCTGCCGGGGGAGCGATGGTCGAGATCACAGGGTGCAACCCGCTCTCTACCCAGGACGACGTCGCCTGTGCACTCGACGGGATCGAGGGCATTCAGTGCTACGCTAGCCATGCCTGCTCGGTTGAGGACTACTATGCGGCGATCGACAGGGTGCTCGATTCCCGCCCTACCGTGACGATCGACGACGGCATGGACCTCATCCACCGGCTCCACACGGCGCGGCGTGAACTGCTGCCGGGGGTAATCGGGGGGTGCGAGGAGACAACGACCGGGATTCACCGGCTTCGGGCGATGGCTGCCGAGGGGCGGCTCGAGTTCCCGGTGATCGCCGTGAACGACACGCCGATGAAGAGGTCGTTCGATAACGTCCATGGCACCGGCGAGTCTGCCCTCGCCTCGCTGATGATCACGACCAACGTCCTGATCGCCGGCAAGAGGCTGGTGGTCGCCGGGTACGGGTACTGCGGGCGGGGACTGGCCCGTAAGGCGAGGGGGATGGGAGCCCGCGTCTGCGTCACCGAGGTCGACCCCCGGCGCGCCCTCGAGGCGCACATGGACGGGTTCGACGTGATGCCCATGGATGAGGCGGCCCGGATTGGCGATATCTTTGTTACGACCACCGGGAACGCGAAAGTGATCGACGAGCGGCACTTCGGGCTGCTCAAAGACGGGGCGATCCTATCGAACGCCGGCCATTTCAACGTTGAGATCGACCTTGAGCGCCTCCACGAGATGGCTGGAGCCGTCGAACAACGGGACGGGATCGAGACCTTTGTCCTGGGCGACCACCGGGTCCACGTCCTCGCTGAGGGGAGGCTGGTCAACCTGGCGACGCCCAAGGGGATGGGGCACCCGATCGAGGTGATGGACCTCTCGTTCGCCCTCCAGGCGCTCTCGGCCGAGTACATTGCGACGCACGGGCGAGATCTTGCGGGTGGTGTTTACGAGGTCCCAGCAGAGGTCGACGAGATGGTCGCACGGGAGAAGCTCGCCTCGCTTGAGATCGAGATCGACTCCCTGACCGAAGAGCAGGCCCGGTACATGTCGGCCTGGGATGTCGGGACCTGAGAAACAGGTGTCGTCCCGCGGGAGCTCGAGGATGCTGATAAACGGAAAGCAGGTCGCCGCGATCGACGGCAGGACCTTCACCGTGACGAACCCGGCAACGGAGGAGACGATTGTTTCCCTCCCGCACGGCGGCCTCGAAGATGTGCGCTCGGCAGTCGACGCGGCCGAAGCGGCTCAACCCGGATGGGCAAGAGTGTCGCCGAGAGACCGGGCTCACGTGCTGGCATCGGCCGCGCGCCTCATACGCGAACGGGTGCCGGCCCTCGCACGGGACCTGACCCGTGAGCAGGGCAAACCCCTCCGCGAGTCGACAGATGAAATCCGCGGCACGGCAAACGTCCTGGAGTACTACGCCGGGCTCGGTTCGGCCTTTCGGGACGATTTATATCGGCTCGCCCCGGACCTGGACGCCCAAGTGCTCCGACAGCCGATAGGCATCTGTGCTGCCGTGATCCCCTGGAACATGCCGGCACTCCTCTTTGCATGGAAGGCGGCACCCGCCCTCCTCTGCGGCAACAGCCTCGTGGTCAAGCCAGCATCGACTGCACCGATGACACCACTCGCCCTCGCTGCCATACTGCATGAGGCCGGCCTTCCCCGCGGGCTGCTGAATATCGTAACCGGTCCCGGCGAGACGGTCGGCGAGGCCCTTGTGAGCGAACCGCGGGTCCGGAAGGTCTCGTTCACGGGATCGACCGAGACGGGGAGACGGGTGATGGTGCTTGCAGCCGCGAACATCAAGCGCGTCACTCTTGAGCTCGGCGGATCGGACCCGATGATCGTGTGCGAGGACGCCGACCTCGAACGGGCCGTTGCCGGGGCGGTTGCCGGCCGGTTTTATAACAGCGGACAGGTCTGCACAGCGGTGAAGAGGCTCTTCGTCCATGAGGCGGTCGCCGACGAGTTCACCCGCCACCTGGTCGCCGCGGTGGAGAGGCTGACTGTCGGGAACGGGATGGAACCGGCAACAAGGATGGGGCCGCTCAACTCCGCTACCGGGCTCGAGCGAATCGCGTCCCTAGTCCGTGAGACACGTGAAGCTGACACCGGGACTGTGATCACCGGTGGGAGCGAATCCTCGGGGGCGGGCAACTTCTACGAACCGACCGTGGTGACGGACGTCGCTGAGGACTCGCGCCTCCTTTCCGAGGAGGTCTTCGGTCCCGTGCTCCCGCTGGTCCGGTTCAGGGATCTGAACGATGCGCTCATACGGGCAAATCGAAGCCCATACGGCCTCGGAGCGTCAATCTGGACCCGGAACACGAAGTATATGCGTGAAGCGACACGCCGCCTGGAGGCCGGACTCGTCTGGATCAACCTCCATCTCAAGGTTCCCCCCGAGGTCCCGTTCGGCGGGACGAAACAGAGCGGGCTCGGACGGGAGAACGGTGTGCAGGCACTGGAGGCATGGAGCGAAACGAAGACAGTGCTGATACGGGAGTAGTCGATGGGAGCTTGCTCGGAATAAGAGCCCGTCTTCCTCTTTATTGACTCGCCACGGGATCAACCCTGGCCGGCCCTCTCCTTTTTCCCACCCCACCGGAACGCGAGCGCTTCTGAGCCGCGATGCCCTCAGCCGAATCCGTTTATTCAAAGAATGAACACATCAAGAAAGCCTTCGATTTCTGAAAGAAGGTTAAATTATGCGGCGATGGCGTATTTTTCGTAATCAGGGATGAACTATTTGAAAGAGTGCTCATCCATATCGTTTGATTGAACACACGAAAAAAAGGGAGTCGTGATTTTATGCGATTCCTTTAAGATTTTAAGGTTTGGATTGTGTGATGGGATGTACGAATCCCATGTGGTGATCCTCTTACGATTCGATGCCGTTCAAGGTCTATGGATGAATTTTCGGTGGTTGGTTTTTTCCCAGGATTGGATGTATCTCAGATCGTTGATCCGAGGAGAAATGCGGCAAATCGCTTTTCTTTTCAAGCTGTCCCTCACGGTTCCGCAACCGAGAGGCAGTACTTGCTTCCAGGGTTCATAGGTTCGACCAGTTGAAGGCTACGATCTGGCCAGCAATGCACAGAATCGCGGGGCGAAAAAGATGGTGAAAACGATAGACAGTGTTGTACGCCGGGCCAAGGCTACGGACTGCTTCCCGGGCCAACAAGTCCAGTTCGTATACCTTGATCGCCAGCAACAGAGTTCAGGTGGGAACCTGCGACCGTTAGAATATTCATGAACCTTTTTACAAGAGACCATGATTCCGAAGAATGGTCCGTTACCTCTTCATCATGAGGATAAGCAGCGTCTCAGAAGTGCTGTGTTTTCCCTCGGACCCGGTCTCCCCGAATCATCATCACTCGTCCATCAGCAACTAGCTTGTGCCGGTAATCCACTCCTCGTCGAAGTTCCTGAGGATCGATCCAGCGAGTCGCAACAACGACGGATCGGAGGGGAACGCTCCGACGACCCGGGTTCTCCGTTTCAGATCCCGGTTTATTCGTTCCATTTCAATGGTCTTCCGGATCCATTTCCGATGCGCCATAGGGAAGGCTGTGTAGATTCAGGAGTCCCGAAAGAAACCGTTCTATTGTCGGTTCCGCCTTCCGATATCCTTGTCGCGCAAGGTCATCGGCACACTCCTGGAGTCTCCCTTCGTTGCCGTATGCGTCCCGCAGCAGGTCCGCGATCTCTCTCTCGGGTCCTTCTTCGGGACGTTTCTCAGCACTGCTCGGGTCGTATGCACCTGGCACATTGCCAGGAGGCCCCCACGATGGTCGTGATGACGGCCGTCTGGATCCCCCGATGACCATCCGAGATGTCGAGTTGAACCCCAATCAATCCCCGCTCTTTCAGGTCGTCAAAGAACCCGGACCAGGTTTCTTTGATAGAATGAAAGAATGAGGATTGAGCGGTGTTCATCTTGTTATCGTAGATGGTCACAAGGAGGTCCAGATTGCTGTGGGCACAGCATTTCTTAGGGTTTGATGGTAGATGTGTTCGGTCCATTCGATTCGAGCGATCCTCCGAAACATCCCGAAGAAGAGCAGTCGCGAGGTCGTGGATCGACGCAGGAAAGCGTACGGCAACGAGGAGCGACTGCAGACGCTGGCTGACAAGCTCAATATGCGGAGAGATCGGAGAGTGACGAACACGGTTGAACGATGTCTCACGGGATTGATGAGGTATGCAGCTTTTCTTAAAGGATATCAAAAAATGGGTTTGAACGACGAACGGGATGGAGGGAGCAAGAAGGACCTCAAGCGGAGAAGAATAGCCGTGGGAGCATTTCCAAGAGGAGACTCGTTCCTTTGCCAGGTCGGGGCGATCCTGAGGGACGTTCATGAGGAGTGGGAGACTGGTAGAAGGTATGTGTCAATGGATGACGAATGATCCTATGAGGAGTCAGGGCTTATCAATTTCAGAAAGAACAAGACACTTCCGAGGATCCTTAGATGGACAAGTGACGGGGAGACGGGGGGTTTTGGAAATTCCAGCATTTCTTAGATATTACTCCAATCCATCTTTCTCCCCGAGTGAAAGATATAATGCACGACCAATACAAAATCAATTCTGGAGATCATCCCAATGAGCGAAGAGACAATGCGAGCATTCAGTCGCGCCTGCGCCGGACAGAACAGTGTCGAGGAGATTCTTGATGGCCTCGAAAAGACTCCGGAAGGGGAGTTTGTCTATTTCCTAAACGAAGCCAGCATCGCCGACTGTATTGAGTGGGATCTGACCCCACTCGAGTGGGTCCGGGGGCTCAACCTTGCACTTCTGTCCAGATTGGCAGAACCGGCCCAGAACTGGGATGAGGCTGATTCAACCGCAAAAGCCCTGAAAAAGTTTGAGATCGTGGTAGAAACTCGCGAGGATAAAGATGGATTCTTTCGCTTCAGTTTAATCAGAGGTCGCACCATTCTGGAACAGATAACCCGTGCTCATCCATGTGTTCATCTACCCAAACCCGAAGAGCCGAATTGCAGTGCTGAGTAGAGAGGATACCAGGCCAGGTGTCACCACCCAGAACTCTCCTTCGAGTACTATTCCAGTGGAGAAAGGAAGGTGCTCCCACCTCTTGAAGCTCGTCATCGATTGGCCATCCCAGACAGCGTAGTAAAGTGAGATACCAATGAAAAAAGAAGTACTCAGACCGAATCCCTCTTGGGACAGAGACGATCCCGGGCCCCATAGAGATACTCCTGTGCGTATCCAGCGAACCGGCCGAACCGGCCCCTGCCGAAAGCCCGGAGTTCTTCGTACACCATCGGACCGGCGGGTCCCTCCTCGATACCGGGAAGATAATGGAGACCCACGATCCGCCTGACCCAGACATCGACCGGGAACGACTCGTACTGCTCAAGCGCGAAGAGGCAGATGCAGTCCGCCACCTTTGGACCGATACCTGGAAGAGCCATCAACTCCCCTCTCGCCTCTTCATACGGTTGGGCGGAGAGCCGGCTCAACCAGCCAGGATCGGCGGTGAATATCGAGAGGGTCCGTGCTGCGAAGGCTGCCCGGTACCCTAGGCGGCAGGCTCGAAGCCCCTCGTCGGTCGCACCAGAGAGGGCCAAAGGGGCCGGAAACGCATGGCAATTCTTGCTTCCTTCGATAATTCGTTCGCCATAGTGCGAGGCGATCGCCTCCACCCGGGCCTGGACCGCCCGAATGTTCGTGTTCGTCGCACAGAGGTACGAGATCAGACATTCGAAGAGGGGCTGCCGCAGAATCCGCAGGCCGTATACTTCCTCAATCGCGGCGTGGATCACGGGGTCGCGGTCGATGGAGGAGATGACCGCCTCGAGGTCGAGGTCGAGCGAGAGGTACTGCCGGATGAAGGACGCATCCGCCCCGCGGAACTCGAGGCGCCGACCGTTCTGGCGGAGGCGAATCGCATGCCGCTCGACCACGCCCTCCCACCAGCCGGCACGTTTTATCCAGCGGAACGCCTGCCCGCACCCGAGAGTCGCATCGAGGTCGAGCGGCTCATCTACCTCGAGCAGGATAGTCTCAGGCATCGTGCTCCTCCCGGCAGATCCTCAGCACGACCAGGCGTTCCCCCTCGGTCATGGACTCCCGAACAAGAGTTGTCGAAAACCCGTTCGCCCCGGCGAGGGCCTGGACCTCCTCGACCCCCGTCAGGTCGGAGACCAGGAGGAGTGCCCTGCCTGCCGGTGCAAGGACCTCGTCGAGCTCCGTAAGAAAGCGAGCGATCGTCCGTCGGCCATCCGGCCCGCCGTCGAGGGCATACTCGAGCCAATCTTCAAGCCGCTCTTCCGGGTTCGTAGGGAGGTACGGCGGGTTGAAGAGGACCAGGTCGAACCTGCCCCGGAGGCCGGCGAAGAGATCGGTCCGGACCACGTCAACACCCCTCGCCCGGGCTGTAGCCGCAGCATATGGGTTGATGTCGACCGCGAAGACGCTCTTGACCCGGTCGAGGAGAGAGGCCGCAACGTGGCCAGACCCGGTCCCAACCTCGAGAACCCGGTCCTTCGGCCTGGACTCTGCGAACGCTGCCTCGAGCAGCAGGAGCGTGTCCTCCGCGACCGGGTAGACCTGGGGGTGAAGGGGACGAGTAGTCATCGCCGAACCGCGACCACCTGGAGCCTGACCATCGGTACCGAGACCATCCCCCCGTCATCTGGCGGGTGGAGAGCCAGGTAGCGATGGACGATCGCCTGGACAAAGACCTCGCGCAGGTTCGTCGGTACGGACTCCGTATAGAGGAGCCAGGTGGTCCGTATCCATCCCGCGAGCCCCTCAGCCCCCTGCTGAAGCATGGTCCGTGGCAACAGAGAGACCTCAACGGGCTCAAGAGCCGCCCTCTCGAGCAGGGCAGCGTAGGTGCAGTCATCCGGGAAGGAATACCTATCCTCCCATGCCGGAAAGTACGAGTCCCAGGGTTCCGAGGCGAGCAGGCCCTTGAGCACATCAAGAACCGGCCCTGCATTACCGGCACCACCCATCTGGAGTATGGCGCGACCCCCTGGGACGAGGGCGCGGGCAACTCCTGCGACGACCTTCGACTGGTCGGGGGCCCAGTGAAGCGCTGCGTTCGAGAAGACCCAGTCAAAGGCGTGTGCGAACGGGATTGCCTGCATGTCCCCCAGGACGAACTCGAGGTTCGTGCGAGACTGCCCGTACTCGGCCCGGGCATGCCCAACCATCTGCGCTGAAGCGTCCAGGCCCACAACCATGCCGCTCGGAACCCGGTCGGCGATGGAGGCAGTGACCCGCCCGTCGCCCGATCCGATATCCAGGATCGCTTCATCGCCTCGAAGATCGAGCAGGTTCATCAGCTCGTCGGCCCAGATCGCCTGCGCACGGGCATTCTGGGAATAGTCCTTCGGGTCCCAGCTGGGCATGAAAGAAGGTCCGCACCGTCACCTGATAATGCTCGCGCCTGCCGAACAAGGGCGTCTGGACCTGGTCCCCGAGAGGTCCTCATTCGGAATTAACATGTTGGCAGCGTATCTCCTGCTGAGAACGAGGCAGGCACGCCCCGAAGGAGGGGGTAATCTACCCTGAGAAAGCGCTGACAAGATTCGCGATCGTTGCGTAGTCCTCCAGATAGAGAGCTTCAGCCCGACTTGAGAGGATCTCGTCCGGGAGCACATCCAGCAGGTGGTGGATGACAGACGCACCAAAAAGACCGGAGGCGGCCCTCAACCCGTTGCGAACGGTCTTTCGCCGCTGCATAAAGAGCGCGCGGACCACCCGACCGTAGACCTCCGGGTCGGCGATGGGGAACAGGGGATCGCGGGGGGTGATCCGGACCACCATCGAGTCCACATCGGGCGGCGGCGAGAACGACGAGGGGGGGAGGACGAAACAGGCCTCGACACGGGCATAGGTCTGGACCATCACCGAGAGCCGGCCACAGTCCGGGGTCCCGACGAACGCTCGCATCCGCTCGGCGAACTCGCGCTGGAACATCAGGACGGCCGCCACATAGGGCGTCTCGAGAAGGCGAAAGATGACCGGGGAGGAGATCGCATAGGGCAGGTTCGAGACCATCACCTCGAACGGAGGCCAGGGATGCCGGGCTGCATCCCCCTGGTGGAGGACGAGCCGCCCCTCGGAGATCTCACGGGAGAACCGGGCTTCCAGGTGCTCCACCAGCCGGGGGTCGAACTCGATCGCGTCGACTTGGGCACCCGCATCCAGGAGAGCGGACGTGAGGACTCCCCGACCTGGACCGATCTCCAGGACGTGGCGACCCTCGACCGGCCACGCATCGACGATCCGGCTCACGGCATCGGAGTCGTTCAGAAAATGCTGACCGTGCCGTGCCCCCACGCAGCTCCTCCCCGTTTCATTCTATCTTCATGCATCATCGGTCCCGCGGCATACGTTGCCGTGGATCGGTTATCAATCTGCGGGCCGGCCACATTCTCCCGGCGGACCCGGGCCAAATCCTCCCAGAACCGGCAACGACCAGCCCCAGGCAACCGGATAGACCGACAGACATGTTAATGCGCCCCCGGCATCCACAGATCCCGTGCGAGACGATGACGAGGGAAGGAAGGACGCCGGAGGAGCAGGCAGACGTAATCCAGCGGTTCTTCGTCCGCCCGTCCTTTCTCTCTCTCACGATCGGCATCCCATTCTGCGCCTACAAATTCCTCTTCGGCCTCTCTGCGATCAGGACTGGTTCGACCCTTCTCGTTCCGTTCGGGACCCTCGTCATCGCGTGGGCGACGGCGGACCTCGTCATGAATGCAGCCCGGTCTGCATATGACCTTGCTGGCCGGCCCGCCCCGTTCGAGTACTGCACCATCGCCCAGGTCGGGCGTCTTTTTCGGCGCCCCATGGTCTTTCTCGCGGTGGACACCCTGCTCTCGTTCGGCGCGATCTGCGTCATGCTCTGGTCCGGGTGGATCGCAGAACTAACGCCGGTAGAGACGGCCCTCTGGAACGGATCCACCACCCTGAACCTGATCAGCCTCTCAATCGTCTCGCTCTATAACGAGATGAGGAAGGCCTGAAATCGGCTCGAAGATGCATACGCTCCGGATGAGCGATTCCAGGAACGGTTACCAGGTGAACCGGAGGCGGTTGAACACTGGAAACGGCGGAATGGAAAAATTAGAAACGACGGGATTTCTAAAAATCGGGGTTTCCTCACCGGGACGTGAAGAGATGATACTTCACATCGGGGTCCTGGAGTTCCTCGAGGATCCGGTCGATGATCATCCGCTCCGGGTGCGGGATCCCCTTGATGCGGCCAGAGATATCGGCGAAGGACTCGAACGGACTCTTCTCCCGGGCTTCGAGCACCTCCCACATCAGTTTCTTGCCGATGCCGGGGAGGAGGTGAAGCATGTGCAGTTTCGGACTGATCGAGATCGCCCGGTTAAAGAACTGGACAAAGTTCGCCTCGTTCTCATGGACCAGCTGGTCGATGACATACGGAAGTTCGAGCTTCGCCACCTGGGTCAGATCCTGGTAGAAGATGCGCCGCTTGACGCGTTCGACCTTCTCGCGTTCTCCGTCCCCGATGTAGACTCGCTCGTGGATCTTGATCTCGATCTTCTTCGGCACCAGCTCGAGCAGTTTAAACTGCTCTGTCCCTACCGCCTGTACGACCGGCTCCCGCCTGAAACCTGAACGGAGATCGTCGTGGTTCCCCTTCATGAGGACATCCAGGACGACTGCGTTCAGCTCCTTCTTATCGGATTTCATCGGACACCCTCAAAAGTGGGTGATCACGATCTCGAGGATCTGGTCCAGTTCCTCGCCCGACAGCGTGAACCGCTCCTTCGCGTAGATCGCCCGGAGTTCGTCGCGTGAACGCGGCATCAGGTTCGCGATGCGATATGCGATCTCGGGGCGCATCTTCTCAAGCCCTGTGAGGGCTTCCACGAGTGCCCGCGACTTCTCCGGCGTCGTCTTGGAGAGCTGGTTTGCATGCTCGATCGAACGCCGAAGCTCGTACGTCATCTCCCTCTCCAGGCCGAGCCGATCGGCCTCGACACGGAGAAGGACCTCCCTCACTTCAGGGAGTGTCACCTTCTCCTCGAACTGCACCGCCTTGACCTTCATGGACAACCTGCCGTGGGCTTGTATTCTCCCGCGCGGAAGTTAGATGTTGTGTTTCACGCTGCACTCAGAGCCGCTGAGCCTTGAGATGCTGGGGACGGGCGATGACGATCTTCTCGGCATTCCCATCCTTGATCGTGAGCATCCAGGCGCGCCCGCGCTGACCGATCACTTTGCCCGTCTTACCGTGGAAACGGCGGTGGGGCATTCCCTTCTGGACCGAGGGTTCACAGACGATGTGAACCGCCTGACCGGGTTCGAACTGCTGGATCAGGGCCGTGACGGGCTGAATGCCACGCTTCCGGAGATCCTTCTTGAACTTATACCGCGTCTTCTTCCGCGGACCATTGTGATGTGCCATGGTTCTCTTCCTCCGTCGGGTCTTGTACCAGGACGACGTCGAGGCGGGTGACCCGCGCGGGCAGTCCGACCTCGGCGGCGAAACTCGGGCGGGTTCGCCCCCCGTCGCCGGAGATCAGCTCCTTGATGTAGAGACCGGCCTCACCGAGGACCTCGACCAGAACACCAGCCCCCTCCCGTCCAAGATACTGAATATCCAGGACGGTCCGATCCCGCACCTTGTCCGCCCGACGATGAGCGACCCGTGCTGGGGTGCGCTGCTGTATCGTGACCCCCCTGAGGGCCGAAAGAGCGGATTCGATGGCTTCGTCGGAGAGTGCGCCGTCTACCTCGACCAGAATCCTGTATTTTTTATGCGATCGGCTCGACTTAAGGGTTTCCACCTCGGAGCGCGCCGCGGACCGAACGAGGTCCACCTCAACCCGCCCCGCGGCAGATTCGTTGACCGCTCGCTCAAGCGCGGGGATATCGAGGGTGCGCCGACGGGGTGCAACCACCTCGAGGATAAAGGGGCGCCCGGTGCCGATCATCCGGGCATCGATGTCCTCACGCCCGGACCCGTGGAGGACCGCTCCATCTGCATCGAGCGCTGACATGATCGGCCGACCGATCAGTTCTTCGACCGAGTCAGGGTACTGCTTGCCCGTGAAGTTGCACCGTTCGCAACCGGCCCCCCGGCAGGCCCGGCAGTCCCAGTGGGTCTGCGGGATCCCGCG
Organism: Methanoregulaceae archaeon; assembly: GCA_050178135.1. Lineage (GTDB taxonomy): Archaea > Halobacteriota > Methanomicrobia > Methanomicrobiales > Methanospirillaceae > UBA288. The sequence continues at coordinate 31,753 of JBFXGJ010000001.1, read as the reverse complement.
CTCGAGCTTGCGGTAGCGACCGTAGATGAAGATCGGGGACCGCTGGACCTCGACAGCCTCGTGTGCGATGTCGAGTACCACCACCACGTCCGGGTGTTTGAAGTCCACCACGCGCCCGATCTCCGCCGAGACACGCTTTCCTATCTCGCGGTTCATCTCCGACTTCATGGGCTCCGCGTGCGAGAGGGAGAGGTCGGACCAGATCATCTCCTCGTTCTCTGCGAGGAGGGGAGGTACCCGAGTGCCGACCAGGAACGTCTCGAATTCGAGCCCGTCAAGGGCGATGACAACCCGATCGGCCCACTCGTCGAGAGAGTTGAAGAGTCCCCCGCAGACACAGCAATCACCCACTGGCGGTACGTACGGCTCATGTCGTTCGATGGCTCGAGCAATCCTGAGGGAGCGGCCACGCTCCTCGTTCGTGAGACCGTGCGAACGCTTTCCGAAGAAGCGTCCAAGGCAGGCGTCGCAGCAGTCGCCGTACGCAAGGATCGCGTCAACGTCCTCCGATACAGTCATGGTTCCCTCCGGTCGAGTTCATTGAGGAGAACGGTGATGGTGTGGTCGGCGTGGAGCGAGCGCGGACCCACCGAGTACCGCGGAAGCTCGCCGACGAGCGCCATCTCATCCTCGTCCAGGTTCAGATGGTCCGAGAGGAGGTAGGCCCCCGGAAGCCGTTCAGCGGCCCGGATGTCCTCGCCCCCCTCGTCGAGAAGTGCGAACGAGTGCTCGGCCAGGAGACGCTCCAGACCACCCATCCGGACAGAGACCCCCTTCGTCGACTCCCTGAACTCCGGGCCCGCATTCATCTCGAGGGCCTTCTTGATCAACGAGCCGGCGGAGCGCTCGTCGGGATTTAGATAGCGTACACGGTCACCCTGGAACCGGATCGTCTTCTCCGGCCCTGGTTCTCCACGGAGGACGAGGTAGCAGACAACGTCGCGCCGCAGGTCGTGCGAGAGGAAGAAGGAGGTGTTGACCACCCGGCAGAGCACGTCCATGCGCCCTGCTCCGCCGGGCATGTCGTTAAAAGACCAGCTCCCATCGGAGCGGGCCCGGTGGCCGATCACGGCAAAGACAGTCATGTCACTGCTTTCCCGAGAACCGCTTCATGATCCGCTGCATGTCGAGCCGGCCGCCGGCGGCTCCTCGAAAGCCCTTGAGAGCTCGCTGCATGGTCTTGTGGTACCTGAGCAGTTCCCGTACCTCCTCGACCTGAGCCCCGGCACCGACCGCTATCCGGTGCGTGCGCGAGGAGTTGATGGTGGACGGGTCGTCGAGTTCCTCACGAGTCATCGAGTCCATGATGATCCGGTACCGGACCATCTTGGTGCCGGTCACCTCGTACACCCCGTCCGGAATCTCCATCGACCCGAGGGGGAGCATCGACATGATCTGCTTCAAGGGGCCCATACGGTTGACGGCCTCGAGCTGCTTGTACATGTCACGGAGGGTGAACTTGCCACGCAGGACCGCGTTGACGTCGAGCTCTTCCGAGCCGGCGATCGCCTCTTCGGCCCGTTCAACGAGGGACTTGAGGTCCCCCATCCCGAGGAGACGTGAGATGAAACCATCGGGTTCGAACCGTTCCAGGTCGTCACTCGTTTCACCCGAGCCGATGAAGACGATCCCGGCACCAGTCTCGGCGACGGCCGAGAGGGCACCGCCGCCCTTGGCGGTCCCGTCCATCTTCGTGATGATGACACCGTCGATCCCGATCGCTTCGTGGAACCGGCGGGCCTGCTCCTGGGCCTGCTGGCCAAGGGCGGCGTCGATCACGAGCCAGCGGTGGTCAGCCTTCGAGAGCTGGTTCAGGTCGATGATCTCCTGGATCAGGTCGTCCTCGAGCCCGTGCCGACCCTGGGTGTCGATGATGACGACCTCGGCCCCATGCGTCTTCTGGAGGCCATCGCGTACGATCCCGCGGGCGTCCTTCTCTCGAGGATCGCCGATGCAGGGGACGTTGATCTTCTGGCAAAGGGTCGAGAGCTGCTCGAACGCACCGGGGCGGAAGGTGTCGGCCCCGATCACGGCGACGCGCAGCCCCTTGCGCTGGAAGAACCGGGCGAGCTTGGCAGTGGTCGTCGTCTTGCCCGATCCCTGCAGGCCCGCCATCAGGATCGTCTGCTTCCCGAGGGCTACCTCGGACGGCGGGCCCATAAGCTGGACGAGTTCCTGGTAGACGATGCGGAGCACGTGCTCCCTGACACTCATCCCCTTCGCCGGCTCTTCGTCAAGCGAACGGCTCTTGATCGCCTGCGAAAGGCGCATCACGAGTTTGACGTTGACATCGGCCTGGATCAGGGCTCGCTGAAGGTCTTTGACCAGTTCCTCGACCGCAACCCGGTCGACGACCGTCTTACCGGCCAGTTTCTTGAGCGCATCCTTCAACGAGCTTCCGAGTCGATCCAGGACCATCTCATGCCTCCGCTGTGTCAAGCAGGTCGGCCACCATTCCTGCCGGGGTGAACGGTGCGAGGTCGTCGTACCCCTGACCGGTCCCGAGGAAGACGAGGGGCTTTCCGATCGTGTGCGCGATCGAGATGGCGGCGCCTCCCTTCGGGTCCATGTCGGCCTTGGTCAGGACGATACCGTCCGCCCCAACCGTCTTGTCGAACTCCTCAGCGCGGATCACCGCGTCGTTGCCCGCAACCGCCTCGTCAACGTAGAAGACGAGGTCGGGCTTCATCACGCGTCGGATCTTGCCGAGCTGGTTCATCAGGTTCTGCTTGTTGTGGAACCGGCCCGCCGTGTCGGCGAGAACCACGTCGATCCCGTGAGCCCGGGCGTACTCGATTGCATCAAAAATGACCGCGGACGGGTCGCCCCCCTGCTTGTGCTGGATGACCCGGATCCCGAGCCGCTCCGCGTGTATGTCAATCTGCTCGATCGCCCCGGCACGAAAGGTATCGCCGGCGGCGATAACGACCGAGAATCCCTGGCCTTTCAGGTAGGCACCGACCTTGGCCACGGTCGTTGTCTTGCCCGTCCCGTTCACCCCGGTGAAGAGGATACGGACCGGCCGTTCGTGGCTCCGGATATACCCGAGCAGGTCAAAGCCCTCTCCGAGCACGTCCATGAGGGCCCCACGAAGGGTCTCGAGGACAATCTCGTCGGGAGACTCACGGAACTTGCGGTGTCGGCCCACGAGGTCTCGGCGGACGTGTTCGATGATCTCCTCGGTCACGGGGAGCGCGACATCCGACTCGAGAAGGACGATCTCGAGCTCGTCAAGGACCTCCCGAACATCGTCGTCAGAGAGGATCAGTTCCCGTTCGGTGACAAGGACCTTCAGTTTTTTAAAAATACCGGCCTTCTTCTCATCCCCGGCGGGGGGCTCCCCCTTGGAAGCCGATGGGGAGACCGGTTCAGGAGCGACCACTTCGTTCGCACGTGACCGGTTGAAGAGTGCCGACCAGGGCCGTTTTACCGGCTCGAGTGGCAGGGTGTCGGGGACAGATTCAACCGTAGTATCGGCCGGTTTCGGGGTGAGCCCCATCGCGGATTCGGCAGATGACGGAGAGAGACCGTCCGGATCGACTCGTTTTTCCGGTTCCACCAGGGGTTCGGGTTCGACCAGCGGCTCTGCGGTGCTCGGGGGGGAGACCTCCTGGACCTCGATCCCGGGGGACGGCACCGGTTCCTCGGCACTGGCGTTGATGACGCCTCCCAGTCGTGACCGCACGCCGGCGAGCTTACCCTTCAGCCCCTCGAACATGGGTTACCCGGTCCGCGCCGCGGGCGCCTGGCCCTGCTGCTGCTGGACCATCCGGTAGATCTGGTCGAGTCTCTGCGCGACCTCGTTCGCCTGGCCCTGGAGCTTCCCGAGCGTCTCGGCGAGCCGTTTCGAGGACGCTTCCATCTCGGTCATGCGGTCCTCCAGGAACTCGCGGGCCTCGGCGTTCTGACGTTCGACAACCACCTCGGACCCGAGGTTGAGCAGGACCCGGTCGGCGTCGAGCACCTTCACGCGGAGGGACGCCCCGCCGCCGACGGGCAGCAGGACAGTCCCATCCGGGGATGCAGCCAGCGCGACCAGAGTTTCGACTGCGGCAGCCGCTTCGGCACGCCCGTGCTCGATCATCTGCAGCTGCTGGCTGAGCACCTCGATCTGCTGGCCGTACTCATTCAGGTAGTGCTGGAGCACCTGGACTTCCCGCTCCACCTTATTCACCACTGACCAGCGTGATACCGTCAACCGTAATATACATTCTCTTCAGGCGGTGCTTCGAGCCGATCGCCGTCAAGATTCGTTCCTTTGCCTGCGCCTCGTTCGGCGCATCGACCGTCTTCGTATACGGTCGCCACTCATCGCCACACCGGAAGGTGCCGCTGACCTCAAACTGCTGCATTAAATTCCCTCTACAAATCCGAATACATCTGCGACCCGGCCAAGCTCGAACCCGCTCGTCTCGTTCCCGGCGATATAGCCATGGGAGTTTGCGAGGAGCCCGGTCCCGACGAGGCCGGAACCCATGTTCACAGAACCGGTGCCGATCGGGAGATCGGTCACGCCCTCGAGGCGGCCGATCTCCTTCGGCGTCGCCCGGGGGTGAAGAAGGACGCCCCGATTCATCGCATAGCCGGCCATTCCGACGGTCTTCACACCACCGAGGGTGAGCCGGACCACCTCGACACCGAGATGGGAGCCGATCGCTTCGACCACCTCGGGCTCCATCTCCGGGTGAACCGCGGCGAAGTGGTCGTTCGCCAGGATCACATTGCCTGCCGCGTTCATCGACCCCTCGAGGCGGTAGACTTCCCGGTAATCCTCGAGGGCCCGGATCTCGTCTGGAGTGGCAAGGCCACTGACGACGACGGCACGGCTGTTGCCAGCCAGGAGCGAGCCGACGATGCTGCTGCCCTGGATCGTCGTCCGAACGAATTCCACGTCGAGAGCTGCCCTGAGCGCCTCGCAGAACTCATCGGGCGCCTCGGGCGGGACCACCGCGATCTCCTCGAGGACCCGGCAGAAGATCCCAATGTGTGGGTCTCCACCGAAGGCCGTCGTCCGGTTCATGCTCACTCCGGTGCGAGCTCGGCCTGGACCTGTCCGTCGTCGAACTTCATCGCGCGGACACGGATCCGACGCGGGGGTTTCTCCGACCCGCGTTCCCAGACCTTCTCATTGATTGAGGCGTCGAGCTTGACGTCCTCGCTCTTCATGTGACGGGCGAGATACGCACGGATGTCCTTGATGGCGGTGTTGGTGCGGCGCCACCGGGGCGCTCGCTTCACATCGCGCAGCGGGATCACGTAGATCTGCTCGTTCATCTTCTCAACCATGGTTCTACACCTTCAGGGAACTGCGACGCCAGCTGCGTCGCTTGGGGTGACTGACTACGTTCCTCTTGGTCCGGACCATCACCCAGGCCGGAACGCGCCGGTTCTGCTGGGTCGCCTTGGCCAGGCGAATCTTGAAGCCTTTTGTTGATCTCGACATCTCTCTACCTCGGGGATTATCCCACTCGACCCCTTACCAGGGTCTGTTCGTGCACGGGGGGGAAGAGCGAGGTCGGATCGATACCTCGCCTTCGCAGTCCCGCCCTCAATTCGTCTTCGTAGTCGCCGTTGGGCATGTGACCGGTCTGTCCCCGCTCGATCACGAGGCAGCTCTTCACCAGTCGATCCACCTCGGCCCGGGGAAACCCGAGCAGCGGACGGATATACGAGCACCCGCACCGATCCATCAGCGAACGGGCTTCGCCCGGATCGAGCATCGGGACCCGGTCATCGAACCGTGTCCCGTCGGCCACGACCCCGTACCACCTCGCGAGCGCCTCGAGGGCCACGCGGTGCACGAGGCTGATGGCACCGTTCGGATAGCCGTCGGCGACGAGCCGGTCGAGTGCGCACTCGAGAACCCCATCGGGAAAGACCCGTCGCTCCCAGGGGAGCCCGAGTACCGCGCCGGCCGCTTCGACCGCCCCGAGGTCGCGACCCTCGCCAAAGGCAAAGGTGTTGAGTTCGACCTCGTAATGAGGGGCGAGCAGGAGTGCGGCGAGCGCGGAGTCCTTACCCCCGCTGAACAGCACTCCCACCTTCATCACTTGCGGACGATATTAAAGTCCCGTTTCGCCGGGACCAGTTGCGCAAGGAGCCCTTTCAGCTGCTCGTCCGTGATCTTCTGCCGGATCCGGCCCTGCCGGGCGAGCAGGATCAGCTGCTGCTCGACACCGGAGGCGAAGTCCGGCCGGGTCAGGCGGATCGTATTGAGCCGTTCGCGGGCTTCAGGTGTCAGGATCTCCATGAGCGCCATCTGCACCGCGGCACGTGCCCGCTCTCTCTCCTCCTCGGCGGCCTGCTGGCTCATCGCCTGGCCCTGCAGCTCTGCAGCCCGCCTCTGCCGGAGTTCGGCCAGCTCGTCGTCGGCCATCGGCGCCTCCGGGATCCTACGCGTCCTGGGCCGGGTTGGCCGTCTTCAGCTGGTGCGCGATCCCATCTAGGAACTTCATGCCGGCAGGGGAGGCACGACGGCCACCCTTGTCCTTCACGACAAGCCCTGCGTTCTCGAGCTGCTGAAGCAGTTCACGGATCACGGACCCACTCCCCTTCTTAAAGCGGTTGGGTTTCGACCCGCGGTTCTTGCGTCCACCGTAGAAGGTCCGCATGCGCTCGACCCCGACGGGGCCGTCGATGTAGACCCGCCGAAGGACTGCGGCCCCCCGCGTGAACCACCAGTCGGGGTCCTCGGGCGGCATCTCCTTGTGCACTCCAGTCTTGGCGAATTCGGCCCAGGCGGGAGGTGCGAGCTCCGGCCGGCCCTTCAGCTCCGCCGCGACGAGCGTGACGAGCTTGTCTGCCGGAACGTCATATACCGTTGTCATATGGTCTCCTCACTGTCAACATCTGTACGCAACAGTCTTTACGTATTTGCGAGAAGGGTTCTTATGCATTTCGAGCGTGGCGGGTCACCGCCGCCGCTCGCGCACCACCATCGTGTGACCTCGCACCTCGACAAGTTCGGTCCCGGTTGATTCAGCGAGCGCCGCCGGGTCGACCTCAACGTGGTGCAGCCACTTGACCTTGATCGCTTTCCTGTCCTTGACCTGGCGAACGATCTCCTCGATCGTCCCTTCGGTCACCCCGCGTTTGCCGATCCAGCAGGTCGGCTTGAGGTCCTGCATTCTCCGGTCTCTCTCGTTCATGCCGTTTCATTCCATACCGCATCCGGTTGCCGCAGACGAGACACGTCACGGCGACGTGACCGTCGCGGATCCGTACCCGCGCATTCGACCCAAACCGGAGATAGGCGTGGCAGGCATGGCAGAAACGCCGCCGCTCGCCGTGGGCGAGCCGAAGGCGCTGGCGCATCGCGATCGCCAGTGCCACCGCCACACACCGGTTGCTCCACGAGGGGTCTGTCGGGTAGAACCGCTCGGCCGTCTCGAAGAGGTGGCGTATCCGTTCCCCCGCGATCCGCTTTGCCAATCGCTGCTGCTGTCCTCGCCCCTTCATGGCTGCCGGCCGTCCTGTATGATAGTCATCACCCGGTCTTCAGCCTGTCGACGGCGGCAGGTGCCGAACGCGCCGCCCTTCGCATCGGAGCCGACCTTCGGCAAAGAGGCGGATCGCCTCGGGAAGGAGCCGGTGCTCCTCGACGAGGATCCGGGCTGCAAGGGACTCCCCATCATCGTCGTCCAGCACCGGGACGCAGGCCTGGAGGATGATCGGCCCTGCGTCCATCTCCTCGGTGACGTAGTGAACCGTGCAGCCGGCGACCCGGACGCCGTGTGCGACGGCCTGTTCCGGCGACCTGAGCCCGGGAAAGGAAGGGAGGAGTGCCGGGTGGATGTTGATCATCCGTCCCCTGAAGGCCAGGACCGTCTCCCGCGAGAGGAGACGCATGTATCCGGCGAGGACGAAGAGTTCGGCCGATGAAGCTGCCATCGCCTCCCTGAGCGCCGCCTCGTAGGCCTCCCGCTCGGAGAACGCAGCACGGTCGAGAACGGTGATGGGGATCCCCGCTCGTTCGGCCCGGCCAATCGCCGGTGCTGACGGGTTGTCGGTGATCAGGCGGACGAGCTCGACCGGACAGGTGCCTGCCGCCACCGCGTCGATCACGGCCTGAAAGTCTGAGCCCCTCCCTGAGGCGAGCACCGCGCACCGCATCATGCCCATGTACTTGAACCTGAGGGGCTTAACGGTTCTCGTCCCCGCCGCCAGGGGACGGAAGCAGCATCTTGATCCGGATGATCCTTTTTCCCCGCATCTGCATCACGACGAGGGTGATCCCGCCCTCGGGCAGGACCACGGTCTCGCCGGGGTGGGGGATGTGGCCGACCTGTTCAATCAGCAGGCCCCCTATGGTCTCGTACCCGTCACCCGAAGGGAGAGTAACACCCAGGCGCTCGTTGAGGTCCTCGATCCACGCGGCGGCGTCCACCAGGTAGACGCCCTCACCGGCGGGCTCGATCTGCACCTCCTCATCGTCGAACTCGTCCAGGATGTCTCCGACGAGCTCCTCGAGGATGTCCTCGATCGTGACGACACCGACGAATCCACCGTACTCGTCCATTACCATCGCCATTGGGACTTTCCGGACCTGGAGCTCCCGCAACAGGTCGTCGATCTTCTTTGTCTCAGGCACGAAGTACGGGTCGTAGCTGAGATCGGTGATCCTCACACCGGGCGTTCGGGTGACAACGGCAGAGTAGACATCCTTGATGTTCAGAACACCGACGATGTTGTCCACGCGCTCATGATAGACCGGCAGTCGGGAGAAACCAGTCTCGTGGAAGATCGTGAGGGTGGAGTCGAGCGAAGCGGTGTCCTCGACCATCGTGACGTCCATGCGGGGCGTCATCACCTCGCGTGCCGTCGTCTCGTCAAAGGCGAGCACGTTCAAGAGCATGCGCTGTTCTCCCTGTTCGATCGTCCCCTCCTCCTTGCCAACGTCGATCCACTCGCGGATCTCGTCCTCGGTCACGGATGGTTCACCGTTCGTCTCCGCACCCAGGGTCCGTGAGAGCCGGTTGAGGACGAAGACGACAGGCGAGACAAGGCGAGAGAGGAACAGGATCGGACCGGCGGAACGGAGGGCGACCTGGTCCAGGTACCGGGCCGCGATCAGCATCGGCCCGATCTGGCCGACCACGAGGAGGACCAGGACGGTCCCGAGAATCGCGAGAGGTACTCCCAGCGGGCCGAACTCGACGAGCGAGAGCTCGGTGGCGAGCGCGGCGGCCGCGACGCAGGCAAGGGTATTGCCGAGCAGGGTCGTGATCAGGATCCGGTCAGGGTCGGCCCGGAGCTCGGCAAGGGCTGGGGAACCGGGGCGCGCATCATTGACGAGCGTCCGGACACGTGCCCTTGAGACGGAGATGAGTGCGACCTCGGCGCTTGAGAAGAACGCCGAGAGAAGGATGCAGACAGAGAAGAATGCGGCTGAGAACGGATCGTACTGAAGCATCGATTTCACGCCGGAGAGGCCGGCCCCGGAACGCCCAGATCTGGATGGGCGATGCATTACCTAATCGGGGCGGGCCTGTATAAATATAGCGGAATCGTCCGTTAACCCAGGACCGAACGGACGAACGCCGTCTCGGAGGCGATCAGCGCCACTTTCTCCTCGACCGTGTAGGCATGGTCGAGCCGGAGGTCCTCGATTTCGAACGTGACCGGACCCCGGTACTGGTGGTCACGGAGGAGCTCGAGGACAAACCGGCCATCGGGATGACCCGAGAGGGAGAGGTGCATCATCCCGTCTGACGCCCGCGAGAGGTGAACGTTCGCGATTCGATCACCGCAGAGTTCGACGAAGTCCTGTACCTCCTCGAGAGAGCGGCCCATCGCATGCGATACGTCGAGCGTGAACCAGAGCCACTCCTCCTCGTCGAGAACCCGTCGCACGGATGCGGGCGAGGTGAGCAGGTGGTTGACGGTGCGTTCCATGTTCTCGACCGCGATCCGGACACATGCGTCCCGGGCTGCCTCTCGCAGGGCTCCGATCAGGTGTGCGAACCGGCGACGGTCGTCTGGACTCGGCGGTCGCCGGGCGGTCCGGCGCCCCGGGTGGAACGTGACCACCTCGGCCCCGCAGCGCTCGGCGAGCGCCACCGCCTCGAGCGTGTACTCGACCGAGATCGCGGCCACGCGCGGGTTGATCGAACAGGGGTTCAGGTCCAGAACCGGGGCGTGGACCGAGATCGGCTCAAGATGGGGATGAGCGCGAAGGGCTGCGAGGAGTTCGTCCTCGGGCATGCCCCGTAGCCAGAAATGGGGTGTCTCGAGCCAGAGCTCCACGGCGTCGAGGGAGGCTCTCTCGGCGGACGCGAAGATGGTCTCGAGCGGGTACTCGTGAAAGAACATCGACGAGACCGAGCAGCGAACCATACCTATAGGTGACCGGCCACCTAAAGAAGATCCATGGTCCAGGGCCAGCAGGACCTCTTCTCGTTCGACCAGGAGGTGACCTTCGAGGTAGACGATCCGGCCGGTTCGGGGCGGCGGGTGCTCCACGTCGGCGAGGTGACCGCGATCATCGACGAGCTCCTGCTCGACGAGCGGTTGATCGAGTGCTTCGTGCGGGGCGAGATCACGAACTGCCGCCATCATGCCTCGGGACACTGCTACTTTTCGCTCTCCGGGGAATGGGGCGGGGAGACCGCGCAGGTTCCCTGTGTCTGCTGGCGGCGAGACGCGGTGCGCCTCAGGGACGAACTCCAGGACGGCCAGACCGTGATCGCATTCGGCTCGATCTCCCACTACGCCGCCGGCGGGAGGTACCAGTTTTATGTCCGGGATGCCGAACGGGCCGGCGTCGGCGAGAAGTTCCTCCAGGTGGAGCGCTGGCGCCGGGAGCTCGCGGCGGAGGGCTGTTTTTCCGAAGCGACGAAGCGACCCCTCCCCCCATACCCCATTCGCGTGGGGGTGGTCACCTCGCCGACGGGAGCCGTGCTGCACGACATCCTGAACGTCCTCGGGCGCCGTTTCCCGGTCGAGATCATCCTCTCGCCGACATCGGTCCAGGGGGATGGGGCCGAACACGAGATCGCAGCAGCGATCGGCCGGGTCGACGGGCGGGCGGACGTGGTCATCGTGGCCCGGGGCGGGGGGTCCTTCGAGGACCTCTACTGCTTCAATCACCCGGTCGTGGTCCGCGCGGTCCACGCCTGCGGCATTCCCGTTGTCTCGGCCGTCGGCCATGAGGTCGACGTCACCCTCTGTGACCTCGCTGCTGATCTCAGGGCCCCGACCCCGTCCGCCGCGGCTGAACTGGTCGTGCCGGACCGGGGCGTCCTCAACGAGGAGCTCCGGCAGGCCCGGCGCCGTCTGACCGACCTGCTCTTCGCCCGATGGGAGCGGGCTGACGATGAACTGCAGGCCCTCCGCGATCGGCTCAGACCGGCCCGGCTTGGGTTCAGGATCGACCGCCGGCGCGAGGAACTGTCGGAACTATCGGACCGGCTGGCGAGGTCAAGCGGGCGAGCCCTCGAACGGCGGCAGGCCGACCTGGCGGGACTCGCCGCCGTCCTGCGGGCCAGGTCACCATTCGAGCCACTCGCCCGCGGATATGCACTCGTTGAGTTCCAGGAACGGCCGGTCAGGGCCGCCGACGAACTTGCACCGGGCGACCGCGTACTGGCTCGCTTCGGGAAAGGAAGGGCGTCTCTCAGGGTAGAGGAGGTACGTGATGACGAAGAAGACCTATGAAGAGCTGATCGCCGAACTCAGGGACGTGGTCCGTAAGCTCGAAGACGACGGGACAGGCCTCGACGACTGCATTCGTCTCTACGAGCAGGGAGCCGTGCTCGTGAAGCAGTGCGAGGAGCTGCTCGCGACCGCAGAGATCCGGATCACCGAGCTCGGCCGGGACTAGACGATAACCAGCTCCGCCTCGAGCGGCTCTCCGGCCCGAAGCCGATCGATGAGAACCCGGGGCAGGGTTCGTGCAACGAAGTCCGAGCGGATCCCGATCGTTCGACCGCAGACATAGTCGGAGCGGCGCCAGACGAGGTCCGTCGGGTGATCGAGGAGGAGCCCGGGGGCGCCCTCTGAACGAACTGCCACCTCGACCGGCCCGCAGCTTAGCGTGGTCACCAGGACGGCCCCGTCTCGCGCGAGGGCGTCCCTGAACGCGCAGGAGAGGTCGGCAGCGCCCTTGTCGGCCCCCACGGCGATGATGCAGTCGCCTGCCTCGGTGAGGTGCTCTTCTTTTGTGATCTCGAAGGTCGTCGGGTGACGGGACAGGACGAGGGGGTGGCCCTGGCACCGGATCAGTTCGCGAACGGTCATTCCCAGGTACTAGGGATCGGCGGGCGTATTAACGCCCTGTCCGGAACCGTGATGTCCATGACCCGGGATACCGAACGGGAGATGGGGAGCGCATGTCGTCGGTGCCGGCAGCACCCTCGGGGTGAGAGAACCAGGAGAGGGTGCCGGCTGCAGGACGGTACAGGGGGGGAGGGAGAAAAAAAAAGGTGAATCCTCAGCGCCCCTGGTTCACGACGAGGCGCCAGTCGGTCCCATGGAGGCCCACCGTCTGCCAGGCGATGGTCCGGGTGGTGGTTTCGTTGACCCGGTACTGCCTGATGCCGGACGGCGTCGAGACGATGTTCCGGGCGAGCTCGGCGAGGTCGGTCGCCGTCCCGTACTGGGTCGCGTTCAGCATCGACTGGCCGATGAGGCGCAGATCCGTATCGAAGATGATCGTGCCATCGGTCTGGACGGCCGAAAGCGTGTGCGAACCATTCCCGAGGGCCTTCAGCGCCGACGAGGCGAGCATCCGCTCGGGCCGGAAGATGACGGAGACACCGCCCGCGGCACTCGTCGCGTTCATTACGGGGTGCGCGAGTGCAATCCCGCGGAATCCCTCGACCAGGTTGATCCGGGTGCTCATTCCCGGGGACCCATTCAGGGCTGCCTGGATATTTGAGGATCCGTGGATGTTCGCACCGACGGCGAACTGGTAGTCTTCAGGCATCACGGCGACGATCTCGCCGCTGGTATCGAACGTCACCGCGTCGTTGGTGTAGTTACCCGAGCGCGAGAGATCGAGGAGTATATCCTCGGCCCCGGGCCCCGAAAGGCCTGTCCGTGCGAGCGCGGTGGCCGCGGACGAGGTGTTCGCGTCGAGCGCATCGAGTGAGCGCTGCGCCTCGGTTACGTAGACCCGGAGAGTCTCGTTGACCGACTCGTCGGTGATCGAGGGCATGTCACCGGCAGGACCGGAGGCACCTGGCCCGGAGCCCGTGCAGCCGGCGGCCACGAGCGCGAGCACGAGTGCACCGGTAAGGATGAGCATCCGCTTCATGTACTCAGGAGTACGAGGCAGAGGTATAAACAGGCGCCGATCGGCAGAAAAGAGAAGGGGGGGTTACTCGTAGAGGACCGGCCCGTCGATACGGTCGTACTCGACGACACCGTCGGGGAAGTGAATCCCGATCTCACGTGTCGCCGATTCGGGCGAGTCTGCCGCGTGGATGACATTCCGACCGATGTCGAGACCGAAATCCCCGCGGATCGTACCGGGCGCCGCATCGATCGGGTTCGTCGCACCCGTCAGCGCACGCACGACCCGTGCCGCGTCTCTCCCCTCGACCACCATGAGAAGGCAGGGCCCCGACATGATGTACTGCTTGAGTCCAGGGAAGAAGGGACGCTCCAGGTGCTCGGCATAATGCCGGTTCACCCGCTCCTCGGGGAGGCGCTCGAAGCGTGCTGCCACGAGCTTGAGGCCCTTTCTCTCGAGCCGTGAGATGATCTCACCGACGAGGCCCCGCTGGACCCCGTCGGGCTTGATCATCACGAAGGTCCGGTCCATGCTCACTCCTTACCGAGCGCGCGCCTGCCGGCCTTGGTCCAGGCGACCCGCCGCGGGACCCGCCCGAGCCGCTGGTTGTTCTGACACTTCGTCGAGCAGAAGTAGAAGATCGTCCCGTCCCGCTTCACGAACATCTTGCCCGTGCCGGGCTCGATCCCGCTTCCACAGAACGAACAGGTGTATGCGTTGACCATGTCCTTATCTCCGCGACAGCTTCTTCGCTTCGCGCTCGGTCTCGAGGAGCATCAGGATATCGCCCTCGCGGATCGGTCCGACCGTGTTCCGCGTGATGATGCGACCCTTATTGTTGCCCTCGAGGATCCGGCACTTGACCTGCATCGCCTCGCCGTGCATACCGGTGCTGCCGATCACCTCGACGACCTCAGCCGGCGTACCATCGTCAGCCATTCACGTCACCCGCGGAGGGCCGCGATCTGACCGCCGAGCTCATCGATGATCTCTTTCGCCTTGCCAGGCTTGACGATGGCGGCGGCAGTCGAACCGACTTCGAGGCCGGATGCGGCGCCGATGTCGTTCTGCCGGTTCACGTAGATGTACGGGATCTGCTTCTCGTCGCAGAGCGGCCCCAGGTGCATCACGATCTCTTCGGGCTCGACGTCGGCACCGATCAGCACGAGCTGGGCGGTGGACCGTTCGACGGCTTTCGTCGCCTCGTTCGCACCCTTCTTGATCTTGCCGGTGTCCCTGGACAGTTCTAGCGCTTCGAGGGCCTTGTTCTGGAGCTCCTCGGGCGCCTCATAACGGACGTATCCTTTTGCCATGACTTACCTCATTCAGGATTGCGTAGTTCCTTCATCACTCATCAGCAAGTGAGGATGGGTCCATATATTTTTCCGCCGAGTATTCATAAAGGTTTGTGAAAAGAGGAGGGATTCACCGGATCAGGAAGATTTTCGGCCAGATCTTGCGCATCAGCCCGTCCCCGGGATCCGGTAGATCTGGACGCCGTCTTCGAGGTAGATCGACTCGAGACCCGCCCCGTCCAGGTTGACCGCGTACTTCCTCTGTTCGATCTCCCCGACGTAGATGAGGGTGCAGTTATACCGCTCCATCAGTTCGATGGTCCGGGCAGGTTCTTCGTACATGGCCTCGACGTCTGCGGGGCGAATCCACCACCACTCGTCCTCGTTCGTCCGCCACTGGAGCTCGTGCGAGCGTTTTCCGACGACCGTCGGCATGCCGGTAAACGACGAGATCGGTGAGCCGTAGCTGTAATCGTCACCGACCGCTTCGATGATACAGCCCCCGCCCCGGTATGTCTCGAGGAACCTGACGGCGGCGGCATCGCCAGGGTGATCGAAGTCGAGGTATGCGAGCCCGTCCAGGGTATGCGAACCACCCTTGAACTGGATCCCGAGGAGGTCCCTGCCGACGTCCGGCTGGAATACGATCGGGAACGCGAGCAGGAGGGCGACGCAGAGCACCACCATCGACACCTGGGCCGCCCGCGGCACCTCCTGGAGCCGGCGCCTCCCCTGGAGCCATCTACCGGCAAGGCCGGCACACCCCACGCCGAGGAGGATCCAGGCGATGTAGTAGAACTTGTGCATCGTGTTGGTCCGGAAGTACTCGTTGTCGAAGGCCTCACGGAAGTAGACCAGGTCGACCGCGAGGATGATCATGAGCCCGGCAGCGACGAGGAGGTCCTCGATCCGGCCCGTCTGCCGGGCGCGCACGAGTGTGAGGGCAACGAGGACGACGGTGATCGCCGCCGAGTAGTAGCCGAGGTAGGCGAAGGGCACGGCGAGCAGGAAGAGGTAGAGGTGGCGCGGTACGAAGCGCGCGATGGCGCAGACAACGACCGCGAAGAAGAACCCATGGGTGAGCAGGAAGGTGACCGGCTCGGACGGAGAGAGGACCGGGAGAACCCCGTGGACCGAGCCGGGCTTGAGGGCCAGGAGATAGGGGAGGTAGAGACCGAGACCGAGACCGGGGACGAGGACCGTGTAGAGCAGTGCCTGGCGTGACGTCCATCCCCCCTCCTGCCGCTCGCGCCACCAGATGAGGATCCCGACGACCACGACGAGCGGGCCGTAGACGACGACGTCCCAGGAGTTGATCCCCGGCATCGCCCCCAGCGAGAGGGCGGACAGGCCGATCACCACCCAGCGCTGGTGCATCGAAAGGTCCCGCCAGCGAGTCCAGGCGACGACAAGGAGGGCGACCAGGAAGAGCTGGTTGAACATGCTCATGACGAGCGCGTGGGGGTCCCCGAGGATCGAGGAGAAGAAGGGGTACTCGGTCAGACCGTGGGCGATCGCGTGGCGGGAGTGGTCGAGGGCCGGTACCAGGGCCTTGCCGGAGGCGAGCTGGACGAGCGCGGTCGGGTTGACGAGCACGAGGAGGCCGAGCGGGAGCCAGCGTTGACGCTCGAGAAGGAGGTGGCCGATCATGAGGCAGTTGACCGCGGAGAGGCCGAAGACCGTCGGCAGTACCAGGTTGAAGACGATGCGGGCCGGCACTCCTGCCAGGAGAGCGAGCTGGGCCATGAGCCAGTGACCGAGGTAGTAGTAGATATTCAGGGTACCGCCGGCGAACCAGGGGTCGAGCGGGGTCACGACCGGGTTCCGCATGATCGAAGCGACCCAGGCCAGGTCCATGAACTGCTCGGAGTAGTGCGAGACGTACGGGTTGAAGAACCGGAGTTCGAGCACGAACAGGAAGAAGACGAAGAAGGCCAGTTCCCACCGCCACGCGCCCACCCACTCGGCGCGCCCGTACTTTCGTCGTGCGATCCCGGCGCCGAGCAGGACGAGAAACGGTACGATGACGAGCCACGTCGGGAGGTGCGCGAGCCCGAGGTACCACGAGCCGGCGAGGAGAGCGAGGAGCGACGTCGTGAAGGCGGCAGGGTAGGCGAGCCTGCCGAAGGTTGGCCTGAGAAGGGGCCAGACCGAGAGCTGGAGAAGTTTCAGGACCAGGATCCAGGATAGGACGAAGACCGCCTGGTCACCATAACCGATCACCGCCTACGCCCCCGTGACCCGGTAGATCTGAACTCCACCCCGGTCGTAGACCGGCTCGATCCCGGACAGCGGCAGCGAGACCCGGTATGACTGGCGTTCGAAGTCGCCGACATAGAGATAGTCGACTTCGTATTTCTGCAGGAGTTCTACCGACCGCGACGGGTCCTCGTAGATCGCCTGGAGGTCGGCGATCCGTTCCTGGATGGGGCCGTAGTCGTTGCGCCACATGAACTGGTGGAAGGTCCAGCCGACGACTGCCTGCATGCCGGTGAACGACGAGACGCGTGCAGCGTACGAGTAATCGTCCCCCTTCGCCTCCGCGATGACGTGGGGCCCGGGAACCCCCTGGAGATATCGTATCGCCTCAGAGTCCCCCGGATGCTCGCGGTCGAGGAACGCGAGCCCGTCAAGGGTGTAGGACGGGTGGGAGAAGGACCCTGCCGCCACGAAGGGCGAGGCGAGCAGGATGAGAATGGCCCCAACCACGGCCCCCTGGCGTGCCCGGAGCGGGAGCGACGAGAGCCATGCCGTTATCACCTCCCGGTCGAGCGCACGACCGAGCATCACGAAGGTCCCGGTCCCGGCAAGCAGCCATGCGGCGATGTAGAACTTGAAGACTGTGTTCATCCGGAAGTACTGGTCCCCCATGTTGTCCTTCAGGTAGACCAGTTCGCAGAAGAGGGCGATCGCGAGCCCGAGTGCGACGAGCAGGTCTTCGGGCCGGACCTCCGCACGCCGCTCGATCAACCGGACGGCAAGGGAGGTGAGGGGTATGGCCACGATCGCCGCCGCCACGTAGCCGGCGAGGAGAAACGGAAACGCCGCCGCCACCAGGTACGGCCGTTGCCGCAGGTCGCTGGCGCATGCAGCGTAGGCGATCGCGAGGAAGAGACCGTGGACGAGCAGGAACTGGACCGGGTCGGAGGGGGCGGTAACGAGCCCGATGCCCTTGATCCCCTGCGAGGCAAGGGTGAGGTAATACGGAACGTAGAGCGCGACCGCCAGCGCCGGGCCGACCACCAGGAGGTGGAGCGCGTTCACCCTCCCCTTCGAGGGGTCGCGCCGGTGGACGAGCCAGACGATGAGGGCGACCAGGACCGTGATCGGCCCGTAGAGGAGCACGTCCCAGGAGTTGATCCCGGGCATCGCCCCGAGTGAGAGGGCCACGAGGCCGATCAGGACGACCCGGGCCCGTTCGGAGAGCCGGTCCCAGCAGGTGAGGGCAAAGACCAGGAGTGAGACCAGGAAGGCCTGGTTGAAGATCCCGATCACGTGGGCATGGAGATCCCCCCAGGTGAACGAGAAGAGGGGATACTCGTTGATCGTGTCGGTGATCACCCGCGTGCTGTCCCAGGCGACCTTGGAGAGCGGGTTGCCGAGCAGGAAGAGCTGGATCGAGGCCGGATTCGGCAGGATCAGGGGAACGATCGGGAGCCAGCGGAACCGGTCGAGCAGGAGGTGGCCGACCATGTAGAGGTTGACGCCGGCAAGCGCCAGCACCGTCGGGAGCCCGAGGTTGAAGACCAGGCGAGACGCGACACCCGAGGAGAGACCGAGCACGCCCATGATCCAGGACCCGTAGTAGTAATAGACGTTCAGATTCCCGCCGGCATACCACGGGTCAAGGGGTGGGACCACCGGCTCCCGCATGATCGAGGCGACGAACCCGTGGTCCATGAACTTCTCGGCGAACGAGGCGGAGGGATTGATGTACCGGCACTCGAGGAGGAAGATGAAGAGGACGACAAAGACCGCGTCCCACCGCCAGTGCTCGGCGAGGACCTCCCGGGAGTACATCCGTCGATACGCGTGCCAGGCGAACAGGGCGACGAACGGGAGGAGCGCGAGTGTCACCGGCAGGTGGGCGATACCGAGGTACCAGGCGAGGAGCGCCAGGCCCAGTACCGAGGCGGAGAATGAGACCGGGTAGGCAAACCGCCCGAAGTGCGGCCTGAGCGCAGGCCAGATCGAGAGCTGAGCGATCTTGATGACCGCCAGCCACGTAATGACCGCCAGGGCCTGGGACTCAATCGCCAACGGACTCCCCCTTGATCACCTTCTTGTCGAAGACCCTTTTGATCACGACGAACATCCAGTCACCGAAGAGGTAGACCGAGATCACCCCGCCGACCACCGTGACCAGGTTCTTGATCAGGTGGTCGATAAAGGCGACCAGGGTCGCCGCGACATGAGGCATCCCGCCGCGCTCGAGGATTGTCTGGAGCGTGAACTCGTACGTCCCGAGCCCGCCCGGGGTGATCGGGACCGCCTTGACCAGGTTTCCGATCACGATGGCGAGTACCACGGTCGGGATGTCCAGGGGGGCCTGGAGCATCAGGACGACGAAGATGCAGACCGTGACGTCCACGACCCAGATAAAGAGCGAGACCCCGCCGAGGACAACGAGAGAACGGATCGAGAGGGAGACGGTGCGGATCTCCTCGAGCATCTGCAGGACGAGGGAGATGATCCGGTTCTCAGACCGGACCCGGCCGACCAGCAGCAGCAGCAGGAAGAAGAGAGCACCGCCGATGAGCGGGACCAGGATCATGGTATAGTACTCGGGCGGGAAGTCCAGGAAGAACGGGATAGAGACCAGGCCCAGGAGAGCGACGGTCAGGATGTCGAAGATACGTTCCACCAGGATCGACGAGAGGCCCTGCGAGTAGGTCGTCTCGAACTCGTGCTTGAGGAGGAAGACCCTGACCAGGTCGCCAAGACGGGCCGGGATCACCAGGTTCGCGGTCTGCGAGACGAAGATACAGGCCATCGCGAACCCGAGGGTCGGACGTACTCCCAGCCCGTTCAATATGAGGCGATACCGCCACCCCCGGAGGGCCCATGCCAGGACGCAGACGGCGATCGCTGCGGCCAGATAAACCGGGACGACATGCTGGAGCGCTTCGAGAAGGTCAGCCCAGATCGGGACCAGCATATAGCCGATGATCACGGCGGCGATCACGGTCGGGATGACTATCGCGCTAATCCTTCGCCACATGGAGCTGCCACCAGAGTCGGAAGACGGCGCTTCCCATCTCGATAACGTCCTTCGGTCGGACCGTGGTGCCCGGCCCCTCGGTCCACCTCACCGGTATCTCCTCGACCGGGTACCCGGCGTGCTGCCCCCGGACCAGGACCTCGGTGTCCCAGAACCAGTGGGGGGATCGGACCCGGTCGATGATCGGCAGGAGCCGGGCCCGGTCGAACGCCTTGAACCCGCACTGGTGGTCGTAGAGACGCGAGCCGAGCACGGTCCGGACCAGTAGGTTGTAGCCGCGGCTCGCGAACTCGCGCCCGCCGGAGCGGACGATCTCCGAGCTCGGCATCAGGCGGGAACCGGTCGCGATCGCCGCCCCGTTTCGGATCGCACCGACGAGCTCGGAGAGGTGCCGCATGTCGGTCGCGAGGTCGACGTCGTAGTAGCAGACGATCGGGGAGGTCGACGCCCGGAACGCACGGTTGAGCGCTCGCCCCCGACCGAGACGTTCGTCCGAATGAAAGAGCCGGACCCGGGGGTCCCGGCCCTCGTACTCGCGGACGAACTCGGCCGAACCGTCGGTCGAACCGTCCTCGGCGACCACGAGTTCGAACCGGTCGGCGCACTGCTCCAGGGTCTCGAGAGAGACCGGGATCGCCGTCTTGAGGGCCGCGAGGTCGTTGTAGACCGGGAGCACCGCCGTCAGTTCGGGGTCATGCATGAGCGGCGCGTCTCCCCACGCAGGTCGCCACCTGCTCTCCCGCGATGATCGAGCCCTCCATCGACCGCTCGGGGTAGTTGGGCCACGAGAACATGCCGGCCATGTAGAGGCCATACTGTTCGTAGTTCGGGATCAGGCGGCGGTAGCCCGTCGTGTAGACCGGGCCGGCATACGGGTCCACCTCGAGGTGATGCCAGCGGACCTCTTCACGGGCCACCCCGAACCGCTCGCAGAAGTCGGAGAGCATGCTTTCGCCCTGCTGGGCCGGCAGATCGCCCGCGTAGTACGACGCGAGGTAGACCAGGTGCTCCCCGTAGCGTTCGAACGGGACGAAGTTCGTGTGAGAGACAACCGCACCGTAGGGGGCCTCGTCCCTCATGTTCAGCCAGTAGATCCCATCGGTGACCTCGCGATCGAGGGCGAGGGTCATGCAGGCTGCGCCCTGGTAGGGGATCGGCGCGAACTGGATGCCGGTCATCGACGCGAGGACCTGGGGAGGGATCGTCGAGATGACGGTGTCGTAGCGCCGCCCCTCAACCGCCCAGGTGAGCGAGTCGCGCTGCATCGAGGTGACGGGCGTCTCCGTGTAGATCGCGCATCCCCGGGCTTCCAGTTCCTCGCGGAGCCGGTCGATCAGTACCTGGAAACCATGCCGTAGATACCCGAGTCGCTCGCCGCCGGGAGTCCGGTTCGAGCGTATGGCGATCCGGGAGACCAGCCAGGCAGCCGAGACCTGGTCCCGCATCGGCCCGAACTTTGACCTGAGGAGGGGCTCGAAGAACGAGGTGTAGACCGAACGCCCAACATGCTCGAGGATGAACTCCCGGGCCGTCACGTCGTCGAGGGCCTTCCGGTCCAGCTTTCCCGCCCGGAGGGTCAACCAGGCGAGGCGGGCCTTGTCGAGCACCGTCAGGTGAGGGTACGCCAGGATCTCCATCGGGCTCGAAAGCGGAAACGAGTGACCGTTCACGTGGTAGCCCGTGGACCCGGTGAGCCACTCGAGTTCGTCCTGGAGGCCAAGCCGTTCGAGGAGGGCGAGCAGGTGCCGATCCCCCTGGAAGCAGTGATGATAGAACGATTCAATCGTGTACGTGCCGCGGTCGATCGAGGAGAGACAGCCTCCGAGCACGGGTCGACGTTCGTAGAGATCGACCTCGTGATCGGCAGGGAGGGAAAGGGCCGCTACGAGCCCGGTAAGCCCTCCTCCGACAACACAGCACTTCATTACTGGATACAAGGTTTAATGCAAAAAGGATAAGAACGTTTGTGAAGTTGAATAAAACCTCATAAACGTGAGGGACTCATACTAATCCACACATGGATCCGTTGGAGAGTGTCAGACGATGAGGGTCTTCTTTATCGGTTTCGGCCAGGCCGGAGGTAAGGTCGTCGACATGTTCATGGAACAGGACAAGACCCACCTGTTCCGTGCGGTTGTGGTGAACACAGCCCGGACCGACCTTCTCGGGCTCAGGCACATCCCGATGAAAGACCGGGTGCTGATCGGCCAGACGGTGGTCAAAGGGCACGGTGTCGGGACCGAAAACGCCCTCGGAGCGAAGATCACCCGCGATGAAGTCGACTCGATCGTGACTGCGATAGAGGGGATCGGCACGCACGACATCGATGCATTCGTCATCGTTGCCGGGCTCGGAGGTGGAACGGGCTCGGGAGGCACGCCGGTGCTGGCCCAGCACCTCAAGACGCTGTACCAGGAGCCGGTCTACACGATCGGCATCATCCCGTCACCCGAGGAAGGAAGACTCTATTCGTACAACGCGGCCCGCTCTCTCACGACCCTTGTCAACGTCGCCGACAACACCTTCATCTTCGACAACGCGGCCTGGAGGAAGGAGGGCGAATCGATCAAGACCGCCTACGACCGGATCAACGACGAGATCGTCCGTCGGTTCGGGGTCCTTTTCAGGGCCGGCGAGGTCGGCCAGCAGGGGGTCGGCGAGATGGTCGTTGACTCGTCCGAGATCATCAACACCCTGCGCGGAGGAGGGATCACGACGGTCGGTTTCGCCAAGACCGACGCTGTCAGTACCCGTCAGAAGCAGCGGGAGGGGACGCTCAGCTCGTTACTCGGAGGGCTCCGGCGAAAGGAGGGGGCCGAGCAGCAGCTCCTGGGCGACGACCGGTCCGCAAAGATACTCTCACTCGTCCGATCCGCCGTCCTCGGTCGGCTCACGCTCCCCTGCAACTTCCATTCGGCCACTCGTGCGCTGATACTGCTCGTCGGCCCTCCGGAAGAGATGGACCGGAAAGGGGTCGAAACAGCACGCTCGTGGATCGAGGAGCAGATCGATGGAGAAGAGATACGTTCGGGCGACTACCCGATCAAGTCGAACTACATCGCGGCGATCGTGGTCCTCGCCTCGGTCAGCGACGCACCGCGTATCCGCGACCTGCTCGAGATGGCGAAGGAGACAAAAGAGGAACTCGCCAGGCAGAAGCCCAACGGGCGGACCATGTTCGAGGGCGGTGTCGAACCGCTCTTCGAGAACAATTCGGAGAATGTGCCATGAACTCTCTCGTACGCATCATCATCGCCATGCTGCTCATCTGCGCCCTCTCGGTCGCGGGCAGCGCATTCAAAGTCGAGACCGCCGAGGTCTCACCCGACGGGGCCCTCCAGGCAGGAGTGCCGGTGACCGTGAACGCAGTCGTCGACTTCCCGGCCATCTCCGGGAGCACGTTCCCGACCGAAGACACCTTCTCGCTCTTCTCTGAACTTGAACGGCCGAAATGGACATGGGCCATCGTGATCAGCGGCAACGAGAACCCAAAACCCGAGGGATATGGGAAGTTCTTCAAGATCAGCGGGTTCGAGCTCGAATACCCGAAGGAGACCTCGGTCAAGCTCCGCGTGATGCTCGAGGGAACGGTCCCCCAGACGAACGCGACCCAGAACCTGACCGTCCTCCGGTTCCAGTGGCTCGACCAGTCGAGCAAGGTCCGCGACAACGGGGAGTACACGATCGAACGGAAGGTCGTGAACCCTCAGGACGTGATGAAGAGCCTGGACGAGGCGAGGACGGCACTCGTTGAGCTCCGGGGAGAGATCGACGCGCTGACGGCGAAGGGTGCGAACACCACCGAAGCCGAACGGAAGTACGGAGAGGCCGAGCGTCTCCTGAACACGGCGACATCCGGAGACGTCGGGTCCCAGGCGGGTGCAATCGAGCGGATCAACACCCTCGTCGAAGAGGCGGAAGCGAGCCTCGACCGCTCGGGGGCTCAGGCAGAGATCGATCGGGCCACATCCCAGATCCGGAACGTCGACGAGATGCTCACGTTCTTCAAGTCTAATCCCGACCTTGCGAACGATCCCCGCGTCGCCGCGATCACCGTCAAGCGCGAGAGCGCCCAGCAGTCCCTGACGAGCGCGACGGACAGCATGGCGGACAGTAACTTCAACCAGGCCAGGATCCGGGCAAACCAGTCCGCAGAAAAGGCACTTGAGGCATACAACGACTCGGTCGATCTCCGCTCCCATTTTGCCGGCGCCCAGGGGACACCCGGCGCGTCGAATGCGACAGCAGGTGAGACGCAGCAGGGCAGCGGCATTCTTCCCTACATCGCCGTGATCATCGTGATCGCCCTGATCGGCCTCGGCGTGGTCCTCTACCAGCGTCGCAACCGCTGGGACGAGCTCGGATGACCCGGACCACCACGATACTCTTTTTCTCCCGCAGGGGGCCAGCGCCGGGACACCGGGGGTGAATCGCATGATCGAGGGGTCGTACGATGCGGTGAAAGACCACCTGGACAGGCTGATCACGAGCGTCCAGAGAGAACTGGACGCTGAGACCGAGGCGCTCGGGAGACTTGAACGCCACGATGTCCGGTCGCTCCTCTCGAACCTGATCGTCGCCGATCTCGTGCTCGCGAACGTCCTGCTCGGGCTCGTCGTCCCCGAATATGGGATCTACTGGATCACAGCCAGTTTCTTTCTCTACGTGATCAACCCGTTTCTTCTGTTGATCCCCTCGGCAGGAGCCGGCAGTGTCGGGTCGTCACCCGGTGCGGGGACCCGGATCACTGAACGCCTGGGTGAGATCGGGCTTGCCGATCACCGGTGGCTCATCGCCCGGATCTTCTGGAACTCGTTCTTCATCAACAGCCAGCCTCTCGCACCGGCATTTCTCGCCGTCTATGGGCTCAACATCGTCTTCGCGCTCCTCGGGGACTTTGGACTCTTGGGATGGCTCATCGTATTCCAATCGGCCGCGATCATGCTCTTCTACCTGGCGATCGCGGCCTTTCGACCCTACACCGGCGGGTTCCTCGAGTCCCTGATCGGCATCCAGAACGAGGTCTACCAGAAGATCCACCGCCATGTCGAACCCCTCTGGAAGGTGGTGCTGCCGATCGGGATCGCCGCCGGGTTCGTTGCGCTCGTCCTGATTGCAGCCATGCTCATGCCAGGGTTCACCCTCGGGGTGATCTGGAACTCCCGCGCTACCGTGACCGGGCTCGGCTTCATCCCCGTCCTCTTCATCCTGGTCTGCCAGGTGGTCCTGGTCCGGTATGCCCAGGGAGAGTCGAGCCGCCGGCTCGCCCGGCAGCTTCGGGAGCGGAAGGTCTCCACCCTTAAAAAATACGTCCAGAACCCTCTTCTCGAATGTCGAAAGGCGATCGACCCTGCTGCGCCGTCGAGCCTCGACCAATACGCCTGTGCGTACTCGGACATCCGTGCGACCTTCTTCTCCTCCAGGGTCTACCGTGTCCAGGCGCAGGACCTCGCCGGCTCCCTGCCGATCTGGGTGGTGGTCCCGGACCTCGACATGCTTCTTAATCCCGAGACCATCCGTATCCTGGACGAACGCCCCGATTCCCGGCAGATCCTGTAGGAGACAGGAGATCGGACCGGTGGGAGGATGCGGGAGCTCCGCCGGTTCAGGTGACGGGGTTGAGACGGAGCAGGGCGACCGCTGCAGACCGCCGAACAGACTCGACCGGGTCCTTGATCGCGATCAGCAGGCCCTCGATCGCCGCCGCATCCCCGATCTGGCCGAGGACATCGGCAGCACCCACGCGGACGCGCACATCCGGGTCCTCGAGGGCGATGGTGAGGAGGGGGAGTGCGGGAGATCCGAGTCGAACAAGGGCAGAGACTGCTCGCGTACGAACGAAGCGATCGTGGTCGGCGAGACGGTCGACAAGGGCAGGAGCCGCCCGTACATCTCCGATCTCACCCAGGGAAACACAGGCCTTCCACCGGACATCGGGGTCATCGTGGGCGGCGAGAACGATGAGGTTGTCGAGCGCACAGGACCCGAGTTTCACGAGGGCCTCTGCAGCTCGCCAGCGGACGCCCTCCTCGTCCGGCCCCTGGAGGGCCGCGACGAGGGCCGGCAGCGCAACCGGATCCCGGAGCTCGCCGAGGGCGGCAGCGGCCAGATGCCGCACAGCCGGCTCTCCCCGTGTGAGCAGGCGGACAAGCCCGGCCGAATCGCCCCGCCCGCGCAGGTACGTCACCCGGCGTTCTGGGACAAATAGCCCGGCGATCAGGTCGTACAGGCCCATGGGTGTAGGGGGATTCACTTCGGAAGGGATAAGGTCAGCTCGTGGCCACCGCCACGCAGTCCTCGAGTGGCGCCAGGCGAGCCTCGGCCCCGCACATGCTCGGCAGGTACGCGAACCCTTTTCCGCTGTTTGTCATGATCGCTCCGTACCGCTCCAGGGCCGGCGAGACGACCATGCACGTGTCCGCGTAAACCCGCGCACCACTCCGTTCGATGGCGGCAACGGCCTCCGCGTTCTCCTGGATCACACGCCGAGCGGCGAAGACATAGAGGGGCTTCGTTATCTTCCGCCGGTCGAGCAGGGCGGCGATGTGGGCCAGCTCCTCCCCCGAGCAGTGCGGACACCCGAGGGCGACCGCCTCCACCGGGAGGTCGGACCAGACCGCCTCGACCTCTGCCGCGGTCACAGTGATCGTCTCGAGGTCCGCCGTATCGAACGGAAAGACCCGCGTCTCCGGTGTGATCCGGTCGACATGGAAGAGGGCGACCGCCCCTGTTGCGGCCATCGCGGCTCCCAGGCTCTTCAAGCCGTCACGTGTCGGCCGGATCCCGGTGAAGAATGGGATCCTCGCTCCCACCTCCTTGCCGGCAAGGACGCCGAGCGCGCCGTACCAGCCGCCGCCCGGAGCGTCTGGGGCCCCCTCGACCCGGACGGCAACCGTCGGACGGCGGTTCTCGACCAGGTGAAGTCCGTAGAAGGGGGTCTTGCCCACCAGGGCAGCAGCGAGCGCCGATGGACCTCCCTCGCGGTTGGTCCTGGCGCCGATCACCGAGTTCGCATAGCAGACCGCCGAGGACTCGGACCACGCAAGGTGGTCGCCGTAGTTCGTGAGGGCCAGGTAATACGGGGTGCAGGTACACTCGAGCCGGATGCCGAGGCGGCGGTAGACGCGGACCACCTCCTCCTGCTTGCGGGCGAAGTCGGCCGGGACTCCCATCTCCTGCCACCGTTCCAGGTCCATGCCGACCGGGTTCAGGACGGCGGGGACCACCGCCCGCGCATCGAGGGACGAGAGCCACTCGAGGCCCCAGTCCCCGATCGTCTTGTACGATGCCCCGGAGACCTGGGCGGATGCAATCGGGACAAGTTTCTCTGCGCCGTACACGGTCCCGAGGCCGACGAGGAGTTCCATCAGCCGCTGCCGGGTCTCTCCAAACTCGCCGGCGAGGATGCGTTCATCGTCGCGGTCAAGCTGCATCGTCCCACCTCGCACGGACAAACTCCGCCTCTCTTCCGAGGGCCATGGTCGCGTCGACCCCGATCTTGACGTTGGTCCCGTCGGCCATTCGAGACGGGTCGAGCGACGACCCGCGGGCGCCCGTCACCACCAGAAGGTCGGTGTCGCCCCGCACCCGTGTCGCGATCGCGTACTCGACCTCTGCCGGGTCGCCCGGGTCGATGTCCTCGTCGACGACCACGACGTGCTTGAGTGACGTGTGGGCGGCGAAAGCGGCCATGCAGGCGTTCTTGCCGTCACCGTTCGTTGCCTTTTTGACCTGGACCACGGCGTGAAGGTACCCGCAGCCGCCGGGGGTGAGGTGCACGTTACGGACCGTCGTGACGCCGGCGACCGCCCGGTAGATCTTGGGCTCGTACGGCGCCCCCATCAGGACCTTGTGCTCCGCACCCCCCGGCAGGATGCCGTGATAGATTGGGTCCTGTTTCACCGCCATGCCGGTGAGCCGGATCACCGGCTGGACGCGGACCGGGTCATAGGTGCCGGTGATGTCGACGAACGGCCCCTCATCCGCCGTTTCGGCGCCCATATCACCCTCGATCACGATCTCGGCATCGGGCACAAGCACCCCGTTCGAGCACTCTCGCACCCCGATCTCGCCGCCGATGAGTTCTGCAGCGTAGGCGAGTTCCCGACCTTCCGGTACACGGGTGCAGGCGGCAAGCATGACGGCCGGGTGGACACCGATCGCGATCGCGACCGGGAGGGATTCGCCCGCCTCGCGTGCCTGGCGGTGCAGGTTGAAGGTATGCCGGCCCTCGACGATCCGGGCGACGAGCCGGTCCTTTCCCTGGACAAGCATCCGGTGGACCGAGGCATTCTCGACGCCGCCGTACCGCGAGTAGACGATGCCCGCCGTGAGGTACCGCCCGGCATCCAGCGGGTAATGCTTCATCACGGGGACCTGGTCGAGGTCGGGGCGGACGGTGGAGAGGGGGCCATCGACCCTGACCTGCCCGTCGAACCTCGCATCCGCAAGGGTCGAGAGTACCCGGTCCGGGGGCAGGTCGAGGGCCCGGGCGATCGAGGCCCGGTCCGAGACCAGGTTCATGACGCCGCGCCACCCGTTCCCGAGGTCGTTAAAAAGGAGCATCCGATCGGTCTGGGCCGACCGACGAGGTGCATCGTAGACCGTCGAGACCGGCTCGGTAACCTCGATGGCTCCTCCCTCTTCACGCACCCGTGCGATATAATCCCGCATCGTGACTTCGTTATGCATCGTATCCCCCCCATCGAGGGCCGAGGGCGTGATCAACCCCCAGGTGGTCGAGCACGCGCCCCACCACCATCTCGACCAGGTCATCGACCGTCGCCGGCCGGCCGTAGAAACCGGGACTGGCGACCATCACTGTCGCGCCGGCCTCATCCGCAGCGAGCATGTTCCGGAGGTGGACCCGGGAGAGGGGCATCTCCCGCACCAGGAGCACGAGCGGACGCCGCTCTTTTAGAGTGACGTCCGCCGCCCGCGCCAGGAGCGAGGCAGAGAGACCGTGGGCGATCGAAGCGAGGGTCTTGGTGCTGCACGGCACGACGGCCATCCCGTCCGAACGGTGCGAGCCTGAAGCGATCGCTGCCGCGAGGTCGTTGTTGGGATGGACGACCACGTCGAGGTCGTCGTACCGGACCCCCTCGTGCGCGGCGATCGCCCGCGCCTGCTCCGTGACAACCAGGTGCACGGTCGCCTCTTCGACCAGCACCTCGAGCAGACGGCGAGCGTACGGGGCGCCGCTCGCTCCGGATACGCCGACCACGAACTCCTTTCTCGCGCTCATCCTGCGGCTCCCGAAGTACTGGTTGGGCGGGAGGACTCATGAGGTTATGCCGGTCACTCCCCTCGTATCCGCTTGAACGGCACGTGTTCGGTGAGACGTGTCAGTCTATCCGAGCACCGACCCGAGGGCCCCTCGAGCCGTGTCATCGCTCCCGCTCCTAGCCCATACCCAGTCCTCGGTGATCCACCTCTCGGGCCTGCCGCCGAGACGAAGAGCTCTCGGTTATTGTCGAATCCGAGAGATCGTTCCCGCAAGAGAGGGATCGTACTGTACGGCTTTTTCAAAACAGGCTCTCGCCTCTTCGAACTGTTGCAGATTCTCTAACGTAACTCCCTTCGAGAACCAGGCATACCCATATTCCGGATCCATTTCAAGTGACCGGTTATAACTCTCTAATGCTTCGCCGAACTGGCCGAATGCGTCGTTATAGAGAATAGCGACAAACCCCAGCTCACCTTTATCCACTCTACGATCGATCTTTCTGGATGAGCACGTTCGGGAACTTTTTTCTCCACCAGGAGTATGCGTCCATCGCCGCCCGTGGTGACCCTCTCAATGAGATCGAAGATTTGATTGACTGGGAGCTGTTTCGTCCCCGGTTGTCCACGCTCTACCAGAGCGACACCGATCAGGGCGGTCGCCCGCATACCGATGTGATCGTGCTCATGAAACTGCTCGTGCTGCAGCAGTGGTATGGTCTCTCCGACTACGAGCTCGAACGGCAGGCTGGGGACCGGATCTCATTCCGCCATTTTCTTGGGTATCCTGCCACGATCCCCGACCGTTCGACGATCTGGGCGTTCAAGAACCGGTTGGTCGACGCCGGCATGATCGACGACCTCTGGACCGACCTCCAGCAGCAGCTCGATGCCCGCGGCCTGAAAATTCACCGGGGTGTGATCCAGGATGCAACGTTCATTACCGCGGACCCCGGTCATGCGACCGCTGATACACCACGCGGCGATCAGGCACGGACCCGGCGGAGCCGGGACGGCACCTGGGCGAAGAAAGGGAAAAAGAGTCAGTTCGGGTATAAACTTCACACCCTCATCGACAAGGAGTGGCAGTTAATCCGACGGGTGGTAACCACCACGGCATCGACCCATGATAGTCGTGTCGACCTCTCGAAACCGGGAGAAACGGTCTACCGGGACAAAGGGTATTTCGGTGTCAAACCAGCGACGTCGATGGACAAAACGATGCATCGGGCGGTTCGGAACCATCCGCTCTCCATCAGGGAGCAACGACGAAAACGGGCGATCAGCCGTACGAGGGTTCTCGTGGAACGACCCTGCGCGGTGATCAAACGATGTTTCCATGCCGGCCATGTAATGGTCACAACGGTCGCTCGGGCACATCTCGCGAACGTCATGGCGTGCTTCAATTACAACCTCCTTCAGCTCCGAACTATCCAGCGAAAAGAACGCGCCGAGCGGTAGCTTTCGCGATCAGATAGTGTGGAAAGACGTGGGGGGAACCAAAAGGACAGGAGGACCGATGCTCAAGAGATTTCGTTCAGAGCGGTGAGGTCTGAGTGTTCCGAGCTATCCTCTATAGTAATTTCCCCGCATGCACCACGCAGTCGCATTGAGCGGGTCGTCGATCACGATTGTATCATAATAATCCTGAGATCCTCTTACCGTATCCGCAAAAGACGAGCTGTTTGTTTCCAGAAGATCCTGAGAGGTGCAGCCGCAACCGAGCAGAGACAATGATAGGACGAGCAAGAGTGTCGATCGTTTCATTATCATCCTTGAATTCGTTTTACATAACCCGTTGCCCATTCGGGAGATCTCGCAAGTTGGGGGGAAATCCTTGGAAGCATGATTGTGAAAATGATCACTCCCTCACCTCCTCCGATTCCTCATTATCAGCGAATCTGGCATCGACCTTATTGAGAACCATCGCGGATATCAATCCAAATATTGCCCCCAGAAGAAAAGTCAGCTGGGAAAATCCGCGTGATACCAGATCCTCATAACGACCTATGAGAATGGAGAGAAATATGAGAGTTAACACCCAGCCCACAGCAATTAAGGTCCTTATCGTTTTTCGGTTCATCGACATCCACTCTAACAATGATAAAAAATTAGAGCATTAGAATGACATCATGTGTTCCTAACCGTACAACAATCGGTTGGGAGCCAGGCATCAGGGCATACACTGGTATGAGAGCAATTGTCGTATTACTGAGATATACGTCCATACTCCCGTCAACATTTTGATAATACCAGTACGTAAGTATTATCGCTATCGCAAGTACGGCAGCAAGGACTGCAGCGACACCTCCGCTTAGTCCTATCACCGTGGCCAACCATGCCCCAAATGCACCTATGACTGCAGAGCTCAAATCGGAAAGAGCACTCATATCTATCGGCCCGAAGTGCATGTGGATGCCACTCGAATCCCACCAGTAGTAAGAATCTCTACCGAACACCGCATCATGTGCAATTACTCCATCCGGGCTGGATTCAAATACATTAAACTTCCAGACCTCCTTTCCATCCACCTCTGATTTCCATTGCCTGACGAAGTACTTCTGCTCCCTGCCATCTTCAAGCGGGACAGTTGCATAACACTCTTTCAAATTTTCTGTGTCGGTTACAATCTCTATCTTGACTTCCTTCAGCGCATCCTGAGCTGTTTTCATCTCACTCTGGGCGCTTACCGCAGGAACGAACGCCACGCTTACCAGCATGAATGCAGTGAGCAGGGAGAGCATCCGCAGATCAATTCCTCGACTCATGGTTTCTACCTCC